>JAVERS010000040.1:0-16030 GCA_034007015.1 Desulfuromonadaceae bacterium
GAAAATAAAAAAATGGAAAATAAAAAAATGGAAAATAGAAAAATGGAAAATAGAAAAATGGAAAATAGAAAAATAAAAAAAGAGGTGAAGAACCCCACCGTCTGAAAGAAAGCCTCAAGCGGGATTTAGCCCGTGGGTTCAAATCTTTTTGTTTCACATCATTATTTTTTAATAAAAAAATCGTTTTCTTCATAATTATTATTTGATTGTAATTTTGAATGTGAATGCGGATGAAATTCGGGGGTATAATATTGATTATTCATTCGATACATTGGATTTTGAATCTATCCGCAAAAGTTTCTTATTTCATCCGGATCTGCAACTTTTACATTATATTTGATTTTTTCAGATGCTTTTGTTGAAATTTCAATAAATGATTTTCTACTTATAAAGTAATAAATAATTAAAATTGTTCCAAAAATAAATGCATAATTGACATAATCGGATGAATTTTTAAAACCAATTAGTGCGAACGAGAGAGAAATAATTGCCAATATTAAGATGAATATTTTTCTAGATCTTGTATATCGGACTGATACGATATTTTCAAGATGAATGGATTGATAGGAATTATATTCTAAAAAAATAAGGCGTTGATCTGTGAGTAATAAACTTTTAAAATTTAAACTGTTAATTGAACAAACTTTTTTTTCATTTGGGTATATAATTCCATCAGTGTTCATTATTCGCCTCTTTAATAATTTGCAAAATGAAGTCTTTTAATTCTTGTTTGTTATTGGGGAAATCTGTATGATTTGTTTGAAAAATTTGATTGTTTGGTTTATTATAATTTTCAATAAAATCATTTATAGCGAAGTCAACAATGAATGATTTTGATTTTTTTGTAATATTGGATATATTTTCAAGTTCGTTGTTGATATAAATGTTGAAGGCAACAGGCATTCTTTTTTTATTGGACGTATTAAAATGAATATTTTCAAATAATTGAGAATGTTCAAAATTTGGATTTAATTCTAAAGTTTTGATTTTTCCCATTAATTCACAAACTGCAATAAAAACAACATCAGATGATGATGAAAAATTTCCAGTGTTTTTTAGATTTTCAATTTTTTTAAGAGTGTCGGAACTAAGCGAAATTGAAGTTGTATTTTTTCGAATAGAACTGTTACTCATAACTGTTTAAAGTAGGGATTCGAATATTATCATTATTGACTTAAACATGTCAAATTGTCTAATAATTAGTAAATTGTAGTAACATTTATATGTTATGACTTACATTAGACAAATTATGATAAAAATGGCAAACAATTCTCGAATTCAATTGATGTTACCAAATAAAACTGCAGATGTCATTGATTGTTATGTTGGAAAAGGATATTTTAGCGATAGACAATCAGCAATTCGTTTTTTAGTAAGGGTTGGTATTGACAATTTTAATCCACAAAGTGTTGAGGTTACAGAATGATATTGGAAGCAATTGAAGAATGTCAGGTTTTTTGTTTTGAAAATGAATTGTTTTTGAATAATTACAAATTTGATGAAAATTCAATTGAACATGTTGCTGTCCGTTTTATTCAGCGTGTTGCTTCTGAGGTTCAAATTCCACAAGGCGACAAAATTCAAAAAAACGATTGCGAAATTCTTTCAATAAAGGTGTAATCTCATGATTTTTGATCAGATTGGGATTTACACCAAAAATATTTTTATTTGTGTCACTTTGCGTTTAAAATTGATTACGCAGAGCGTTTCAATTACGCTGAGTGGCAAATATTCATTTCAACCTCCATTTAAACAACCCTGTAAGGAGTGTTTCTAATGGATTCGGATTCACTCGGAATTATTGAAACATACTTTAAAGATGTCGGCTTATTACCCGTTGTCGATTATCGAGGGTATGAAAATATTCCTTATTCCGTTTGGTCTCGAATCGGAAACAAAATTGAAAGCTATGAAAGAAAAACGTATAATCCGGGCGTTTTCAAAAAACTGTTGGATTTAGCAATAAAGACAACCAGTAAAAACTCTGTTCTTGAATTTTTAATTCGTCCGGATTCGCCTTTAAAATTTGATAAAGAATTTTTATCAAAATATTTTTTGTTGTCATAGACAGACAACGAAATTTTAAAAAACGGTTGTATTACGAATGTGGAAAAATCTTATTCTTCAGATTACGGTCGTGTCCGTAATTTATTGAAAACCTTTGAAAATGGAAAAGATCAATCTGTGGCGGATTCGGTTTTTTCCATTATTTTTAAAGAAGCAGAATTTTATTCGGATTTATTCCCGTGGTTAAATAATGTTTTAAAAATTTATTTGAAAAAACATAAATTTAATCAGCGTCCGAATGATTTAGTTCAAAATGTTCGTAATCTTTATTCATATCACAAACGAACTGTTTTGAGAGATGAATATCGTAAATATGATTCAGAAATATCAAGGGATTTTTACATTGAAGATCCGTTGAATATTGAATATCCTGTTTTAATGCTTGATCGAGTAAGTATTTTTGTTTACTCAACTGATTTAATGTCTTATATGAAAGATGTTCAGAGTGCTATTGAAAAAAGCACAATGTCTAAAGACATTTTGACGGAACAGCTTGTTTATGATAAAAGACAGATGCAAGAAGAGGGATATTCTGAAGAAGAAATTGAAAGTTTAATGCCGGAAGATATTGATGAAAGATTTTCTTTTATTGAAAATCGTTCAATTTTAAATGGTTTTAAATTGCAACGAAAACCGATTGAATATAATGACGGAAGCGGTAAAATGTTGCTTTGGCATACGGACGGTGCAACATACCGATACCGCCATAATCCGCCCGGTGGTGCACCAATTTCTTTAGCCGGTTTTTACAATATTCAGCGTATTGTTTACAATATGCTTTTGGAAAAATATCCGGAAATTGAAGATGTTTATGATGAGGAACTTATTGAAGAGACGAATTTTATACCGGTTGGATATGAAAAAGCTTATTTGGAATTTGAAGAAATTGTTATGGATGATTTGAAACAAAAAACATTAGAGTTTTTTGTTGATATGACATCGGAACGACTTAAAATTGATAAAGAAATTTTCATAAGTGGTATGAAAATATCAATTAATCAAATTGAAGTTTGTTGGAATCAACCGCTTCCGTTCGATACATTTGGATATTTACATGAAAAAATGGAATTTTTGGTAAGAAATCGCCTTGTTGATACAACTTTACACGGTGGAACTCCGTTACTCGTTTCAAAAATTTATTCGGATATTGATCCGAATTTCGTTCGTTTTTCATATAAGAATTATAAGAAAACGAAACAGAATTTAAGAAACGAGATTGTTTTAGGAAACGAACTGAAAACTTCCGGTCTTAATGAATCTGAAACACTTTCCGATATGTTTTTTAGAGATGTTAAAGAAGCAAAACGATTTGTTTACTCAAAATTTATTCTACAATTTTTAAGAGTAACAGAAGGCTTGGAAGAAGAAAAATACAGTCAAGGCTACAACCGATTTGTTCATTTAAAAATGAATGATTCGGATTGGATAAAGAAAGTTCTTGAATCTTATGTTTGGCAATCAGAAATTGACAAAGAATTCAAGGACATTGAATTTTTTGATGTCTTTGCAGATCAAATAAATAGCCGTGGCTATGTGAAACGCTCATTTTTCCGTTTTTTGTCAGATCGGACATATAGAACATTGGTTTCAGAATCTGATAATTTTGAGCGTTGCGGTCGCGGTAAATATCGCCCTGCCAAAGATTCCTATTTGTCACAAATCGTTTGTGATTACTGGAAAGTGCGAAACGAATTAGTTAAAACCGAGAACAGGGAAAACGTTTTGACTAAAATCTATCACTCTGATACCGGTATAACCGGTTTATCAAATCAATAAATAAAAAAATAAGAGGTAAAAAATATGTCAAATATTACACAAGAAAAAGCAGAAAAGAAACCCGTTTCAGAAGTTGCAGCAAGTGGTTTTACAGACAAAGATTTAAAATCCGATGAAGAAACCAATACAATGGATGTTGTTGAATTCAATCGTTCCGTTCGATCGAAAGGAACCGCCGAATTGTTGAAACTTGCGCAAGCAAAAGCCGGTTCTGAAATTGTTGAAATTATGGATTTCGACAGAAACGGCGCTGTTCAAATCGGCGTTAAATCCGGTTCTTTTGTAAAAGAGAAAATGGGTGGTGCTGAATTCGTCAATACTAATGAGATTCCGGGATCAATGTATATTTCCCACGGAAAAGCAAAAATGAAAATGTCTTTTGATGAAGCTATTGGAATGGCGAATGACATTCTTGATAAAGCTTCAAAACACCGTGAATATGTTGATTACTGTTTGTCTTTTGGAGATGACATCGCACGGGTCAAAGGAGAAAACAGAAGAAAATTCTGATTTCATAAAAATCCTCTTTGGAAAAGTTGGAATTCGTGGATTAGGGTCCTCGAATTCCGGCATTATTTTTCAAAGATTCGTGAGGCGATTCAAATGAAAAAAATGCAAATGATTTTAATCATTTTGTTTTTATTAACCTTTTTGGTACCTGCGACTGCAGAACAGGATTTACTTCCGCCGACATTAACGGTAAATGTTTTACCGAATGATGACGGTACGGTCAAGGTTTACGGAACCGCGATTGATCCGTCCGGGATTGATCGTGTTGAAATAAAATTGAATGAAAATTCATGGCGGACCGCGGAAATGTCCGGTAATGAATTTACTTATACGGAAGAAATAAAAACGACGGGAACACATGTTGTTTTAATTCGTGCTTTTGATACAGTCGGAAATCCGACGCCGACTGAAATAAAAACTTTTTATGCACAAAAAAAACAGACATCATCTTCAGATGATTTATCTTTTTTTGTTCGTGTTTCATCGTTAAAAGTGACAACTTTTAACAGTTCTATGAATTTAAGAGAAATGGCATATCCGCAGGATTTCTGCGTTGAATTTTCAATTAATAATGATGATACCGTTCCCCATAAAATCCGATATCGGATTGATGTGAACGGAGAAGAATTAACGGAAGATGTGAACATCAAAAAAGATGGTAGTTATTCTGTTAGTGAATGGTATCCTGCATCTATTTTGTCAGAAGGACAAAATCGTATAAAAATAACAATAATTGATTGGGAAACAAGGGAAATTATTGAAGATAAAAATTTAACATTAAATCTTTTATCCGCGATTGTTCCGGCAAAAAATTTGACAGAATCATATCCCGTATGGTTAGAAGAATTTGCTTCTGCAAATGGTTTAACGATTCCGGCAACGGTGGAATCCGTTGAAAAAAACAATACCAAACTCGAAAACGAAATTTCGCAACTTCGGACCGAGATTGAACGTTTGAAAACCGTGAATAATACGCCCGAACCCGAACCCGAAAAAACCATATTTGAAAAATATTGGGTTTATGGGGTTTTTGGTATTTTGCTTCTTTTTGTTTTGTATTTACACAAAATCGGAAAACTTGATGATTTTATAAAATCTGATAAACCAAAAGAAGAGGAAAAAAAACCGTTGTTAGAAAAGAACTGAAAAGGGGTTTTTTCTATGACAATAAAATTGTTCGGAAAAGAACGAGATACATTAACGGTTTTAGCCGTTCTTGTAATCGTTTATTTTTGGTTTTTTGTTAAAATTTTTAATGCACCGTTAATATTCGGAGAATATTATGCTTCAATTTTTCCTTTTATTGCAATTGGGATACTGATTAAATCATTGCGAAATGATGAATCTGAATTACTTGCAAAATATAAAACCCGTAAATTGATAACAAGTTACGGAATTTTTGAATGGGACGGAAGTTTAAGAGAAATTCAGTCCGGATCTCAAAAATTTTATGTTTTTTATGAAGGAATTGATGCACTCGGCATTAAAAAACGCGGTGACAAGGTTTTTGTTTGTCCTGTAGAAATGACAGCAAAAGCCGGCAATAATTGGCTTTTAAAAGCGGATCTTCAGGTGAATGGTTCGATTCCGACAGAGATTGAGCCGTTTACTGAAAAAACAGATTATTGTTTATACGGAAATGTTCAGTCCGGAGAATTCGGTGATGTTTCCGTTGATATTCAAGATGTCAAAAGCCGAATGGAAATCCAAGATCGAACAATAAAAGGACAACGTCTTTTATTGGCTGATGTTTTAAAAATGTTATCGGATAAACATTCGATAAAAACATTGGGTTCTGATGAAATCATGGATCGGATTGAAAAATCGTTGAAAGGTGATCGTTCATGATTGAATTATCACCGCAATTCATAGAATTGCTTTCACCGTTTGATATGGTACCGAAAACGGAAGAGATTTTAGCGTGGAAATCGCCGATCGAACAAGAACCTTTAATGTATGATCCGATTCCGCCAGGTAGTATGTCGCCGATATCGGCACTTGCATTTTTGAGACAGAATAAATATGTAATTCGGTCTTATTGTATGGCAAAAGCGCCGAATTCGGTTTATGATATTCATTATCTTGTTGAGGATTTTATAAAATTTGCTTTGGAAAATCCGGTCGCTGCTTTTGAGATCATTTATGATTTTCTTGTTCCAAACGAGATCAAAATTCAGTGGATAAAAGATTATTTGTTCAAAAAACCAAGAATAATAAACATTATTGGCGAACGTGGATCGGGTAAAAATGTAATGACTTATCAACTTTTTGAGTGGGCTATGGAATACGGGTTGTTGCCGTATATAATCGGCGCTTCACAAAAAGCACACGAATCCGTAAATATTGCATCGGATTTATTCGATGTTCCATGTAGAACCATTTCATCAATTGATGAATTGGCAATATTTTATAATTCGCGAACACGTGAATCTTCCGCAACAGAGGATACGACATCTTTTGCAGTAGCTCGACATCATCTGAAATGGATTGTAAGTGCTGTTCAAATCAGTTCGACCGGGGATATTAATTTTTTAAAATTTTGTGATATGTTGATAATGAAATCAATGAGTTTGTTTTCATTATCGCTTGAAAGAGATGCAATAATGGAACTTGTTCCGAATTATTTCATCCCGAAAGATCAGAAAACAGCTTTTTTTATGTGTCCGGATTTCAGATGCACGGTTGAACTCGGATTGCCGAAAATGTGGAATGAAAGTTATTCAATACCATTTTCGATTTTAGATAAAAACAAAAAAGAGCAAGTTATTTGCGATATGTTAAATTCCGGCACACGTCCGGATATGATTGCAAAAACGCTTGTTGCTCGTTCTGTCAGATGTACCGAAAAAGAAGTAATTGAAATTTTGAAAAAAATGAAAGAATGAGGTTATTTTATGTCTTTAAGAATAGAAACAGATGATGAAGGCAAACGTTGGATACATTGTGATTTTTGCATAAACTCGGATATTGCTGAAGAACCTGAAGATTGCGAAGCTGAATTTTATGCTTGTGGTTGGACGGAAAATGATGATGAAAATTATTGTCCCTTGTGTACGAAAACATTTGAAAAAATGAATCGTAAAGATTCAAAAAGAAAACTTTGCAAATTTTGTAAAAAGGCTGCAAGAGTTTCAACGGGTTATGTTGTTTCTTTGGTTTGCGTTTAGAAAAGTCGGAGAAATCAAGATTTAGTAACCTTTGATGATCAAGCAACATCCAATGGTTGCGATTGTTATGAACAACGATCGGGAAGTAAAAAAATAAAACGAATGTCAGTAAGTGCTGTTTTTTCTCGTCCCGAATCAAAATTAAATAATTTTACGCAATCGAGATGTGGAAAATGTAATTGTGATTTGAAAAATGAATCTATTGAACTTGAACCGTTTGGTTACGTTTGTTCGTCTTGTAAAGAAATTTCTGATTCTTTGAATCGTGTTTTTGAAAAAAGGGAACGATTAATGAAGTCAGAAAATCGGAATTTTGGGGTGGTTTTTAATGACAATTAAAAATCATCATATTACACTGCGATTGAGTGACCGGATGAATAAAAAATTATCTGAAATGTCGACAGCATACGGAAAAAATACGTCTGAAACAATTGAATTTTGTATTATGGCAATGCACATACAAATGACGGATGCTGGTGTGATTGCGCCTGTTTACAATAAAGATGTTGAAAGTGATCTGGCGGTGAATGGTGTTAAACGGTTGACGGAAAAGATGTTGAAAAATAAGTCTACAAATTGAGGAATTAAAAATGTTAACGTTACCAATTAAAAAGAAATGGTTTGATATGATTGCATCTGGAGAGAAGAAAGAAGAGTATCGTGAAAAAACGGATTATTGGGCGGTGCGATTACATAATCAAGGACCAGAATTTGCGGTTCGGTTTCGGAATGGCTATTCATTAAACAGTCCGAGTTTAGATGCGATTTGTTCGTATCGTATCGGAAAAGGAAAAGAAGAATGGGGTGCGGAAAAAGACAAAAATTATTATGTGCTTATTATTCACGAGATTAAGAATACGAGTTTCTAAAAATCGTTATGCGTGGGCTATATAGCACACACAGGTTTATATAAATTTCAATTGTTTTTCATCTTAAAGTCTTTTGTTAAAAAAAGGCTCAAAGGTGAAAAATAATGGCAAGGCAAAAAACTATTTTCGGGATTAATGCAACGTATGTTTATGCGATTGTATTAATTCTTCTTTTGGCTGTCGGTTACCACGGTTATAATGCCGGTTGGTTTGACAATTTAAAAAGTCAATCTGTAACTGACAATGGACTGCTTCTTGACAAAGAACTTGTTGATATGAAAATTGGCAATTCTGTTGTCGCTGATCAAACGGCGAATTATAACGCCGATTCCGGCGTAATTGCCGTTCAGGTGGATGCTGAAAAGTCTGCAAATGCAACACATACAACTTTTGTTGTTAAAACGATGAATGCCTCGGGCAGTATGGAAACTGTGAAGAGTGTTGTTCAAACAGGTGTGTTGTCTGAACCGAGCGAACCCGTTACCGTTACGGTTACGGCTGAAATTGATTTAAATTATGTTTCCGGATTTACAAATACAAATGAAATTCTTTCTTCTTCTATTTCTGCAACAGCCCCGACTATGAAAACGGCTGGCGGTGAAGTTTATTATCCAGTTTCTTTGAAAAATGATAAACCTGCAGTATATGTGAATGATGTCCTTGGTGGTAAAAATTTAAGTTGGACAGTTTCTGATACAACTCAAAAAGTGATTGTCACGTTTGATTTGGATTGGGAAGGACTCAATAAAATGATTTCGATTTCGGATGAAATCCAAGTGCCTATTAAATTTACGAACACTGAAAATCCGACAACGATTCCGATCCGTATTATTAAAAATTCTGCTCTCTGATTTTTCAGAGAGTTTTTAATTTTTCGGGAGGAAAGCTAATGATTAAAAAAGTAATGCTAATTGGATTATTTCTTTTGGTTGTTGCAACGCTGCCGACGGTGAGTGCTGCAACTTATAATGTAACAAATGGTTCTGAATTTATTTCGGCTTTGATGAGTACAACTGATTCGGAAATCGTTGTTAATCTTAAAGAAAATATTGTTATTAATTCTTCAGATGTCAATGCATTGAGTAATGGTTCAATTGAATCGGTTGTTCCTGTGACAATCAATGGGAATAATAGGAGTGTTTCAATTTTATCAAACGGTGAAGCTTTTTTAAAAAAAGATGCGAATAATAATACCAATATTTTTGTTTTTAAAGCTGGGCCAGTGAACATCAATAAATTGGTGATTAACGATTCGAATATTATAGATAATGGAGCTCGTGTTTCTATTTTTAATAATTCTCAAACAACGCTTGTTGATTTTTATATTAAAGATTTGATAGTGTATAACGTATCCGCGGGAAATGGCAGTAAAAATGGAAATTCTGTCTTTGGTCCATACATGTATCAAAACGCTACTGTTGTCATTGATGGTTTTTCTTTTTCCGATAATAAAAATATCGGATTATTGAATTGCATGACTTATTCACACAGATTATATCCAATACAGCGCGTGGAAAATGGAAAATTGGAAAATAATTCTGGTGAGTTTGTTCAATTGCTTTATTTTGGAGGCGGCGATGTTGAAAATGTATCTTTCAACAATAACAATGTAGCTGCGACTCTTTTTGAAATGGGACCACTTAAAACAAGTACTACAATACATGGAGTAACGAATTGTTCTTTTGTGGGCAACAGAGTGAATTCTTTTGTTATAATGCTGGGTTCTTATGAAGGTCCAAGTATGTTTGTAAAGAATTGTTATTTTGAAGATAATGTCATCGGTGGTATTCTTACTACAAATATGGGCAATGCAATTATTAATGCTCGGAATGACAGTAGTGTAATTCACTGTACATTTTTAAATAATATTGTTTATAAAAATGAAAATGTAAGTTCTTCTGCTAGTTATTTTGGTGATATATCTTATCCAAATTCAACACAGCAGTTTTTTTTTAATACATTTGTTAATAATTTGATAGATGATTATTCTGTAATAAATCAAGAGAATGCTGTTGTTTTTGGTAATTTGTTTGTAAATAGCACTCAAATACCGGAAGCATTTGCAGACAATAATTTGGCTGTAAATTCTTACAGTTTGGTTTTTGGTTCAAATCAGCCGGCTTTGAACGGCGGCAAAACAAAAAATATTCAACTTTTAAATAATGAATCAAATCCGGCACTCAATAAAATTTCAGCTGCAGAATATCAGGCAGCGGTTGGTGTCAATCCGGTATCGGATAAAGATCAGATTGGTAAAAAGAGAATTTACGGACAGGGGGTTGATTATGGCTCTGTTGAACTTCAAAGAGAGCCAATTTTCTCAATTATTGATAATATCATAAACGGAAATGATGATGAATCCGGCAAAACAAAACCATCATGGATGCGTTTTTTCTTTGGCGAAGATTCGATTTTCAGTAAAATATCCAGTCTTCAATATTACATAATGAAAGGTTGGGCAGATAGTAGTATACCGATTATCAATCAATTAAGCCGAATTGGAATTGATTTATTGAGGTTGGGACCGTGAAATCTTCCTCAAATCCGGTTACCGATTTTTTATTAAAAATTGGTATAAAAAAGAAACAATTGCCTTATTTTTATTGGGCAATCGTTTTGTTTTTGGCATATGAACTCGGTGGACTGCTTCTATGGGGTGGTTTCTGATGAGTGGTTCCGGAACGTTCCGTTCAAATCCAATTAGATATGCGACCGCTTTAATTGGTTCATTGAAAACACTGGGAAATTCTTATATTTTCGGATTCGCAGTGATTCTCCAATTATTTTTCTTTTTAGCGTCACCGTATATTTGGGGTCCTGAATTGGCATCGTCGTTTTTGACATATATGGTAATGCTTGCATTAGCATTTGCGTTGCTTGGTGTTGAAAACCCATTGAGATTTATTAAAACAACTGATGGAATCGTTCAATATTTGGTCGCATTCGTTGGTGGATTGTTTTTATTGACTTTTTTGGGTCTTGGTGCTTCTAATAATTTGGATTATGGAGTTTTTGGATCGCTTTCCGGATTGATTTTAGCACAGTCAATTTGTGTTGGTATGTCAGAAGAATTGTTATTTAGAGGTGCGATTCCGAGAGCTTTGGAAGTTTCGGGTTTATCATACAAATTGTCGCGACTTATTGCGATTATTTGTTTTGCTGGATTTCATGTTTTTGCGTACAATTGGAGTATTTCATCACTGATTGCATCATTTGTATTTGGATTGTTGATGCAGTTCATTTGGGATGCCGGCAGAATTATGCCCGGTACAACAAAAGCAAGAATGGGTTACCCTCTCGTATCAATCGGGTTACACGCTGCCTGGAATGTGGTTGTTTTAGCACCATTTACGGTATTGGTGATTTGAAATGAAAGACGAGACAAGAAAAGCGCTGATAATTTCAATTATCGTCGTTTTAGTGGCTTTATTCCTTTACTCCGGTGAAGAAATGGCATCTGTAATTATCGGGAAAGGTGGAACGCTTCATGTTGATCAATTCGAGGATATAACCGTTCAGTATGATGTTTTGGTTAAAGAAAATAGTTCATACTGCGATATGACTTTATATTTAACAAATCGGAGTAATTCGCAAGATGAAACGATAATGGGATCATACACTCATTATAATGTAAAATATCCGAATAGAATGATTGGTTCTTTTGGACCGTTTAACGTATCAAAAACAGGTAACTATACATTGGTTCTTGAATCAAGTTATCCGAGCGGATCTGCAATATTTACAAAAACGAACATGGATGTTCACGGTATTTCTTGGAATAATTCAACAAATGGAACGCCCGGTTCATCGGACGGATCCGGAAATTCTACTGGTGGCGGTAGTGTAATCGTGATCACTCAAAACGGCAGTAATTCATCGGGAATTGAAATTATTTCGGGAAATGATTCATCTGGTGCAGGCGGTAGTTCAAACGATACACAAAATAGTTCATCGGGTAATGATGATGACGGAAATAATCCGGAATTTAAGCTTCCTGAAAAGATAACCGATCTTTTGAAAAATTTTATAAAAAATCTTAAAAAATTATTAAACGGTGAGATATCTCTTTTAGATGTTTTCAAAGCGTTGTTGAAAGCGCTTTCATCTGGTGATTTTTGGGATATTTTACTTTATTTCTTAATTGTAATTATAATAATAGCGATAGCTGTTGTTTTAGTTTACGTAATTTTAAAAATATTTTTAATGCGATATTTAACGAGGTGATAATTTGAGAAAAACTGTGTATGAATATGATAATTACAATAAATCGAATGAAAAACCTGTTAAAAAGACAGGTTTTCGTTTTTCAAGTAATCAGATCATGTTTTTGATGTTGGTTTTAGTTCTTATGTTTTTTGGAATTACACAAGGATTTGTGGCTCAAGAATTTGTTACAAGGGACGCAACAGTTCATGTTTTTACAGGGGACACGATTAAAATTCCTTATGAGTATGAAAACACATACGGATACTTTACTAAAAACAAATCTGTTCCTTTTGTTATTGAATTGTATTCGACTGTTCCCGACGGAGTCAGTAAAAACGGCAACGAATGGTTACGAGATGATGAAACATTGAATTCAGCAACATTAGGTAATAATCAAAAAATAACTGGGCAGTTGGTGACAACCGTTCCGGATGTTGAAGGGACTTATAAAATTTATTTGACTGGGAAATTAAAGGTTAATGGAACAGCATCTGAAATGTGGACAACTGCAGGTAAAATGAATGTGACAGTTGTTGCAAAAGAGCGCATCGGCGATTCTGATAATAACTCAAATAATCAAACGAATACCGATAATACGACAAAAACGCCAAACGGTGATGGAACTGATACTGTTACAATTCCCGTTATTTTGCAAGATACCTTGATTGTTCTTATTATATTCGGCGGATTGATGTTGATTTGTGGTATTGCTTATGTTTATGTTAAAAGAAAGGAGATGAAAAAATGAAACTTGTTTTGTCAATGTCTTTGATTGTGATCGGTTCGGGAATGCTTGTTTTGGGTTTACAAAATTGGCTTCCGGAAACATTAACGCCCTTTTGGATGTTGGTTCTTGGAATGGGAATTGTTGCCGGCACAATGTACCTGAACAGTGTTGATATGAAAAGTGAGTGAGCAAAAATGTCATTGGTGACATGGAGGAGAGTAATTTATGCGATTTGGTTAATATCGGCTTTATGCGTCCGTTTTGAGATATTTTCATTTTTAACGGCTTCGATGTTCAAAGTTATGTCCTATGACATAACATTTTTCTTTTTATTGACATCGTTGGTTATATTGCTGATAACTGGATTCTTAGCGGAGAAAATGAATGGTTGGGTATTGATATGTTCTCGATCATCCGGTTTAATGATGTTGACCGTTTTTATCGCTGTTTTGGGCATATTGACTGCAATTGATTTGGTTGTTGCAGTGGTTACACACAAAGAACCTTTCTTAATTTCTTATCTCTTTAATCTTTTTTCAACTTTCCTCCCATAAAAACAGGGATTAAATTCCCTGTTTATTTTTTACTCTTTACCTTCTTATTCTTTACCTTCTTACTCTTTACTTTCTTACTTCTATGTTACCTAAATGTTTTTTATTTCGGCTTCTGAGCTGTGTGCTCTCAGTATGATCGGTCGTTTACGACCGGTCAACATTTATTTTTGAGTGCGCTGTGGGTGTTGTTGAGATGTTTTTTATTTCGTATTTCTTCGCCGCGCGCTCAAGCCCCATTTATGGGGCGCGCGGCTTTTAAGGGGTATTCAATCATGGTCTGACATTATGTATTTTTTAGCGAAGCGGTGTCGCATAGCGACAAAAAATACATATTCGTCAGAAGCTCATGCTAATGAATGAGTACACCGCCGTAGGCAAACGAATTTCTGTTGTCCGGACACTCCGGCGTTCGGCGGTAGCCCGCCGGAGGGTTCGGACGAAGTCCGCCTATTATATCCTAAGGATATAACTGTCATTTGTCGTTTTAATGGCAAAAACGACTAAAACTCTGTGTCTGTATATGAAAATTTTACCTCTTTTTTTAAAAAAAGAGATTTTTTTAAGATATAATTATTTAGTAATTTAAATAAAAATTAAGATGCTGAATTCTGAATCATGAAATAGAAAAAAACATAATCAAAATCATTAATTAACTACTTTTTTTTAGATCGGTGTTCGATGTATTGATAAAAATCAATGTTTTTTTCATGAAGTGTTGTATAAATTTTCATAGTTTCTACAAAAAAAATGTTTAATAATAATATTTTGAAATTTTCAAAATACAAAATATTAAATATTAATTCATTGGATTTCTTCAAGAATTTTTATTAATTCGGGGTTGTCTTTGATTATTTTAAACATAAGATTTTTTGCTTTAGCTTCAAAATTTTGTAATTGTAATGCCGTTTCTGTATTTTGAATCATTCCACAAACAGGACAAAAATTGCCAATTGTCGGTATATTTTGTTTGCATCGAATACAATTTTTAATTGTTAATACGGATTCTGTTTCTTCTTCTTTTTTAAGACCATAAAGTTTTAAAATAGTATCATCAACATCTACACCCGATAAGTGAATGTAAATTTTAGGCATGTTTGAATCAGCGGTCCAACCGAAAATAATTTTCATTTGTGATTCAGAAACTTTTAATGCCAGATGTGTTGCTCGTGTGTGTCGGAATAATTGATTATAAACACGTTTTTTTATATTAGATATTTCTGCGATTGTTTTTACAATTTTTCTAAAGCCAGCATATTCCATTTGTCGAGGTTTAAATCCAGCTTTTTTATCGGTAACCCATAAAGGAGCATTTGGATCATTTTTATAAGGATGGATATTTATCCAAGAAATCATAAACGGAACTGAAAAAATAAGTCTTACGATTCTCATACCTGTTTTACCGTTTACAGTTAAACGAATTCCAAATTCATCAAAGACAACATGTTTTAATTTTAATGTTCCAAATTCAGATATTCTTGCACCAGCTTCATATATTCCAGATATAAATGCTTTATTTCGCGGTGTATCGGCGTTTTCAATCATTGATTTAATTTCATCTTCAGTGAGGATTTCTTCAGGTAATTTTGGTTTATAAATTGCTCTTCCGGGATTAACCATTTTAGCTAAATGATCGTTTTTTTGAAAAAGAAGTAATTTTTTTAAAGTGACTTTGTAAATCACTTTTGTGCTATCAGACCAATTATTTTTTTCGATCCAACCAAGAATTTTTATGACATCTTTTTCTGTATAATTTCGGATATCCAAATCAGGAAAAGTTCGAGCAATTACATTACTCTTTGTCATATGTTTAATAATGCTTACAGTAGAAAGGCTTTCTGAATAAAGAAGATCTTCGAATTCAAAAAGAGCAATTTTCTAATATTCGGAATAATTTTCTTTTTTTATTCTTTCTTCTGTTGATTTTAAATCTTGATTGTGTTTATAAATTGACATCGACATTACCTTTAATGACGATGCGAAACTCTTTCATTTTGTTTTTAGGGTGTGGGATTTGAACCCACAAACCGAAGCCTCAAGCGGGATTTGAACCCGCGACCTCTTCCTTACCAAGGAAGTGCTATACCTCTAAGCCATTGAGGCGCTTTTATTGATACGTTCGTTTTTAAGTCCGTTTCAAGACATAAATTAAGTGAC
>JAVERS010000041.1:0-15771 GCA_034007015.1 Desulfuromonadaceae bacterium
ATATCTGTAATCAATAAAAAGGGCGGAGTTGGCAAAACCTCTCTAGCGTATAACTTGGCGATAGATTTAGACTTGTTCTTAATCTCGAATGATGATAGCGTGATCGAACTCGCGTATAGTAATAAAGCTAAAATCATGGATAAACCGAAGCTGATTGATAACGTCGTCTATGACTTTGGCGGGTTCGTCGATAGTGGAGTCCTCGAGATTGTCAATAATAGCGACTTCGTTATCGTTCCTCTTACTGCTGACCTGAACAGTTTTAAAAAAACAATGTCACTTATAAAAGAGCTTGAAAATAAGAACATCATTTTAGTCGCAAATATTGCCGAAAAAACAGACTTTGAAGAAATCAAAAACTACTTTGTCAAACATTTCGATTTTCCAATTTTTGAGATTAAGAGCGCGAGGATTTGGAAAAAGACTTTTAAAGTTAAAAAGAGCGTTTCACAAATTCAAAAAGCTAACAAAATCAACGAATATGTATATAGAAATGCCATTACAGGCTACACAGAGTTATTAAACTACATCAAAGAGAGAGGACAATCAAAATGAAAGAGGGTATTAGTATCGAAGATGTTTTAAATGAGGGCAAGGAGGACGTTCAAACATTTAAAAAAGCTGAACAAAAAGCGAAGCTTATCAAAAAAGCGGAAGCAACTCAAAAAAAAGCTGGTCGTCCAGCTAAGACCGACGATGATGTTAAGAAAAAAAGGGTTTTGTATTATTCTGACGTTGAATTTTTGAATATCGGGCTTGTTGCAAAAAAGATGAATTTGAGCGAAACCGAGTTTATAAAATCATGTGTTGACTTTTTTATGAACCTTGACGAATTTGAAGAGGCGTTGACAGTCGCAAAAGAATATAAAACGGATTTGAATAGTGTTTTAAATATGTTCGTGAAACGCGAGGTGAAAAAAGAAAATCTTTAAAACAAATTGATTTCCTCGCTCAAAATATCTTTCGCGGATTTTTGAGTTTTTGGCGGTTGAGGTTGAGATTTTTCGACCTTGATCGCCTCTTTTTTTTGACTTGCTGCACTAATCGAAATTTGTTTTTTTACTTCTTTCTTTTCTCGAGATTTTGCAATGTACCCGAAATCATTAATTAAAATGTTTCGATATTCTTTGAGGTCGAGCTTTTCAATAATATTGTTTTTAATCAATAGCTCTATTTGGGTTGAGAGTGAAATCTTTAAATTTATCATCTCTAAAATATCATCTCGATGTTCTTCTAATATTTTTGACTTTGTGAGTTTTTTATCTTTTTTTAGTTGTTCAATATCCTCTTTTAAGCCCATAATATACCCTTTTTTTACCCTAATTATACAATAATTTTACCATATTTAATACCAATACAATACAAAACAAACTAATATTACTCTAAATCATGCTCTTTTTTACTGTTTTTTATCATTCTTTTTTACTTCATCTTCTTTTTCTCTTTTTCCCCCTTTCTAATCAGCGTTTTAAAAAGCTCTTTAAAATGCTCTGTTTGCAATGCTTTTGGTGTTATTTGGGTTATGCAGTTGTTTTATATCTTTTTTACATAACCCTTTTACATCATTTTTATAGTTCTTCATAGCCTAAAGTTATGCCCATCAAATCGCTATTTTCCAATAAAGATTTTGACTCTTTGAGGTAAACACGATAGCGGTCGAGCTTAGATTTTCTTGCGCTTCTATCGTCCGAAATGTTTTTGTCGGCTTCGATTTTCGTGATGTCGATTTTCTCAAAACCGTAATTTTGGTAATAGCTCCAATCAAATTCTTTTTCAACAGCGACAAAATTTGTTTGAATGATTTGTGGAAAAGGTAAAAATTCAGCCACAACAACCGCAACCGCTGTTCTCGGGAAAGCTCTCATTTTTGTAACATTTAAAAACGGTTCAAATTCTTGCGAAAAATTTTGAGAACCATCTTTGGAGGAAATCGTTGTGATCGCTTCAACGCCACCGACCAATTCAAGATATTTTAATGTTGTTTCGTTTGAACTTTTGTAAAACATTTTGAAATTACAGTTCTCGATGATGTCATCTCGAATTTCATCATTTAGTTGGGATAAAGCTTGTAAAAATAATGAAAATTGTAAGCCCATTGAACGAACAGTTGCAAGAGCACCCGCAAGCGTTTTTTCAGCGTAAAACGAAATTTCGTCGCAGTAAACGTCCATGTTCGCTTTTTTCTTTTTTGCATTTTGAATTAAATCAACGATTAAAAATTTAACCCATTGCAACGACGCGATGTCGTTCATGTCACAACGAAAATATAAAATTTTTCCATTGTATAGAGCGTCAGCAATATCAACATCATTCTCAAAATTTACACCCTCTGAAATTTCTTGAAATTTAATAGCGAGCGTGTCGAGTGTCGAGATGTCGCTATCGGCAAAATACAATTTTTCAAGAACTTCGGGGCTGTAAAAGCGTTTTGAATATTTTTCCATTAGATCGCAATTTGGCTTCGTTCTGCCAAGTTCCTTTTCGTACAGGCCGCGATTTTCCAAATCTTGCTTTAAAAAAATGATGTGTTTTTGAATGTCTAAAAAATCCTTTTTAATTGAGACACCGAGTGAAAATTCAACAAAAAACATTTTCATCAATTTTCGTAAAAGCGTACGTCCTAAACCTCGATAATGGTCAACGCCGCTGTTGTCGGACGGTGTAAACCCAAAAAGTGAAATAAGTTTATTTGAAATTTCGAGGTACGTGTCGCGCTCTGTAATCGCTTTGTATCCCCATTTGTTTGGAAAATAAACCATTTTTAAATCAGAAGCGGGGCGACCAGCTTTTGCAAGAGCCTCTAAAATAATTTGAACCAAATAGGCATCATTTTTCGGGTCAATTACGCCAATACCTCGTTTTTCTAAAATTGATTGAAGAACACGACCACCAAGCTCAACACCCTTACCTGTACCAGTCGAACCGACGAAAAGGCTATGCGTAATTTCGTCTTGTGGTAAGGTAAAAGGCTCGTCGGGAATTTCGTATTTTTGACCATAATAATTTGATTTGCTGATAACAGCTTTTTGAATTTCTGGAATAGGATCTTTGCGAGGTTTCTTTTTATGATGTTCTAACGCTGTGGCTATGGTAGTGGGCGCACGACCCAATCTTGTTGATTGAGCCGTCGCTGTTGTGAAATCTTGTTTTTTTTCAAAATTTACTGAAAATTGATCTTCCATTTTTATTTTCCTTGTGGTTTGATGCCAAGT
Organism: Desulfuromonadaceae bacterium; assembly: GCA_034007015.1. GTDB lineage: Bacteria > Desulfobacterota > Desulfuromonadia > Desulfuromonadales > Desulfuromonadaceae > JAIVHC01. The sequence continues at coordinate 3,213 of JAVERS010000041.1, forward strand.
ATTTTTTCGGCAGCGGGTTTGAACTCGTTTTTGTAATAATCCCAATTTTGAATTTTTGGATTTGTGAGTAGTTGCTCATAAGTGTTCGCTAACTGTTTGGACGCGGTGCGGGTCGCGTTTGGATTATTCGCAGACATTAACAAATCATTCAAAGATTTTTTCAAACGTGTCATTTCAGTTTCGTGTGCTTTTATTTGTTCGGGGGTCATAAACGACTCATAAATTTTCTTTTTTTGGTCGTCGTTTGACAGTATTGCTTCACCGTATCCGTCGAGTTTTTGTGACGGGGTCATTTTTGAGATTTCAGCTTTTAGGGCTGTGACCTGTTCGCTGTTCATGGAGTCACCACAACCGCTGAACAGTAAAACCGCGACCAATGTTGATAATGTGATAATCTTTTTCATTTTTATTTTCCTTGTTTAGTTTCTTGAACTTCTTTTAAGAGGCGTTGCATTTCCAACACCCCCGCCTCGATTGTTTTTTCTGCTTTTTCAATGTATTCGAGTTTTTTGTCAAGTCGATTTTCTAGCTCGAGCATTTGATAATAAATGACTTCCATTAAATCATTCACTTTCGTGTCTCCAATGGCTCTAAAATCAACGAACTAGAGTTTTCGGGTATCTCAATAACTTTAGGCGACAAGTATGAAATTTGACGCTCTAAAATTGAAATACGTTGATGATTGCTATAAACATAAAAAACGATAATTAAAAAAACAAAAGTTTTTATTATGGTAAAAAACAGATTTTCAAACAAAGTTTTTTCAACTCTTAAATCAACGTTACAAATCTTCATCTTCTTGCTCCTCTACTTTTGGCTTATCTTGTTTAGATTGTTTTTTGTCGGCTGGTGAAAAAGAAAACGAGGATACTGTATCAATGACCTCACCTGTAATTGCCGTCCAAACGCTGTCAAACTCTTTGATTTTTTTATCCGCTGCTTGATTAATCAAGTCAAGTTTCAAAAGCCTCTTTTTTTTCTGTGGGTCAGTTTCACTCAAGAGATCATCACGATAAAACTTTTTATCAGGATTGTAAACATCAATTAAAGTCATTTTTAAAAGGCTCAAATCCGAAATGATGTTACTCTCTCTCACAAAACAATCTTCATTAAATTCATAGTCAAATTTAAAAGCAAGGAGTGGCGCAAAATCCGTTTTAACGTCTTTTTTTACTGCATTGAAAACGACCTTGATTTTGTCATTCTCAATGTTTTGTGATTGTAGAAACTTGATTGTTTTGATAGTGTCTTCCATAATTTTAGCGTCCGCTTTTGTTGGAACGATAAACAAGTCAAACATACCTAAAACACCATATTCGCTAATGCTTGTAACAAAGTTCGCAATTTCAGACGCACCAATATCAAAAATGACGTTTTGGTCGTCATTAATAATGTACTCATAAAAAACATTAAAATCGGTACTTCCATCGTGCTTGATTGAAGTAATGCTTTGAAAACGAGAAGATGAGGAGTTTTGCCCCTCAACTTCAACAATGATTTTAGGTTCAGGAATACGTGAATAAACAAGCTCACGAGAGATTGTCGATTTGCCTACGTTTCCGCTGCTATTTATGATCGCTATTTTCATTTTATAGTCCTAGAGTTTTGTTAAGATTTTTTTGAGCGAGGACAAAAGTTTGTTTATTTTTTAATAAAACAGATTTTGCGATTGTCTCCATTGCAATATCCGCGACTTGTGGGTCGATTTCCATTGATTTAGCGTAAATGTATGAAAAATCTTTGAGGATATAAAGTCTTAAATTGTCTTGATTTGGCAAATCTCCCCAATTTTTGAGCGCTAAGAAGATTAACAAAAGAGTGTAATAGGTAGACAAAAGACCACCTAAACTAAGAATGAAATTTATGCTTACTACACGGCTAAAGAAAAAATAAACAAGACCAGGAATAGCAAACATAAGCGTGAAATACATACCATAAATTAGAACCGTTGCAAAACTTGAAGCAGTGTTTGCAAAGCCTAGAATTTTGCCTAATTCTTCGATTTTAATTTCAAGCTCGAGCGATTGCTGTTTATTTTTTGCGGACAAAATTTTGTTAAAGTAGAACTCGAAAGACTTGCTCGCAGTTGTGTCGCGCTCGCTTGAAACGAGCTTTAAAATTCTAATCGCTAACCCCATAAATGCGGATTTTAGGGGGATAGTAGGATAAACAACAGCCAATAAAACCGTTTTTAAAATACTTAAAATTTTATCTTTCATTTGAGAATTTCCTTTTGTGACTTAGCACCAATTTTTCCACTTTGTGCGGAATTGACAAGGGTGTCGATTGACACCAACATGAGACGTTCGGAAGTCGGCAATTTACCAACAAATTGCGCGACTTTTTTTTCATCTTCCAAAACGTAAATTATTTTGTGAACTTTGTCTTGGATGATGTTTGCGAATATTGAATTGTACGAACCAGCACTTTTGACAGTCGTTTCGATTTCGATGTAAACGAGGCGATTGTCTTCCATCCTGTAAGCGATGTCGGGCGTATGCTTAAAATTCTGTTTTTGACCCCAATTCGCGACGGTCGTGCGGGTCGGATTTTTACCTAACTTTTGAAGCCAATAAAACGTAATCATCTCGAGGATGTTATGTTTAACCGTTGTTGTTGTTACGGCTACGTTATAAATATCTTTGTCAAATAAAGTTTTTACCACGCCTTTGCCGTATTCGGTCAAAACGTAAGCCGAGCGGGGGGACATGAGCCCCGTTGGTTTAAGCATGAACAAATTGTATTTATTTGTTAAAACATCCATTCTGTTGCGAGCCTGACTCTTTGGCATTTTGTGATTAATCCAAAAAGTTTTTATAAGAACATCTACGAAAATCTTGCCGCCAAAGACGGAAGTTAATTCTAAGATTTCTTTGTCTCTAGCGGTCAAAAAGTCCATTTATAGATCCTCATCCTCGGGTTTTGTTGTTTTTGTGAAATATTTTGATGTCAAATCAAGCTCAATGGTTCTTCCTCTTTTTGATGTCAACGGTTTACCGTTAACAATATCTACAATATCAGAAGCCTCTAAAACTTCGCCAAAAACTTTTTTTTGGTCGTAGAAGATATGAAAATCGCAACCTTTGTTTTTTTCAGTTTTTGAGTCGTAATCTTTTTTAGAACAATAGACCTGTTTTTCACCTTTTTTGAGAGTTCCCACTTTGCATACTGGACAAATTGTTGCCATTTTATTTTCCTTTGTTTTGAGTTTTGATGAACACCGTTTTGAATAAAAAAATATAAAAAACGATGATGTTGAAATTTACGAGATGAACGAGCAATCCGTAAATAAAACTATTTGTAAAAAAATACGTACCTATTAAAAGAGCAAAGAGCGCACTGGTGAAAAAAGAGAAAGTTTTGATTTTTAGAGTTTCAATTTTTTCGAATAAGACAAAAGCTATCCTTTCAATTTCAAATTTTGTTTTTTGTTTTGTATTGGGCAAAATTTGGGTGACATACCCAACATTGCTAAAATTTTGAAAGAGTACGACCGCCAAGGCGATGAAAAAACCAGCCTTTAACAAATCAGACTCCAAAACGCTTTTCGACCAAATATTGACATCAAAAAAACTTATTGCAAACAAAGCGATTGCCGAGACGATTTTATACTTTGTAAAATCTTGCATAAATTCGTCGTGGTACGCTTTTGAAAGCTCGATTTGCACCTTTGGAATTGTGCTGTTTCGTTGCTGTTCTTGCGCCTCGTCGATCTCGCCAACAAGCACCGCAATGGCCTGTTTTGATGTTTCTTTATCTCTGACTTTTTCTTGTTGGCGGACGTTTAAGTCTCTTGGTTTTGTGTCCGCGGTCATTTTTTTTCTCCTTTCAGATTAGATTTTTTAATTGTAAGCTAAACGAACGTAAGATTTTAACAACTCAACAGAGAGGCGAGAAACGGAGCTTATAACCCCTAGCCCCTCGATGTTGGGAGCGGATGAAAACAAAATTGTATTCGCTAAATTTGCGTAAACATTCGTGACGATTACACCAACACCGAGCATTCCTGTAAGACGAAAAACAATAAAGAAAGGGCTATCTACCGAAATGTTGATAGATGAAATTGCACTCATACAGTATAAAATAGGAATGATCGCGTAAGCCGCAGCAGTAAGGTGAACGATAGAGTTTCTTAAAACGCCTAAAAATGCGACAGTTCCGTCAAAAAAGTGTTTTAAAAGTGCACTTGTGTTTGAGCTTGTTTGTGTCAAATCGAACTCAAAAAATGATTTCAAAATCGCGGACGCTGGCTGGTGAAAAACAAATGAAAAAAATGAATTGATAACGAATAAACAAAATAAAGAAATAAGAACATAAATGAAAGGCAAAAATAAAGAGCGAAGCATGATGAAATTATCGTCATTTCCGACTTTAGTCGAAACGTGAAGCCCTCTGATAACCGCGAAAAAGAACATAACGGGTGCAAAAAGATAGTTGATTAAAGTGACAATCATAATTTTAATAACGTCATAAATTTCAATATTTTGGAGACTTGTTGAGGCTGTGTTGTACAAATCGACCGCCTGTGTTGTTGAAGCGCTAAAAGCTGGTAACGGCATTGTATCTCCTAGATTTAAAAGGGTTATGTAAAAACGATATGTAATTATAATATGATTTGTATTATTTAATATTTAATCTATTATTTTAATGTTTTATTATAAGATAATCCTTATTATATTTTTATTGCAGATAAAGAGAGAGGGAAAGGGATATAAATATCCCTTGTCTTAGGCTTTGCGGATGGTTAGAGCTAAGAGCGGTAAACGCAAAATGATTTCAGCTTTGCGATTTTCGTCGGCTTTAGTGTTTTTGAGAAACGCTTTTAAATTTAAAAGCAATGTTTCCAACTCGTCTTTTTTGTTTTTTGGGAGCGTTTTAGAGGAAACTTTAACTAGCAATTCCTCGATTTGCTTTACAGTTTTTTTAATCGGTAACATTAAATTTTTCCTTTCGTTTCGATTTGTTGTGCAACGCCTTTAATGGAATCATCTAGCACGTCGGTAGCTTTTAAACTTAGAGTTTCAAAAAGATAAGAATGATAAGAAATCAGAAATTTATAAATTAGAGCAATCGAAGCAAATATGATACAGACCTCGAGAGCACCTTGGATGAGATAAATTTTTGTAACGCTTGCCATATTCGTGCCAACGTTGAAAAGCCCCTCAATGCTCCAATTAACGTAATTTTGAGCTGAATTGTTATCCATCATTCCCGAAATTATGCTTTTTGAAACAAAATTTCCGAAGTTGTGCAAAATAGAGTTCGAGACGAATGCTAAATACACAGAAATAGGAAAAATCGGTTGTTCGAGCATTAAAAGGAGCATCGCGATACAAAACTTTTTCATGTATTCCGATCCATTTTTGGTAAATACTAGGGCAAAAAGCAAGAGAGAGCCAAAATGGAAAGCTAAAATTTTTACCATTATTATGAGAAAGCGGACAAGACCGATACCGATGATCACAATAATCGGCATGATTTGTAAAAAAACACTAATTGTCATTTGTGAGAAAGTGTAAGCGGCGGAGTTTGTTACGACTCCGATCGCGATGTTTGTGCCGAATTTTGAGCCAATCCAGCCGACGAGCGTATCTTTTGCACCGTCCGCGATTGCTGCGAATGTTGTTTGCGTTGTTGAAAATACGGTTTGCGCCCCTGGTACAAACATGTAAGGGATAGAGGAAACGAGATCGCCCATGAATTTTTTAGTGTAGCTGTCGCTGTCGATTTTCTTGTCGATTTCTTTTGTGATGTCTTCGGATTTAAAAAGTTTTTGATTGCTTTGTGCTTGCATGTCAATAACGGGTATTTGAAGAACGCTTAAATACCCAATATCGCGAAATAGCTCGTATTGTGTTTTAATGACCGATTTGAGCATTTTGATTTTTTCGTCGACTTGTGGGTCGGTTTGAATTAAACTTAAATATGCCTTTTTAAACGCTTCGTGGTTCATGTCGGCTTTAATTTTTTTTTGATTTATTCGGTAACCAAACGAAAAAGCATATTTTGGGTAACTTTCCTCTTTCGTTGCCGAGGAAGTATAAGCCGACGAAACCGTTTGACCAGCTGGTGAGACGTGATAATACGAAATTGGACTGAGCAAGGGTTTGACGTATGAAGTCGCGTAAGCCCATTTTTCAGACATTGGAAAGGCGTTGGACGCTGTTGAAAAGAGAGAAATGTCGGTGAAATTTGTGAGTGCTGTGTTATATAAACTTTTGTATGTGTCAGAAAGCTTTTTTTGTTGCGCCATTTTTGCCGCATTGTTGATAATGTCGGAAGCTGAACCGATACCAGATTTGTTAATCAGCGTGTCAAGTTCGTCGTCGATCATTGCTTTTGTGATTTCGTCCGCTAGAGAATTGAAGAAGTAAAATCCATGTCGCGAAAGCGATTGGAAATTGGACTCGACTTCTTTGTAACTTTGTGCTGTTGGGGGCGTGGTCGTTATAGGCCAAAAAACGAGAGCGCCTATAATAAGAGAGGCGAAAAAATGAAATTTTGATTTTTCTTTCGTGTCGTCGTCGGGGTCGACGGCTTTGAAGACTTTTTGAATTGTAGTAAATAGGAGCAAGACAAACATAATCGCGAAAATAGCGTTTAAAATGACGTTACTCAAAGAATTGTAATTTGCCAAAATCGAAACAATGTCGTTTTCGATAAATTTGCCGTTATCTCCCGCGATAGTTCCGTTTTCATTAAAGAAAGCTGATGTGTAATCGTCTTTCAACATTAATGTTCCAGTGCTTCGACTGCTTTCAAAATCGATAACATTGCGGTCGGTCAAAATGCCCGCCAACAGAAGCTCGGTCGCATTTAAGTAGTTGTTGTTTGTTGTTGTTTGAGCCGCGATTTGCTTTTTTTCATCTTTCAGACTTTGGATAATTGCTTTTTTTTGAGTGATGAAGTTTTGATTGTTTTGTTTTGCTAAGTCAAAATCGAGGGCGTGATTTTCTTTTAATAGTGGTAGGGAAACGGTGAAGAGGTCGATCGGATTATAAAGTTTTTTAGAAATCGCGAACATACACGTCACAACGCCACCGAGGGGATCAATATCGTATATTGTTGCGCTGTATGGCGGAGCGACAAAGGAATTGCAGTCAACGGTCGTCGCACCCTCAACAATACCTGTAAAATCGCTTTTTAAAATTTGATTTTGAATTAAAATTTCTTTTTCCACAATTTTGAGATTATCGTGTTGGTATTTTTGCGTATCTTGATTAATAAAATCTTGTTTGATTTGAGCGGGGTCGGGCATGGCAGAGGCGACGATTTTATCGTCTTCGGACACAGTAGGCGAGGCGTTGACAAATTCAGCAAAGAGCGGGGCGCTGGTGAAAAGAAAAAAAATTAAGATTAAGATTTTCATTTTACGACCCCTAAAAATTTATAAACTACATAGCCGAAACCCTCTGTTTTGCGATTGAATGGGTTAAAAATAGCCTCGCGTCGTTTTAAAAGTGATTGATATTCTGGGTCAAACATCATTAATTTTGATTTTTTTTTGACTTCTCCTGTGGTTTTGAACGCGAGATAAATTTCTTTATCTTCGAAGGCGTCCGCTCTCTCAATTCGCTCTATTAAATACTGAACTTCTTTGAATTCTGTCAACTTTTCAGCCGACAAATCGCTAATTTTCAAAGGTCTTTGATGTTCTCTGTAATCGCCTTCAACTGATATAAAAAAAAGCAATAAAAGAACGACAACACCGCCAAAAGCAACCAACATTTTTTTCATTTTCATTTTAACCCCTTATGCTGTTTTGTTATGTAAAAACCATATGTAATTATAATATGATTTGTATTATTTAATATTTAATCTATTATTTTAATGTTTTATTATAAGATAATCCTTATTATATTTTTATTGTATTGTGATAAAATCTCCTATCATTAAAAGGAGACGAAGAAATGGCAAAAAAGAAAGTGAGTTTTGACATAGACGAATACGTCCTAGACCAAGCGAAAGACCTTTGTGACACAAGAGATATTAAGTTTAGCGACTTTGTGCGCGACGCAGTAGCCGAGAAAATAGCGAACGATTTGAAGTATTTTATTATTTATGCGTTCGTGGACGAGTCAATCAAAAAGTTCTACGTCGATAAAACAAATCCGAACTATAAAATACTCGAGTTCCCAGCGAGCTTAGAAATGGCGAAAAACTTAGGAGCAAAGAGCGAGGGCTATATCTCTTTTACAAATCTTGAAAGTGCGTGTGGTGACATAAAAGACGACGTGGATTTTGTCTTAGTTAAAAAATTCGAGAGAGCAGAGAAGCTAAAATTTTTCACAAAGTAGTTCGTTAAAATCTTTATTATTTGCGTAATATTTCGAGCCGTCAAAACAATTTTTGTGTTTTTCAGAAATGTAAGCTTTTGTTTTAAAACCTGTTTCGTCATTGTCAAGAAATAGAAAAATTTTGTCATAATTTAAACTATCGAGAGAGTGTTTAAGTGCCGTAGAATTGAGAATAATTACATCGCCCTCAAATTCGTTTTTATTAAAGTATGTGAGTGCAGATAGAAAGTCCATAAAGCCCTCAAAAACTGAAAGCTTAGTGCTATCCTTTCCTTTGACGGTTGTGATGTTTTTTGAGCCTATACAGCCTTTAAAATAGCTATTGCGGATTTCCCACGCACCCAAATCATTTTTAAATGCTATCGCAAAGTAATGTTTTTCATCTTGACGGTAATAAATCTCTTTGAGGTACTTCAATATCAAAACTTCGCTCACGATTTTTCGCTCGTTCAGATATTTTAAAAGGGCGGGATTTTGGACGGGTTGAATTTTTTTTATTTCAATATCGAGCGGTTTTTCTTCAACTCGAGGAACAGAGCTTGCGGGTGAAAAAGAAAAGTTTGTTTTATTTTCGAGGAGCTTTAAGGCTTCGGACAAATCGCAACGATTTAAGAGCATAACCAAATCTAAAACATTACCACCAAAACCCTGTGCGTGGTCGTACCAAATATTTTTTACTAAATTGATTTTAAACGAGGCGGTGCGCTCACCTTGGTTAAATGGTGATTTAACCCAAATTTCACCGTTTTTTTGATGTGAAACATCGACACCCAAATAATCGCTTATTTGAATTTTTTTAGCTTCAAGGGCATTCATCAAAAGAGTTCTTGACCGTTGGGGGCTACAAGAATGCCTTTTTTATCAATCATCAAAGTATCAAGTGTGTACCCTTGTTTGTCTTTAACGAGTACCTCGATTTGATTTTTGTCTCTAACCTCAATCAATAAACCCTTTAAAACTTTTCCATTAATTTTTTTAACGATTTTTCGATGATCTTCAACGACAGTTAAAATATTTTCAATTGCTACTAATTTGAATTTCATTTTTTTGAATTCGTTTTCGGTTGTTTCAATTTTCACAATATTTTCAAATGTTTTTGTCGGAGATTTTACAAAGACTTCATGTTCATTAATCTTGACTAGGTTTGATTTTATTTCTCGAGATTTTATATCTAGGTCGTCGTTTGGAGCTTCAAGAATTTCATTAATTTTATCGACAATAATGGCTCTGATTTTGTCATTCAAATTCTCGGTATTTTTCATTTTAAATCGTTTGTATGTTTCTCGCACTCTATCGTCAGCTAATTTATAACACTCAAATTCTTTCATTGAAAGGTACTCATTTATTCTTTTTTGAATTTCTGTAAATGCGTAATATTCGAGTGCGCGCATATATTTTGCGTTTCCATATTGAACATATTTTGAACGACTAATCAAAGTTTGGCTAACTTTATCGTCAATGTCAAAAACCATGACACGATTAACAATCTGGTCGTCCACACCACCACTAAAAGACGGGCTGTGTTCAGCAGACAATAAAACTTTCAAATAAAGATCAACGGTTTCACTCAAACCAAATTTTGGCGCAAAAGTGAAAGAGTGTGATAGCTTTTTCATTTCCTGTGAAAAATTGTTAAATTCATCAAGGAGCAGAACAAAAGAGTTTCTAACCTGTATTGGACTGATGTCGTTAGCACCTTTATTAATTAAGTTATGGTAATCCACCTCAAAACCAATTTCAAGATTTTTTAATAGACCAGACAAAAACGATTTACCCCAATCGCTCTGAACGCGAAGATGAAGAAAAGAAGCTTTTTTATCTTTAGCGAAACGCATATCAACAATGAGTTTTAAAAACTCGTCAAAAAAAGGAAAGTGTTTTTTGTAATCGCTGATGATGTCATTAAATTCGTCGTCGGTGATACTACCTCTCTCGACTTGTTTAATGTGAATTTTGTTAGATATAACGGTAATCGTAGAGGTTACATCGTCCTTGACGATAATTTGCTTTTCTAAAAATGGATTTGATTTGTAGCACAACATTTCAAAACTATTAACCGTGATGATTGTGTCATAAATCTCGTCTATTCTAATATTCCATTCGTAACGCTCGGACTTTGGATTGAATGAAATAACCGCAATGTTAGGAAACTCGATTGAAAGAGTCATTTTCGCCATTGTCAAAAAAGACTGTTTGTTTTTAACCCTTTTGATAACACCGTTATATAAAAATAGTGTTTCTTTTTGATACTGGATAAAAACATCAAAAAGAAAGTTAATAACCTGTGCTTGTTCCTCTTTGGTTATATCGAGGTTCGATTTATTTATCAGGAGTTTAATATAAGTTGTTTTCAAGAGAATACCTTTTTTTTACAAAGGACAAAGAGCGGGTCGCCAAACGAGCTAATTGTACTTTTCTTTTAATTTGATTTATTTTTTTCTTGTTCCATAAAAATTTTTAACAGATTTTCTATCACCATTGATTTATTGTAATCTTTGTTTGTTGCTAATTTTGAAAACTCATTCAAAACATTTTCATCAATCGCAAATGTCGCTTTTTTTCTTTTCGTTCTAGGTTTGATAACGCTCGAAAAAATATCTTCTGGCATTTGTATTCCTTTTTTTTATTCCGTTGAGTTATAATAACCGTATTGACCTTAATGTGACATTAATATTTTTCTAGCCCCCTAAGAACCTAAAGGTAACCTCGGGTAACCTAAAGGTAACCTCGGGTAACCTCAAAAAGGTTACCTCTTTAAAGCCCATACTATCGGACTTCCAAGGCATTTTTTCTTGAAAGGTAACCTAGGTAACCTAGTTTTTAAAAATCTAATAAAAACAATTATCTTTTTTTTCGTGAGGTAACCTAGGTAACCTTATTTTTTATAACTTTATATTTATTTAAGATATTTCACAAACACCCTATTTATCGGTATTTGTAATAGTTATACTTTTTTCTTTTAATTTATAAATAATAGGTTACTTTGGTTACCTTTGTATTTTTGTTTGTTTTAAGTGCCTATTTTAGGGGTTTTTATGGGTAACCATTTTTTAGTTTTCATAGGTTACCAAAAGGTTACCTAGGTTACCTTTTTTTTAATGCGGGTGAAAAAGAAAAGGGATTTTATTTTGAATATTGTTTATAAGCTCTCAAATGGCTCTAAAATTAACGAACGCACTTTTAGGCTAAAGATGTACTCATAAAAAAGCAATAATGATTTAAGAACGTGTGGAGAAGAAAAGAAAGGGCAAAAAAAAACCCTCGCACCTCATGGGAGATGAAAGGGTTTTTTTTTATTATAATAACTCGTTTGGCTGCTTGTATTATATCTAATTTATCGTTTAAAATATCTTTAAGGCGTATCTTTACATTATGCCTTTTTTCAAAAGAGATTAAGAGCCCTTTTGTTTCGTGTAAAATTCGCTTGCCGAGGTGTCTATATCGTGACTCAACGCATAGGTTCTAAAAACATCTTTGTCAATCTTGCCCTTATTAAATTCTAATTCACAGACTTCCACATAGCGTTCTCGCAAAGTGTGAAAAGTTATATTTTGTGCCAATTCTTTTTTTAAAAAATTGTTGAGTGTTTTTGAGTAACTAGCGTTAATTTGTTGCGCCGTCATATTTGACACGAAGTCATCATAATAGTGCCTTACGTTTTTTATCATACTAACAACCGTTTCAAAGTCGTCAAGGATAAAGCCTCGCATTGAATTGTTAGAGTCTCTTTTTTTCGCTAAACCATTAAAAAGTATTTGTCCGTTTTCATCTTTCGTAATTTCAAAATTTTTCATAATTTCAAAAAATCTTCTACCCGTGACTAAGGCTAAATATACAAGGGATAAATTCGCTAAAACTTGATTTTGATTTTGTCCGCTCGAGAGACTAAAGGCTCTTTTTTCTATCTTTGATCGTAGCACGTCAATATCTTTTTTAAAACTATCAACGTCAAAAATAATCGTTTCTCTTTCAAGTTCTCTATTCTTTGTCGCTTCCACCGTAGAACCGCCCACAGCTTCGCCTAGTTTAAAAATTTCGAGGGCTTCGCCTATGTGTTTAATATGACTTTCTTTTATTAGTTTTCTTACTGATGTATAGCGATTTCGCACAGTATAGATACTACTTTCGAGCCAAAAATAAGGCACATACTTCAATGCTATAAAACTATATTTTGTCTTAGTGCTTTTCTCGAGTTCTGAAATAATCGTTTTTTCGATGATATTTTTATCACTCGAGCCGAACGCTGCTAACAAGATTTTATC
>JAVERS010000008.1:0-75190 GCA_034007015.1 Desulfuromonadaceae bacterium
CAACCACTACCTGAAACTCATTTTTGTTGTCAAATGGCAGCATTTTAAGCGGCACAACCCGAAAAACTACCAGAGAGAGCGAAAATGCCATCAGGACAATTACCGTGAGCAACAACATATAGCGCTTAAAGCGCGAGTCCAGAAAAGGGGTCACGATGTTGCGGTAGGTTTTAAAAACCCATGCGTGCGTACCCTTTTGCGCCCTCGCAGCGGACGAATCCCCTGCCGGAGCGGCTGCTGGAGCGGCTGAAATGGGACGCTTCTTCAGTAGCGCATAGGTCATCCACGGGACGATGGTCAGGGCGCACAGGGTTGAAAAGGTGACCGTCATCGGCACATTGATCGACATCGGCGCCATATACGGCCCCATCATTCCGGTAATGAAGAACAGGGGCACAAAGGAGATGATGATGGCGATGGTGGACATGATCACCGGCGGCAGCACTTCGTTGACAGCAAAGAGGGTGGCGAAAAACGGCTTGCGCTTGCCCATGAAGATATGGCGCTGAATATTGTCCACGTTGGTGATGGGGTCATCGACCACCAGACCGAGAGATAGAATCAAGGCAAACAGGGTGACCCGATTGATGGTATAGCCAAACAGATAATTGACAAACAGCGCAAGACTGAAGCTTACCGGCACCGCCATCGCTACCACCAGCGCCTCACGCCAACCTAAGGCAAACGCCAGCAGCACCACCACCGTAAATACCGCAAACCCGAGGGAAAGGAGCAGATCGTTCACTTTCTCCTGCGCGTTGTAGCCATAGTTTCGAGTCACCTGCACTTCCACGTCTGCGGGGATGATGCTCTCTTTCAATTCATCGAGCAGGGCTAGAATATTTTCTGCCACATCCACCGCATTGGTGCCAGGCTTTTTGGCCAGCGACAGGGTTACCGCCGGATATTCCGCGGGCTCCTCCTCCAGCTGCGCATCCTGTCGATAGCGCAAGGAGTGGCCAAAGCGGGTATAACTATCAGCCTCTGCGGGACCATCGGTAATGCGTGCCAGATCGCGCAGGTAAACCGGACTCCCCGCGTGGACGCCAACCACCAGTGCTTCCACCTCCTCCACCGATTGGAGGAACGAATTGGTGCTGACCTGAAAGCTTGTGTTAAACCGATCAACATGCCCGGCGGTCGCGGCCACATCCGCCCCTTGAAGCGCCTGCTGAATCTGGAGCAAAGAGGTATTGTAACCATTCAAGCGCTCAGGCTGCACTTCAACGCGGATTTCACGCGCGCGCCCACCAGTGATAAAGCTTTTGGAGATATCGCGGATTTGGGACAGACGCCACAACACCTCTTCGCCAATACGCCGCAGCTCGTGGTCGTTATAGCGTTTTGAAAAAAAGGTTAAGTTGACAATGGGCACATCATCGATTTCCACCGGTTTGATCACCCACCCCCGCACCAGCGGGGGAGCCTCATCAATATGCATGGTGATCTGATTGTGGAGCTTTACCAGCGAGTCTTCGCGGTTTTCCCCCACGTAAAAGCGCACCGTCACAATCGCCATCCCTTTGTGTGACATGGAATAGACGTATTCAACCCCGTCAATTTGCCACAATAGGTGCTCCAAGGGGGTGGCCACCAGCTTTTCAACCTCTGCCTGGCTGGCACCCGGTGCCTGCACATAAATATCTGCTAGGGGTACGATGATCTGCGGATCTTCTTCGCGCGGGGTGACCATAAGGGCCGCAAACCCCAGACACAGCGAAACGAGCAACAGAATAATCGCCGGCTTCCCGGAGAGGAAGGGTTTTACAATTCCGACAAGCAGTCCTTTAGGGGCCTCGTTATTGTCTATCATCCCCAGACTCCTTTAGCTGCAGAGTTTCGCCACCGAAAAGACCGGACAATACCTCCACCTTGTCGGCATACGTTTTTCCCGTTTTGATGTATTGGCGCTTCCATCCCGCTGGAGTTTTCACCATCACCAGTTCCAACTGCCCGATCTCAGTGATGGCCGCCTTGGGTATCAAAACCAGATCAACCTCTTGCAAAGGGATCTTCAGTTTCCCATACATACCTGGATACAACCCTACAATCTCCGGCAGTGCCGCTTTCACCAGAAAGGTCCGACTGTGGGGATCTGCATAGGGGATCAGCTCTTCCACTACGGCATCCACGGTTTGCTCCAATGTGACCAACTCCACGCGGAGCTGAGCGCCGGGATGCACCGCTTGAACCAGACTTTCGCGCACATGGGCTTCTAAGCGCAGAGCGCCGTCGGTACGCAACAACAGCAGCGGCTTCCCCGGTACCGCCTGATCGCCGGGATCAACCAGGCGCTGCAACACCCGTCCACTTGTCGGGGCTTTTATCTCGGTATAACCGAGCGCAATCTGCGCCTCTACCACCATCTCTTCTGCCATCCGAATTCCGGCCAGGGTTCCACCAACCCCATCTTCGGCACGTTTCAAGCCCGCTTGGGCCTGCAGATAAGCAGACTCGGCCTGCTCCATGTCGCGCGCGGTTGCAGCTTTGGCGGCAAAAAAATTTTTGGTGCGGTTATAGGCAGATTGTGCCTGCGCGAACGCGGCTTCGGCCGCATGCACCGCTTGGCGTGCCTGCTCACGCTGGGAGACTGCCGTTTTCAACCCTTGACGCGCTTGGGACAGGCGCGCCTGCAGCTGACGATCGTCGAGGACTACCAGCACCTGCCCCGCAGTCACTACGTCACCGCCATTGACCCGCACCGCATTCACTTGACCGGCGACCTGCGCTTCAATCCGCGCCTGCGAACTTGGCTGCACGGTGCCTACGGCATCGTACCATTGGATAACTGGAGTGAGCTCAGCTTGAACCGTACGCGTTGCCGCGCCAGCAACTGGTTCTTCCGCTTTATACACCCCGGGACTGATGGTGTCGGCGCCCAAATACCAGAGTATAAAAATCGCGCCCACACCCACAACGCCCAGAATTAAACTGATGATGATCCATTTTTTATTTTTCATAAGGGTCACAATCTTTTCAAATTATTGGGTAATCCATTCAGTAGGGGCTTGTGGTGCCCATAGAAAGGGCGTCTGTCGCCATGGACGGCCCCCGCTACAAACAGTCGTGTCCCTTGGAATGGGTGCCACAAGCTTCTACCGTTAGTGGATGACGAATTGCTACATTTATTGGTTGAAGTCAGCTACGAAGTTATCCGCCAACATCCCGATGGCACGCGCATATTCGGCGTTGGCTTTAATTTTAGCATAAAAAGCCGCGCTTAAATGGATCCGGGCCCGGTTGCGGTCCAGCTCGGCGCCCAGATAACGGGTGAGCGTCACTGCGCCACCCCGATAATACTCAGACACCAATCGGTACGACTCCTCTGCACTTGCAACACTGTTAACCGCAACAGCGTAGCGGGCACGGGCAGCCTCCAGCTCCAGATATGCATTCTGCACCTCCAGCTTCACATTGAGCGCCGCCTCACGATCGGCAGCCACCATCTGCCGTACCACTGCATCGGCTTTTTTCACCTGCGCCCGGGTAGAAAAGCCGGAAAACAGCTCCCAGTTGAACAGCACCATTGCGCGCCAGTTTTCCCGCTCCAGGTCATACTTCATGTGCGGGTCATCCACATAATATTTGCCCAGCACATCGACCTGGGGCAAATAGCCCGCTTTCGATACGTCCACCCCCATGCGCGATTTGACCAGCATTCTACGCATTTTTTCCAACTCCGGCCGATGCTCAAACGCGTAGATCACCCCATCTTCATAGGTTTCTGGCACGCTGAAGACGATCTCGGCTGTCTGCGGGGTTAAAACTAACTCCGGTGAATTCTCCCCCGGATCAAGCCCCATCAGATGGACAAGGGTCGCTTTCGCGAGCGCATACCTTTTTTTGCTTTCAACCAACACCTCTTCCGCCTGTGCCAAGCGAACCTTTAAGGTCAACACATCGGCTTTCAAGGCCCCGCCGCCATCATATTGTACCTGGGTAATGCGCAGCTGCTCGGCAACAGTTTCCACCGATGCGGCGGCAATATCGACAAACTCTTGCGCGGAGAGCACATCATAGAAAGCGGTGATCGCTTGCGCTTTCAGGTTATTGCGAATCTCTTGCCGCTCCAACTCCGAGATATACAAATCCTCGGTGGCGATGCGGGTTCCGAGGTAATCGCGCCCTGCGTTAAATAGATTCACCCGCGCATTGAGACCAGTTTCAAAGTTCTCAAACCATCCCGGATCATTAAAATCAACATTTGGAGGCAATTTGCGCTGATCGATCACCTTGAACAGATAATCGGAAGGGGCGTTACCCTGCATATAGTCGGTATAAAAACTCACTGTTGGCCAGAAGGGGGAACCTGCCAGTTCTTGCATGGCTTGAGCCTGGGCGACGCGCTCCACCGTCTGCTGCAGATTTGGGTTGTTCGCCATACAGATTTGCAGCACCCGGGGCAGTGACAGAGGATACTTCAGCTCAGTTTGCGCATGCCCTTTCAGGTGCATTCCAGCTGGAGGTGCGGAAGTGGCAATACCCTCACCTGCCAAAAGGGGTGCTGGAGTTTCAACTCCGGAGGGTGATACCGTGGCAGGAATGTGGGCATATTCTGCGCGCACTTGCGCTGGGGAATATGCGGGGTAAGATGGAGAGACGCTACACCCAGCGCCCAGAAGCACTATCAGAGCAAGCAACAAAGTTAGATATTTGTAAGAAAACCATGCTGTGACATACATGGAACGTACCCCCCTACTTCATATGTGACTGAAACGGTGACGTAGCAAATGTGGCATTGAAACTCAATCAACTGGTAGCGCAATTAATTGTTGACAAATAAGGTTATCAATTGCAGTATGCTCTTCGCGCCCACATGGAGGAACGCGACACCTAGACTTTACCATGCAATAACGATTATTGCAGAGCATACATTTGAACTTATTCAGACCAAAGGAGATTTAACCATGAGTGTACTCGTAGCACGTCAGGCCCCAGATTTCACCTCTACTGCAGTTATGCCGGATGGCAGCTTTGCTGAATATAAACTCTCTGACCACAGAGGCAAGTATGTGGTGCTGTTTTTCTGGCCGCTGGATTTCACCTTTGTGTGTCCGTCAGAGATTATCGCCCACAATAACCGCGTGAAGCAGTTGCAGGAGCTTAATACTGAAATTGTCGGGATCTCCATTGACTCCCACTATACGCACCTGGCATGGCGCAACACCGCGATAGAGGATGGCGGCATAGGCCCGGTGCAGTTCCCCATCGTTGCGGATATTAAACATGAGATCACCCAGGCGTTTGGGATTGAACATCCAGAAGCAGGGGTGGCTATGCGCGCATCCTTCCTGATCGACAAAGAAGGGGTGGTGCAGCATCAGGTGGTGAACAACCTCCCTTTGGGGCGCAACATTGATGAAATGGTGCGCATGGTAGATGCACTGCAGTTCACTGAGCAGTATGGCGAGGTGTGTCCGGCGGGGTGGAACAAAGGGGACGAGGGGATGAAACCCACCGCTGAAGGGGTAGCCAGCTACCTGAAGGATCACGCGCAGAAGCTCTAATAATCCACGCACTTTTTTTTCCGCAGTAGCCAGAAAGGCGGTTCCGCTATGGGACCGCCTTTCTTTGTATTCAATATCCATTACCGGTGGGAGCTTGTGGCACCCATGGAAAGGGCGTCTGTCGCCATGGACGGCGACAGTCGAACGGCCATGGACGGCCCCAATTATAAACAGTCGTGTCCCTTGGAATGGGTGTCACAAGCTCTTGCTGCTAAGCTGAAAAGTTACATATCAAACACGCTGCAACAAACAGCTTAACCTCCGGCTTTTTTCACCGTCCATCCCAGCGGTTGCCCCTGCTGTTGGAGTAAAGCGAAGAGAATGTCACGCTGATCCCCCTGAATCTCAATAACTCCATTTTTGAGGGTGCCGCCGCAGCCACATTTTTTCTTTAGTTGCTTGGCGAGCTGTTTCAATTCCCCCTCTGGCAGCGGTATCCCGGTAATAACTGTTACTCCGCTTCCTTTGCGCCCTTTGGTCTCGCGCCCAATCCGCACTACAGCGTTGGTAGAGGCGTTGGCAGAGTTCTGCTCTGGGGCAGGAGAACATCGGCACCTGCCCTTCAACTTGGCGCAGGTGGAGCAGTGGGCAGCGGGGTCGTCTGAATACACCAGGCGGGTATCTGGGTTAGATTTATGGGTTCGTTTCATATTTCATCCCCCTGTGTCACACACTTTGCACACACCATTTCGAGTCTCGCACCTCCACTCCCATCCTGCACGCGGGTGGGGCTGATGTGTGCACCACAGGTGATTTTAAAGCAGCGTTGACATACATAGCCACTTCCTACGGTTGAGCTGAAATTGCAGATATGGCATAGCCAGCGGATTTCGGTTTCCGGTTGGTGATGCAGTTCAGAATTCATAAACTATCCCTGTGCGCCTGTGCGCGAATTTTGTTCTGTCAGGTCAAGGGTACGCTGCGCAGCGGTGTCAAATTGCTCCTGACGTGGAGCGCCGAACCACTCAAAGGGTTGCCCCTTCGCGCAGCAGCCGAAGCGTTACTGCCAGCAGGCGAAACAGATGAACCACAAGTGCGCTTGCTCAATCTGTTACCTTACTATCCTGCTGTCCACAGTCTTGTTGCCCGTAGCTCTTAAATTTCTCCAGCACCGTTTCCATCTCCGCCTCTGGTACCAGCACCGGGGTTCCGATATTGCAACACTGATAGTAGATCCGCGCTACCAGTTCAATCTCTTCAGCCACGTTGAAGGCATGGGGCAGATCTCCCCCTACCGCGACGAGACCGTGGTTGGCGAGCAGCACGGCGTTGTAAGCCCCCATGCCGCGCACCACATTGTGCGCCAACGCGGCAGAACCAAAGGTGGCATAGGGCGCAAGGGGCACCTTGTTGCCGGCAAAGGCGACCAGGTAGTGCACCGCCGGGATCTCGCGGTGCAAACACGCCATGGTGGTAGCATATACCGAATGGGTATGCACCACTGCGTTCACATCCGGGCGTGCAGTGTAGAGGGCAAGATGGAAACTGAGTTCACTGGAGGGTTTCAGGTCCCCCTCCACCACCTCTCCGGCGCGATTGACCACCACAACATCCTCGACCCGTACATCAGTGTAATCCACCCCACTGGGACCGATGGCGATCAGGTCTTGGGTGCGGCACATGCAACTCAGGTTGCCCCCACTGCCGGTGGTTAAGCCGGAGGAGAGGAGCTTAAGCCCATAGGTAACAATCAATTCGCGCTGCGCTTTAAGCAACATAACTACACCTGCGCACGTAGGTCGGGACGTTTCCCCATCCGTTGCAGAAACGCGACTAACGCTTTCAAGTCCCTGTTCACCACCTGCGCAGGGATAACGCCACTCTGCTCTAGCGCCTCTACGGCGCAGGTGAATTCCCCCACCCCGCTGCTGATATGCGCGTCGCTGCCGATGGCAACCAAGGCACCCTTTTCTGCACAGAGGCGCGCTATCTCGAGGCAGTTTGGGGCGCTGTTTTTCCGACTGGTGGTAAAAGAAGAGCTATTGATCTCCAGTGCAGTATTGGTACGCACTGCCTGCTCCACCACCGCTATATAGTCGAGCGGATAAGCGGGATTACCCGGATGGGTGATAATATCGACCCAGGGATTTTCCATCGCCTGCAGGAGGGTACGGGTATTCTCCGCAGCGCTGGTACCAGAGTAGCCACACCCCTCATGAAGACCAGCAAGGACAATATCAAGATATTCCATCGCCTCTGCGCCGATATCCAACTTCCCTTCATCAAGGATATTGGCTTCCACACCGCATAATACTCTTACCCCCTGCATAATTTCGGGGATAAAGCGCAGCGCCATAAAATGGTACATATGTGGCCCCCCCGGAAGAGCAGGACCATGATCGGTGATGGCAACCCCTTCAAGCCCACGTCTGTGTGCAACAGCGACAATCTCCTCCACGGTGCTGAACGCGTGCCCAGAGGCAATGGTGTGGATATGGGTGTCAACCGTTGGAGCAGGGATTCGGATGCGTTTAGATTGGTCCTTGTGTGTCAATCTCGTCATGCTGTCTCCACATCTATTTTGAATAAAACTGGCCTAGTATTTAAACTTGCAGATACAATCGAGGACATGGTGTCTTCAGGATGTGCGTTAAGTGTGTCTGATGCACGGATAATAGCACGCTTAAAAAAGCTTGTCAGTCACCTTGACATCAAGGTAGATTGTACTATTTTTCTGTCCCACCATTGAAAGTAAAGTATGATTTCCTGCGATACCCTTTTAAACATAAAGCGTCCGGGGCGTTACCTGGGCGGAGAAGCTGGCTCTATCCGTAAAAATCACGCTGATGTAGACATCCGCTATGCCTTGGCGTTTCCCGATACGTACGAAATCGGCATGAGCAATATGGGCAGTGCTATTTTGTATCAGGTACTCAACCGCGAAGAGTGGATTGCGGCGGAGCGCGTGTACTGTCCGTGGCCCGACATGGCGGAGCACATGCGCCAAGAAGCTACCCCGCTAAGTACGCTGGAATCGAACACGCCGTTGGCAGAATTTGACCTCATCGGCTTCACCCTGCAACATGAGCTGTGCTACACCAACATCCTCCACATGCTCGACTTAAGTGGCATCCCTCGTCGCCGGGACGAACGGAGCGCAACCGATCCTTTCATCATCGTCGGTGGTCCCAGCGCCTTTAACCCAGAGCCCCTTGCCGATTTTATTGACTTTGCCCTGCTAGGTGATGGCGAAGAGGCGGTGGTGGAAATTTGTAATGCTCTGCGCAGCGCGCGGGAACGCAAGCTGACCCGCACACAGACCCGCCACGAACTGCGCCACATTGAGGGGGTCTATGTCCCCGAACTTTTTACCCCGCACTATAACGCCGATGGCACCATCCGCGTCATTGAGCCGCTCTTGCCAGACTACACCAAAGTGACGCGGCGCTATCTCGCCGATCTCGACACTGCACCCTACCCCACTAAGCCGCTGATCCCATATATGGATACGGTGCACAATCGCGTAGCGCTGGAGATCACACGTGGGTGTACGCGCGGGTGCCGCTTCTGTCAGGCGGGTTACATCTACCGTCCGGTGCGTGAACGTCAGGCCGCAACCCTGGCAAAGCTGGCGGAGGAGGCGCTCGCCAACAGCGGGTTCGATGAACTTTCACTCCTCTCTCTCTCCAGTGGTGACTACAGCGCCATCGAGCCGCTGTTGCGCCATCTGATGGAGCAACACGCCAAAGATCGGGTAGCGATGTCGCTGCCGAGTTTACGCGTAGGTTCCCTGACAGAAGAGTTGATCAACGAGATCCGCAAGGTGCGTAAGACCGGCTTCACCCTCGCCCCCGAGGCGGGGACGGAGCGCCTGCGCGAGGTGATTAATAAAGGGATTAAAGCTGAAGACCTGCTCGACAGTGCACGTACCATCTATACCTTGGGTTGGCGCCTGATAAAGCTCTACTTCATGCTGGGGCTCCCGACCGAAACTGATGCAGACCTGCAGGGGATTGTTGATCTAGCGGCTGCGGTTAAACGCTGTGCGCGTGGCACCGAAGGTGGTGGTGACGTCAACGTGGCGGTTTCCACTTTTGTCCCCAAAGCACATACGCCGTTTCAGTGGGACGCCCAGTTAAACCTAGAGCAAACCAAAGAACGGCAGAGTTGGCTGCGTGACGCCCTGCGAAAGAAGAAGCTGCGTCTGAAGTGGCACGAGGCGGAAGTTTCGGTGTTGGAAGGGGTATTTGCCCGTGGCGACCGACGCTTAGGGGCAGTAATTGCCAGCGCCACCGACCTGGGGTGTTGTTTCGACAGCTGGCGCGATTTTTTCGACTTCTCCCGCTGGGAGGAGGCCTTGCAGCAGAACGGGCTCACGTTTGAGTTTTACCTGCGCGCCCGCGCTATGGAGGAGATTCTCCCCTGGGACCACTTAAGCTGCGGCATCCCCAAAGAGTTTTTTGCGCGCGAGCGCGCGAAGGCACTACAGCTGGAATATACGCCCGACTGTCGCACCGGAGCGTGCAGCCTGTGTGGCGTGTGTGACTTCAACCACATAAAACCACGCTTTGCCGAGGCCACCCCAACCTTGGGGGCACCTCTGACCTCAACTCCAGTGCTGCCACAACCACCAGAGACGCCGGAGGAGGAACGCTATAAAATTCGCCTGCTGATGAGTAAAACCGGCAAGGCGCGCTTTGTCAGTCATCTAGAGTTCATGACTGTAGTAAAACGTGCCCTGCGCCGCATTCAAGCGCCGGTGCGCTACTCCGCCGGATTCCACCCTCATCCCCGCATCTCTTTTCCCGATGCGTTGCCCACGGGAGTGGAAAGTGAAGCAGAAACTATCGACATAGAACTGTTCCAACCCCCCAACATCAGCGCCCTGCACGCCCGCCTCAATGCGGAACTGCCAGAAAACTTCACAATCTTAACTGTTGTGCAAATCCCGTCGAATAACCCCACCCCTGCGGCGTCGATCTCCACCAGCACCTATCGGGTACCACACAATTCGGCCTTCCCAGCCGATCTTGAGGAGCGCATTGCCGATGCACTTCAGGCGGAGAGCATCATCTTCACGCGCTTGAAAAAAGATAAACCAGTAGAGGTTGATCTACGCCCCGATATCGCCGATATCCGTCTACATCACGATGCGCTGGAACTGACTTTATATAAAGGCAGTCCGGTAGTGGTAACCGCCTATCTGCTCAAAGCAGACCACAATCAGGTTCGTTCTATGGGAATATGTAAGACCCGTGTTACCATGAAGTCTGAACCCTGAATTGATCTCGCATTCAAGTAGTTTTACAAGTCAGAACTAGGTCAGAACTGGTCATAAACCGCTTCCTGATATAAAATATCTCCCCGACGAAAAACGTGCGCGTGCAAGCGTTGGGGACAGCCCTGTCGAGACTCTGCTGCCATGCAGCATCGAGCACCTGTAGCTGTACTGCTTCCAGCACAGCTATAGGTAACACCATACTCGGGGCATTGACCTCCACCTAAACAGTTATCTAACATTTACACATATATACGACGAAGGAGTTTCGACCATGGCAAAAAAACTGGTCATCAATAAGACCGCCCATGAGACCCGGGTGGCCCTGCAAGAGAACGGACACATATCCGAGCTCTACATTGAACGTAGCTGCGATATGGGAATTGTGGGTAATATCTACAAGGGACGGGTTATCCGTGTGCTGCCCGGCATGCAGGCCGCATTTGTCGACATCGGGCTCGACAAAGCGGCATTTTTGTATGTTGCAGACGTTTTTGATGAAATGGAAGCGGTGGTAGACTTTGTAGAAGGGCGCAGCGACAACAGCGAACCAGACACCACCGAAACCGAAGGTGAAGACGAAGCAGAGGCCCATCCCCTCCCCCCAATTGAGACCCTTTTGAGTGAAGGGCAGGAGATACTGGTACAAGTTTCGAAGGAGCCCTTGGGCACCAAAGGGGCGCGCATCAGCTCGCACATCTCTTTGCCGGGGCGCCATCTGGTGTATATGCCCACTATCGATCATGTGGGGATTTCGCGCCGCATCGAGAACCCAGAAGAGAAAGAGCGCCTGCGCGAAATCATAGAAAAGATGCGCCTACCCCACAGCGGTTTTATTGTGCGCACCGCCGCAGAGGGAAAAAGTGAAACAGATCTGCGTGCAGACATGAACTATCTGGCAGACCTCTGGCGCGACATCGATGCACGTCAGGCCGATATGGGCACACCCGCCCTGGTTCATTCAGATCTGGATGTTACCAGCAAGGTGCTGCGCGATATTCTGACCGAGGATATAAAGAGTATTGTGGTCGATGCACCGGAAGAGCACGACAAGATCGTGAATTTTCTCAGCACCTACATGCCAAACCTGGAGTACACCATCGATCTGTACCGCGATGATGTGCCATTGTTTGATGCTTACGGCCTGGAGGTTGAGATCGCGCGCGCCCTAGAGCGCAAGGTGTGGCTTAAAAGCGGGGGCTACATCATTATCGAACAGACCGAAGCCCTCACCGCCATCGACGTGAATACCGGGCGCTACGTGGGGAAACACAACCAAGAAGACACTATCCTTAAAACCAACCTGGAAGCGGTGAAGGAGATTGCATATCAGGTGCGCCTACGCAATGTCGGCGGTCTAATTATTATCGACTTTATCGATATGGGAAAAGAACTTCATCGTGAGCAGGTGCACGCAAGCCTAGAGGAAGCTCTAAAGGGGGACAAAAACAAAACCAACATCCTCAAGATTTCAGAATTGGGATTGGTTGAAATGACACGCAAGCGCGTGCGGGAAAGTATCGGGCGCACTCTGTGTGAGCCTTGCCCCTACTGCGAAGGTACCGGCTACGTCAAGAGCCGAACCACCATGGTGTTTGAGATCTTCCGCAAACTGAAACGGGAGGCACGCGATCTGCCTGGCTACCGCATCAATCTACAGGTACATCCTGATGTGGCTGCCCTGCTTTACGATGAGGAGCGCAGCGCCATTGACGAGATAGAGCAACATTTCCAGAAGCAGATCTCCATTATTTCGCGCCCTAACTTCCACGTGGAGCAATTTGTCGTCGCAGCGGGGTGACTTCCAAGCAATTAAGGAGGGTGAAGAGGTTGAGCGGACATGGGAAATAACTCACTGGACCACACCTGCACCGAAGCAATTCTGGAGAGCATCTGCGATGGGGTGTTTACCGTGGACAGCGCTTGGCGCATCACCTCGTTCAATCGTGCCGCCGAGGAGATCACCGGGGTGGAGCGCGTCGATGCTATCGGCCAGCTCTGCTCAGAGGTGTTTCGCTGCAGCTTGTGCGAAAATAACTGCGCCCTGGCGCAAACCCTGCAGAGCGGCAAACCCATTGTCCAGCGCGATGGATTTATCATCCGCGCCGATGGGCAACGGATCCCCATAAGCATCTCTACCGCTGTTCTGCGCAATGCAGAGGGCAACGTCATCGGTGGCGCGGAGACCTTTCGCGACTTAAGCGAGATTGAGACTCTGCGCAATACGCTGAAACGGCGCTACCACATCGGCGACCTCATCAGCCACAGCCGCACCATGGAGCCGGTGTTTGATCTCATCCCACCCTTGGCTGCCAGCTCCAGCACCGTGCTGATTGAGGGGGAAACCGGTACCGGCAAGGAACTGGTAGCACACGCCATTCACTCCAGTGGCGCGCGCGCCGCTGAACCCTTTGTTGCAGTCAACTGCGGGGCGTTGCCCGACAACCTACTGGAATCGGAGCTGTTCGGATATAAAAAAGGGGCATTCACCGGTGCGCAGCAGGACAAACCAGGGCGGCTACGCAGTGCGGGGAAAGGGACCATTTTCCTGGATGAAATCGGGGAGATCAGCCTGGCGCAACAGGTAAAATTGTTGCGCGTCCTGCAGGAACATCAGTTCGAGCCTTTAGGCAGTACCAAACCGGAACCTTTGGAGGCAAGAATCATTGCTGCTACCCACCGCAGCCTGGCGGAGATGGTGGAGGAAGGCTCCTTCCGCCAAGATCTATTCTACCGCATCCAGGTGATCACTCTCGAACTTCCCCCCTTGCGTGACCGGACGGAAGATATCCCACTACTGGTACAACACTTCATTCAGCGCTTCAACCAGACGCAAAAGCGTAATATTCAGGGGTGCCTGCCTGACACCATGAACCTCCTCATGGCGCATGACTGGCCCGGAAATGTGCGTGAACTTGAGAACATCATTGAGCATGCCTTTGTGTTGTGCCGTACCGATATGATCGAACCGGCACACCTCCCCGCCACCCTGCGGGGCAGCCAGCCCTTAACTTCAACCCATAACGGCGCCGCTGGAATACGCACCCAACGTGACTTGAGTGAGAAACACGCTATCCTCGCAGCCTTGGAGAAGCACGACTATAATCGTCAGGCGGCCGCCCGCGCCCTGGGAATCCACAAAACCACCCTGTACCGTAAAATCAAAGCCCTCGCTATCCCTCTACCCTCCCGCAATGGCCGGCAGAGATCCTGATTCCGCCCCCACTCTTAAGTAGCGCAACTGCTACCATATGCCGGAGCACCCGTAGCGAAACCGCTACCAATAGAGGAACTAATTACCTACCCGCTCCATCCCTAAACTCTCAAATACTCAAAACACCTGCCCGTAAACACTCTGCTATTACAGTATCTTAGCCTCTAATCCCAGCGATACCCCCCTTTGGTTGCCGTTAATTGGCACGTCAGGTGCAAACAACCAAGAAGCAGTGGCATCGGCATAAAAAATTTGCAGCTGCAAAAAATTATGAAAACCCGGTCGGAGGCAAGTTGAAATGAAAGCAGGTATCACCATATGGAATGACCGCATCGCTCCGGTATTCGACGTCGCGGGAATGGTTCTTGTTTTAGATATCGCCAACCCCGCAACCAGCGTCGAAACCATGCCGCTGCCGCAATCCCTCTTTGCCAAGATAGAAGCGCTGGTCCAGAGCGATGTCGAGGTGCTGGTGTGCGGCGCAATCTCGCGCCCACTGTTACGCAGCGCGTGTGCGGCAGGGCTCAAGGTTATCCCCTTCGCAGCGGGGAGTGTAGCTGAAGTGATACAGGCTCTACGCAGCGGTGATATCGAGGCGGTCGCCGGCACCATGCCAGGGTGTGGGTGTCAGCAACGCGGGCGTCAGAACCATGCTACGCCAAGGCAACATGGGCGCGGTGCAGGCTGCCGCCGCAGAACACATGCCCTTGGATACCCCACACCAGAACAGTGAGACAGCTGCTAAAAACCAAAAGATTAAGCAAGTAACAGGGCCTGCAATTTATGCAGGTCCAACCGAACAAAAAGGAGAATTATTATGCCAAGAGGCGATAGAACAGGACCAAATGGACTGGGAAGCCAAAGCGGACGTGGAGCAGGATTCTGCTCTGGCACCACTGAGCCCGGATGCACCACTGCCGGTGGGCGTGGCGGCGGACGTGGAGCTGGCATGGGGTGCAGAGGGGGAAGACGTGGCCTTGGACGGGGCCTCAAGCAAGGGATGGGACGCGGCATGGAGCGTGGAATGGGACAGGGGCAACGAATGGATAATGCCCCAAACCAAGCGCCCACTGCTAGCGAAGACTTGAGCCGCAAGGCACAGGAACTCGAAGCGCAAATTGCGCAGATCAAACAACAACTTAACGAACGCTCTTAATACAGATTACCGTGGGGGCACCGAGATGCTCCCACGGTATCGCTCTATCCCTTTAACGTCTGACACACAAACCCCTCTCAACACATACAAAAGGAGACTCACATGAACGTTGCTTTTTCAGCTACGGGATCAGAGCTCGACTCAGATTTAGATCAACGCTTTGGTCGTGCCAAACAATTCATTATCGTAAACACCGAGACCAACGCCGCCTCTATCCTGGAAAATACCCAGAACATGAACGCAGCCCAAGGAGCAGGGATTCAGGCCGCGCAAAACGTAGTCAACGCGGGGGCTACCGCGGTCGTGACCGGCAACTGTGGTCCCAAAGCCTTTCAGGTTCTGCAGGCCGCTGGGGTAAAGATTTACCACACCAAGCAACCTTCGGTTGAGGCGGCACTAAAGGCGTTACTTGCCGGCGAACTGGAGGAAGCCGACAGCGCCAACGTAGAAGCACACTGGAGTTAACGCGCTATGGATACCAATGCTATACAGCTTGCTGTCCCCCCTTTCACCCTCGCCATCGCTTCGGGCAAGGGGGGCACTGGTAAAACTACCTTGGCGACAGCTCTAGCTGAAGCGGCGGGGATTCCTGTCACTCTGCGTGACTGCGATGTGGAAGAACCCAACGCGCACCTGTTTGTGCAACCGCAGTGGCACAGCCACACGGAGCAAACCCGCCCAGTGCCGTTAATTGATGCGGAACGCTGCACCGCCTGTGGTGCGTGCGCGAAGCTGTGTCAGTTCAACGCCATTGCCATAGCCGGAGGGCAGAGCATGGTTTTTGCGGAACTGTGTCACAGCTGCGGTGGGTGTCGGCGTATCTGTCCCGAGGGTGCTATCAGTGACAAGGAAGTGGTTATCGGCACTTTGGATTGCGGCACGCAACGCAAAAACCCAGCTGCGCCCATAAACTTTATGCAGGGCAAGCTTGCCATCGGGCAGGTGATGGCGCCACCCTTGATTCGCGCTACGAAAAACATCGCAGCACCAGAAGCTCTCAATATTCTGGACTGCCCCCCAGGGACCTCGTGCCCGATGATAACCGCAGTGCGCGGGAGCGATTTTGTAATCCTAGTGACAGAGCCAACCCCCTTCGGCCTTAACGACCTGGAACTGGCGGTGAAAACCGTGCGCCAGCTGCAACTTCCGTTTGCTGTGGTTATCAACCGCGCCGACATTGGTGATACCAGGGTGCGCACTTACTGCGACTCCAACAACATCAATATTGCGCTAGAGATTCCGTGGAAGCGCAAGATCGCCACAGCCTATTCAAAGGGAGATTCACTGTGTGATGCTGCACCGAAATTAAAAGAACAACTACACACCATGCTGCAACACATAATGCACAGGGAGGAGATGGCATGAAAGAGCTGGTAGTGATAAGTGGCAAAGGGGGCACGGGCAAAACCAGCCTCACGGCGGCGCTGTGCCATCTGGCTCACGCTTTGCCGCACGGTTGCGTTTGCGCTGACTGCGATGTGGATGCCGCCGATCTCCACCTTATTCTCAACCCCGAAGTGGAGCAATCCCACACCTTCACCAGCGGACATGAAGCTATCATCTGCGCGGACGCCTGCACAGCCTGCGGGCTGTGTAAAGAGTACTGCAACTTTGAAGCGATCATCGAAGAGCAAAATGGAACCTGTCGAGTTGATCCATACGCGTGTGAAGGGTGTAAGGTGTGTGTGGAATTCTGTCCGGCAGAAGCAATCGATTTTCCCAGCGCCGAGTGTGGTGTATGGAATCTCTCTACCACCAGGTTTGGGAAGATGGTTCATGCGCGCCTGCATATCGGCGCGGAAAACTCCGGCAAACTGGTAAGTCTGGTGCGGCAACAGGCACGCAAAGTTGCAAAGCAACAAGGGGCAGAACTGGTTATCGTGGATGGCCCTCCCGGTATCGGCTGTCCGGTAATAGCCTCCATAACCGGCGCTAACGCAGTGCTGATTGTCACCGAACCTTCAGTCTCTGGTCTCCACGACTTTGAACGGGTGGCGCAACTATGCCGCCATTTCAACATTCCAGCGTATCTGTGTATCAACAGATACGATATTAACCCCGCTCAGGGTGACACCATCAGCACCCTTGCAGCACAGCACAACATTCCAACCCTGGCCAAAATAAACCACGACCACGCGTTTACCGCCGCTCAAATTGAGCGCAAAACCATCACCGAATATCTTCACAGCGATGATGAGAATTCAGCTCCGGCGCGAATTCGAACTTTATGGGCCACCTTGTACCAGCGCTTGAACGGATAAAACTTGCGTCCCATTCCACAGCTCACTACAACAGATCCCTTGAAGGAGAAAAACATGAAAATAGCTATCCCTACGGCCAACGATCTGCTCGCCATGCACTTTGGCCATTGCGAAACCTTTACCCTCATCTCGGTGGATACAGACAAAAAAACGATACAGGGTGAAGAGAGCCTCACCCCACCCCAACATGAACCTGGATTGCTACCCCGCTGGCTTGCACAACAGGGGGCGAATCTTGTCATTGCCGGAGGGATGGGAAACCGTGCGCAAGAGCTGTTTCGCGCCCAGGGCATTGAAGTGGTTATAGGAGCGCCTGCGCAAAAGCCGGCAGAGCTGGCGCAAATCTACCTCCAGGGAGAGCTTAAACCCGGCCCAAACTTGTGTGACCACTAAAACACTGCGTCCGCGCCCGCATGCAGAGAAAACACTTGACACTTCATCTGTGCCAGAGCTACATTGCTGCGCTATTGAAATCTTACTACCCACTGAGAGCGAGGTGAATGCACATGTACGCGGTGATCAAGACCGGAGGGAAACAGTACAAAGTATCCGAAGGCGACACAATCAAAGTGGAAAAACTTGCCGGTGAGGCAGGAGAGTCCATAGAAATCAGTGATGTCCTCATGGTCGGCGGAGAAGAGGTAAAAATCGGAGCACCTCTATTGCCTAATGCGAAAGTCACTGCTCGAATTGTAGAGCAGGGCAAAGACAAGAAGGTTCTTGTTTTCAAGTCTAAACGACGCAAAGGCTATCGCAAGACCAATGGACACCGTCAGCCCATTACTCGTTTGAGAATTACGGGCATCGAGGCTTAACAGGAGACACGTTATGGCAAGCAAAAAGGCAGGCGGCAGTACCAGAAACGGCCGCGACAGCGCAGGTAAGCGCCTGGGTGTGAAGCGTTTCGGCGGTGAGCAAGTCACTGCTGGTTCCATTCTAGCACGTCAGCGTGGCACTACCTTTCACCCCGGAAAAAACGTAGGCTGCGGCAAGGACTATACTTTATTCGCCTTGATTGATGGTGAAGTAAAGTTCGAGCGCAAGGACAAAAAGCGTCAGCAAATCAGCGTTTACACCGCCAGCTAGATCCTTGCACGCACACCACATGGAAAAGCCCGGGTTCAAACAATGGAACTCCGGGCTTTTTTTGTGTTACGATGCTGCCGCACCCTCGCACATCCTCAACAACACTGCGGAGCGTGCCCAGACTCAATCCGAGAAAACCTTTCCAACCAGCGGGCGAACGCCCCGAGGCTGAGTTCCAAGACTAAACTATGCGCTTTGTCGATGAAGTAAAAATACAAGTTAAAGCTGGAGACGGAGGACGAGGCTGTCTTTCGTTCCGGCGCGAAAAATTTATTCCGCGTGGCGGTCCTGATGGCGGCGACGGTGGCAATGGGGGCGACGTGTATCTAAAGGTGGATGAAGGCCTCTCCACCCTGCTCGACTACCGTTACCATGCGCACTACAAAGCACACAACGGCGCCCATGGAATGGGGAAAAACCGCCACGGCAAAAACGGCGAGTCACTCACCCTCATGGTTCCCCCGGGAACCTTGGTGTACGACAACACCAGTGGCGAACTTCTGGCAGACCTGACCACGCCGGGCGAGGTAATCAAACTTCTTCAAGGCGGGATGGGCGGGCGCGGTAACGCACGCTTTGCCACCAGTACTAATCGAGCTCCGCGCCACACCCAGCCTGGAACCTCAGGTGAAGCTCTGAGCATCCGCATGGAGCTTAAACTCCTTGCAGATGTTGGCCTGGTGGGGATGCCCAACGCGGGTAAATCCACCCTGATCCGTGCCATCTCTGCGGCACGCCCCAAAGTTGCCGACTACCCGTTTACCACTCTGGTTCCCAACCTGGGGGTGGTACCCTATTCGGGCTATAAATCTTTTGTGGTAGCAGATATCCCCGGTTTAATTGCTGGCGCTAGTGAAGGACACGGGCTCGGCACCCGTTTTCTGCGCCATGTGGAGCGCACCGACCTGTTTCTCCATCTGGTTGATCTAAGCGATCCCAGTCTGGATGAACAAGAGGACTATCTGCACAATTTCAATATCATCAACACCGAGCTCAGAAAACACGATGCCGAACTGGGGCTGAAGCCTCAGATAGTGGTGTTGAGCAAAAACGATGTCACTGAAGTGCGCCAACGCGCAGAGGTAGCACGCCCACTGTTTGAACAGCAGGGATACTCGGTTTTCTCCATCTCCGCCATCAGCGGTGATGGCCTCGATGCACTGGTACACGCGATCGGTGAACGTCTCGACAAGGAGCGTGCGCAGTAACCATGACCAGAAAACGTCTTCTCGCTCCGGTGAAGCGGGTGGTTATAAAAATCGGTAGCGGGGTTATCACCACCCCCGCAGGGCTCAACTTTGCGCAATTGCAGCATCTGTCCGAAGCGATGTGCACCCTGCACCAGAACGGCTATGAGGTTATTGTGGTCTCTTCCGGTTCCGTAGCAGCAGGCAAAGGAGATCTCGGCATCTGCGGGCGCCCGCAGAGCATTCCGCTGAAGCAGGCAGCGGCGGCGATTGGACAGAGCCGGCTGATGCGCAGCTATCGCTCGGTGTTCCGCAGCAGAGGAGAAAACGTCGCCCAGATCCTCCTAACCCGCGATGACCTTTCCAACCGACGCCGTTACCTAAATGCGCGCAACACCATCATGACCCTGCTCGACTACGGTATCGTCCCTATTATTAACGAGAACGACACCGTCGTGGTGGATGAGATCCGCTTTGGTGACAATGACAATCTCTCCTCCATGGTTGCGAGCCTGGTGGAAGCCAATCTGCTCCTTATTTTATCGGACGTGGATGGACTGTTTGACAAAGATCCGAGCAAATATGCGGACGCCACCCTGCTACGCGAAGTGGAACAGATTACCCCCGCGGTTGAAGCGATGGCAGGCGAAGCCAGAACCGTTTTGGGGACCGGCGGCATGGTAACCAAAATCAAAGCAGCTAAACGTGCCACGCGCTACGGCATCGCTACGGCTATCATCAATGGTCTTAAACCAGACAACCTCGCGCAATTTTTTGCCGGTGAAGACGTGGGAACATTCTTCCTCCCCACCACGGCCCCCATGGCGAGCAAAAAACACTGGATCGCATTCACCAAGAAAGTACGTGGCAAGATCATTATCGACTCCGGCGCATGCGATGCTATCCGCAACGAAGGAAAAAGTTTGCTCCCTTCGGGGATCATCGCTGCTGAAGGTGGCTTTGACCGGGGCGATTCGGTATGTCTGTGTGATGAAGACAAAAAAGAATTTGCCCGCGGAATTACCAACTACTCCCAAAATGAAGTTATTCAGATCCGCGGACACAAATGTGCAGAGATAAGTGGAATTCTAGGGTATAAATACGGTGACGAAATAGTTCACCGCGACAACCTTGTCTTTGCATCCGAAGATGACTGAAACTAGTAAGGAGATCAGCATGAGCAGTACAGCATCTGATGTTTCTATCCAAATCAAAAACTTGGCGCGCAAGGCGCGTGCGGCATCCATCCGAATGGCTGGGCTAAGCTCAGCGACTAAAAATGAGCTATTGGAACGGATGGCGACAGCGCTGGAGCAGCAGCGTACCACGCTCCAAGAGCAAAACGACCTCGATGTGCGTGCGGCAAGGGCCAACAACCTTGCTCCCGCCATGATTGACCGCCTCATCCTCACCGATGAACGTATCGGTGCCATGGCTCAGGGCTTGCGCGAAGTTGCAGCACTGCCCGACCCCGTAGGGGAAGTTACTGGCATGTGGCGCCGCCCAAACGGCATTCAGGTGGGGCGGATGCGCATCCCTCTTGGGGTGATCGGGATCATCTTCGAGTCCCGCCCCAACGTGACTGCAGATGCAGCAGGATTGTGTCTTAAAAGCGGAAATGCCATCATTTTACGCGGTGGTTCCGAAGCGATCCATTCCAACACTGCCATTGGCAACATTCTTAAAGCTGAACTTGAGCACATGGGGCTTCCCGCTGCGGCCTTGCAAGTGGTTGGAACTACAGATCGCAGCGCGGTCAACACTCTGCTCGAATGTGAAGAGGATATCGACCTCATCATTCCCCGCGGTGGCGAAGGACTGATCCGTTTCGTTAGCGAAACTTCGCGCATTCCGGTTATCAAACACTACAAAGGGGTATGTCACACCTATGTAGATACCGATGCCGATGAGGAGATGGCAAGCCGCATTTGTATCAACGCTAAAGTTCAGCGTCCCGGGGTGTGCAATGCCATGGAAACTCTGCTGATTCACAAAGACATTGCCGATACGTTTGTTCCACGCATCGCCATGGATATGCGCCAGCACGGCGTGGAGCTGCGCGGCTGTTCTATCAGCTGCAACCTTGCATCTGGAATAAAACCTGCTACACCAGAAGACTGGGATGCCGAATATCTGGATCTTATTCTGGCGGTTAAAGTTGTAGAAGATATGGACGAGGCCATTGCACATATAGAGAAACACGGCTCCCTCCATACGGAGGTAATTGTCACCAACAGCTATGCCAACTCTCAGGAGTTCATGCGCCGCGTCAACTCCAGCGTTACTATGGTCAATGCTTCTTCCCGTTTTTCCGATGGGAGCCAGTTCGGCCTTGGAGCCGAGATTGGGATATCCACCTCCAAGCTCCACTCATTTGGTCCCATGGGACTGGAGGACTTGACCACAAGAAAATTCATCGTGTTCGGAGCCGGACAAGTTCGTGCCTGAGGAAGATAAGTGCGCGCACAAGATCGGCATCATTGGTGGCACCTTTGATCCGATACACAACGGACACTTAAAGATTGCGCACGAGATGCGCAGTAGATTTGCCTTGGACCATGTGATCTTTATGCCGGCGCCCTCGCCCCCCCATAAAGACTCTCGGCATATCACCG
Organism: Desulfuromonadaceae bacterium; assembly: GCA_034007015.1. GTDB lineage: Bacteria > Desulfobacterota > Desulfuromonadia > Desulfuromonadales > Desulfuromonadaceae > JAIVHC01. The sequence goes on from JAVERS010000008.1 coordinate 22,245, forward strand.
CCTTTGAACACCGCAACGCTATGGTTGCACGCGCTGTTCGCACCGAAAACTCCTTCAGCGTCAGCGATCTCGAAGCACAACGCTCTGGGAAGAGCTATACGGTAGACACCCTCGAGCGTCTGCATGGCATATATCGAAACGCAGCTTTTTATTTTCTGATGGGGATGGATTCGTTTACGAACCTGACAAGCTGGAGAGAATATTCGCGCCTGTTCGAGTTGAGCAACATCGTGGTAGCCCAGCGTCCGGGGCTGCCCGAATGCACCCGCCCGCATGAGCTCCCCGTTGCGCTGCGGAACCTGTTCTGTTATGATGCCGCGCGCAGCAGCTTTGTCTTTACGGGCAACTCTGAGCAGGCTTCAAACGCATGCGCTACGGCGCACTCCGGCGCATGCGGCAGACTCTATTTTCTACGCGAAACCCGAGCGGATATCTCATCCTCTGAGATCAGGTGCCGGGTACGCAAACGCCACTCTATTGCGAAACTGGTGCCCGAAGCGGTACAGGAATATATAACACAACACAAACTCTATCAGGCCTAACATCGGTGCTTGTGCAACAAGCATCAAATTGGATGGCTAAGCCGAGGATACATATCTTGAACTCAGACACACTGGCGCAACTGTGCGCCAAAAGCGCCTTGGACAAAAAAGCCTTGGATCTGTGTATTCTGCACATCAGCGAGCTTTCATCCCTGACGGACTATCTGGTGATAGCTACCGGCACATCTGACCGCCACGTACAGGCGATAGCTGAAGCAGTGCGCATAGAGCTCAAACAACAGCATGATACTGTCCCGCTTGCCATCGAAGGGGTCAATGAAGGGCGCTGGGCGCTAATCGACTATGGCGATGTTATGGTACACATCTTCCAAGAGGATGTACGTACATTTTACGACCTTGAAGGGCTGTGGATTGAAGCGCCAGAGATTGAAGTTGCTGAAGATATTACTTCTTGATTCTGCGGTATTATGAAGATAACCGTAGTCTGCATCGGAAAACTTAGTCTTGACTTCTTACGCGCAGGAGCGGAAGAGTACAGCACTAGAGTAAAACGCTACGCGTCTCTGAAGATTATTGAGCTCAAAGAGGAAAAAGGTGGCTCAAAGAAGGACGCCAGCACCTACATCCGTGAACGTGAATCAGAACGCCTGTTGGAGCGTATCCCAGCAGGAACCTACTGCGTTGTACTGGACGAAAAAGGGAAGCAGCAGAGCTCGGTCGAATTTGCCACCGCGCTAGAGCGACGTATGCTCCGCGGTGACAGTGAGTGGTGCTTTGTTATTGGAGGAGCCTACGGTATCAACGAAACCCTGCGTCGCCGCGCAGACTCGGTCCTGTCTCTATCGCGCATGACTTGGACTCACCAGATGGCGCGCGTACTCCTGCTGGAACAACTATACCGTGCTTTTTCTATTATGCGGGGAGAGCCCTACCACAACAGGTAAGGCTCAAACATTGTTTTATATATTTACAAATCTAGTCTCAATTTTATAGACTGCACCATGCTGTTATTCCAAATTTATTGTTAATGTCTAGTTGCCCTGGTTCACACCCACAGGAGGACCGCATGACCCTCATGTCATTCTTGCTAATTGTTATTGTTTTTCTGGCGTTTTTTGTCTTTTTCTCGGGGATAAACCCGCAGGAGATGACAATTTTTTTCACCCCGGAACAGTCCGTAACCTATCCAGTTACGGTTGTGGTTCTTGGGTGCGTGATTGTCGGGCTATTTATCGGATACGGCATCCACCTGTATGGCAATTTCACCCAGATCATGCGCAACTGGCTGCGTGAACGCGACGAAAAGAAAAATCACGAGATCAACGAAACCTACCGCGAAGGGGTGGGACGTCTGCTCTCCGGCGACATCAAGCGTGCGCATAGTCTACTGCAAAAAGTTATCGACAAAGCCCCTAACAAGGTTGATGGCTACATCGCCATGGCCAATGTGCTGGCGCAAGAGGGCAACAACAAAGAGGCGATCTCTTTGTTGCGCCAGGCCAAAAGCATTGACGGTAAAAGCCTTGAGGTGCTGTTTAAACTTGCTGATACATATGAGCGAGAAGACCAAGACGATGCTGCGTGCATTGAGTATGACGAGATCCTTGAGCGCGACAGAGGGAACCGTAAGGCGATTCGTAAGCAACGCAACCTTCACATGAAACATGAGCGCTGGGATAAGGCGCTAGAACTGCAGACCCGTCTACTCAAAGGCGGTCTGAGCGGCAACCGAATTCAAGAAGAAAAGCAACTAATGCTCTCCATTCGCTACGAAACAGCGAAGCAAAAACTCGCTGCGGGAGAAAAAGATCAGGCGATTAGTGCGCTTAAACAAATTATTAAAGAAGATCAGACCTTCACCGCTGCCTGTGTCACCCTCGGGGATGCTTACGTACAAAAAGATAACGACGCGGAAGCTGCAAAGGTTTGGCAGGAGGGATATCATCGGCTCGGGCGCAGCGTGTTTCTCTCTCGCCTTGAAGACCTCTACATTGAAAATGAAGACCCCCAGAGCTTGCTGAGCTTTTACAACAGGGCTCTGGCGCAAAGCAAAAGTGATCTGGTACTCCACTTTTTCTATGCCAAACTGTGTCTACGCCTAGAGATGGTTGATGAGGCATTAGAGCAGATATATATGGTAGAAAACTCCGCCCCTGACTTCCCGCAGTTGCATATCCTTCTGGCAGAAGCACATCGCCGCCGCGAGCGTATTGACGAAGCGATTGATGAATACCAGAAAGCTCTCGGCGTGGACAATCAGATCAACCTTGGTTATGTGTGTGATACCTGCGGTAACAGTTCCAGCGACTGGAATAGCCGCTGCCCCGAGTGCGGCACCTGGGGGAGCTTTAGCATCGTATTCCGCAAAGCGGTAGCCAATCGTGAGGTGGTAGAACCCAGACCCACCCCACACGGAGCCTGATACAGCGATGCCTAATTCTGAACGCACCAGCGCGAAACGCCCAACAATGCTGTGTATCCTTGACGGCTGGGGGATTAGTGCCAAGACTGAGGGGAACGCCGCAGCCTTGGCACATACGCCGAATCTGGATCGGTTGTTTGCCACCTGTCCGCACAGCCAACTGCAGGCTTCGGGTCTTGCAGTGGGGCTACCTGAGGGGCAGATGGGAAACTCCGAAGTGGGGCACATGAACATTGGTGCCGGTCGTGTGGTGTATCAGGAGCTGACCCGTATCAGCAAAAGCATTGCCGATGGAGACCTTTTTTCCAATCCGGTGCTGAGCAAAATCATGCAACAGGTAAGTAACACAGGCACCACTCTGCACCTTCTGGGACTACTCTCCGATGGGGGGGTTCATTCGCATAATACCCATCTATATGCCCTGATTGACATGGCGAAACAGCAGGGGATAAAGCATGTCCGGATCCATCCGATTCTGGATGGGCGCGACACGCCACCGCAAAGCGCTGTAACCTATGTGCAAGAGCTTGAACAACACCTTGCCACCGCAGGGTGTGGACGTATTGCCACCCTTAGTGGGCGTTTCTACACTATGGACCGCGATCAACGCTGGGACAGAGTTGAACGCGCCTACACCTGTCTGACAGAAGCGCAGGGAACCCACTACAGCACCGCCATAAATGCCATCGAAGCAGCATACACTGCCGGAACGACTGACGAGTTTGTGGAACCCTGTGTTATAGAACCTGTCGACAATACCAGTCGGATCCAAGATGGGGATGGGGTAATCATGTTCAACTTTCGCTCCGATCGAGCGCGTGAGATATCTCGCGCCCTGACCGACGCGAACTTTGACGCTTTTACGCGCAACGTACTCCCTACGTTGGCGGGGTATGTATGTCTGACCGAATATGATGAAACGCTGCATCTGCCGGTAGCTTATCCACCGGAGCATTATCCGAACATTCTGGCACAGATTGTTTCTGAGGCCGGACTGACCCAGTTGCGTATTGCGGAGACGGAAAAATACGCGCATGTCACCTTTTTCTTCAATGGTGGGGAAGAAGTCGCATATCCAGGTGAAGAGCGGATATTGATCCCTTCACCCCAGGATGTGCCAACCTATGACCTGAAACCGGAGATGAGTGCCGAAGAGGTAACCGCCAAGGTAGTGGAGCAAATAGAGTCCAACTGCCCTGATCTGATTATCCTTAATTTCGCCAATCCCGACATGGTGGGACATACAGGAAACCTTGAAGCAGCAATAAAAGCGGTAGAGTGTGTGGATCGTTGCTGCGCAAAGGTAGGTGATGCACTTACCGCAGCCGGCGGGCACATGTTGATCACCGCAGACCATGGCAACTGCGAGCAGATGCTCGCTGCTGACGGCGGGACCTATACTGCACACACCAGCAATCCAGTACCCCTGATCTACCTCAGTACCGACACCCCTGCTGGGACCAGCATCGACAACGGAATCCTTGCAGATATAGCTCCAACGCTGTTGTACATGCTTGGGCTCCCACAACCCGTAGCGATGACAGGCCACAACCTGCTCCACCGCCCCTGATTCCCTAGCGGAGGTGACTATGTCACCACATGGAAAACCCAACGCTGTCTCTCGCCCCATGCCTGCGCCGCCAAACCACCAGCTTGACCCTCAAACAACTGCGCCACAGGAGTGTCCACCCTCAATTCTATGGCATGCCCTACGCTATCTGTTCCCTCCCGCGTGTCAACTCTGTGGTGTAGCACTCCCTCTTTACTCAACAAAACTCAACTTATGCCCTACATGCATCGCAGGCTGCACTCAGCAACCCGTTGCAGCGTGCCCCATCTGCGCCGAACCCTACACCACCTCCATGGTTGTCGCCCATTCATGCGCTCAATGCGTGCACCACCCTCCCCCATTCAAGTGGCTCAAAAGCATGGGGATCCATGCGGAAAAGTTACAACAAGCAGTGCAGCAACTTAAATATTCGGGGCGCTTTCATCTGGCCTCTCCTCTGGCACTATTACTGCGCCAATGCCTTAATTCAGAGATTACCGATTTTGCGCCCCAGGCTATTATCCCCGTCCCTCTCCATCCTAAACGTCTGCGCGAACGTGGATTCAACCAATCTCAGCTTGTAGCGCAGCAACTTGGCAACGCGCTAAACATTAGCGTCAATTCAAGGTATTTAGTACGCATCCGCGCAACCAGGTCACAAACCGATCTCACCCGCCAGCAGCGGATGCAAAACCTCAAAGAGGCCTTCGCCCTGCATGGCACCATGACACCACAACGGATTTTACTAGTAGATGATGTAGTTACTACTACCGCTACAAGCCGCGAATGTTCTCGCACTCTCACTCGCGCCGGGCATGAAGTGTGTGTAGTCGCCCTTGGTCGCACGCGTCTGGACGCCTAGAATAAAGCGGACGCCTCAACAAAAAACAATCCCATTAATGGTATTTTCTTTGCAATCTGCCGCTTCCGTTGGCACAATAGTGCCTGTACCGCGAACCTGATGATGCCTCAGTCGTACAAAGCAACGCATACCTTTGCTGAGACACCACCAAAAATCACAGATATTGAGGCAGGAGGATCTTATGACTAAGCAATGCTCAGAGGATAGCACCAAGAAAGTCTTAGAACACAAAGCCGAACTCGCGCGACAACAGCGTACCGCAGCAGACTTCACTTCGGCGGAGGAGCACAACAATCGCAACACACTTCTGTACAGCTACCCGCACAAGGAAGACAAGGAGTGACCTTGCCGGCTTCAGTTAAAACTACACCAGACTACACCTGCTGTATAAGTAACACTAGGTCTGGACTTTTTTGACCTGACCGCCCTCTTATCAGCATGGCGCATACCTATAGAATAGGCAGGAACCCACACAGGGTCGCATTAACCGTGTGTGCATTTTCCTGTGCTAAATCCGCGCCCAACAATCTCCTTGCACTACTCGATAGCTCTATGCTAGTTAATTTACGCCCACGCGCGCGTGTTTCTATAGTGATAGAGCTGCGACCTGCATACCCAGCATGAGCACGCATCCACCTCAGCGGCTGTAACTGGGCAACATTAAATGACATCTACTCCAGCCACTGGCAGCATTGGCTGGAATTTATTTAACTTTTTCGTGAACCCGACGCACAGATCGGCCCTGAAGGAGCGCAACCTCATGGATATCGAAATCCTCCCTGTTGTCCAACCCAAACAGCCCAACCAAGACGAAACTAAACTCATCTTTGGCAAGGAATTCACCAACCGGATGTTCACCATGCCTTACATCACAGGCAAGGGGTGGCACTCTCCCAAAATTGAACCCTATGGTCCCCTGAGTCTTGATCCGGCGGCGCTGGTTTTTCACTACGCGCAGGAGATCTTCGAAGGGCTAAAAGCGTTCCGCCACCAAGATGGGAGCATCGCTTTGTTCCGGCCTCGGGATAACTTTGAACGCTTCAACCAGAGTGCACACCGCATGTGCATGCCAGAACTGGATGTCGACTTTTGCCTTAAGGCGCTGCGTCAACTTCTGCAGCTAGAGCAGGAATGGGTCCCCCACTCTGAAGGGACCAGTCTCTATATCCGCCCCACCATGATCGCCACCGAACCCGTCCTTGGAGTTAAGCCAGGAGATCAGTACCTATTCTATATAATCCTCTCCCCTGTGGCCGCATACTATAAAGGGGGCGTGAGCCCGGTTAATATCTGGGTGTCAGATAAATATGTACGCGTTGCCCCAGGTGGGACCGGCGAAGCTAAAACCGGTGGCAATTATGCCTCTAGCCTATATGCCTCCAACCTGGCTGCCAAGAAAGGCTACGATCAGGTGTTGTGGCTCGACGGTACCGAACGCAAATATATTGAAGAGGTAGGAAGCATGAACATCTGCTTTGTGTATGATGGAAAAGTGGTCACATCCCCTCTCCACGGTTCAATCCTCAACGGAATTACGCGCCGATCTATCCTCACTCTGGTAAAAGAGATGGGGTATGAAGTGGAAGAGCGCGCTTTAAGCATTGATGAAGTGCTTGAAGGGGCAGAATCAGGTCGTTTACAGGAAGCTTTCGGCACCGGTACTGCGGCAGTAGTTTCTCCGGTGGGGCAGCTCACCTACAAGGATAAAACCGTTACTATCGGTGGCGGTAAAACTGGCTCAGTAACCATGGAACTGTACAAAACCCTCACCGGCATACAGTATGGTCACATCGAAGACACCCACGGCTGGATCACTATGGTCTAACCTGAAACCACATACACGTCACTTTAAACGCCTTTTGTAAACTCCACCCACGGAGAACAGAAGGCGTTTTTTTGTGCGTGCTTTTCACCATTCCGCCATTTAGCCTAAACGTCCAGCCATATAACCTTGTCCGTGCTGTGCATACGCACACTTCTACGTGACAAAACACCTCCCAGACACATCACCACAGCGCACATTGAGTATATCCAGCAATTTCTATAAATTGGCACACATCTTGTTATATGGATATGCGAACATCTAAATTATTAGTTGGTTGGACACCATGCCACAGAGGGTTTTGTGTCCAGGAATCAATGGGCTTATGTCCCTAAACATTTACCGCTCAGGAGGCAACACTATGGTAAGGAAAACACTAGGAGTGCTACTTGCAACCCTGATGCTGCTGCCCACAGGTGCATTTGCAGCACCGTCACCGGCTCAGCTCGAAAAACAGATACAAATGCTCGCACAACAGCTCGAAGAGATGCGCGAACAACTGGAAGAGGTGCAAGACGCTTCTGATTTCAACAGCGATTCGGTGGAGATCCTTGAAGACAGTGCGGAAAAATGGGATGCCGCCAGCCGCATCCGGTTCTCTGGCGACTACCGCTTCCGCATGGATTACAGCGATGCCGACACCAAAGGGTATTGGGGCGCAAAGGACATCGCCGATGCTGCCGTTATGATGGCCGGGGGCACACCCGAGAGTAACAATCCAAGCCTCAGCATCCAGGATATCCGCGGTGTAATTGGTTCTATGGCTGCCTTTACCCCTGCCCAACGCAAAGAGGGCATGGGATTCAATATGGTTTCTAAAGACACCTGGGAAAACGACATCCTCTATACCAACCGCTTTCGCCTCGGTATGGAGACTGATATCGCCGACAATCTTCAATTTAAAGGGCGTCTGGCTATGTACAAAGCATGGGGGATGCAAAACAACCCCACCGCCGTTGGTCCCTACTACATGAACAGCTTCAGCCAAATGGACGGAGCCACCTCGCGTCAGCCCAACGATAGCGTTCTACGTGTGGATCGCGCCTATATCAACTGGAGCAACATTGCCGACCTGCCTGTGTGGTTTTCTGTCGGGCGGCGCCCTACCACTGATGGTCCCCCTGCACAACTGCGGATGGGGCTGGATAGCGCCACCCGGATGGCCACTCCGGTTAACTTCATGGATTACGCCTTCGACGGCGCAACTATCGGAGTGTTGTTTGATAATCCGTTCGAGTTTATGGGCTACAGCAAGCTCCGCTTCTGTTATGGGCGCGGGTTTGAAGCTGGGCCCACTGACAGTTCCAATGAACTCGACGATATGGACTTTGGCGGCATCAGCTGGGATATCATCAACAACGGCGATCGCTTCATGAACGTTCAGGTGTTCCTCGCTGCCAATATTGTTAATGTGCCTTCCGGAGTAGATTTTGCCAATCCACTTGAAATCGCCATGGGCAACGGTAATGGGATACTTGATCAAGAAAACCTTGGCGACATCTACCACACCTCATTTGTCTATCTAGATAAAGCTGCAGACCTGAACTACTTCGTCGCTGGTGGATGGAGTCACACTGACCCCTCTGGCACCGATGAGATGGGTTCCACCCTCCTCGGCTCATGGTGGGAAGATCCGGGCAACAAGGACGGTTATGCCATCTACGGCGGTGTCCGCTATGACATGCCAGATCAGGGACTGAAATTCGGCCTTGAGTACAACTACGGCACCAAAAACTGGATCTCCATGACTCCAGCGCACGATGACATGACCCAGGCAAAACTTGCGACCCGTGGCCACGTAGGGGAAGTGTACATGATCTGGGATCTACCCGTAGGCCACCTACTTAGCGACAAAGCTAAAGCGTTCATGCGTCTTGGATACCAGCATTACGCATACAACTACACCGGCAGTGGCAACTGGCTCGGTGCCCCAGTTGACATCGATAAGCTAGATGATCCACTTAATGCCCAGTTCTTTGCGCCTATCGACAGCATGGACCAGGTATACCTGACGCTGGAAGCATGGTTCTAAAAAAAATACCCACATCAGTTGACATGGATATAAATCCAAGCTAGAATTCATACTTAAGAAGTAAGCCATGTAACATTAAACATGTCGGGATTCGGTAACTAACTAAACCAACCAAAGGAGAACTACACATGAAAAAGATTATGGTACTTATTGTAACCCTCGCATTTATCGCAAGCATCAGCACCGCCGCACTGGCTGCAAACGTAAGTGGTGAAGTTACTAAAGTAAAAGGCACCGAGGTAACGGTTGAAGTAAGCAAGTCTGATGCTAAAAAAGTTAACGTAGGCGATAGCGTAAAAATGAAGACACAAAGTGGTAGTAAAAAGCCTTCTGCAGCTGGATCAGCTCTCGTAGGCTGCTAATAACAACATGTTGCATCGAAGCCCCTGCCATGCGGGGGCTTCTTTTCTTCTAAATCTATAGAAACTATAGGGAGAAACTATGAAGTCACTGAAAATCATTGGCTTGACAGCAGTGGTTTTGTGCCTCACCACCAGTCTCGCCTTTGCTCTTGGAGCAGGGGTTGGGCGTGACGGTACTATAGCTGCCAAGTACAACAAGCAGGGTAAGGCTGAAAGCCTGCAAGAGCTCATCGACATGTACGATGTGTCCTCGTGCATTGCTTGCCACCCAAACAACCATGAGCAGTGGGACGCTTCCCCCCATTCTCGCTCTATCTACGGTACTGGTCGTGCGGCTGCCACCATGATCACTGCCATGAAAAACGGCTTCATGTCTTGGGAGTACTCTGGTGTAGAGTCTACCAAAGACATCAAGGTTGAGCATTGGATGGGCTGCATGAAGTGCCATCTGCCGCAACTAGCTGACGCTACCGACGCCGTTGCAGTTGAGTTGGCTGACACCTTGCTCGAATGGTACGACAACGCGATTGCTGCTGCAAACGATCCGGACGATGAGGATGCAGTAGAAACCAGTGAGCGTCTCGCTGAGACCCTCCAAGCTCTCGACATCAACTGCCTCATCTGCCATAACCGTAATGCTATCGTGCACAAGTGGACCGATGGCTACCCACAGCACGACACTGTGTACGGATACACCGATGGTGGGCACATGGATCCACAGTTCAGCAAAACTAAGCGCAGCCTCATCATGGATGAGTCGATACTGTGTGGCCAGTGCCACGGACTGGGTCCGAACCTAGAGCTTGAGAACCCAACCCAGTGCGCTACAGCCTACGGTAGCTACCTGTGGGCTTACCAGGCTGGCGGCGGCCAGGAAACATGTCAAGACTGCCACATGAGAAAAAGTGGTCTTGGACATGAGATGGTCAGCTACTCTAACAAAACTATGCAGGAAATGGCGGTTGACTTCGAAGTGCAAGCATACGCTTCACAGTGGCTTGACGGTAGCAAACTGCGTCCTAAGACCGTTGTAAATGTTGCGATGGTAAACAGAGCCGGACACGGTATCCCTGATGGCTGACCGACCCCTAACCGACTGGTTCTGTCGGTAAAAGCCAGCACATTTGAAGATGACGAATTGTTCGAAAAAGAAATTATCTACATGCCTACTCCGGCACTGATGGCACGCGGCAACAACATGGGTCGTGGTCCCTACGAAAAGAGTGGTATCTATGAGGACACTGCCCTGCATCCGGGACAAAAGGTTGAGGAGCGTTTTGAGATCTTCTTCCCGGTAACCGAGGTAGACACTCCCGACGGTGGCACCGCACAAGTTGCTGAAGAGCGTGAAATGGATGTAACTGTGCAACTGTGGTACAAGCCGTTTGGCAACATGTCTGCCGCAGAACTGTGGCGTGAGTGGACTCAGACCATCAGTCTTGACAAACGGGCAAAACCCACCACCTATTACTCTGGCAATAAAGAGTAGGAGACAAATCGCTGCCTGAAATACTGGCAACGTAAAATAGAGAGGGTGGGCATACCTTTGATATGCCCACCCTCTTTTTATTTAGCCTTTTTCCACGTACGATATCTGATGTAAAGCTATTACAAAAACAACTTCACACATCGCAGCGCCACACAATGTCGCATTTCTGCTATCTCCGCGGACAGAATCTAGGTGTTACGCTAGATACATGGAATTAACGGAACGTTCAAGCACCCACATCCACCCAGAACTACTACACCCAACACTACAACAACGCATTTATACAAGCGTAACATTGCCCCTCCTTTAAAGAATAAAGTTTATGCGATGGTTTTTTCTTCCCCCGGCTCTGCCAGAGCAGGGTTGAGGTATTGATTAAACAGACGCCGCAGAGTAGAGGTTTGCTCCTTGTATTCAGTGTAGAACACCTCTTCAGGCGGTCTTGAAGTTCCACTGCATCCAATAAGGCGCGCCAACTTGCGTAGATTATGCCGATCGGTGGTGATTTCACTGATGGACTGGTCGTGCACCAGGCGCAGTTTATTCTCCAGCCGCCGCAGATAGGTATAACCGGATATCAACTCGCGCGTGACTTCTACGGGTAAGAGCTTTTCGCGCTTGATCATCTGGAGAGCCTTTAACGTATTAGACTGGCGGATACGTGGATATTCCCCCCCATGCTTAAGCTGAATATACTGCGTAAGAAACTCAACATCTACCAAACCTCCACGTCCGGTCTTGATGTTGAGGTGTCCTAAATCTTCCCGCGCAATCTCTTTTTCCATCCGCTCACGCAGCCGATATATTTCACTGCGCAAGGCGTGCGGCACCGGACGCTCCCACGTAATTGAAGTGTTGATCTGTTCGATCCGCTCCATCATGTAGGGCGATCCTACCACTACCCTGGCCTTAGTCAGAGCCTGGCGCTCCCAAATCTGCGCCCGGGTGCGGTGATAGTCTTCATACGCTGCTAAGCTTGTGACCAGAGGACCTTGGTTACCGGAGGGGCGCAGGCGTGTATCAATTTCATACACTCGCCCTTCGGCGGTCATCAAGGTCAGAACGGAGATAATACGCTGACACAGCTTGGAGAAATACTCCTGATTAGTCAGTTGCCTAAAATTATCTTTGCTCTCTTCATCCAACGGCTGAGTATATCCCCGGTCGCTGAACATGAAGATGATATCCAGGTCGGAATGGTAATTAAGCTCCATCCCTCCCAACTTGCCCATCGCTTGCACCGCCAGCTCAGCTTCTACAGTGTTTCCTGCTGCGTCGGTATAGTATGGCTTTCCAAAACGCGTTGGCATCTGTGAAGATGCCATATTCACTGCCGCTTCTAGACATACGCGTGCAAGTCCACTAAGTTGATTGGGGCCAACCCCAATAACAGTGGAACCCTTCAGATCATTGAGGGCAATGCGCAAAAACTCTTCGTTACGAAAGCGGCGCAAGGCGCCAAGTTGGGCTTCGAAGTTATCCCCACACACTTCCAGCCGCTCCTGAAGTTCGGTACGCTGGCGTTCAACTGTTTTATAGCTTTCTGCATATGCACTGGAAACCAGAGAATCAAGCAATTCCGGGTGTTGAATAAAAAAGCGCGACAGCAGGGTACTGGTGCCAAACAGGGAGATCAGGACATGGATAATGTTGTGGTTTTCCGCCAGCAGAGCATAAAAAGGGCCGCGTGAATGTAGACTCTGAAGAAATCTCTCTAAGTAACGCAACGCCATATCGGGCTCGGGGGAACTCAACACCTCTTGCATCAGCAGCGGGGCAATGCGGTCGTAGTAGCGCCGCACTGGGCGGGTCATTGGGGGCCCGATGGTGCCTTCACATAAGCGTATCAGGGAGTTAAAGGCGGTATCTATATCGAGAAATCCGCTCTTTTCCAGAATCTCCTTGGCCAGCTTTGGGTCGGTGGTGTGGTCAAAAAGTTGATTTATTTCAGGGCTGATCTCTTCGCGGATTTCATCTTCACTGGAAAAAAACAGATCGCGATACAGGCGCGTAACATTGCCGCGATGCAGCTCTAGCGCGTGCATAAAAGTGGGAGTATCCTCAAACCCACACCGCCGCGCAAGGAGGAGCATTTCACGCTCCCCCTTTGGGAGGTTGTGGGTCTGGCGCTCTTGAACCACTTGAATGCGGTGCTCCACTGTACGCAGGAAAATATACGCCTGGCGCAAAAAGCGTACCTCTTTCTCACTCAAATAACCCTCGTCGTGCAGTAAGCTTAAAGCCTTAAGGGAATTGCGCTCGCGCACGCGGGGATTCTTGCCCGCATACACCAACTGGAGTGCCTGGATAAAAAACTCAATCTCACGAATCCCCCCGCGTCCAAGCTTCAGATTGATCTCGCTTTCATGCTGTTTGGTAAGGCTACTATCGATCTTCTGCTTCATCTGCTTCAGATCTTCCACCATCCCGTAGTCATGATAGCGGCGAAAGATGAAGGGCTCGAGAGTTTTGAGGATCTTCTCCCCTAACGCAATACTACCCGCCACCGGGCGCGCCTTCATCATGGCGCTGCGCTCCCAGTTTTGCCCCCAGCTTTCGTAGTACGCCTCCGCAGCGGCGACAGAACACGCGATATCACCATGACGCCCGTAAGGGCGCAGATCAAGATCTACGCGAAACACAAACCCATCTTCAGTAACTTGACTAATGGCACGCTTTACCATCTCTGCAAGTTTGATGAAATAGTTGTGTAGCTCAATGCGAGAGCTTTCTTTCCCCTCCACTCCACTGGTCTTGCCATGACTGGATGTGTAGAAAAAAATAAGATCGATATCGGAAGAGAAGTTGAGTTCGTTCCCCCCAAGTTTGCCCATCCCCAGTACCGCCAACTCCGCCTCAATCCCTTTCCTGGTTTCAGGTTCAGCAAGAACAGGGCTTCCATACTCGGTCTGGAGCAGTTTGTTGCAAAAGGATACTGCCACTTGAAGGGTGGACGCTGCGAGGGATGAAAGCTCTGCCGTCACATATTCAAGGGGCGCATCCAGACTCAAGTCCAGCGCGCCGATGCGTAAAATCTCACGGTATTTGTACTGGCGCAGAACCTGTTGCAGGGTGGCAAAGTCATCCTGTTCTGTAAGCATCGCTTCGAGTTCGCTTACCATTTGTGTAATCTCTTTGGTAGAGAAGATATCAGCTGACACAAACAGCGCTGGGAACACGTACGGATAGCGGGATATGATATTAGCAAGGAAGTTTGATGCGCCAAGGACAACCATCAGGGCGCGGCGTTGATCCGCGTGCTCAAGGCACTGGCGTAACTGTGCACGATCAAGATTCTGGGCGCAGCGTTCTAGATTGTTGAGTGCCATATCAGGATCGGCACTGCTCATGGCCTGTTCTGCTGCGGCCGCTAAGGGAGCACTGGCTTCAAGGAGCTCCTGCAATAGCTCGATATTGACGCAAGCGCGAAGGGGTTCATGAAAGCCAGCGCGGGCAAACAGCGCGGTAATCCTCGCGGTAACGTCTTCACTTGCGCCCCGCTCCAGCAGGTGCTCCAACTCTAGCTGTATAGCACTGGGCATAAAGTGTTGTCCTTGTCTTATGGCGGCGCAATCTGCGACCTTGTTACAGTGGCATCCCTGCATCAACGTCAGTAGATACGCCGCATAGCCAGACCCTTGCGCGCCCCACATGCGGCGATTCTTACCTAGCTATTGCGGTTAAACCCTTTGGCACAAATACCCTATTTGAATGCTGCCAGAGCCTGGAGGTAATTACCGCGCACCACTCCACGTTCGGTAATGATTGCACTTATCAAGGGTGCAGGAGTAACATCGAAGCTGGGATTATAAACCTCCACCCCTTCCGGTGCAATGCGCTGCCCACCACAGGTGGTAACTTCGGTGGCGTCACGTTCCTCTATGGGGATATGGCTACCATCGGCAATAGCGTAGTCGATAGTGGATATCGGGGCGGCAATGTAAAATGGCACCTGATGTGCCTGCGCCAGCACTGCAAGGGAATAAGTGCCAATTTTATTCGCGGTGTCGCCATTAGCTGCAACTCGATCTGCCCCCACAATAATGGCATCGATGCGACCCTGCTGTAGCATGTAGCCCGCCATATTATCACATATCAGGGTCACAGGGATCTTATCGTGCTGCAGTTCCCACGCGGTAAGGCGCGCACCCTGAAGAAAGGGGCGTGTTTCATCCGCGACCACGTCGATCTGCTTACCTGCCTCAACTGCAGCACGAATTACCCCCAGAGCGGTGCCGTACCCTGCCGTGGCAAGGGCACCGGCGTTGCAGTGAGTCAGCACCGTAGCGCGTTGAGGCAACAAAGTCTGCCCATGCGCCCCAAGAGCACGATTGATCGCTTCATCTTCACGCGCAATGGTGTGCGCTTCATCAAGCAAGCGCGCCGCAATCTGCGCAGGGATCGCATCCGCACCCATTTCAGCAGCGCAGCGCTGCATCCGCTCCAGAGCCCAAAACAAATTTACTGCCGTAGGTCTGGTAGCACCGAGCTCCTGGCAGCAAGCGGTAAAACTCTGCCAGAAGTTGTCCTGTGTGTGCTGCGCCAGTTCGGCCGCGGCAAAAGCGGCTCCATATGCTGCCGCCACCCCAATGGCTGGAGCACCACGTACCACCATGGTTTTAATGGCCTGTGCCACCTCGCGATAATCGCGATAAGCGTACCACTTCTCCTCCACGGGAAGCAGACGCTGATCCAACATATAGCAACTACCATCCGCGTAGTAGATGGGACGCACAGCTTGTGTAGTTTCTTCCAAGGTTATGGTCTCCTTGCGCAAACTGACTAGATTAAGAACGAAGTTTTTTACACAACAACTCATTCACCATAGCCGGATTGGCTTTGCCCCGACTTGCTCTCATCACTTGGCCGACAAAGAATCCGAGGAGTTTATCTTTCCCTTCGCGAAACTCCTGTGCCTGTGCCGGATTGGCTTGGATAACCTCATCCACCATCTCTTCTATGGCACCAGTATCACTCACCTGCATCAGCCCCTGCTCCTCAATGATGCTGTCTGCGCTTTTGCCGCTCTCCCACATCAGATCAAACACCTTCTTCCCAATTTTACCGGAAATAGTGTTGTCGGCAATACGCTGCAGAATTCCGCACAGTTGCTCAGGTGTGATCGGGATTTCGGCTATATCCAGCCCAGTTTCGTTGAGCATCCGCTGCACATCACCCATGACCCAGTTGGCACAGGTGCGCGCATCATCATGCAGCTGCGTGCAGGCTTCAAAGTACTCAGCGAGGGGACGTTCCGCAGTGAGCACTTCGGCGACTGCAGCAGAGAGTCCAAATTCTGTTATAAAGCGCTGCATTTTAGCCTGCGGAAGTTCCGGCAGAGCCTCTTTTACGCGCTCTACCCAGTCTGGCGCAACCACCATTGGAACCAGATCTGGATCGGGAAAATAGCGATAATCGTGCGCTTCCTCTTTGCCTCGCATAGAGCGTGTTGTGCCAGATTCGCTATCAAACAGACGCGTTTCCTGCACCACCTTGCCTCCATCTTCGATCAATTCAATCTGACGCTCAATCTCGTACTCAATCCCTTCTTTGATAAAACGGAAGGAGTTGATGTTTTTAAGTTCGGCCCTGGTACCCAACTCTTCTTGTCCAAAAGGGCGCACCGATATGTTAGCATCGCAACGAAATGCCCCCTCCTCCATATTGCCACTGCAGATACTCAGATAGCGGACTATTTGATGTAACTGCTTCAGATAGGCGATAGCTTCGTCACTACTGCGCATATCCGGTTCGGATACCACCTCAAGCAATGGAGTGCTTGCCCGGTTCAAATCTACCAACGATCCCCCTCCCGGTTCATCGCTATGCAGGAGCTTGCCTGCATCTGCCTCCATATGGATGCGGGTGATGCCGATGCGGCGTTTACCCCGCGCATCGGTCTCGATATCGAGATATCCGCCCTCGCAGATAGGGAGTTCAAGTTGAGATATCTGGTAACCTGGGGGCAGATCTGGATAAAAGTAGTTTTTACGTGCAAAAATCGAACGCGGTGCAATGCTGCAGTTAGTGGCTAAACCCGCCTGTATAGCGTTCTCCACCACCTGTCGGTTCAGCACCGGCAACGCTCCGGGCATCCCTAGGCATACAGGGCAGGTGTTAGAATTCGGTCTGCTGCCATATGCAGCACTACACCCGCAGAATATTTTTGTTTTGGTGGTAAGCTGGACATGCACCTCCAACCCTATTACAACTTCGTATCGCTCTCTCATTGCTCTATGCGCCCTTTCTCAACCGTCTGCTCAATCAAACCTATTGAATGAATTGCCTTTCTTATGCCGTTAAGCTTACAGTTCCGGCTTGGCTTTGTGCCACTCACCGGTCTGCTCACACGCATATGCAGCGCTCAATAAGCCAGCCTCGTCGAAAGGCTTACCCAACAGCTGAACCCCGATGGGCAAGCCGGCTGTTGATTTGCCACAGGGCAGACTCAAACCACAGATTCCAGCTAGGTTAGCCGACAGGGTAAAAAGATCCGACAGATACATCAGGAGCGGATCTGTGGTTTTTTCGCCCAAAGCAAACGCCGGAGTAGGGGCCACAGGAGTGAGGATATAGTCCACTTGATTGAAAGCAGTGATAAAGTCCTGCCGGATGAGAGTGCGCACCTTTTGTGCCTTCAGATAGTAGGCATCATAGTAACCGGCGGAGAGGGCAAAGGTTCCCAACATAATGCGCCGCTTGACTTCGGCGCCAAAACCGTGCGACCGGCTAGCGGTGTACATCTCTGTGAGTCCTTTACCCGGGTCTACCCGAGTACCGAAGCGCACCCCGTCATAACGTGCCATATTGCTTGAAGCCTCAGCTGTCGCTACAAGGTAGTAGCACGAAACAGCATACTTGGTGTGGGGCAGACTCACCTCAACCGCTTCGGCGCCAAGGGTGCGATACACTTCAACCACATTTTCCACCGCCTGCTTTACCTCTGGGTCCAGGCCGGGGATGAAATATTCTCGCGGCAAACCGATCTTTTTGCCCGCAACCCCCTCTTCCAACCCAGCAAGATAGTCAGGCACAGGGGTATCCACCGAAGTGGAGTCTGCGGGGTCGTACCCTGCTATGGCTTGGAGCATGATGGCACAGTCACGCACATTACGCGCCAACGGCCCAACTTGGTCGAGAGATGACGCAAAAGCGACTACCCCTGAACGCGATACGCGTCCATATGTAGGCTTTAGGCCCACCACGCCGCAGTGGGATGCAGGTTGACGAATGGAGCCGCCACTATCAGTACCAAGACTAGCGGGCACTTGACGTGCAGCGACGCAGGCAGCGGAGCCGCCAGAGGAGCCGCCAGTGACGTGGTTGAGATTCCACGGATTATGTATCTTCCCGAAGGCACTGTTCTCGCCGGTACTCCCCATGGCAAACTCATCCATATTGAGCTTCCCTACAATAACGGCACCCTGCTCTTTAAGTTTACTAACCACGGCACCATCATAAGGTGGGGTAAAATCAGCCAACATTTTCGACGCGCAGGTGGTACGGATCTCTGCGGTGACAAAGAGATCTTTGAGTGCCAGCGGAATTCCCGTCAACAAAGGGGGATCCTCTTTATCCCGGTTGGCCTGCGCCAAGCGTTCATCCGCCTGGCGCGCCGCCGCGAGCGCTTCGTCGCGACACACGGTAATAAAGGCGTTGATATGGGTGTCGGTAGCATCTATACGATCCAGACAAGCCTGAGTCAGGGCTACCGAGCTTACCTCTCCGCCGCGTAGTTGTTGAATCATTTCGTGGATTGTCAGATCAGTCAGTTCCATTTCTGCTCCATCTTTCTATTCATTTATTTGCGCATCAATCTGGCGCAATTTAATACATCGGCTATCGGCAACAAAGAGATTGGATTATTACTCAATCACCTTTGGCACGACAAAGCAGTCTTGCGCCTGCACTGGGGCATTGCGGAGAGCCTGTTCAACTCCGATGGAGTCCCGAACTTCATCGTCTCTGAATACGTTTTCTAGCGGAACAGCATGGGAAGTAGGCTCTACAGCGCTGGTATCGAGCTCATTCAACTGCTCCACGCGCTCCAGAATCGTATCAAGTTGGTTAGTAAGAAGGTCTAACTCTGCAGGCGAGAATTCAAGCCGCGCTAGACTAGCGACCTGCATCACCTCTTCGCGGGTAACTTTTTCCCTCATGTGTATTCACCTTTTGCATTATGAATTAACGATATAGACTCACAGCATGGCTCATCGCTACTCCATCGAATCTATAAGCATAAAACCGATACCAACGACTTTAGGTTCTAGCTCCCTGTGCGGGGCACCAACCCCTCTATGTCGAGCTGATGCAACCTGCCCATGGTATAGATATATCCTCAACCTCTTCACGCCAAGTATTAACGCTATAGATAGGAGCGAAAGAACAAAGCCCACCACCAGGCTACAACCCGCTAGATGTATCACAATCCCTATGTTTTATTCAACGAAATGATGGGCTTTGCCTCTCAAGCCCCTTTCCCAATCTATTCCCACACCATGCGCACATCAATCCAGGGATACTCCAGGGATACTAAATAAAGGATCTGTTTCAATCACGCTTTGATACTTGACAGCAATATACCCTGTTGCTAGTTTGAAGCTGATGTGCGCGGCGGCCCCCCTGACTCTCAGGGCATAAACCTTTATGCACGCTGATCACGCCTCTTCACCGACAGGGCAAGCCATTGAAAATTCTTGTATGTGACAACTTCTCCCCCGAAGCGCTTGAAATTCTCAAGAGCACTGAAGGGGTAACGCTGGATTACCGCCCGAGCATCGAGGCGGAAGAACTTCGCAGTGCTATTGCTGATGCCCACGCACTCTTGGTGCGCGGCGGCACCGAAGTAGACAGCGACCTGCTGGATGCGGCCGAGAATTTACGTATCATTGCCCGTGCCGGCATCGGAGTAGAAAACATTGACATGCAGGCGGTCAACCAGAAGGGGGTTATAGTTACAAACACCCCCTCCGGCAGCACCACCACCATGGCGGAACACACCATTGCCATGATGTTAGCACTGGCGCGCCGCATCCCTCAAGCAAGCCACGCAGTCAAACAGGGCAAGTGGGATTCCTCCCCCTTCAATGGCTCTGATATCCATGGCAAAACCTTGGGCATTATCGGTGGAGGAAAAATTGCACGCCGTGTAATCGAGTTTGCCCGCGGTCTGAGTATGGAGACCATCCTCTACGATCCATACCTGTCCGCCGAAATAATAAAAAACCTCGGAGCGCGTAAAGTCTCCCTCGATGAACTACTGAAAAGTGTTGATTTCCTCTCCCTCCATGTCCCCTTAAACATGGAAACCGAAGAGATGCTCAACGCCAAAACCTTTGCACGCCTGAAGCCTGGATGTCATCTAATTAACTGCGCTTCGGGGCGCCTCATCAATGAACAAGATCTGGTTGACGCGCTAAACAACGGCACTGTCGCTGGAGCAGCTCTTGATGCGTTTGCAGTTGAACCTCCGGATGTAAAGAACACCCTGCTACAAATGGATAGCGTTATATGTACTCCCCATCTGCGCGCCGCGACTATAGATGCTCAGATTAATGTCACCAAGCAGGCCGCTATCCAGGTGGTCGATTTTCTCACGCGCGGAGTGATCAATAACGCCCTCAATGTTCCTTCGGTGAATGCTGACCAGATCAAAACCCTGCGCCCGTATCTGAATCTGGCGGAGCGCCTGGGGTCTTTTCTGGCACAGTTGCTGAACAAACCCTTCAATAGCATCAGTGTTGAATACGCCGGTTCTATCATCAACCACCCCACTGAACCTATGAGTATGGCAGCCTTGAAGGGGCTTCTAACCCCCATCATCGGCTCTGGGGTAAACTATGTCAACGCACGTCACATTGTCGAAAAACGCGGTATCGAATTAACTGAAACCCGCACCAACATCAGCGATGGCTATTCCAACACCCTCACTATCAGAATCAGAGGAGATGAAGGAACTCAGTCAGTAAGCGGGGCGCTGTTCTTAAACCGCGAATGTCGCATTATCCGCGTCGACGGCTATCAGGTAGAAAACATCCCCGAGGGCACTATTCTGGTATTAAATAATCTAGATAAGCCCGGAGTCCTCGCTCTGATCGGCAGAGTCCTTGAAGAAGCCGGAATCAACGTGGCGATGATGAATCTCTCGCGGCGCGAGATCAGCGGTAAAGCAGTTTCACTGCTCACCGTTGACCAGTCCATCCCCGATGCAGTGATGGAGCAACTCCGCCAGGATCCACGCATTCTTTCTGCCCGGCAGGTAAATTTACCCCTCATGGCAGATGAACTTCACCCCCTTCAGTACGGATACGTTTAAATGAATGTCCATAATCTATCCAGCGAAGCTATGATCCCCAAAGGAGTTAGGGATTTTCTTCCGGTTAATGCGGTAAAAATCCACTATATCCAAGAGCAACTGCACCAAACCTTCAAGGCTTGGGGCTACCAAACGATCATTCCGCCGGCGCTTGAGTTTCTCAACGTGCTTGAACGTGGCCTTGGCAGCGATCTCCACGGTTGTACCCAGCGCTTTGATGATCGCCACAGTGGAGAGCTCCTCGCCTTCCCTCCGGATATCACTCCGCAGGTAGCACGTATTTTCGCTACCCGCATGCACGAAGCACCCTTGCCTCAGCGGTTAAGCTATTGTGGGCGCGTACTGCGGCATACCGAGCAACAGGCGGGCAAGAATCGCGAAATCTTCCAGGCTGGAGTTGAGATGATTGGCAATGCTTCAGCCTCAGCGGATGCAGAAATGATCGCCATGGCACTCGAATGCCTAGAACAACTCAACGCACCAGAGTACACCATCGATATCGGACAGGTGGAATTCTACCGTGGCGTACTTCAGGGGCTAGACCTCAGCCCGCAGCAAAAAAGCACAATTGAGCAACACCTGCTGCACAAAGACAGCTCTAGTCTCAAAGCTGAGATTGAGAACCTCAATCTCAGCAGTGCGCAAGCGGACGAACTTCTCGCGCTACCACGCCTATTCGGCGGACGTGAAGTTCTAGAACACGCTGCAACAGTGGTAAATAACGAACGCTCTAAACGCGCGCTGGAGAATTTGCACGAAGTTATCCGCATCCTCGAGCTCTATCAAGCCGATGCTCGCATCACCCTTGATCTCGGCGAACTACGCGGACTCGACTACTACTCCGGCGTTACCTTTCAGGGCTTCCTTAGCGGCTTTGGCGAAGCGGTTTGTCTCGGTGGACGCTATGACGAACTCACGGCCAATTACGGACGTCCCACTCCGGCAACAGGTTTTGCCTTTAATCTGTTGAATCTACTGTTTTCTATGTCGGACACCCTCGAAGAAGCCGCGCAACCTGGGGTTGATATTCTTATCAACGCAGCTGAAAACCACGACAGCACGGCATATAAGCTTGCACACCAGCTACGCAAAGAGGGCAAATCTGTCTGCACCCGCTTTGGCACCGAGCCAGATGCGTCCGAACTGCGCAAATTCCATTGCCGCACCCTGATCAGCATCGACGTCGATGGCGAGAAGATAACCCTTATTTCACCCAAAACCAAACAAACCAGGCAATCAACAGTCTCTGCTCTGCTCAGCGGCGCAGTTGTTCTGTAACATACAAAGGAGAAAACTCACATGGCAAACGTTGTAGTCGTTGGCGCTCAGTGGGGCGACGAAGGTAAAGGTAAAGTAGTTGATATTTATACGGAACGCGCGCAGGCGGTAGTGCGATACCAAGGGGGAAACAATGCGGGACATACCTTGGTTGTGGGAGATGAAAAAACCGTTCTCCACCTCATCCCTTCTGGCATCCTGCATGAAGGAAAGAAGTGCATCATTGGTAACGGCGTAGTGCTAGACCCCAAGGTTTTCATCGAAGAGATAGAGGG
The DNA here is from genome assembly GCA_034007015.1 of Desulfuromonadaceae bacterium. Lineage (GTDB taxonomy): Bacteria > Desulfobacterota > Desulfuromonadia > Desulfuromonadales > Desulfuromonadaceae > JAIVHC01. Next base: position 45,154 of record JAVERS010000008.1, read on the forward strand.
ACTCAAGAAAAAAGGGTACCTGCGGGACGAGTCCCAACTGGTGATTGACCGCAATGTGCACATCATTATGCCGTACCACAAAGAGATCGACATCGCGCGTGAGAACAAACCAGGAGAACGCCGCATCGGCACCACTGGACGTGGCATTGGCCCTACCTACGAAGATAAAGTTGGACGTCGAGGAATCAGACTTGTCGACCTGATCAATCCTGAGCGTTTTGGCGCCAAACTCAAAGAGCAGCTCCCGGAGAAGAATTTCTTTCTGGAACACTTTCTTAAGCAGAAACCCCTAGATGAGCAGCAGATTCTGACAGAATACCTTGTGTACGGCGAGGTATTGAAGCGTTTTGTAGGCAACAGCTCTGTTCTCCTTGAAGAGTGCCGCAACAAAGGGGAAAACATCCTGTTTGAAGGTGCCCAGGGAAGCTTACTTGATGTAGACCACGGCACTTACCCGTACGTAACCTCCTCATCCACTATCGCAGGTGGCGCCACCATCGGCACTGGCTTTGGTCCCCGCTTTATCGATGAAGTTATTGGCATCGCCAAAGCCTACGTCACCCGTGTAGGAGAAGGACCCTTCCCCACTGAACTTGATGACGCAGTTGGAGAGGAGATCCGTCAGGCAGGGTCGGAATTCGGTGCCACTACTGGGCGTCCACGGCGCACCGGCTGGTTTGATGCGGTTGCTCTGCGCGAAGCAGTACGCACTAACGGCCTTACTGGAATCGCAATCACCAAGCTCGATGTCCTCGATAAGTTTGACTGCATCAAGGTGTGCACCGCCTACTCCTACAAGGGGGAGATGCTCAGCGACTTCCCCAGCGATGCCAATATCCTCAGCCAGTGTAAACCGGTGTATGAAGAGATTGACGGTTGGTGTGCCGATACGTGTAATGTCACCACCTACGAGGAACTACCACACCAGATGCGCAGTTATCTGCAAAAACTTGAGGAGACGTGCAAGTGTCCGGTTGTACTTGCCTCTGTTGGCCCGCGCCGTGACCAAACCATCCAAATCCGCGACCCATTCAACGGAGAATAAGCTTTTTATTTGAAATACCACTAAAGTGGCTAAGTTTTTAACAAAAAGCATTGACTTCAAAAACTGCATCGCGTATAACACTCCACGTTGTGAGCCGGTAGCTCAGTCGGTAGAGCATCTGACTTTTAATCAGATGGTCGTGGGTTCGATTCCCCCCCGGCTCACCATTTATAGTATTGTACGTCCCTATCGTCTAGCCTGGCCCAGGACACCGCCCTTTCACGGCGGCGACGGGGGTTCGAATCCCCCTGGGGACGCCAAACAATAAGCCTCATCGCGAAAGCGGTGGGGCTTTTGTTTTATAACATTGTCGGGATTCGAAGCGAAGCGAGCGCTGACTTAATGTCAGAAAAGCGGCCAGGACGGCCGCGGCAGCGAGTGCAGGGGAGCCGACGCAGAAACCCGCGTGATGCGGGTGACGTAGTGGGCGAATCCCCCTGGGGACGCCAAACAATAAGCCTCATCGCGAAAGCGGTGGGGCTTTTGTTTTATTTCCACCAATCAAACTCTCCCGTTCACTTTCTTTGCCTAGCAGCTTGGTATCGCAACAACTAGGTGGTAGTATTACAGTATTATCGCATTCGGCATGATCGGGCTGAGAATTTTCTGTCTGACTACTGCCACCGTTCAAACAGAATCACTGCGGAAGTGACAGAATAAAGAACCTCAGCTTTTACTGCCTCCAAACGAAAGGACAGCATCATGAGCTACCACTTCAGCCGTAAACTAGATACCACCATGTCCGAAGCACGTGAACGCGTAATAGCAGCTTTGGGCAAGGAAAGCTTTGGTGTCCTTACCGAAATTGATGTACAGGAGACCCTGAAGAAGAAAATCGGAGTTGATTGGCCTGGTTACACGATTCTCGGGGCATGTAATCCCAAATTCGCCTACGAGGCACTACAAGCTGAACCCCACATCGGCACCATGTTGCCGTGTAATGTAATTTTACGCCAACTGGATGACGGCAAGATTGAAGTGTCTGCAGTTGACCCTATCAAGTCTATGCAGGGAGTGGAAAACCCTAAGCTAACTACCGTTGCCACCGCAGTGCGAGACAAACTACGCCAGGTCATTGAATCCCTGTAAGCTTCCTGCCGTCCACTTACCTACTAGATACTGCTTATGCGGTGTCTTGGATTTTCGACAGTCAACAAAGCGGGGATTTCTGACTTCTCCTGCTCACATGTGGTTTTTATCCTGTAGCAATGGCCCAAATCGCTTACACAAGCAAAGTTCTATCCATATTAGGGCAATGGGTAACATAGCCACTTCTTTCCATCCCTAGCAGCCTGTGTTGCAAAAGCAGGCTGCTAGGTTCGGGCACAAAACGTAGCACTTAATCAAACATCTAGTATCATGAGGAACATATTATGTCTGACACTTACGGTTATTCCACTCTATCGCTCCACGCCGGACAGAAAGCCGATCCTACCACTGGGGCTTGCGCTACCCCCATCTACCAAACCACCAGCTATGAATTCAAGTCTGCGCAACATGCGGCAAATCTGTTTGGGCTCAAGGAGTTTGGCAATATCTACTCACGCATGACTAATCCGACCAATGCAGTTTTAGAAGAACGGCTCGCCGCGCTGGAGGGGGGAACAGCCGCATTGGCTACCGCAAGCGGGATGTCAGCAATTTTTCTGGCAATTACTAACCTCGCGGCAGCCGGGGACCATATCATCGCCTCCGGGTCACTATACGGTGGTACCGAAACTCTATTTCGCCACACTCTACCCCGCTTCAATATTGAGGTGACTTTTCTGGAAGAGTTTACCCCCGAGAGCATAAGCAACGCGGTCAAGGACAACACCAAGCTGGTATATGCAGAGACTATCGGTAACCCTAAGGGAGATGTGCCTGACTTTGCCTCTGTTTCTAGAGCGGCGCATGCAGCCGGACTCCCCTTTTTGCTCGACAACACCTTTGCTCCCACCTTAATACGCCCTATTGAACACGGTGTAGATGTAGTGCTCTATTCCACCACCAAGTGGCTCGGGGGGCATGGCACCTCTGTAGGTGGCGCACTTGTGGATGGAGGGAAATTTGACTGGTCCAGCGGACGCTTTCCCGAATTTACCCAGCCCGATCCAAGCTACCACGGCGTGGTGTATTGGGATGCCCTGAAGGATGTGCCGGGCAAAGGCAATATTGCTTTTGCAGTAAAAGCACGCGTTCAAGGGATGCGTAATATTGGCCCAGCGCCCAGTCCGACCAACTCGTTCCTTATCCTGCAAGGGATTGAGACCTTGCCGTTACGCATGGCAAAACACAACGAGAATGCCCTGAAACTCGCCGAGCACCTACAAAACCACCCTATGGTAAAATCGGTTAACTACACAGGGCTGCCTCATCATCCCTGCTACGCTACAGCTAAAAAGTATTTCAATGGCGGGTTTGGCTCGGTCTTCGGCTTCGAAGTAAAAAACGGGAGAGAAGGCGCGGTTAAGTTCATCGACAATGTAAAACTGGTGAAACATCTTGCGAATGTGGGAGATGCGAAGAGCCTCGTGATCCATCCGGACACCACCACCCACCAGCAACTCAGCACCGAGGCAAAACGGGTAGCTGGGGTCACACCGGAACTTATCCGAGTATCAGTTGGAATCGAGGATTTTGCCGACATTCAAGCTGATTTTGATCAGGCACTGGAAGCTGTAGCAGCGCAGTAATCACTGCGGATTCCCCCCCCCTGACAGCAAAATAGAAATAATAAAGGCAGGGTTAAGACCCTGCCTTTATATGTTTATCTACTCATCTAACAGCGGATAAGCACCATCTTCATCGTGATCTTCCCTCCCCACCAGAGGCGGGTTGAAGACACAGATCATGCGCATATCTTCTGTAGCTCTAAGGTAGTGCTTGTCGTGATTGTTGAGGGCATACATGGTGCCATCGCTGATAGGATGAACCTTACCAGTACCAAGGTCTTCAATCTCACCCTTCCCCCCCACGCAGTACACAGCTTCAAGGTGGTTTTTATACCACAGGTAAGTTTCCGTGCCGGCAAAGATAATGGTTTCATGAAATGAAAATCCCATACCATCTTTTTTCAGCAGAAAACGCCGGCTTACCCAGGTTTCCTTTTCGCCGTAGACCTCGTCGTCTGTTCCCTTCAGGTCTTTGACATGTTTAACTATCATTAAAACTCCCCTGTAAGTCTATTGGTTTTCTCTGTAAGGATTTCGCCCATGGCCGCGTCGATAATATCCAGACCTTTTTTCAGCACTTCCTCTTTAATGGTAAGGGGCGGAATGAACTTAACGATTTGATCCGTAGCCCCGGAAAGTTCAACTACGAGCCCTTTTTCAAAACATCTGGCTGAGACCTCGCAGGCTAAATTTTTATCTGGAAGTTCAAGCCCATAAATCAGACCGCGGCCACGTACCAAAGCATTAGCATCTGGATACTTTTCCACGATCTCTTTGAGTTTCGCCTGCATCACCTCAGACTTACTTTTCACCGCCTCACTCAGATCATCATTGTCCCAGTATTCCAACGCGGCAGCGGAGGCGACAAAGGCAAGGTTGTTGCCGCGGAAAGTTCCGGTGTGCTCGCCAGGTTTCCACTGGTCAAGTTCCGGTTTCAGCAACACAATCGCCAACGGAAGCCCACCACCTATCGCCTTTGACATGGTTATAATATCAGGATTTATGCCGGACTCCTCAAAACTGAAGAAGCTTCCAGTGCGACCATTACCCACCTGGATATCATCAATAATCATGAGAATATCGTAGTCATGACACACCTGCTCCAGATCGCGAAGCCACTGACTTGAGGCAACGTTTACCCCCCCTTCTGCCTGCACCGTTTCCAGAATCACTGCTGCAGGCAGATCTAGACCACTACTAGGGTCTTCGAGAAATTTGCGGAAGTACGCAATAGTATCTACCTCATCGCCGAAATAACCATCAAAGGGCATGAAAGAAACATTGCAACGGCTTATATAGGCTTCATCGCGGTAAAACGCATTCCCGGTTAGCGCCAACGCCCCCATGGTTAGACCGTGATACCCGTTAGTGAACGACACCACGTTGGAGCGCCCTTTGACCATGCGCGCGATCTTTATCGCTGTCTCCACCGCATTGGTACCGGTAGGTCCAGTAAACTGAATCTTGTGCTCCATGTTCCGTGGCGCAAGAATAGTGTCGTAAAATTTCTGCAGAAAATTCTTTTTTGCACTAGTGGCTAGATCCAGCCCGTGAACAATGCCATCTTTCTGCAGATACTCGATGAGTGCCTGAGAGATTTTGTCATTGTTGTGGCCGTAGTTAAGAGTGCCAGCCCCAGCGAAGAAGTCGATATACTCATTGCCACTTTCATCATAGAGCAAAGCGCCCTTGGCAGTTTCGAAAACAGCAGGAAAAGAACGGATATATCCTCTAACCTCTGACTCTAACTGTTCAAATATTCTCACAACTTACCCCTTTCGGTATGTAATTCATTATGTCTATAAACTTCATGTTTTAAAATTCTTTTTCCGTACGTTTATGCGCGTGTATCGAGTCACCCCCTTTTAATGGGTCCAATATGGAATAAAACCTCTTCTTCGTGATCACCTTCGCCGAAGTGCTCTGAACTAAAAAAGGTAGAGGTGCAACAATCGGCAGAGTATATTTTAGCGAGTTTGCGAAACAGCCCCTCAGAAGCCTTGTTGGATGGACTTACGGTTGCCTGAATATACACAAGGTCCTGGTTCTCTTCTCGCTCCAGGATATTCCGAACAATCTTGGGAGCCAGCCCCATTCCGCGCATGGATCCATCTACCGCTACCTGCCATACGAACAGGGCATCCGGTTGTGTAGGGGGACGATAGCCTGACACAAAACCCACTATCTTATTTTCTTGCGTGGGGTCTATAGCCACAACAGACATATCGCGGAAGTGGGTACAGAACAACATGTAGGAATACTTCGAATTCAGATCAAGTGGTGGCGAGTTTTTTACCAGTGACCAAATTCCGAAGGCATCTTCTATCTGAGGCTTACGAATCTCTATATCGTTACGTGTGGCAGTAACCATGCTTGACTCCTTTCAATACCTGCGTCAAAAATTTCTGTACTCTTTGCGCCCCACCCTATGTTGCGCGGCTCAACTTGTGAAACAAACAGCACGCGCGCGCCGAACTTGGCGGGAAGATGGGCTCTTCGATCGCCTTGCTCCCCCAATCATCTGCGCGAGCAAATGATTGGGGAGCGAACAATCTGCGAAGGATACATACTTTTACCCCACTTGTCCAATGATTGGGCAATTTTTATTGAGATATCTTTTTGGCACGACAAAAACACCACAATAAAACTTAATATAAACAAACAGTTATAGCTCACAACCACTACGAAATTTTTTTAAGTGGGTATCGCGCAATAGAACAATGCAAATATCAAATTGAATTTTCAGGAGGTGCTTTAGAAGGTGTAGAAATAGATTGAAGTGTAATTAGCCTAAAAATACTTCTATTTCATGCACTTAAGCGCGGAAAACACAGGAAAAATCGAGGGGACATGATAAATAAGACTTGTGTTAAATGGTTTGGAACCTAATCATTATCTTGGCGCGGGTTCTGCCCCCGCGCCAAGATAGCTACCTGTTATTATCTTTAATCACTTTGGTCCAAACCATCTAGAAAACGCTCGGCGTCCATGGCGGCCATACACCCAGTTCCTGCTGAGGTGATCGCTTGACGGTAGATATAGTCCTGTACGTCGCCTGCAGCAAAAACACCAGGCACGCTGGATTGAGTTGCAAACCCACTCGAACCGAGGTTGGTTTTAATATACCCATCCTCCATCTCCAACTGTCCGGCAAAGATGCCGCTATTGGGGGTATGCCCTATAGAAATAAACACACCATCCACTTCGATATCTTGGGTAGAATCATCGCGCACATCACGGATACGAATACCGGTTACCCCCATGTTGTCGCCCAACACTTCTTCAAGGACATGAAACCAGGCGATATCAACATTGCCCTCTTTGCCTTTTTGGATAAGTTTGTCAGCAAGAATCTTCTCCGAACGAAACTGATCACGCCGGTGTACTACCGTAACCTTACTCGCAATATTGGCGAGGTACAGCGCTTCTTCCACCGCAGTATTGCCTCCACCAATAACAGCTACAGGCTTATTGCGGTAAAAAAATCCGTCACAGGTGGCACAGGCGGAAACCCCCTTGCCCTTGAAGGCTTTTTCAGAAGGGAGCCCCAGGTAGCGCGCAGAAGCTCCAGTGGCGATAATGAGGGCATCACAGGTATAAGTAGCATTATCTCCATTTAGGACAAAAGGACGCTGGCTCAGATCGGCTTTTTGGATGTGATCTGTTATGATTTGGGTATCAAAACGTTCCACATGCTTCCGCATCCGCTCCATCAACTCCGGACCCTCTACTCCTGCATGATCACCCGGCCAGTTATCTACTTCAGTGGTGGTAGTCAATTGTCCCCCGGGCTGCATTCCACTAATAATTACCGGGTTAAGGTTCGCACGTGCTGCATATAGAGCAGCAGTATAGCCGGCAGGACCAGAACCAAGGACAATCACTCTATGATGCTGAGATTTTTCTGCTGTATCACTCATGGTTATAAACTCCTTTTTTTAAAACTTCGTAAAACTCACACATGCAAAGCAAAAAAGCGAAACCTTAGCTGCTCTCTGTGCATATCTGCACAATTTCTTCCGCCTCAGGATAGCGCATCTGCTCCAGACGAGAAAACCTCTGTTTCCCATCGACAAACACCGCAAATTCACTTTTTTGCGTCCCGGCTTCAATCTCTACCTCGAGCCCAGAGATTAGTTCCTCCAATGTGGCAGCGAGACTCGCTGCGCGGGGCTGATGTCCTCAAGGAGCACAATAAACGATTTTTACCTGCATTTTATCCCCTTTCATCTGCGTGTGATTGAACTAAATGGATGTTGAGGTGGCAAAGTATCCCCTCTATCAGCTCAGGTTTAACAAGAAAATAACAACGTTGCGACCCTTTTTGGGTAAAGTCCACCACGCGCTTGTAGCGTAGCACTGTCAGATGTTGCGACACATTTGCTTGGCTCGCAGGGAGAAACTCCTGTATATCAGTAACGCATCTAGTTCCTCCGAGTAACTCTGCCACTATCTGCACACGAGTCGGATGAGCAAGAGCCTTCAGAAGGTCTGCCCATTCATTGGCTTTTTCCACATTTATATTCATAAACATCTCCAATCCATACTCCAAACATATATTCGAATATACGAATATCACTTTATACACACAGATGCAAGCACAGTCACGGTCCGACATAACAAAACTACAGATAACTACCATCAGGCCACCTTGGGGATAAGGTGTAAATTTGAGCACCAATGGGGCAACAAAAGGATCTACTGAGTACGAAAGCTGGTAAAGTAAAGAATTCGGGCGCGTAAACTGCGTAAATTTGGTAGATTATCTTCCGCTTTTCTGAGTCACAAAAGCTATGCCCACACCACCTACTTAGATGTTTTTATCCTATCCAGAGCTATATAAGACAGGCAAAGGAACACCAAATGTCCAAGAAATCATTCGAAAAATCCGTTGAAATATACAGTGACGGAGCGTGCAGTGGCAACCCGGGTCCAGGGGGATTTGGCACGATAATGCGCTGCAACGGGCACGAGAGAGAACTCAGCGGATATTCGCCTCAAACCACTAACAATCGCATGGAGATGCTAGGTGCAATCGTGGGTCTAGAGGCACTTAAGTTTCCGTGCAATGTAAAGCTTACCACTGATTCTCAGTATCTTCTAAATGGAATCACTAAATGGATCCACGCATGGAAAAAAAGGAACTGGAAGAACTCTCAGAAAAAAGATGTCCTCAACAAAGATCTGTGGCAGCGCCTTGACAAGCTAGCCCAGGCGCATAATATTGAGTGGCACTGGGTGCGAGGACACACTGGACACCCAGAGAATGAGCGCTGCGATGAACTCGCACGCCAAGCTATAACAGACCGAGCTCCCCTTGTGGATACCGAATAAATCCGCCACGGGGAACTCCCCCAGGAACTCCCCCATACATGGAGGTTCTATGAAACACCGTGAAGATATTGCACGCTTTCTGCAAGCAAAAAAAATTGCTGTCGTTGGAGCATCGACGCAGCGAAATAAGTTCGGTAATAAAGTGCTCCGCTGCTACATGGAACACAACTATGACGTAATTCCTGTAAATCCAGGTGAGGACGAAATCGAAGGGCTCCCCTGCGTCGCAAGCGTGGCAGAACTTCCACCAGAAGTTGAGGCTCTCTCCATCATTACTCCGCCGTCAGTTACTCTAGAAGTGGTAAAACAAGCCATAAGCAAAGGGATAAAACATGTCTGGATGCAACCAGGTGCCGAGGGAGCTGAGGCAGTAGCACTGTGCCTTCAGAATGATATAAATACCATTGCGGATGGAAGCTGCCTGTTGGTTGAACTAAACTTCAGCGGCGGACATTGACAAGCTACCCACAAGGTTCTTTCTGCCCTATCCCCCGTGCCGAAAGCGGTCTATTTCTGCCAGCCAGCGCAAGCTAAAAAGCCCCGTCTTGACATAAAGTCAGACGGGGCTTTTTTCTCTAAAACGATAACTTAAGAACGTACCTATTTAGCCTTTGGAGATCTCTACTACCACACTGCGTTGGGTTACAGGGACTGCCTGCATAGCATTGATATCCGCAAAATGGTAAGGCGCAAACAGCACTCCGGCAGGCACATAAGTACTTACACGCGCCGGTGCGCTGAACGAACCGACGCCACTCTTTAGAGCGAGAGTTTCTCCATCTTTAATGCCGGCTTTTTCTGCTTCCGCTGTGTTGATCTCGATATATCCGCGCGGCGCGATTTCGAGGGCGCCAGGTGCGTAAGTTGAAGTAACCCCAGTATGGGCGTGCATTTTACCCACCACCAGAACCGGACCAGACACAGGCTTACCACCTTTGAACTCAGAAAAAATCAACCCAGCTGGTGCAGGCGCATAGGGTTTCTTAACTCCAGGGCAAAGATATTTATCCCCACTTACTTCCAGAGTTGCAAACATCCCGGTTAGCGCATTGAATTCAGTACGTATTACAGCAGGATCGGCTTCACACTTCTGTCCGCTCGCATAACTATAAAGTGACGTCAGAATCTCTACATCAGTCTTGGACTTTGCGTAAGGCTTCAACGCCTGCTGCAACAGCCCTGCGGTATTGTCGCATGCGATATAAGTGCCGTTCTTCTCAGCGAATGAGGCCGCAGGCAACACAACGTGCGCCATCTGGGTCAACTCAGACTCGAGAATATCCTGAACCACTAGGAACTCGAGTTTCTGAAGTGCGTTACGCCAGCGCTGGCTTTCAGGATAGGTTACCAGCGGATTAACTCCAGCAAGATACAGAAACTTTATCTTGCCCTTTTCAATTTCTTCAAGAATCTGTGCCGCGTCCAAACCACCCTGAGGCAATGGATCGCAACCCCAAACCTTGGCAGCATCTGCTGCTTTTTTAGCGTAATCCAGCCCACCTGGGAGCTGACCAGGACATACACCAGCATCCAGCAGACCTTGGGTATTAGGACGTTCGTCAACAAGGAAAACTCCACCTCCATTGCCGTTCAGCGCTCCGCTCAGGATAGCGAAGTTAGCTAGTGCCGCGGTAATATCTGCAACCGCTGCAGCACCTGTAACATCGGCGCCAAAGACAACCGCAACCTTCTCGGCGGTGCCAAATTTCTGCGCTACCTCTTCGAGAAGAGCGTAATCCACCCCAGCGTCAGCTGCAGCTTTCTTCGCATCAATCCCAGCGATGAACTTTTTCACATCAGCGCTGTTTTTGACAAATTTCTTGACAAAGGCGCTGTCCTCTAACCCCTGCCCCAGCATGAGCTTTGCCAATGCCGCCACTAGAGCAACCTCTGAACCGGGAGCATAGTTGAGGAACACATTGGAATTATCTGCAATGCGCACAGAGCGCATATTAGCTACACACAAATACGCATCGTTTTCACGCTTGGCACGTTGAATCTGATAATTGACCTGAGGCTGCTCTGAAGTGACATCAGAACCGAACACCAAAACGGCATCGGCGCAGGCGATATCTGCTGCCGGAGCACTTCCTCCATTAAGACCGAGCGTTGTGCGCAGGGTCTCACTCGCAGTCCGAATGCCAAAACAGGTAGCTGAATCGATGTTGTTACTTCCATACCCAGCGCGGAAGAGTTTCTGAAACTGATAGTTCTCTTCCAGAGTGAGTCGTGCTGAACTCAAGCCTGCAATCGCATCGCCACCCAGTGAACGTGCTTTCTTGTCCACACTTTCTAAGGCAGCTTCCCAACTGACCTCGACTCCATCTACCAGTGGGGCACCAAGGCGGTGGGTAGAGTTAACAAACTCGTACCCAAAGCTTGAATCGAAGCTGAGCAGACCGTTGTTGATGGTGACATCATCTTCAGAGGTGATGCGATAGAGCTTACCGTTTTTAACATTCAGCTCTACCTGCTCCAGACTTCCGCCACCAAAGCCAAGGGAAGGAACCTTGTCCAGAGTCCAGCACCGCGCTTTATGGCGATACGGCTTAGAGATCATCGCTCCTACCGGACATACCGCAACTGCGTTACCTTCTATATAGGGGTCAATGGTGTTCTGCCCCTCTTTACGCTCGATATATGCTTTATCCCCTAATTCATTGACGTAAAAGTCGCCAATGCCTGTAAGTTCATGCCCAACCTTGACACACTTCTCACACAGAATACAGCGCGCAGGCACGTTCTCAATCAGCGGCCAATCTTTAATTTTCGGCACCGCTACATCGAGGGCCTTAAAAGGTTGATCGAGGACATGGTGGTCAAAACAGATGTCCTGCAGATCGCACTCTCCTGCCGCGTCACACACTGGACAATCCAGAGGGTGGTTAACCAGCATCAGGCGGATCATGTCGCGCCGTTTTTGCTCCAACTCTGGCGTAGATGTGGTCACGTTGATACCGTCAACAGCGATGGTATTACACGCAGTAACCGGAGCTTCGACCCCTTCAACCGCCACCAGACACACGCGACAAGCCCCAGTAGTGGAAACTTTTTTGAGATAACACATTGTGGGGATCTTGATCCCAAGTTTCTCAGCTGCAGCAATTATGGGCAAACCCGCTTTTATCTCAACTTCCTGCCCATCAATGGTGAGACGAATCATTTTATTTTCGGCTTTATGGCTCATATGTAAATCCTAAATCCCGTCTAAATTCGCATTACCAAAATCTTCAGTCAACAGCTACCATGCCTACGCGGTAACAGCGCAAACACCGATCTGCCTCTACCACTGCCTGACTTTCCGGCATCGCCAACTCAATCTCTTCGTAATTCTTAGCCCGCTCGGCCCCAGCAATCTTGGGCTGATGCTCACGCTTGAGACCACCTAAAATGGAGATTTTCTCATCAGGATCAAATACGCCGAGACGGTTCATGATATCTTCCATCGCTTCGTCGTCGTCGAGAACCGCTTTCCCCTCCATAAGGTAGCGGTGCATAACACTCGCAGCGCGTTTACCATGACCTACAGCTAAAACCACTGTCATGGCACCATACTCACAGTCGCCGCCAGCGAAGATACCTTCACTATCGGTCATCATAGTGCCGTTATTGGTAACAATACTGCTCCAACGCGTCTGTTTAATTCCATAGTCATGATCTTCCAGATAGGACAGATCAGGATCTTGTCCAATGGCTGGAATTACCATATCGCACGGAATCACATACTCTGAGCCCTTGACCGGCTGGGGACGACGCCGTCCAGATTCATCCGGTTCGCCAAGCTCCATCTTGACAACCTCAACTCCAGTTATTTTATTGTTCTCAGTAATCAAGCGCGTGGGATTGGCAAGAAACTCGAAACGCACATTTTCCTCTTCTGCATCGTCAATTTCATAGGGCTCTGCCGGCATCTCGCTGCGCCCACGTCGATACACAAGGATAGCCTCCTCCGCACCTTCGCGTAATGCCACGCGCACGCAGTCAATAGCGGTGTTACCTCCACCCACTACTAATACCCGTTTCGGCGTTTTAATATCCTGCCCCAGGGATACAGCTCTGAGGTAGTTAATCCCACCGGTGGAGAAACCTTCGTAACCGGCATCCTCACCTTCAACACCCATGGGCTTGGATTTGAACGCTCCAGTACCAAGGAATACGGCATCGTACTGCTCTTTGAGCTCGCGCAGAGACACATCGCGCCCTAACTTCACTCCGTACTCAATCTCCACACCAAGATCCTGTACAATCTGAGCTTCGCGGCGCAACAGCGGGCGCGGCATACGATAGTCAGGAATCCCCATGGCTACGGTACCGCCTGGCTCTGAGAGCATATCGATAATTTTAACTTTATGCCCTTCAAGCGCTAGGTAATAGGCGGTAGTAAGACCGGCAGGACCAGCCCCAACTACCATTACCTTCTTGCCCGTTGCCGGTTTGGGGCGCATAGGAGGACACCGATGGTGCATCCACTCGTGATCGGATGCAACACGCTTCATCACCATGATACTCACAGGCTCATCAACTAGGGCACGTCGACACGCGCTCTCACAGGGATGAGGACATACTCGCCCACACACCGCCGGTATCGGCATACGCTCGCGGATCGTTTCCAGCGATTTATCAAAACGGAAATTTTTGATTTCTTCTATATAGGCAGGAATATCGATATGTGCTGGGCAGGTATCCATGCAGGGGGCGGTAACCTTGTCGATATAATTCCCCGTGAAGGAAGGCTTGCGTTTTCCCGCCATGTATTCAAGATAGGCCTCACGGAAATGCTTTACGCTGTCTTGCACTGGGATTGCTGCAGTCATACACAGGGTACACTTGCAACCCTGCATAATATCGGCAAGGTTCTCGATAATATCGAGATCTTTTTCTTCCCCTTGGCCGGAGATGATGCGTGCCAGAGTGTCCTGTAGCACCCTAGTGCCCTTCTTCCCCGGAGTACATTTGCCGCAGCAGTGTTTTTCCTGAACGCGTTTCATGTACTCAGCAGCCATGGCTACAACATCGACTTTGGGGTCGAGCACCACAAAACCGTCCCAGCCCATGAAGGCTTTAACCTTTTTTTTGCTCAAATACTCGGTTGGAATTTTCAGCTTCAATGAAGCTAGATCTGCATCCCCGCCTTCGCGGCTATCGACGATCTTCCTTCCCCAGCTGGAAAAAACTATCTCAGACAATATGACCTCCTGTAATACCCGCGCCCTGATCCTGCAATTGGGCAACTATTCCGGCAAAAAGAGCGCGCAAACGCCCTCTTTTTTAAGTAGAAATTACTCTATATTTTGTATACAGTATGCAGGTTGATAACACGAACACCGCAATTAAATCAAGAACATTTTTATCCAACAGCTGCGCGTAATGCGGCTAGATTGCGGGTATAATCTTTTCCGTTGAACACTGCACTCCCGGCGACAAAAACATCTGCGCCTGCCTTTGCTATCTCTGCAATATTCTCAGCTTTTACCCCACCATCAACCTCAAGCTCGATGTTTCTGCCACTACGCTCGATCATGGAGCGCATGCGCGCAATCTTCTTTAAGGTAAAAGGGATGAAACTTTGCCCTCCGAACCCTGGGTTAACGGTCATGAGTAGCACCATATCCACCTCGGCCAGGATCAGTTCGAGAGTATCAACTGGCGTTGCAGGATTCAGCGAAACTCCGGCACGCTTTCCAAGACTATGGATCAGCTGTATCGTACGGTGCAAATGGGGAACCGCTTCTTGGTGCACGGTGATAATATCTGCACCCGCGGAGGCAAAATCGGGAATGTATTTATCCGGGTTTTCGATCATAAGGTGCACATCCAGCGGCAGAGAGGTAACAGGGCGTAGCGCCTTTACCACTGGGGCACCAATAGTGATGTTGGGCACGAAGTGACCATCCATTACATCAACGTGGATATAGTCAGCGCCTGCCTGCTCTACCGCCTGTACCTCTTCGCCGAGGCGGGCAAAATCAGCAGAGAGGATAGATGGGGATATTTTCACCATGTATGGACTCCTGTAAATTCGAGCGGGGCTCGCAAATGTTTTTTAAGAGGCACGGTTTCACTAGCTGCCAACGGGCGCACAGATACTAGCATATTTAGCCGTGCGTAAGATGAAAAATCGCCTCTTGGTGCTGGAACTAGAGCAGCAGTTGCGAAGCGCCTTTGGTGCAGTGGCATATCCTCAGTTTTTGCGCTGTAATAGTGCGGCAAAGAAGCAATCCATCCCCGCATCCCGAGTGCTCAGAGTGGCGAGAAAACCCGCACTCGTCAGGAGTCCGTTCCAGTGCGGAGGTACAACTGCGTGCAGATCCTGGATGGAGAACTCCGGATTATCCTCAAGAAAGGCCTCCACCACCTCTACCGACTCCTCTGGGGTCGTAGTACACAGCGAATACACCAGCTTTCCTCCCGGCACTACGCAGGACGCAGCATTGCGCAGGATACGCTGTTGAATCTCCACCAACTCCGCAATATCTCTTTCTTGTCGGCGCCAGCGCAGCTCCGGATTACGCCGCAACACCCCTAAGCCCGAACAGGGTGCATCCACCAAAACGGTGTCAAAAGGGGTGACTTCACCCGCAGGGTAAGGCTTAGTCATATCCTGCACCTTGGTCGTTATATTGCGACAGCCGAGACGCTGCGCCCCTTTTTGGAGTTGTTGCAGCCGGTGCTTGTGCAAATCCAGCGCCACTATTTCAACCTCATTTTTTCCCAAGGCTGCGATATGGCAAGTTTTCCCTCCCGGAGCGGCACACACATCAAGAACTCGCTGCCCAGGTTGTACCTGAAGCAGGTGTCCTATCAACATGCTCGCCTCGTCCTGGGGCTGAAGCAACCCGTCTTGCAACCATTCCCGCTGCGCTACCGCGCTTCCCCGTACCACGATGCCATCAGGAGCAAATTCAGTTGCCAGAACCTCAACTCCGGCAGCCTCGAACTGGTGCAGTACTTGCGCGCGTGTAGTCTTCAGGGTGTTGACCCGCAGGGTGTTGGGTGCGGCATCAGTATTAAGCTCAGCTAGCTGGATGGCCGTATCGGTGCCATAGTATGTAATCCAGCGCTGCGCCACCCACGTCGGCAGCGACAAGGCATGAGTTATATACCCTAGCGGATCGGTTTTTCTGTCCGGCCACACCCGCGCACCACCTTGACGAACCAAATTGCGTAATATCCCATTCAGAAATCCCGTAGCGCGTTCCAGATTCATGCTGCGCGCCAATTCCACACAACTATGCACTGCGGCATGGTCTGGCACCCGATCCAGATATATAATTTGATATGCACCTAAGCGCAACAAAGTTCGTACTGGTATTTCTAGCTTTTCATACGGCTGACGACATAGCCCCTTAAGTATATAGTCCAGACTGCCACGTCGGCGCAGAACCCCATACACTAACTCGGTCATCAAGCCACGTTCTGCAGTTGATACTGTTGTGTGCTGCAACATTTTATCCAGCAGGATGTCTGAATATCCCCCCTGTTCCACCTGCAGAAGAACCGAACAGGCGAGTGCGCGCGCATCGGTTCCCGCCGGCTTACGCCATGCTTTCTTCATACAAAACTCCAAACCTATTGCCCCCGCCACCAGGTTCTGGAGCGAATTTAGTGCCGGAAGAATACAAACGAACTAAGCCCTTTACACGCACAAAAGGGGATACACTCAGTGCACCCCCTTTGCTTAGGTTGCTATATTACCGTAAAAACTATGCCATCGCTTCAAGGCGATTTATCCGTTCCTGAATTGGTGGATGGGTAGTAAACAAGCTCTGTAATTTTTTACCACTGAGCGGATTTACAATAAACATGTGCGCGGTGGCTTCATTAACATGGTGCATCGGTTGTTGACGATTGGCGCTCTCTAGCTTCCTAAGCGCATTCGCAAGGTAGTGTGGATTCCCACACAGCTCGGCACCACCGCGGTCCGCCGCGTACTCACGCGAACGTGATACTGCCATCTGCACCATCATTGCAGCCATCGGGGCAAAAATCATAGTGGCAATCATGGCAAGCATATTTCCGCCTCCATCCTCATCATCCCCGCCCATGCCAAAAAGCATACTCCACTGCGCCATGTTCGCGAGAAAGGAGATTGCCCCAGCAATAGTTGCAGCGATAGAACCGATCAGGATATCGCGGTTACGCACATGACTCATCTCATGCGCCATAACTCCCATCAGTTCTTCCCGGGTAAGAATGTCGAGAATTCCCCGAGTCGCCGCCACTACCGCATGCTTAGGGTTTCGCCCTGTAGCAAAGGCGTTGGGGGTACTCTGTGGGAGCTGATACACCCGCGGCATGATGAGATTGTTACGTTCCACAAGCTCTTTTACCACATCGTAGAGTTCACCGCTGGTGACTTCCTGACCTTTATACATGCGTAAAACTATTTTATCGGAAAACCAGTAGGAACCGAGGTTCATCACTGCGGCAAAGAACAGCGCCACCAAAGCGCCATTCTGACCTCCTATGATCCCGCCGATAAACACGAGCAAGAGTGTCAGGAGTGTAAGCAAGCCAACTGTTTTAACGTTATTCAACATCTGTATACCCTCTGTTTATTATTTGTTGCGTTCAAGTGCACCCTAAATTACAAGCACATAAAGATGACACATTCATTGCATACCCTCTATGCGTGACCCTAATATAAGAACAGATATCTAAAGGGCAAGGTGCATAAAGCCATTTTTTTACTGCGGCAATGAACAGCTGTCTGTGCTTACCCGAGTATTTGCCCCTGTTGGAGCTTGACCCCGCGGAGAAAATCAGCAGCGGGGAGCATCTTTTTACCGGGCAACTGCAATTTGCGCAGCTCCAACGCCCCCACTCCACATGCCACCAGAACCTGATTTGCTTCAGCTTTTAGAACCTCACCCGGTGATCCGCTACCCTTAGCGATGCGAGAATCTGCGACCTTAAGCACTTCATCATCAAGATAGGTGAAGGTTCCGGGCCAGGGGTACAGTCCACGCACTTGATTGTGGATAGAAGCGGCTGGAAGACTCCAGTCAATAAGCCCATCCGCTTTTTTAAGCATAGGCGCATACGAACTTACGCTGTCGTCCTGCTTCTCTGCGGTCAGAGTTCCAGCGCACAGGCGCGCCAGGGTTTCTTCCATCGCTTCTCGGCCCAGCTGCGCCAAACGATCGTGCAAATCTCCTGCGTTTTCGTTGGGAAAAATTGAAAGCGATTTTTTTACCAGCATATCTCCGGTATCCAACCCTGCATCCATCTGCATGGTGGTAACCCCAGTGGTGGGATCCCCTTCCATAATGGCTTTATTGATAGGGGCTGCGCCACGATGGCGTGGAAGAAGAGAGGCATGGACGTTGATGCATCCGTATTTGGGAATATCCAGCACCTCTTGGGGCAAAATCTGTCCGTACGCCACCACCACGATAAGTTCTGGGTGCAGCGCACGCACCTGCTTGACCGCGTCTTTGTCGCGCAAACGCTGAGGTTGAAACACTGGCAGGTTGTGTTCAAGGGCAAGCTGCTTAACTGGAGAGGCTTCAAGCTTACGCCCTCGCCCTTTAGGACGGTCTGGTTGAGTAAATACCCCCACCAACTTAACACCACTTTCAATCAGCCCTTCAAAGGTGGGAATCGCGAACTCAGGAGTCCCCATGAACACTACACGCATATGTTTTTTATCAATCACAGCTGCTCCTTTTGTTGCTCCATAGTTCGCTGGTATTTTTTACGGAATATCCCTTTTTTCAAAGATGAAAGGCGGTCAACAAACAACTTTCCGTCAAGGTGATCAATCTCGTGCTGAAAGGCAATCGCCAACAACCCTTCGCACTCACGTTCAATCAACTTTCCCTGCAAATCCTGATAACGCACCCTGATCCAGCTTTTGCGTTTAACGCTGGCGTAATAATCCGGTACTGACAGACACCCTTCCTCTTCGGTGCACTCGCCCTCACTGTCGATAATCTGTGGATTCACCGCACGGATGAGATCGGGCTCTTCTTTGCTGCCACAGTCTATGATAATCACCCGTTTCAGCACCCCCACCTGCGGGGCTGCCAGCCCCACTCCGGGCGCAGCATACATGGTATCTACCATGTCCGCCACCAGACTGGTGATCTGCTCATCAATGTATTCAACTGGCGCACTCACCTGGGCCAGAAGAGGATCAGGATAGTGGAGTATTTGGCGCAGTGCCATAAGTATTTATCTCCTGTTGCTGTGGATCAAGCTACTTTAACTTCAATAAAAGGGCTGAGCTTTTCCTGCAAGGTCTGCTGCACAAAGCTCAAAGTGCCAGCGACACTGCCCGCACAGCCTTTGCACGCTCCCATATACTGTACTGAAACTACGCAGATGCCGGCATCTTCACATTCGAGATCATCGAGTTCAATGCCTCCGCCATCGCGCGCGAGAACCGGACGTACATTGTCATCAAGCACTTTTTCAATAGCGCGGATTTTCTTCACCACCGACAAGGACGCAAAATCATCTCCCTCTTCTTGGTCTGGGTTCTGCTCTCGCAGCATCTCTGCGCGCACGCGTGCAAGGATATCAACTAGATAGTATTTGCGCTTTTCGTGTCCGCCGGGCTCAATGCACGACTTGCAAAATGCGCCAGCCTTGGTGTAGTCAGTGATCTCCTCCACTGTGGTCAGATCATTGATGCGAATGGCGTCTTCAACCGTCTGCAAGGTGACACGGGCACATTCGCACACAATGTCTTTTTCTTCCAGGGTGGAGATATCCACATTGCGATAGATCGCGGCCGCCCGCTTAATTACCTCATACGCCATGACACTGCAGTGCATTTTCTGTGGCGGAACTGCCGCAATGTCTTCGGTATCCCGCAGAGCACGTTCCACGTCAAGGTTGGTTATTTTAGTAGCTTCTGCGACCGTTTTGCCGATACACATCTCTGCCATCATATCGGTGGAAGCGATTGCGGTACCACAACCGAACGACTTGAACGCCGCAGCCTTAATCACCTCATCATCGTTGCCAACAATCCAGTAGAGGCGCACGGTATCCCCGCACGACTCCGCGCCTTCGTTGGCGATAACCAACTTACCGTTCAGGCGCTTAGCGTCTTCCTCGGTAAGCTCGCCAAAATAACGCGGATTATTCATCCGTTCGGCTACCTTCTGTGAATATTGTTCCCACAGCGAACCGCCGATAAGATCATTTTTTGCCATATTTACTACTCCCGTCTATTATCTTAAGCTAAGCATCAATTCAGCTCTAGTCTATATTCAGAGATGTCAAGTTCCCCACATCAGTACGAGGTAGACATACTGCGTAGACGGATAACCGCCTTTTTAACCACATCGATAGTGTAGTTGATCTCCTCAGCGGTGGTAAAGCGTGACAAGCTAAAACGCACCCCGGTATGAGCCAGGTCCTTATCCGCACCAATGGCGGTAAGGATTGGACTTGCCTCCAGCGATTCTGAGGCGCATGCACTCCCGGTGGAGGCCGCAATCCCAGCTTGGTTCAGATCCCAGATCAGCGCTTCCCCTTCTACGCCCCGGATACTTACATATACCGTATTCGGTGTACGCATCGCGCGATCTCCAACAACCAGAACATCCTTTATTTCCAGCAGGGCATCTTCCAATTTATCGCGCAACTTCCGTACATGATTTTGTTCATGATCAAGATTTTCTACCGCTAGCTCCATCGCGCGTGCCATCCCTATAAATCCAGGGACATCCACGGTACCGGCACGATGCCCCCCCATCTGCTCACCACCGTGTAGCAACGGCGGCAGGGAAACCCCTTTCCGCATATATAAACCACCAACGCCCTTAGGCCCGTGGAACTTGTGCGCACTAAAGGTGAGAAAATCTACCGGGAACGCACTGACATCCACCGGGATCTTGCCAATAACCTGCACTGCATCGGTATGAAAATATACGCCACGTTCGCGACAGACATGCCCAATCTCCTCGATGGGAAGGATCTGCCCAGTTTCGTTGTTTGCCCACATTACCGAAACCAGCGCCGTGGTATCAGAGATCACCTCTCTAACCATCTGGGCGGTTATCAGCCCATCCGCATTAGGGGAAAGCCACGTAACCTTTACCCCCTGTTTTTCCAGAAAACGGCACGCTTCGCGAATGCTGGGATGTTCCAGTTTTGTGGTGACGATACTTTTCTTCCGTGTCTCCTTCAGAAGGCTGAAATACATCCCCATAATCACCGTGTTGTTGCCCTCGGTAGCGCAAGAGTTGATGATAATATCATCCTCGTCATCTGCGCCAATCCCAGCATAGAGTAGTTCCATGGCGCGGTGCAGGTAGGGACGCACCTCTATACCGAAAGAATGCAGTGAATTGGGGTTACCGTACATCTGACAGTAAAAAGGCTCCATGGCGTCACGCACCGATGGATCAACCAGAGTGGTGGCATTATTATCCAGAAAAATTCGTTCCATACAAAATCCTTACTCCCGCATGCGGAACCTACTCTGTAGTTCCGGCGGATATTACAGGCATCGTTTTAGGTAGCGTAAGTCACACGGCTAAACATACACTTAAACTGCAGTATGCCGCACGAAATCGACACAAGTCAACATACTTGACAAAAAAGGTACGCTTTAATTGGTCAACATAATACGGTACTTCAGCCCTTTGTGCGATTCAAACACCACCTCATCACTATCGATGCGCAGCACAGCGCGTTCAGGCTCCACTATTAGCTCCATCTGCTGCTCCGGATGACGTTGTTTCAGTACTGTAGCCAGACACACAGCAAGCTCCACACCATCTCCGCGTTGAAAATTCCACACCTCATCTGGTTGCGCCAGACGCTGCTCGGTGTAAATAGATTCTGGCGTCATCTGTTGTAGTACGGCTACTACGCCGGCATCATCTAAGTTGGCGCATCCCTCAACACAAACGGGATTGCGCTCCAGCGCTGCGCGCACAAACGGCGTCCAATCACAACTTTGCATATCGCGGTAGGTGTAGAAGGCCAGATCCACCATCGAACTGTGTTCGCGCTGAGAACGCAACGTTTCGATAACTTCGGCGCGTTCCATGCCGGGGGCGAGTTCAACGGCAGGCCTAGCAACATCCAGGTTTTTGCTTGTCAGATCGGGCAAACGGGGTTTCACCTCGATGAAGTTGCGTAGATCCTCAATCAAAGTACGGGTGCCATCGCTACAGCAGTCAAACTCCTGCAACAAGGCTTCCTGCACCTCCTCCTTATCCAGATCCACATTCGGGAAACGTTTAAAAAACTTCTCAAAACGCTCCAGATCGATACGCCCTTCCAGCGGGGTGGGGAAAAAATCGTACTCATCCACTTCGTCGAGAAGTTTATCCCGCGTAGTGCGATCTCCCACGCGAAACGAGCTGCCTTGCTCGCAACGGTACACCTTCTCCAGTGCAACCCAGTAGGCTTTACCATGGCGTTGATGCTGAAGCTGGAAGCATGTTTGCAGTTCGGAATGCTGGCGCAGAAAATTACACAGAATCTCTTCATCTAGTTCCGTGCGCATAAACCCGAGCAGTGCTTCACTAAAGCGCGTATAAGCTGCAGGCTCAATAGTGGCATCAGGATACACCACATGTATATATCCACTATTATGCAATACCATGGTGACCTGCTCATTCCGCAGAGCACGCTGGGCACGAGCCGTAAGGGCGGTACCGTTAAACCACATATTGCGCGTGACAATGCGTCTGTTATTGGTGATAATTCCGTCACGCACGTCAACAAAGTTCTGCGAATGGAGTGGCGTCGCCATCAGATATATCTGTTCCAGCGGAATGCCACACACTACATACAGCGCCGCTGCATACAGGGTGGAGAGAGACACGCACTCCCCCGCACCTTTGGAGTAGCCGTCACGATAGCAGAATGCCTCCATCGCTTCAGCGGTCTCAGTTTTCCAGTAGGGGATTATGTCGCTGTCATACTTCTCCAGCCCGAAGTGGCGCCGGATGTTCATATCGAAGTAGTATTTGTCTCCGGTATAGCCAAACAGGGCGTTGCTACGCTCGATAACCTCGGGGTCCATAACATCCCGAAAGCGTTCAAGTTCAACGTCCTTACGCGTCAGCCCCCACGAATCGAGATCGAGATTGAAGTCGTACCTATCCATGATAAATTGTTTGAGACGCAGAATTTTACGGTAGGTGTTGAGTTTATCCAGCTTGGCAAACCAAGGATCCTCGCGCCATTCCCACACAATGGGTGACATAATGTTAGCCAGCACCAGGCTGTAGAGTAACTCTGGATAGACAAAAATCTCCAGGTCGGACAAGGTCACAGCGCAGGAGTACTTCTCCACCAGCTCCTCGCTCAGAGGGGCATCTGTACGTTGGGTTTCGTGTGTAGTTTTCATGCGCGCAACTTTACCGCCATCCACAACAATTGGCAACTCCGCAATTGCTGACTGGGTTAGTTTGCAGTCTGATCACACACAGGATCAGATCAGTGCGGTAAAAAGTGTAAAATATCTTAAAAGGCAGGAACAAAGGAGCGTGCCATCCATGGGCGAGATGCATAAATACACCACTAATCTAGCCGACATCATCGGCTGGAGCCACCACTTGAGTGCAGAGGTCCTCAACCCTGGAGATATGGCCGTCGATCTCACCTTGGGCAACGGCAATGACTGTCTCCATCTGGTTCGCTGTGTTGAGGCTAGAACCACGGGTGGAGTGCTCGGCTTTGACATTCAGCATGCGGCATTGAAGCGCAGTGCCACCCTCCTGGCAACACACAACTTCCCCTTTTGTATCCACACCGATGCGGCGCCAGACGGTTTTGCCGCCCGCACCGAACCGTGCCTAGACGCCACCACAGGGGTGCACCTGTTCCATTCCGGGCATCAAGATCTGCAGTGCCATCTCCGGCGCGCCCCCAAAGTGATCCTCGGCAACCTGGGCTATCTTCCTGGCGGTGATCACCGCGTCTCCACCACTGCAGCCACCACCCTCAGTGCGGTAAAGCAGGGCCTAGCTGCACTGTTACCGAAAGGGCGTCTGATTCTGGTGGTGTATCCGGGGCACCCGGCCGGCCAGCACGAGGCCAAACATCTATCCGAGTTTTTCACCTCTTTAGCGAAACAAGAATGGGATGTAATTCGCCTTGACTGCCCAAATGCAGCACAGGCGCCATTTCTCCTTTGCGCCGAACGGCGGCGCTAACAAAGGGCACCGTGCTCCTCTGCGATGCGCAACATAACCCGCGCCGCCAGCTCTGCATCATCCAGGGCGCGGTGGTGGCGCACCTCAGGTAGCGCCCCAAACAAATAGCGACCGAGTATTTCAAGTTTATGGCTGCGCAACTGGGGGTAGCACAGGCGACTGAGCTTCAAGGTGCAGTAGCTCGAATTGGTAAGGCGCTGTCCCAGGCGGGCAAACTCCGCCGCTAAAAAGCGCATATCAAATCCTACATTGTGCCCGACTAGAATATCGCCCCCAATAAAACTGGCAAAATCACGAAACACCTCCTCCGGCGTCGGCTGCCCCGCAAGCATTGCAGGGGTGATTTTATGTATCGCCAGCGCTCCTGGTGAGATTGGCCTCGAGGTGGCAACCAACGAGCTGAAACGCTCCCCCAACTTCCCCTCCACCACGCGCACTGCGCCAATCTCGATAACACGCTCCCCCTTTGCTACGGAGATCCCAGTGGTTTCTACGTCCAACACCACTATCGGGCGTGAACTGAGTAAACTTATCTGATGCGCTAACAGCGCCGCGTTTCTACCTGTACCCATCCTATACTTCCTTCAAAGTGGTCACCCCGCCCAATAACTACGGCATAGCTTTTCAATACTAAAACCTTCAGAAATGAGCGATATTAACCTGCGCAAAAAGAATGTGCAATGCAACAGGTGGTGGAGGGGAAAGCGCTTTACGCAACTTGACACAACTCTGCTATATTAAAGGGGATATGCTGGCAAACAAGGCAGGGATTTTCATTTACACTTCACAGAAAGGATTAAACAACATGCAAATAGAGGGGAAAACTGCTTTAGTAACCGGAGCCAACGGCGGGATTGGGTCTGCCTTAGTGCAGGAGTTGCTGAATCGCGGGGCGCGCAAGGTGTATGCCGGAGTGCGGAATGTGGAAGCCGCGCAAGCACTTCCGGTGCTTACGCAAGAAAAAGTGACTCTGGTTGAGCTTGACATTACCGCGCCTGCAAGTATCGCTGCCGCAGCAGTTGCGTGCACAGATGTTGATATGCTGTTTAACAATGCCGGGTGTAACCGCATCACCCCTTTGATGGACTCAACAGCTTTAGAAGCGGCGCGCATTGAAATGGAAATCAACTACTTCGGCACCCTGGGTGTATGCCAGGCATTTGCCCCGGTAATTAAAGCCCAAGGTGGAGGGCTGATTGCCAATGTGTGCTCAATCATCGGCATGGTCAACTTACCCACCAACGGCACGTACTGTGCGTCAAAGGCTGCCATGCACTCGATGATTCAGGGCACACGCGCTGAGCTGGCACCGCAAAACATTCGCGTTATTGGCATCTATCCGGGGCCGGTCGAAACCCGCATGACCGCAGGGCAAAAGATGCCCAAAGCCGCCCCCACCGATATTGTCACTGCCATCTGTGATGGGATAGAAAATGATGTGGAGGATATCTTCCCGGACCCCATGTCGGCAGAGGTAAGCGGCATGCTGGCCAAAGATGCCAAAGCGGTAGAAAAACAGTTCTCCACCATGCTTCCATAACACCACACCCGGGCAGCGCGTCTGGCACTGCCCGGGTCTCCAACCAATTACCCACCTCTTTACAATTCTGCCTTTTCCTTGCGCTGTTGTTGCAACATCTGTTTGGCCATCTCCAAATTGTGGTAGGCCACGGCACGAAGCTGCTGGGTGTTCAACGCAGGCATGGTTTCGAGTTCGGCGAGGAACTCCTCAAGTTCTGTTGTTGCGCTGGCAACCTGCTGCGGTCGGAATGGGATAGAGAAGTCGATACCTCTGACATTCCACCCCTCGGGGAAAAACGTAAACGGTGCGAAATCGGCTATGTGGCGCTTTTCATGCGGGACAATCTCGCTAGTGCGGATGTTCTCAAAGCGCATCCCATCAGCGTCGGCCACGATGGTGTAGCTGCCGCTAAAAGGCTGCATCACATCGTTGGAGTTGGCATAGGTAAAGGTAGATTCGGCAACCTGTGCGCTACTGGTGTGGCAGCTGGCACAGCTACGCGCCTCCCCTAGAGCGTGACTCATTTTATCCATCTGAATCCACAACAGGGCGTTGTTGTTTTTGGGCAGATCGGTGCGAGTACCCATAACGATAAACGCATCATTAACATCGGTTTGCTCACGCGCAATGGTGAAGGCTTCTGGCTCTCCGATGCGCGTATGTCCCTGAATAGTACGTTCTGGGATCGCTCTGAATTTAAGCCCTGTGGGCTCTACCGCTTTACTTTGATTGAGGGCCGCCATGGGATAGGGCTTCACCGGAATCCAGCGTCCGGCCCCATTTTTAATCAGGGTCGGCAGGGTGCGGGTACCGTAGTAATTTTTGTGCTTGGCATAGGGCGTTTCCACCCCGGCAACAACACCCGGGCCCCAGAAGGTGAACTGATACGCCCCTACCGTCTGGATATGGCACGCGCTACAGTCCACGTTGGCGTGGGTAGACTGGCTCACTGCGCTTACAATCTGGGGATGGCACTGCTGACACGAAGTGCGCGCCGCATCACTTGCCAGATGTCCAAACTGGTGATTGTCCACTTGGTGACAATCAAGACATCCCACCCCATTCTCCACATGCACACCACGGGGCAAATCTGCCGGAAAGGCATATTCGCCGCGCATATATCCGGCCCCACGGCGGCGGTCCATAGGTCCGGCGTGGCACAGGCTCGCGCGCCCGCCGCCGTAGCAGGAAGGGGAATCTGGGGGACCAAAGCGGTGGCGCCCCTCCCCTTTGTACGCCTGATAATGGCAATCATTGCATCCGGCGTGGCAGGTGTTGCACTGACGCGCTGAGGCGGCATTTTGCGCTGCACTAAACGGTACTGCGGTCTCCTGCGCCAAGAGGGCATGATTATCTCCAAACCAGGGCCCACAATTCTGCGGCCCGGGCAGCTCTTCACTGAAGGTGCGGAAGGAGCGTTGGTGCTTAAGCAACCCCTTGGAAGAGCTACCGTAGGCCTCTACCTCGCCAGGATGGCACTTACCACAGGTCGCGCGCGCAACTGCAGGTGAGAATGCAAACGTCTGCGGATCACGGTCGTGGAAGTGCAGCCCTGAGATCTTCGCGGTGTTAAGGCGCTGCAACTCGCTCTGCTCCAACTTCGGCAGCATGGCACCAAAGGCACTTTCCCCCTGTGGCACCAACGGTTGAATTTGCGCGTTACTCCGTTCCAGCGCTTCCCCTTTGTAGCTGCCCCCGATGGCCAGCATAAATGGTTTCAGCACCCCCTGGTGCGCGTCAGCTTTTACCATAGTGGAGTTGTCTCCCTGGTGGCAATCAACACAAGTTGGAATCCCCCCCATGTTGACTTCTTTATCCACCTGCTCGGGGTCAAGGTGCAACGCGGCAGCTCCGTAGGCACTCATAATGCCCAAATTACCGTGGCATTTTACACAGGTGGAATCGGCCGCATAGCCAAAGGCAAATGCTGGGACCAGCAGGAACAATGAAATGTAAAAATATTTCAGCATGGCAACCATTCCTCTCCGATTATGTTATGTATAACTCAAACTAGCGCTCATATATTTGTTCACCTGTTTTGCTAAACACTAAACACTGGGGACGTAAACAACTGGTCAGGTGTTATCGAACATGTGTGGATTCTTTCTTATGAATGCTCGAATCCATTTTCGCACAAAAAACATCTGCTTATGTTTCAGGTACCACCACCCCATAGAACTGATAATCAGTGCGCCAAGTGCATTTACAATCATATCCCACATGGTGTCGGTTAAACCCGAGGGATCATCCAACATAGGTTTTTGCATATTAAAGCCAAACAACTGATCCATGGAAAATTCAAAGATTTCCCAGAACGTTCCAATAGCAACGGCAAATAAGCCTGCAAACACGGAGATGAAAACCGGAGTCAGATGCAGCTCTACCCGTTTGCTTTCATTTAGGAGATAGACCAGAAAAAACCCAACTATCCCCATCAGCAAGCCCGCCGATCCATGAAGCACAATGTCCCACCACCAAAACCGTTGGTAAAAACTTTGAATTTCGCCCAGATACAACGACGCAAATATAAAAATAACGGCCGCGAAATGAAATTCAGCTGGTATCTCCACTGCCAAGCGATGCCGAAAAATAAGTGGCGAAACTAAAGTCACAATAATGAGGGTTACCAGAAAAGTCGAAAGCCAGCGCTGCTCAAGCAAAAGGGCAACCCACTCCACCACCATCAGCAGCAGAAGTACACCCACAAGGATGCGGTGGGCACGATTTCCTCTGGAGGTTGCAACCTCCTCAATGGATAAGGTTTTTTTCTTATTGAATTCTGGCATCTGCTGTCCCTTTTTTATATATCCTGAATTCTATTTGAGCGATATACGCCATTAATATATCAACATATTTTGAGCACATAAGATAATAATACCCGGCAAGACATTGGCAGAGATCGATATCATCCCGACTGTGCTACTTAGAAGCTATTTCCCTTCGGCTTTTTCAAATGCTGCCTGCGCACCCTGATAGTCGCCAAGGCTAGTACGCGCCTGCCCTATGATGCGCCAGTTCTCCGCTCTGAGCTGCGTGTCGGTGCCGGCAAGGATATTCGCCTTTGCCGCGAAGTTTTCCGCCTCGCGGTGCTGTCTCTGATTGAGACGCACGCGCGCCAGCTCCTGCCACAATTCAGGATTTTGCGGTTCAATGCGCAGAGCGCGCTCCAATGATGCACCAGCCATATCAAGCTTTCCCGCAGCGGATTGGCTCCGCGATAGATCAAACAAGGCGGCAACAGCTTCGTTGCGGGGTGGAGGTTGCGGCTCCGTAGCCACCGGCGCGAGTGAGGCGCACCCCGCTAGCAGAAGTATCATGACACATGCTAACCAACGCTCTAGCTTTTTCATCGACCAAACATCCTTTCAAACCAGGTTTTAAGCGACTTCTTTTCTGCATCTTGTGCGCACGGCACCGCCTGTTCCGGGGCTGAACCAGCAATAAACGGGAGGATAATTGCTCCTTGGCAGTCTGCTGCGCTGCGCAAACCGGAGGCCTGATCGATCCAGACATGCTCGATCCCTTCCCCTTCCGGTAGCACCAAAGGGGCAAGATCGAGGCTGGCCATCACCTGGCCCCAGATTGTCATGGCACCACTGGCACCGGTGAGCCCAGACGGTTCGTTATCATCCCGTCCAATCCACACCACCCCTAAGCGATCTCCGCTGAAACCGGCGAACCAACTGTCACGAAAACCGTCCGAGGTGCCTGTTTTGCCCGCAACTTGTAGCTCAGCAGAAAGATAATTTCCCAAGCGGCGCGCAGTTCCTTCACGCACCACGTCTTGCATCGTCCGCGTCAACAGAAAAAGTGGCGCGGGATCAACCACCTGGTCAATGTTAAGTGGATAGCGCTGCAGAGACACACCATCTGCGGTCAGCACTTCCCGAATCGCCCGCAGCGGCGTGCGAAAACCGCCCCCTGCCAGAGTTTGATACACTTGGGTCACCTCCAGCGGACTGAATTCATTAACCCCCAGCAGGCTGGACGCGTACTCCGGAACCCTTCTATCAACTCCCAGGCGGCGCAGATTTGCCAACACTTCGGAGACCCCCACTTCCAGACCTAGGCGCGCGGTCGGAACATTATACGAATGGATCAAACCGTCGCGCAGCAGAACCTCGCCACGATATTGGAGATCATAATTTTCAGGCATCCAATCCTCAGTGCCGGCCTGTTGGTGGACCAAAGGAGTGTCAGCTACCCTTGTAGCTAATGTATACTTGTGCGGTTGCTGCAAAGCGGTGAGATAGACCACAGGCTTGACCAACGAGCCGATGGGACGCTGAGCGTCGAGAGCTCGGTTAAACCCTTTACTGCGCGGGTCTCGGTCTCCTACCACGGCCTGAAC
>JAVERS010000009.1:0-73046 GCA_034007015.1 Desulfuromonadaceae bacterium
AACTAAATACGCGGGAGTAACTCAGTTGGTAGAGTGTCAGCTTCCCAAGCTGAAAGTCGCGGGTTCGAATCCCGTTTCCCGCTCCAACTAAATAAAAAAGGCACTTAGGGATTACCCTAAGTGCCTTTTTTATTTATGGGGTTATCTGTTCCTTTTTCTTTGAGGAGACTCCATTTAGCGCCTAAATGAAAATCTAATTGGCGTTACAGTTATCATTAGTGGTAGAGTGAGGAGGAAATATCAATCTCTTGAGGTGGGCTTGACGGTGTTGTTAAAGGGATCAAATCGAACAATACCTTCTCTTGCTATTGGAAACTTCAATAAACTGTCAGTTATTTAATAACAAATGGAGAGAAAATGAAAGATATTCTGTTTTTTGACAAAATGCTAACTCCAAAGCTCATAACAATTGTTTACTGGATATCGCTTTTAGCTGCTGCTGTTGGTGGATTAAGTGTAATGTTTAGTGGTTATAGAGGAGTCACGGTTGAGAATTTTATTTTGGGAGTGGTTTGCGCGATTGCAGGTGCTGTTACGGCAAGAATCTGGTGTGAACTACTCATTATCTTTTTTAAGATGAATGAGGCTCTTCAGGAGTTGCGGAATAAGTAAAACTTTCAAATGGTTCGTCCAGTTCCCCTGCTCTTACAAAATTGCACAAGGATTGGTATTGACGAATCTCAAGCGCGCCAAGTTTTGCTCCGAAACCGTAGCCTAATTTGGAGGGAAAGAGAAGATTGTTGCACCTCAGTTTTAGAAATGATGGTGCATATAGTGGTGCGCTAAATAAGCCAACCAGTGAAAAGGAGCACCCATGGGGGTCGAATCCGGTAAGAAACCGATATTACTTGTTGTATCTGGAATAGTCGTTACCACTGTTTTTATGCTTGGGTCAATGGTTTACCAGACGTCACAACACGAGGCGTATGTACAAAAAGCGATAAGTGAGTTCAACTCTCAAGTGTCAATGCAACTAGATCTGGATCTGTTTGAATCAGGTCTGTTCAGCTCAACAGCGATCACATCGCTCACGCTATTTCAGGACAGAAATCCGACATTAAGGCTTGAGCACCATTTAAAATCTTCCCCATTTTTTAAGACAAAAATTACAAGCACCCTTGATCCTAGAGGTCCGAGCACCCTTGATGATATTGACAATTCAGCCTTGGCACAAAAAATAAAGACGGTGGAAATTGTTTCTGAAGTTTCTTATTCAGGGGTGAAGATTGAAACCGGTTTCAATTCTTTGCCTCTGGGTGATGATGGGAATTTCTGTGCCGATGGAATCAGCGCAGAGGCTGTAATAACTCCCCAGGGTTCCTCTGAAAAAGATGAACAGTACCAGGCTCAGACCACGCTAAAAGTAGATCGGATTTCAGGCGAAGAGGGTAGTGCTAAGTTTTTGCTTGAAAACGGAGTATTTACAAGTTCTTCTCTTTTTAACGATGAGATACTTAACAGTAGCTCCATTGGAGGAGAGATTGAAAGCATATCGATTATTGATGCTGTAACCGATAACTACGTGCGCATCTCAGAGATCGATATGTTTCAGGAAACTAAAGTATCTGCCCTGACAGATACTTTGTTTGAAATGGGGATAAAGAAGGTAGAAATTAAACACAGTGTAATTGATGACATAAATATCAAAACCAGCCTTAAAAGCCTTGATTCAGCTAGTTTAAAGCTGTTCTTTACCTACCTTAGGGAACAAACGGCTCTACAAGACTTTAAAGATTTGAGTAAGTTTATGGAAGCCGGAGTAGGTATTCTCTCAAAAAATCCGACATTTGCAGTGGATTCGATGAAGGCGTCAGTAAATGGTGCTGATGTTCAATTGCATGGCAGTTTGAGGGTAAATAATTTCGTGGAGTTCCTGCTGTATGGCTTTACACAGGGCTCCGTGCAAAACATTAATCTTCGAGCCAATATTACTGCCGATAAGAACATCTACGCATCGTTGGCCAAGTTGGATTTTGCTTTAAACCGCATTGAAGAGATTGACCCTCAAAACCCCACGGAGGCGCATATTCAGCAACGCGCCACCATGTTCAAAGTTTTTGTAGAACAGAACCAGCTTTTCCAAGAAACTGATGCGGGTATTTCTGCCGATATAGAAATTGTGAACGGTGCAGGGTACGTAAACGGTCAAAGGATGATGTGATCTTTATTTTATCTTCCGCGCAGGCTTATTTCAAGGCTGCAGGGAGGGTAGTCTGCCCTTGAATTAAAAGCTAATTGGCTGTAGTGGTGGAGCTTGCCTTTCTATGCATAGAGAGGTGCGTACAATATAAAACCTTGGACTTAAGATTGAGATAGGGGTTATTCGATCTGTATGTGGCCATGCTGAAGGGAGATTTATATGCTGGGAAATAACAAAACAAGTGCGTTGTTGCTGGGATTATTTATATTTCTTGGATTAGCATCCCTCGGGTATCTTTTAGGTAACGCTGCTATAAAATATAAAGAGTATGAGCGCACCGTCACAGTTAAGGGCCTATCTGAAAGAGAATACGAAGCGGATATCGTTATTTGGCCGATTCAATTTACTGAGGCTAGCAATAAACTTGAAGAGCTATATGGATCAATCGAGCATAGCACTGAAAAAATTAAAGTTTTTTTGGAAAAAAACGGTATCAGTCAGGAAGAAATTTCGTTTACCGCTCCTTCGATTACAGATAAATCAGCACAACAGTATGGGGGGCAAGAGAGGGCAGATTTTCGCTACACAGCAATCCAGACGGTAACGGTCTATTCTGAAAATATTGGTTCGGTGCGAAACATAATGGGCTCGTTGTCGGAGCTAGGGAAACAGGGGATTGTCTTTACTGGCGGGACTTATGGGTCGCAAACAGAATACATTTTCACCCGCCTTAACGAAGTAAAACCGGAAATGATTGAGGAAGCTACCAAAAAAGCGCGTGAGGTGGCGGAGAAGTTTTCTTCTGACTCTAAGAGCACGTTAGGTAAAATCAAAAAGGCTTCTCAGGGGCAGTTCAGTATCAATGAAAGAGATAGGAATAATCCGCATATTAAAAAAATAAGGGTGGTTTCTACGGTTACATACTATTTGTCTGACTAGATAGCGGTGGTTGAGTAAAGCGCATTAAGCTATTTGGAACGCTTTGGCAGGGTGGGGCAGAATGTTGTAATTCAAGACCCGTCCTGCCAGTCTATGAGCATATGCTGACAAATGAGCGTAGAGTTTTTATCTCTTCTGCCCAGCGTTCCGGTTCTGGAGTTTCGAGGATCAGGGGGATATGGTCGAAACGGGAGTCCTGCATAATGTATTTGAAACACTCCCAGCCAATGGTTCCATCACCTAGGGGGGCATGGCGATCTACGTGGCTGCCACGTTCTTTTTTCGAGTCGTTGAGGTGCATCCCTTTGAGATACTTAAATCCTACAATGCGTTCGAATTCTGCGAAGGTTTCGGCGCATGCAGAGGCTGTGCTGAGGTCGTAACCGGCGGCAAAGGTGTGACAGGTGTCTAAACACACCCCGATTCGCTCTTTATTCTCCACCTGTTCAATAATTTCGGCGAGGTGTTCGAAGCTGTAACCCAAGTTAGTCCCTTGCCCCGCAGTGTTTTCTGCTACTGCAATGACGTGCGCTGTTGCATCCAGGGCGAGATTGATTGATTCTGCTATAGTGCGCAGAGATTCGGCTTCACTGTGCTGCTTCAGGTGGCTGCCGGGGTGGAAGTTGAGATACTTCAGCCCGAGTTGTGCGCAGCGCTGCATCTCGTCGATAAACGCAGTGCGGGAGCGCTCCAGCTTTTCCGCTTCTGGATGACCGAGATTGATTAGGTAGCTGTCGTGGGGGAGAATTTGTTCTGGTTTGAAATTTAGTTCGGCGCATTTCTCTTTAAATTTGCGGATATCTCCACTGCTGAGCTCTGTGGCGTGCCAGCGTTTCTGGTTTTTGGTAAACATGGCAAAGGCGTTGGCACCGATAGCGGCAGCATTTTCAGGGGCGTTGAATACCCCTCCGGCGGCGCTTACGTGCGCTCCAACATATTTCATCTTTCCTCACTTTCGGGTTTAAAATTCTGTTTACGTGCGTATTCTTTTAGCCACTCCCACGCTTCGGCACTGTTGCTGATGCTGCCGTGGCGTTCTGCGGTGTTGAGGCTTTCCAGGCAGGAGCCAAGAGCTTTGCCCTCCAGCTTGGGATAATATTGCTGAATCAGTGTAGCTGCAAGTAACGGGCGCAGCCGGCCTTTGTCGAGGCAGGTTCCCGTTGCATGCCACAACTCAGCGAGGGTGTGAAGGTCTGCACTGTTGCGGCTGAAAAACACCAGGGCCGCGAGCCCGTGGGGCAGGGGAGCGCCAGCATGGGCAAGGTATTGCATGGCACGGCGCGGATAGCGCTGCGAGTTCATGCGGTCTAACTGTGGGAGGATGTCCTCAGGGCAGGTGAGAAACCACTGTAACCACGCCTGTGCTTTGCGGCTTAGTTTGAGGTTTGGCACCGCCGTTGGGTCGTGTTGATCTGCTGCCGTGCTGGTGCGTACCCAAGCGGCAAAAAGGCCAAAAGTGCGGTAAGTGAATTCGTCCCCAGCACTCCACTGCATCCGCGCTGCTATGTAACTGCACTTGATGCTGCATAGATCAAGCAGAGTAAAAGCGCGCTCCAACTCGGGAAATGTGCGTGCGGTTAAGGTGGTGGATGTCGAGACTGGGAAGTCCAGAGCTGCTGCGGCACCACAGGTGTGAAATTCAGTTAGAGCGTAGCGTAGGTGAGCGAAGTTGGTGGCGCTGAATATTCCTGCCATTTCGCTGCGGAGACGTTCGGGGGCAATTTGGGACAATCCCTGCACGGCAGCAATAGATGCGGATCTGGTTGCAGCACTGAAGGAAAACCCGAGGGTGGCGCAGTGGCGCAGCCCTTTAATAATGCGCAAGGGATCATCCTGTAATACAGGCGCAGAGCATAGGTGCAGGCGTTTACGTTTTAAATCCTTCAGTCCATGTAGTGGATCCAAAATTGGCAGAACCGAGGGAGATGGCGCTGCGTGTGAGACATTTGTGTCTGCAATCTCTGCTGCGTCAGCTCGGCTTGCTGTTTCAGCCAGATCGGCTATTTCAGCTAAATCTATGGCCATAGCGTTGATGGTGAAGTCACGCAGGGCAAGATCGCCACTTAAGTTCGGGGCGCGGAAAGGGGAAAAATCAAATTGGAACGCATGGGGCGCTGGGAGTATCACTCGGCTGTAGTTGCGTGTGGCATCAAGGCTAAACCAGTGCCCTTTGAAAGTGCGCGCGAGATTTTTTGCTATCTCAGTCGGGTCTTGGGCGCTTACCAGGTCAATGTCAGCGCATGCACGTCCGAGCACATAGTCGCGTACACTTCCACCCACCATAAACAGACGCAGGCCTGCGCGAGGCGCTTCACGCGCTAACCACAACAGGCCTGCATTTTTGTGCCACTTAGATGCTGAAACAGTATCAGAACAGTCTTGCACCGTATGTTACTTCCTACGCGCTGAAATCTATGGTTGCTTCTTTTTTAAGCTCTTCAACCCATTTCTGCAGGAGTCTAGCGCCGTTTTGCTCCTTCAAAAACTGGGCAATCTGGGGCTTTGCTTCTTCAAAGTCCAGCGTTTGTGGTTCCTGCGTTTCAGTGGTCTTGATGAGATGAAGGCCAAACTGAGTCGAAACTACATCGCTGATTTCACCCGGCTTAAGAGCAAAGGCTGCTTCTTCAAAAGGTTTAACCATGGAACCTGGGCCAAAAAAGCCCAAGTCGCCACCTTTTTGCCCGCTGGGGCAGGCGGAGTGCTTTTGTGCAAGGGTAGCAAAGTCCTCTCCGTTGGCGAGTTTTTCCTTGATTTCCTTGATTTTTGATTGCGCCTGCGCCTGATCTTCAGAGTCAGCTTTCACTAAGATATGGCTTGCTTTCACCATTGCAGGCTTGACCATCTTGTCCGGATTTTCATCGTAAAACGCCTTGATCTCAGTTTCGCTTGCGTCTTGCGCTCCAATAAGTTTCTGGTCGGTAAGCATATTGACAGAGAGGTCTTGACGGATCATGCGGTAGTACGCCTCTTTGTCTACTCCAGCTTTTTCCAAAGTGGCGTAGAACTCCTCTTCGCTAGGGAAGTTCTGCATAACCTTTGCGGTCTCTTGCTGGATCTGCTCTTCGCTAGCTACGACCCCTTCTGCTAGTGCCTGCTGGAAGATCAATTCGCGCGCTATAATGCGCTCAACTGCGATCTCCTGCACCTTCTCTTGCTCCTCTTCATTAAGTTGATCGACTGTTTTGCGATACAACTCCATAGAATAGCTCTGCATAGCGTTCATAAAATCAAAGTGACTGATAGGTGTTCCGTTGACAGTAAATGTTTTTTCTTGCACTGAATTTCTCCTGAAAGATTAATGTGTTACCCCTATACGGTGCGCCTGTACGCCGTATGTTGCGGCAACCTGGGTGAGTAGTTTATATGTTCAGACGTTGGAAATACCGATGGGTTTAAAGGATAGATTCATGCGGAAGGTTGGAGTTGACTTAGAGCCTCTGTCAGCGCGGCGAATTCTTCCAGATCCAGGGTTTCACCGCGGCGCTTAAAATCCATGTTGATTTGTGCAGCGGCTGTATCAATATCCGCAGCGGCAAAGCCCTGACTTTGCAGGGAGTTACGCAATGTTTTGCGCCGCTGTGCAAAGGCAGCCTTTACTACGCGGGTAAACAAATGAAAATCCCCCACTTGCGCGCGTGGTTGTGCACGCCGAGTGAAAAGCAATACTTCCGAGTCCACTTTGGGCTGCGGCGTGAACGCTTGCGGTGCCACATTAATAACGGGTTCGATATCGAACCACAGTTGGCACAACACTGTCAAGATCCCGTAATTTTTTGTTCCCGCCTGCGCACGCAGGCGTTGCGCTACCTCCTTTTGAAACATCAGCACTAGAGTGGAAAAGAGGTCGCGGTGAGCTAAAATCTTGAACAGTATCTGGCTGGAAATATTGTAGGGCAGGTTTGCTACTAACTTGTAGGGGGGGTGTGTCAGAAACGTTTCCCAGTCGATCTGAAGAGCATCTCCTGTATGTACCACAACTCCTGCATGGGTGCTGGTTTCCCACGCGGCGGCTAGATCGCGGTCGATCTCGATTAAGTGCATTTGTGCTACCGCTGGTGCAACGACATGGGTGAGGGCACCACGACCAGGGCCAATTTCCACCACCTTGTCTTCTGGTTCCAGCTGTGCCGCCGTAACAATGGCATGAACTACATTCTGGTCTCGCAGAAAATTCTGCCCGAACCGTTTTCGCGCTCTGTGGTTCTGAGTCATGATTTCAACTTATGGAATAGATAGAGGTAAAGTGGATACATGGTTTTGCTCCAGCGCACTCACTAAACAGAAAGCGTTGGAACTGGGACATGCAGTTCCAACGCCTGGGTAAAAAATACGTTGATCTCAACGGTTACAATGCGTCATCTTCAGTTTTTATTGGCGTAGTTTTGCGCGTGGTGGTGCGGCGCCGTTTTGGAGCTGTATCGCTCTTTGCCTTTGCAGTGGACGCTGGATCCGCAGCCTGTTTGTCATCTTGATCCTCTGGCGCCGAGGTGGTGCTTTTATCCTTAGCACTGGTGGCAGTTTTACTTGTAGTGCTGCGCCGCGTTGTAGTGCTGCGCCGCGTTGTAGTGCGCCGAGGAGTGCGTCGGGGGGTGCGCTCTGGCGCTGGTTTCGGATCTCCCTCTTTGGTGCCCTCGCTGGACTTTGTCGCCGCTTCTACTTCTGCTCTTGCAGTGGAGGAGGTTGAAGGGGCTGATTTGCTCCGCGTCGTAGTTGCGCGCCGGCGCGGAGTTTTCTCAGCGGCTGATGCAGAGCTAGCGTCTGAGGCGGTGCTGTCCTCTGTGGTGACGGCAGCAGTAGGAGGGGCACTTTTACTGGTAGTCCGGCGTCTGCGGGTTGGAGCTGTCTTTTCCTCCGCTGGGGCCGTTGTATCTTTTGCATCAGCGGACACTGCCTTCTTTTTA
This sequence comes from Desulfuromonadaceae bacterium, assembly GCA_034007015.1. Taxonomy (GTDB): domain Bacteria; phylum Desulfobacterota; class Desulfuromonadia; order Desulfuromonadales; family Desulfuromonadaceae; genus JAIVHC01. Next base: position 7,981 of record JAVERS010000009.1, read on the forward strand.
GCTTCTGTTGGAGCGTTTTGGTCCGAAGAGGTCTTTGCCGTGGAATCGGATGCTGCATCCGCCACCTGTTTAGACGGCGTGCGTTTGCGCGGAGTGCGCTTGCGTGGTGCAGGCGTTTTCTTGCTTTCATCCTCAGTTTCGGGACCGCTCGTCACCTCTTGTGGCGGTGTTTTTGCAGAAGTGGAAGCTTCTGCAGAGGTTTTTTCTGCCGCGGATGTTGCTGTGGCAGCAGAGGTGGTTTCTGCTGGAGGCGTGGATGCGGCACTGTCCTGTTTGGGAGCAGTACGCCGTCGTGCTGGAGCACGTTTTCGTACCGGAGCTGTCTTTGGTTGTTCTTGCGCACCCGCATCACCCTGCTCCTGCGCGCCTTTCGTTTCGGAGGCGTTGCTCTGCGTCTTTGCTCTGCTGGGGCTGCGTCTGGGTGTGCTCTTTGGTTTGGGTTTTTCTACACCCTCTTCTGGGGTAGACTTATCCTCCGCGACCGCGGTATCTTGGCTCTGTGGCGCAACTGCTTTTGTACCTTCTGGCATACTGCTCTGAACGTCGGCTTGAGTCTTGGCAGGCGTGTCAGATTTTGCGCTTGAGGTGCTGGCTGAAGATTTGGCTGTGCTTTCTTCTTTGCCCGTGCTTGTGCTGTCCTGAGGAGTGCTGGCAGCGGTGGCTGTTTCCTTTTGGGCGGAGCCCTCTTGCGCAGATTTAGATTCGATCAGTGCCTGAGGCTGCTGCTCTGCCGCTGGAGTCTCAGAAGTTGCGGCGCTCTGATTCTCCTGCTCTTGTGTTTTTGCATCTGAGCGCGAGCGCCGGTGCCGTGAGGAACGGGAGCGCCGTGGGCGTCGAGGTTTACTTGAGTCTCCGTTTTGAGAGTTCTCATTTTGGGAATCCTCTTTCTGGCTTTCTGGTGTCGCAGAACTTTTGTCTTGCGTTTCCTGTACTGGCGCTCCTTTTTTCTGCGGCTCGTCTGCGCTTTTCTCTTCGGTTTTTGTGCTCTCTAGGTCAACGTTGTAATCGCGACTGCGTTCGGAATAGTCCATGTCTACCAGGGCTTTTTGCTCCGTGCTGGTATCATCGTGGTCTCCGGCGTCCTTAATAAAGTCGAGATCAACCTGGTCTGGAAGGTAGTCAGGCTGGGGGGTGATCCAGATTTCTATATTTTGCTGTTGCTCCAGCTCTTTGAGTTCTGAGCGCTTCTGATTAAGAAGCATGGTGCCGACATCAAGAGCGACACTGGCTACAACTCGGTCTATCTTACCTTTTGCCGTACCTGCCTGAATGCGGCGCAGCAAGCTGATGGCGCGTGATTCACAGCAGCGAATTCGACCGCTGCCACTGCAGTGAGGGCAACTTTTATATGACGAAGCGCCGAGGTTGGGTTTGATCCGTTGCCGACTCATCTCCAGCAGACCGAACTGGGAGCTGATGCGCCCCTGAGTGATGCGGGCTTTGTCCTGTTTTAGTGCCGCTTCTAGCGTTTTTTCCACCTTGCGCGCGTTTTTGCGCTGACGCATGTCGATAAAGTCAATGACAATCAGGCCACCGAGGTCGCGCAGACGCAGCTGGCGCGCGATTTCGGTGGCGGCTTCAACATTCACCAGGCACGCGGTAGATTCAATGCTTTGCTCGCTTGAGACCTTGCCTGAGTTGACATCAATGGCCACTAGGGCCTCGGTCTGGTCTAGGACGATGGAGCCACCGGAAGGGAGGTTGACAGAATTTGTCGCGAGTTGGGCAATTTGTTCTTCAATTTGATAGCGCGAAAATATGGGACGCCGCTCTTGATGCAGTTTTACCAGTTTGACATGGTCGGGCATCACGGTCTTAAAGAAGTCGCGCGTCTGTTTGAAAACCTCTTTGTCATCGATCAGTACTTCGTCCATATCTGGAGTAAAGTAGTCTCTGACGCTGCGCAGCACCAAGCTTGATTCCTGATATACCAGTGCGGGAGCAGAGGCATTTTCCGCCTGCAATATGATGTTTTTGTAAATACTAAACAGATAATTGAAGTCGCGCTTGAGCTCTTCAGGGGATTGGTCGATCGCTGCAGTGCGGATGATGTAGCCCATCTCCTCTGGGAGATTGAGCTCTTTTAAGGCTTCTTTTATTTTTTTGCGGGTAGAGTCATTATCTATTTTGCGTGAGATGCCACGTGAACGGCTGTTGGCCATCAGTACCATGTAGCGTCCAGCGAGGGAGAGTTCTGTGGTTACCGCTGCCCCCTTGGTACCGCGTTCTTCCTTAACGACTTGAACTAAAATTTGCTGCCCACGGCGGAGAATTTCATTTATAGGGGGACGCTGGTTGTTGCCATCGCGTTTGGGCCATAAGTCGGGGTGAATATCTCCAATCTGGAGAAAGCCATGGCGCTGAGCACCATAGTTGACAAAAGCTGCCTGCAGCCCAGGTTCTATACGGACTACCTCCGCCTTGTAAATATTTCCTTTGGTGTTTTCACTTCCTGCTACTTCTATGTCTAGCTCAGTGAGGAGTCCGTTCTCGACAATCGCAACGCGTTCTTCTCCGGAGAGGGTTACGTTGATCAACATTTTTTTGTTCATGTAAAACCTTCTGCTGCTGTAGCGTTTTCAAGGCGCTCAGCAACACATTGCACACCCAGCCACTTAGTAAAGCAGATGGGTACGAAAATTAATAATCTAAAGTGCGGGGACACTACGTGTTTGAACGCAGCTTTTCATCCTGACGCACTTCATACCGTAATTGCAGGCCCGTAATTGCATACTTAATATGGGGGCGGATTAGTTGGTCACGCGCTGCCATTACGGTTCAGTCTTGGTAGAAAAAATTGATCCTCAACATGTATTGCTACGCCTCGCGACACTGAATAATGTATGCGCGCTTGGGATGCCTGTGTATATCTCCTAACTATCTAGTTCTTAAGCCTCAGAGGATAGATAGCGCGGAGGGAAAATCTAGATTCCAGTGCGCGAATTATAGCTGGTTTGAATCATTTGTCACCAGTGCAGTTTACTTACTCTTTATTTTTTGTATGTTTTAACTCTCTGTGCAAGGCGCTCCCACGCTGGCATGCTACGTTCGATAATGTCGAGATCGATGCAGTATGCGATGCGGAAATAACCCGCTGCGCCAAAGCCAAGCCCAGGAACGAGAAGAATCTTTTCTTCCTGTGCCATCTTTACAAACTCAACATCATCTGCCAGCGGCGATTTGGGAAAGAGGTAAAACCCTCCTTCTGGTTTTACCATGCTAAACCCCATGGCGCTTAGATTGTTGTACAGCAGGTTGCGCTTGTGTTCGTATGCGGCGATATCTACACTTTCATTTTGGAGTCCGATAATAAGGCGCTGCATCAGTGCTGGGGCATTCACAAACCCTAAGACCCGATTGCTGAATACTGCCCCTTCGATGAAGGCGTTAGCTTCCTCTAGCGCTGGACTAATCGCAAGATACCCGATGCGCTCTCCGGGCAAAGCAAGATCCTTAGAGTGGGATGTTGCTATCACGGAGTTTGCAATGTGGTTGAAAATGCATGGTATCGTTGAATTATCATATGCTAGTCTGGCGTAAGGTTCATCCGAGATCACATAGATCGCATTGCCGTATTCGCGCTGTTTTTGTTGCAACATCGCGTTGATGGAATCCAAGATATGTGCTGGGTAGATAACCCCAGTAGGGTTGTTGGGCGAATTGAGGATGATAGCCTTGGTACGTGAGGTGATGGCGCTGGCAATGGCGTCTACATCGGGGAGGAACGTGTCGGCGCATGTTTCCACCACAACTGGGGCACCACCGTGGTTGTCGATATAGAACTTGTATTCCACGAAGTAGGGCGCCAGAATAACCACCTCGTCGTTTGGGTTTAGGATAGTTTTAAGGGCGATATTGAGAGCTCCGCCGGCACCGCAGGTCATAATAACATGTTCCGCCTGCAGGGGAAGGGTGCTAGATTTGCTCAGGTGTTGCGCTACTGCTGCTCTGGTTTCCGGATAACCTGCATTGCTCATGTAACGGTGCATTCCTGGAACAGGATTGTTAGCGAGTTCTTGCAGGGCGCGCTTGAATGCGTCTGGCGGCTCAACTGCGGGGTTGCCGATGGTGAAGTCGAACACATTATCAGCACCGAACTGGGCGCGTAAGCGGTCGCCCTCTTCAAACATCTTACGAATCCAGGATGACTGTTGTATGCAGGTCTGTATTTTAGTGGCTATAGCCATGAATCTGCTCCATGTATATTGTTGAATAATGTCAACGGTATGTATAGGTTGTGGCGCTTTATGTTCTAGGATGAAAACGCGGTTTTGATAGTATCTATGGAGCATATCACGGTCAAGTTTAAATAAATGCCCCTATTTACATCGAGAAATTTAATCCCTGTGTTGCAGCTCAACTTTTGCGAGCGCACACAGTTATGTTGGAGAACGGTATATGTCGATATATGTTTTTACGCGCTACTGCTACACATGGGGATTGGGAGCTTAGATGTATATGTCCAAAGTAGAGATGTTGGATGTGCGCATGCGCTGTTGGTTGCTTCTTGTTGTCTTGTTGTGCGGTACAGGTGGATGTTCTGCCCCGCATTTAAAGCAGGAGCCCACTGAACAGGGGATTGTAGCGCAAACCAATACGCCGGATAGTTTGCTCTATGCAGGGGTATTCGATGCACGCGCGGAATGTGAAGATGCCGCGGTTGTGTATCAGGAGTTTCTCCATGTCTGGTTAGGGGAGGAACAGGCCGCGCCGTACCTTGAATATGTTGCCAATACAGAAGAACCCTTTTGCACTCCAGATCTGAGCGTGAAAGATAGCTATAAGCGTCTTGTGAATTACCTGTGCGCGCAGGCATGTGTCCAGTTGCAGCATGAAAACATATCCCAGGCGCTCCAGCATGTGCAGCGTGCCTTGGAGCTGAACCCATATTTCATTCCGGCACAGTTACTCCAGGCCGAGGTTGTGGCTGCTCAGGGGGATACGTCTGGGGCACTGGTGCAAATTGAGCGGATATATGCTGCGAATCCACACCTGAATCGCCTCCATTTGCGTATGAATGCCTTACACATGGAGCAGCAAGATTACACTAGCGCAGCGCAGGATCTGCAGCGCTATTTATATGTACAGCCTGACGCAGAAGCGGTGCTGTTGCAATTGGGGCGGATCCAGGCACAGCAGGAACATTTTGCCGATGCTATCAAAACCCTGCAGACTCTTATCGATCTTGCCCCCAATGAGCCACTTGCCTATTTTGAGCTGGGGCAAGTTTTAAGACAGCGGCACGAATTCCGTCGCGCCCTTGATCTGTACAAAACTGCGGCACAAACCTTGGAGCATGGGGTACAGGAGTTTGAATATCTGCAGGCAGAGTTACTCCTGGAGCAGCATGAATATCCAGCTGCTGCAGAGGTATTGCGTTCTTCTCTGGCGCGTGAGGAGAGTGTGCCTCTACGTCTGCTGTATGGCTACGCTTTGCTGCAGATGGAGCAATATGCGGCTGCGATCCCAGAGTTGCGCAGCGCTGCAGAAGCGCTGGAATTTAATTCCATGGCGTGGCTGTGGTTGGGAACGGCGTTTGAGCGCCAACGGCAGTGGTATGACGCTATTGCAACATTTCAGCAGGTGGATGAAGGTGATCCCCGCACTGTTGCCTTGTTTCATTTGGCTGGGTTATACCACGTGGTTGGTCGCAATCAAGAAGCCATTGCAGCGCTGGATGAGCTGCTTGATCTTGGGGTGTCAGATCCACTTATGTACAAGCAGCTGAGTTATCTGCACATTTTGGAACAGAACAACCCCGCGGCGGTAACTGCGCTCGAACATGGTTTAGAGCAACATCAAGACAGCGTGGAGTTGAAAAATCATCTGGGTTTGCTTTACGCCATGTTGGGAAATTACACGCAAGCACTTAAGTATATGGAACAGGTAGCGCAACAACGCCCAGACGATGTGGAGGCGCTGAATAATCTCGCGTTTCTGTATGCGGAAACGGAGCAAAATCTCGAATATGCGCTTACGCTGGCACAGGCTGCATTAGAGTCTGAATCACGTGCAGAGTTTCACGACACCCTGGGCTGGGTGTATGTCAAACTGGGGCGCTATTCTGAAGCCCATGAACAGCTGCGCCTAGCACATGCTATGCAGCCACAGAATGCACAGATACTGGAGCACCTTGGGGATATGTATATGGCCATGGGTAAAAAGGCACAAGCCAAGGAAGAGTATTTGAAAGCATTGGAATTACAGCCTAATAATAAATATTTACAGCAAAAAGCTAATCTGAATTTTACAGAAAGATAGCGATGGTTATATCAACTGGTGGTGTATCGGTGCCGCAATATAGCAATGTTTTGTCCCAAATACAGGTGCGTATGCGCGCTGGGTTGCGTGTTGCTGTTTTGTTGGTCGTGGTGTTGCTCGGGGCAGGCTGCGCCAGACTTTCACCGCCGCAGTTAGAAAAAGTTCCGGTGGTTGAACTAAGTAGCGCGCAAATGTTGGAGGTTTTGGAGCGCTCATATGCCCACACCAGTCTACAGGCGCTTGCAGAGGTACGGTTACGCCGTGGGAAGGACAAGCAAAGTTCCACCCAGGCCCTGCACGTTCAAGAGCCGTATCAGTTGCGTGCCGAGGCGTACAATTTTATGGGACAGATGCTTGTGCTTCTCACCGCTAATGGGGCCAATCTTGAAGCATATGTGCCGAGCCGAAAAACCCTGTACTTTGGTATGGCGACGCGTGCGCGCATGGAACAATTTGCATATGTACCTCTGATGCCTGCGGATATGGTGGCGCTATTGTTGCAACGTCTTCCACCTGGGGTACTGCAACTGGCACAGGTGCAGAAGGGGGAGGACAACAGTCTCCACTTTGTCCTTTCTGCGCAACAAGAGTACATAGTTCACTTTGGCACCGACCAGGTGGAACGCATTGTGTATCGCGAGTTGGAACGCGAGGTGTTCACCATTGCGTATACCGATGTGAGACCCATAGCTGGGAATGGGGGTGTTTTCCCTCGTCATATGGCGCTGCGGATGCCGCCCCAAAATCTTGATCTTTCAATTGAACTAGAGGATGTGCTGCTTAATTCCGTTCTTGACCCAGCTCTTTTCGAAATTGAGGTGCGTACTGGGGTAGCGCTAGTCCCTCTGGAGGAACTCTAAAGTTATGCAGGGATGTTTATTTTTACGCCAGAAGCGGCAGCTATGCTTGATTTTCATATGTGTTTTGCTGGGTTTGGTTGGCGGATGTCGGGAGGCTGAATTTATTGCAACAGAGCACAATGAGGATACTGCGGTGGCTTATGGTGACACCATCATCATGGGCACCATCGGAGATGCGAGCAATTTGATCCCCCCTCTAGCTTCCGACTCCTCCTCTTCTGCCATAATCGGGCATGTATACAATGGTCTGATCCGCTATGACAAAGATATGCTCTTCGAGGGCGATCTGGCGGAATCATGGGAGATCTCGGATGATGGGCGTGAGATAACCTTTTATTTGCGCCAGAATGTCAAGTGGCACGATGGGGAACCGTTCACCTCGGCAGATGTGCTGTACACGTATGAACTTATGGTAGATCCGCAAACCCCAACGGCGTATGCGGAGCGCTATAAACAGGTAGAGCATGCCAGTGCTCCAGATCCGTATACGTTCAAGGTACGCTATACGCAGCCGCTGGCTCCGGCTTTGGTGAGCTGGGCCATGGGAATTTGCCCCAAGCACCTGCTTGAAGGGGAAGATATCACCACCTCGAAGCTTGCACGCAATCCGGTGGGTACTGGGCCGTTTCGGTTTGTAAAGTGGGATCCAGGCGAGCAGATTGTGTTGGAGCGCAACGAGGATTACTTCGAAGGCGCACCCTATATCAAGCGGATTGCGTATCGTATTGTGCCCGATACCACCACCATGTTTCTCGAACTTCAGTCGGGTGGACTTGACTATATGGGACTCACTCCCTTGCAATATGCGCGTCAAACCGATACCCCAGCGTTTAAGCGCCGCTTCAATAAGTACCGCTATCCCGCGTTTGTGTATACCTATCTGGGATACAATCTGCGCAAGCCCATGTTTCAGGATAAGCGGGTGCGCCAGGCGATAGCGTATGCCATAGATAAACAGGAGATTGTCGATGGGGTACTCCTGGGACTGGGGCAGCCGGCTACCGGACCGTATAAGCCTGGAAGCTGGTCCTACAATGAGAATGTGCAGCGCTATCCGTATGCGCCGGATAAAGCGCGCGCCCTCCTGGATGAGGTGGGGTGGAAGGATATAAATGGGGATGGTGTCCGGGAAAAAGATGGGCAAAAACTTGCGTTTACTATTCTGACTAACCAAGGCAATGACCAACGCATCAAAGCGGGGGAGATTATTCAACGCCGCCTGCAAGAGGTAGGGATAGACGTGAAGCTGCGCGTGATAGAATGGGCGTCGTTTCTGAAGGAGTTTATCCAGCCCGGGAAATTTGATGCCACAATCCTGGGGTGGACCATCCCCGTTGATCCTGATGGCTACAATATCTGGCACTCAAGCAAGACTGGAGCGCGTGAGCTCAACTTTATCGCCTACAATAATCCCGAAGTGGATCAGCTTCTGGAACAGGGGCGGCGGGTGCTCTCCATCGAAAAACGGCGCCCCATCTACCACCGTTTGCAAGAGATTTTGGCCCAAGATCAGCCCTATACTTTCTTGTATGTACCCGACTCGCTCCCAGTGGTGGCGCGGCGTTTCCACGCTATTGAAGAGGCGCCCGCAGGGATTATGCATAACTTCAACCACTGGTATGTGCCCGAAGGGCAACAAAGGTATAAACGGTAAAGGGTGGCTTTTCTGACATGTTTGCCAACGTAGGGGTTATGGCACCCCTCCATGGGCACCATACGTTGGTGGATGGTGAACCGTTGTAAGAGTTATTGCTAACCATAGAGTAATGGATTGTAGATGCTTGTATACATAGCTAAAAAACTGCTCCAGATGGTGCCGCTGCTGTTTGGAATTACCCTGATTTCATTTGTGGTGATCCATCTTGCACCCGGAGATCCCACCGCTCTGCAGACTGAGATGAACCCTGAAGCTGGGGTGGAACTTGAAGAGCGCCTGCGGGCTGAATACGGCTTAGATGAGCCTCTGCTGGTGCAGTATGGCACATGGCTGAAACGGGTGGTTCAACTTGATTTCGGGCGCTCCTTCTCTCAAGATCGTCGCCCCGTGTGGGATAAAATTATGGAGCGTCTTCCCATCACCCTCATGATCAATGTGCTCTCTATGGGGTTGATTATCCTCACGGCGGTACCCTTGGGGGTGATCTCTGCAGTGAAACGCGATAGTTGGTTTGACCGCACCACCACGCTGTTGGTGTTTATCGGTTTTGCCGCCCCCTCTTTCTGGCTCGCGCTACTGCTAATGGACTGGCTTGGAGTGTATCTGGGGTTGGTGCCGGTTTCAGGGATCAAGTCGTTTGGATATGAATACCTTTCCACCTGGGAACAGATTCTAGATGTTGGCCATCATCTCATTTTGCCGGTATTTATTTCTGCCATCGGTGGGCTAGCAGGATTTTCGCGTTACATGCGCTCCAATATGCTTGACGTAATCCGGCAAGATTACATCATGACGGCACGTGCGAAGGGGGTGCCAGAGCGGGTAGTGATCGGTAAGCATGCGCTTCGCAATGCACTCCTGCCGTTGATCACCATTCTAGGGCTTGCAGTCCCGGGACTGATTGGCGGAAGTGTGATTTTCGAAAGCATTTTCGCCATTCCGGGCATGGGAAAGCTCTTTTATGATGGGGTGATGATGCGGGACTATCCACTGATTATGGGGATATTGGTAATCGGTGCGGTGATGACCCTAGTGGGTAACATGCTCGCGGATGTTGGATATGCTCTTGCCGATCCACGTATCCGCAAGAGTTAGAGGGTTTGGCGGCGTCTGTGCCTCATGCTCTGGATTAATGTTTGACTCCCGTTTTGCCAATCTGATAGATTGCTGCGCCGGCGCGAAGTAGTTGGCGAGGGGCTTTTGCAGTTCTCCATCGGTGGTTTAAAACAAAAAAGTGAAATTTCTGCAGCCGCGTACAATCTATAGCTGCTGCGCTGGTTGCTGCAGCAGCCCCGTTTGAAAATTCCACGACTTTATCTTCCAACAAGGAGCCGCACGTGGCTAACAGAATAGTAATTGACGAACAGCTGTGCAAGGGGTGTGGACTGTGTACAGTCGCTTGCCCACATAACCTGATTGAGATGAGCAAAGAATTAAATAAACACGGTTTTTTCCCCGCAGTAATAAGTGCTGATGCCCTACTACGCTGTACCGGGTGTACCTTTTGCGCCCAGGTATGTCCAGATGTGGCGATAGAAGTGTACCGTGAGAAAAAGGCTTAAGCCGTTGACGATAAGCACTAGGGCTGGTGTGAGCAGCCAGCTGCAGATGGAGGAATATGTGACCAAACGACTATTTGTAAAGGGTAACGAAGCGGTGGCGATGGGGGCTCTTGAGGCCGGATGTCGCTACTACTTCGGCTATCCTATAACACCACAGAGCGATATTCCCGAGTATATTTCGCGCGAGATGCCTGCCCTTGGGGGAGAATTTATTCAGGCAGAGAGCGAGATAGCCTCGATAAATATGTTGTTAGGCGCGAGTGCGTGCGGCGCACGTGCCATGACCTCCTCGTCCAGCCCCGGTATCTCCCTTAAGCAGGAGGGGATCTCATACATGGCGGGGAGTGAATGCCCCGGCTTGATTGTTAATATCTGTCGTTCCGGTCCCGGTCTGGGAGGGATTGACGCTTCACAGGCGGACTATTTTCAGGCGGTGAAAGGGGGTGGACACGGAGGCTACCATATCATCGTTCTGGCACCGGCGTCAGTGCAGGAGATGTATGACCTTACCATGCACGCGTTCGACCTATCTGATCGTTATCGGGTTCCAGCTATGATTCTCGCGGACGCGGTTATCGGGCAGATGAAAGAAGCGCTTGAACCCCATCCCTATAAAGCTCCCGCAGATTTACCTCCTAAGGATTGGGCCTTAATCGGTCCTGGCGAGCGCGACGTTAACAAAGTGGTTAAGTCACTGTATCTGGGCGTGGGCGAACTGGAGCAGCACAACCTGAAATTGCATCGCAAGTATGCACAGATGCAAGAGCATGAAGTGCGCTACGAAGGCTACGAGCTTGAAGATGCACACTTGGTGGTAACTGCATACGGCAGTACTGCGCGCATCGCACACACTGCGGTACGGATGGCACGGCAGGAAGGGTACAAGGTAGGTCTCCTGCGTCCGATCACCCTGTTTCCGTTCCCGAAACAGGCATATCGCGATCACACTGCTAACGGCGAGAAAGTGTTGTGTGTGGAACTTAACACCGGTCAGATGGTTGATGATGTGCGCCTAGCAGTGCCGCAAGCCGAGGTTGAGTTTTACGGGCGTGCCCCTGGAGCAGGCTCGTTGCCTACCCCGGAAGAGCTTTTAGCGCAGATCCGTCTCCACTGTGAGGTGCACTGATGAAGACTGAAGATATGAAACAGGTATTTACCCGTCCCCAGGCGCTTAACCCAGTGCAGACCCATTTCTGTCCCGGATGTCAGCACGGTGTAATCCATCGTCTGGTGGCGCAGGCTATGGATGAGTTCGATATCCAGGGGCAGACCATCGGGGTTGCCTCGGTGGGGTGCAGTGTGTTTCTGTACGGTTATTTCGGCATCGATGTAATTGAAGCGCCGCATGGACGTGCCCCTGCAGTGGCCACCGGAGCAAAACGGGTGCATCCGCAGCGTCCGGTGTTTACCTATCAGGGGGATGGTGATCTTGCCGCCATTGGTACCAGTGAAATTCTCCACACTGCCAACCGCGGGGAACCGATTACAGTTATCTTTGTCAACAACACCACCTATGGTATGACCGGCGGTCAGATGGCTCCTACCACCTTGCCGAAACAAAAGACCAGCACCAGTCCCTACGGGCGCAATGCAGCCAAGGATGGCTATCCTATCAAGATGACGGAAATTCTTGCCGGGCTTGAGGGGACTGCATATGCAGCGCGTGTCGCAGTGGATACACCACAACATATCATACAAGCAGGGAAGGCTATCAAAAAGGCGTTTCAAACTCAGCTGGAGGATAACGGGTTCGCATTTGTGGAGGTTTTGTCTACTTGTCCCACAAACTGGGGTATGAACCCAGTAGAGGCGAATGCGCGTGTGGCTGAAGAGATGATCCCCTATTTCCCTCTGGGCGTCTTTAAAGACGCTTCGGCATAAGGTGAAGAGCATGAATCACGATGTGTTTATGGCCGGTTTTGGCGGTCAGGGTGTGTTACTTATTGGTAATTTGCTAGCGTATGCGACCATTCTAGAAGGGAACAGCGCCTCATACTTCCCGGCTTACGGAGTTGAAAAGCGTGGCGGCGCGGCAAACTGTACTGTGGTGATGTCTGATACTGCAGTAGGTTCCCCGGTAGTGGGTGAGCCCGAGGCTGCGTTACTTATGAATTCAACCGCGATGGAGCAGTTCTATCCACAGGTACGCAAGGGAGGGCTGGCGCTTATCAACAGCTCCCTGATTGAAGATGACGGCTCCTCCCGTTCTGATCTTACGTTAGTGCGCATTCCAGCAAATGAAATGGCGCTGGAGATTGGAGATTCCCGTCTGGTTAACATGGTAATGCTGGGGGGATATGTGGAATATAGCAAGGTGGTGAAACAAGATTCCCTGAAGGCGGCCTTGAAAGAGGTGTTGCCGGAGCGCAACCACCGTTTTATCCCCATGAACCATGAGGCTCTTGAGGCCGGAGCTGCATTTATGCGCAATGCTTTGATCTGAATGCTACGCTTAAGATTCACAAATACTTCAAGAGAACCGCATGTATACAACCAAGGTTGAATTTATAAAACTCGAAGAACCTGTTTTGGCTCCGTGGCTGTGTCGTCTGGCGCAGGAGTTTTTTTCGCAGCGCCGCCGGGTTTTGGTGTTGGTAGAAAGTGACGAGCAGGCGCGGGCCTTGGAACACTATATGTGGGTATGGGAAAAAGGCTCCTTTATCCCCCATGTGTGGGACAGCGGAGCAGTGGACAGCTATGCGGAACCGGTGGTGATAACCACGCGGGAGAACAACAGCAATGCAGCCCAGGTGTTGGTTGCGGCAACAGCTTGCAGTATGGGGTTTGCGCACCGTTTCGAACATGTGGTGGAGTTTGCGCCCACCTATGCTGAAGATGAAGTGGTGCAGGCACGCAAACGCTTTGCCCAATGGCGTAAGGATGGGTACGCCCCCTTTATGCGCGCGTAGGGGGGTAAACTAGGTTGTTTGGCTAGTCCCCTTTGAGGCTGTATCTGCTCCCAAGGGGGAGGGAGAAACCCGCGAGTAGCAAGCGCTGCAGGAACTCATCGAAAGATGGACAAGCTTACTCGAGGGATGGAAAGAGACTATGTCTGAAGATAATCGCACAGACTGGCTCAGTTCTACCGCGGTGGTTTTGGTAGAGCCTCAGGGGCCGTTGAATATTGGGGCGGTAGGTCGCGCCATGGCGAATTTCGGGTTTCACGATCTGCGCTTAGTAAATCCACAAACCGATCACTTGTGCGATGAAGCGCGACGCATGGCGGTTAAAGCTGGTTCGATCCTCGAGCAGGCTCGCATCTACCCTGATCTAAGTACGGCCTTGGCTGATACAAGCTATGCTTTTGCCACCACGCGCCGTTTCGGGCGCTACCGTGAGGATTTTGTCCATCCTGCTCAGGTTGAAGAGGTGCTGTCTGAACTCGATACCAGTGCTCCAGCTGCGCTGGTGTTCGGGCGCGAAGATTGTGGCCTTCTTACCGAAGAGCTTGATCTGTGTCAGCGCTTTATCACTATCCCTACTAGCGACGAACTCGCTTCCATGAATTTGGCGCAGGCGGTGTGCCTGTGTCTGTACGAACTTGCAGGAGCGCGTGCGCGCAATGTGGGAAAAGCTCCCGGCGAGCGTAGTTTAGCCTCCAGCACAACTACTGAAGCGATGTTTGCGCATATGCGTACCTCTTTGACCCACGCTGGATATCTGGTGGAAAGCAATCCAGATCATATCTTACGCAGTTTTCGGCGTATCTTTGGTAAGAATGGTCTTACCGAACGTGACGTCCGCATTTTGCGTGGCTTATGGAGGCGCATTGACTGGCTCAGTGCTCAACTCGATACGGCGGGACATAAATCTGATAACTGTGGAAGAGATAGCGATGTTTAAGTTGCCTGAACCCCAAACCCTCCCCAATGGCCTGAAGTTAGATTTTTTAGATGCTACCAAGCTCTATTATGGCGACTACTACCGCGTGTGCATAGAGGTTAAATGTGCGTTGCCGCACGAAGAACATGCGTACTGGCATCTATTTAAAAAACTTGAAAAGATGGGGGTAGGTTCTGCGGAGCTTGATGCCACCAAACAGGATTTGCTTGACGCCTTCATCTCTCTTGTTTTGCCCTATTTGCACCGCGAAGATTTCCCCGTGCGCTTTGCAGAGGCAAAAAAGAAGAAACGCCTCCAAGTATCGTGATCCGAACATGCCAGCCCAGCGCTGGAGCGCCAGACTTTACAAATTGTTTTGCACCTTAAAGGCTCTAATTATGCCGCATAGCACTTATTCTCCCTCCCATGCTGTTACAGAAATCACCACCTTGATTCACGGCGGGAGTGGCTTAGGGCGCGCCCCCGATGGGCGGGCGGTGTTTGTGCCATATACCGTCCCTGGCGATCAGGTTCGCTATAAGATCCGGCGCGAATATAAACGCTATATCAAAGCAGACCTGGTTGAAGTGCTGCACCCAGCGGAGGCAAGAGTCACAGCACTGTGCCCCTATTTTGGTTCCTGCGGCGGATGTGACTGGCACATGCTCAGCTATGCGGATCAGTGCGAGTGGAAGCAGAACCTCCTTTGCCAGGCTTTGTCCAACTCCTTGGGAGAGGCCGCAACCCAGCTGTTGGACTCCTTTCTTCCTGCTCCAGCCCATACTGGGTATCGGAGCCGGGCGCAATTGAAATGCGCCGAGGTGGATGGTACCTTTCAGCTCGGATTTTATCGTCCTGGCACCCACGAAGTGGTTGATATAGCCTCTTGCCCCGTATTGGATCCGCGTTTAAGCGCGCTCTTGGAACCCTTGCGTGCGTTACTGCATCGCAGTCGCTATGCTTCAAGTATCAGTCAGATTGATGTCAGCGTAGATGATACTGAGAACCTCCGGTTGCTGTTCCACTGTCGCGCCAAAGATTTAGATTCTTTTTGCGCGTGGGTGGGAGGACGCGCCTCCACTTGGAAGGTTGCCATCCTTGTGGCACCAGTCAACTCCCGTGCCGGCTCTGCGCGGGCTGGGGCTAAGATGCACACGCCTGAACTCATCCGTGTCCAGGGCGACAGGGAACTGGCGTTTAGCCCCGGAGATCCACAATTGCAACTTAAATATGCTGCGCAGGACTTCTGTCAGGTGAATTTAACGCAGAATCGCGCACTGGTTGCGCAGGTGCTAGAACTGGCAAATGTGGATAAGCATACCACCGTGTACGATCTCTATTGTGGGGTGGGGAATTTCTCTCTCCCGCTGGCGCTGCGTGCAGGAATGGTGGTGGGGGTAGAAGGTAATGCGGGCGCAATTGAACGGGCAGCACAAAACGCTATGGCTCACAGCCTGGAGAACACACAGTTTTTTTCCGCAGATGTGGCGCGTTTTCTCGCCCACAACAATGCTGGATTGCCCCACCCAGAAGTGGTGGTGCTGGATCCGCCACGTGCCGGTGCGAAGCAGGTTGCAGGAATGTTGGGCACAACTGCAGCGCGACGTATAGTGTATGTGTCGTGCGATCAGCAGACTATGTTGCGTGACATCGAGATTCTGCACCAAGTTGGCTTTGCCTTGCGCTATATGCGCGGGGTAGATATGTTTCCTCATACTCACCATTGTGAGGTGGTGGCTCTCCTTACTCGCGCCTGATCCCACAAGGAAATATTGCTTGTGTCTGCACCATCATTATGTTAACGTCTGCGCGTTTAACGTCTTCTTTTTTTGTTTGCGACAGTAGAAGTGAGCCAAAAGCTCACTTTTTTTATTGCTATAAATTTGGTTGGGGCGTGCGCTTCTAGGCAGCGGCAGCTACAGATTGTTTCAGCCTTAAGATCAGCATGCCTGAGAGAAAATGCAGGATAAACATATGTCTACAGACGGCGTAGAGAAACAGATAGTAGAGCTGGCGGCCCCCATAATAGATGATTTCGGACTTGAATTGGTGGATATTGAATATCGCCAGCAGGGGCGTCAGTGGCTGTTGTGCCTGTATATCGATAAAGAGGGGGGCGTTACCCTTGATGACTGTGCTGATTTCAGTCGCGAGTTAAGCACCCTGCTTGATGTTGAAGATGTTGTGCCCTCGGCGTATCGCCTGGAGGTCTCGTCTCCCGGTCTAGACAGACCTTTGAAGAAAAAAGATGATTTTCTCCGCTTTGCAGGGGAAATTGTCAAGGTAAAGATGCGCGGT
Organism: Desulfuromonadaceae bacterium; assembly: GCA_034007015.1. Taxonomy (GTDB): domain Bacteria; phylum Desulfobacterota; class Desulfuromonadia; order Desulfuromonadales; family Desulfuromonadaceae; genus JAIVHC01. The sequence goes on from JAVERS010000009.1 coordinate 24,441, forward strand.
TTGGTCGATCCAGATCTCCGTGGATATGCGCGCAAGACATTTGTCGGGGTTTTGCATGGTCTGGATGGTGAAAATATAGTGGTGGAGCAAAATGACAGCGCCGGCGGCAGAGTATTGCTCCCCTTGCAGGATATTGATAAAGCAAATATTGAGCCGCAATTCTAGCTCTGTTTTAAACATCAAAATAAATACGCTTAAAGCCCATCCTAGCAGGACACATGCTGCTGGTGGACAAAAGCTTGTCAATTTAAGGTTAAAGTTGGGTGCTCACGCAGGTGTAGCGTGTGGCAGATCCAGCGCCTGGTATAGGAGAAAATATATGGTTGTAAATCTCAACCACGTAATTGATCAAGTTGTTAAGGATAAGGGCGTCGATCGGGAAGTGCTGGTCGAAGCTCTAGAGTCAGCAGTCCTTTCTGCAGCGAATAAGAAATTTCGCAACACTCGGGATATTGAAGCCCACTACAATTCAGACATTGGCGAAGTGGAGCTGTTTGAGTTTGTGGTTGTGGTGGACGAAGTGCAAGACTCATACAAAGAGATAGACATCGCAGAAGCACGGGAGATTGATCCCGATGTCCAATGTGGTGACTCTCTGGGGATGAAGATGGATTCTAGCGGCTTTAGCCGCATTGCGGCTCAGACTGCAAAACAGGTTATTGTGCAAAAAGTTCGCGAAGCTGAGCGTGAAGGGATATATAACGAATTTAAGGATCGCGTGGGCGAATTGGTCAACGGGATTGTGCGTCGCTATGAGCGTGGCGATCTCATTGTTGATCTGGGGCGGGCGGAGTCTATTTTGCCGCGACGTGAGCAGATTCCGCGTGAGAGTTATCGTCAGGCAGACCGGGTGCGCGCATACATTTCTGATGTAAGGATGTCGCCCAAAGGACCGCAGATTATTCTGTCCCGCGCTCATCCGCAACTGGTGGTTGAATTATTCAAGACCGAGGTTCCGGAAATAGCTGAAGGGATTGTGGAGATTGTTTCCTGCGCACGCGAGCCTGGTAGCCGCACCAAAATTGCAGTGGTATCCCACGACCCAGACGTTGATCCTGTTGGAGCATGTGTCGGAATGCGCGGTTCCAGAGTGCAGAACGTAGTGTCCGAATTGCGCAGTGAAAAGATCGACATTGTGCCGTGGTCGCCCGATATGGCACGCTTTGCCTGCTCTGCTCTTGCCCCTGCTGAAGTGTCACGTGTGTATGTGGACAATGATGAAGAGGCGATGGAGGTCATTGTTCCGGACGATCAACTCTCTTTAGCTATCGGCAAAAAGGGGCAGAATGTGCGCCTTGCTGCAAGGCTGTTGGGATGGAAAATAGACATTAAGAGCGAAAGTAGAGCTGCAGAATTGGCCGATGAAGCTCCTGGTAAAGATGATGAAGCCCCGAACACGGATGCTGAGGAGAATGTGTCCACAGATGACGCCGGTCACTTTGTTGAGGATGGAAGACCTGCCCCTGAGCAATCCGTAGAGGAAGATACTGCAGATATAACAACCACAGCGGAGAACGATTCTGAGCCTGAAAAAGAGAGTTAAGGAAGAACAGGAGACACAGGAGTCTTCAGGACCACAGCGCAGTTGTATTGGATGCCGTGCCAAAGTGCAGGCGCATGATTTGCTCCGTTTTGTGTGCTCGCCTGATGCCGAGTTGTTGCTGGACTATCGCCAGAAACTGCCAGGACGCGGTGCGTATACTTGTTGTGACAGCGCGTGTTATACCAAAGCGCTTGAGACACATGCTTTTGCACGGGTGTTTAAACGCCCCTGTAATCCTGCCTCTATCCATGTTATCATAGAACAATTACGCACTCAGGTACGCGCCAAGGTGACTTCCTTGTTAGGGATGGCGCGCAAGTCTGGTGTTGCCGTTAGTGGTCAGCAGGCAATTATAAACGCGTTGCGGCGCCCACGCGAGGTAGCTTGGGTGTTAATAGCTGACGATATGGCATCCGCGGCGGCGGATAAGCTCCTGCGCCAGTTGCAGGCGCATGGAATAGGTGCTTTGCGTGGTATTGACAAACAAATATTGACTCAGGCCCTGGGTAGTGGAGAGCGCAGCGCTGTTCTGCTCAAGAAAAGTTCGCTTGCACAGGCGCTGAAATGCGAGTTGCAACGATATGTAGATGTTATGGGGGAAGTTTGATGGCGAAAATTAGAATTTATGAATTGGCACAGCGTCTGGGTCTGGGGAACAAAGATCTACTTAAGCGACTGCGCGATAAAGGTATTGAAGCAAAAAGCCATATGAGTGTGATTGACGAAGAAACGGTTAAAGAATTTGAGGAAAATATCACCAAATCTGATACGGAGCAGCAGGAGACTTTTGCGGAAGAGCGGATAAGTACAGGTTTAATTCGCAGACGTCGAAAGGTGCAGCCTTCCAAAGAAAAAGTTGAGGAAGCTACTTCTGCTGAAGAGACGTCAGAGGATGCAGTAGCCTCTACATCTGTTACAAAGCAGGATAGTGAACCTACGCCAACTGAGGCACAGGCCCCTCAAGAAGCTGTTCCGCATGATCAAGTTGCAGCTAAAACTTCTGTTGCCAGTGAAGATAAAGCGGAAGCTGTAACTAAGAGCGAGGACTCTGCAGTGCAGCCGTCTGTGCCAGAAAAGCAGAGTGAGCCTGAATCTACAACCACTGACTCTCCTGCCCCCACCAAACGTGCAGCGCCCACCAAACATGTGGCCTCTATCGTTTCTACCCATAATGAAGAACCGCAACTGCAGAAATCCACAACTAAAACTGGGGCTACTATCCTCGGTCATGTTGAGTTGCCGAAGTCGGCCCTGCGCCAGGATCAGCGTGGCGGTCGCCGACCTGGTCCGGCAGATAAGCGTAAGGTACATAGTGGGGCTCGCCCTGCAGCAGGACCACGCCCTGATAGCGCACCAACTGGAGCACCTAAAGCTCCAGCCAAAACACCAGCTTTTGTCGATGTTCCAATTGATCCCGAAAACGACAAGGGGCGTGATCAACGGCGTAGAAAGAAAAAAACTAAAGGAGCAAATGAGTACGCCGAGAGTTTTGGGGGCAAGAAGCGAGAGCGTGTAGAGGTTTACAAGCCTGAACGTCTGGGTCGTAACCGTCGGGGAAGAAAAAACCAGCAACCTGCACGCCAAACAGAAATCACTGTGCCTAAGGCGATCAAACGCAAAATCCGTATCAGTGATGTTATCACTGTGGGGGAATTGGCAAAGCGGATGGGGGTTAAAGCTAATGATCTCATCAAGGAACTCATGCGCCAGGGCAGTATGGTAACCATTAACCATCCTCTGGATTTTGAATCTGCAGCTATTCTGGCGGCAGATTTCAACTACGAAGTGGAAAACGTTGCCTTTGACGAAGGTAGTATCCTCAACGCGAGCGACGACATTTCAGTAGAGGATGATAGCTCCTCTTCCCATGTTACTGAGCGCCCCCCCGTAGTAACTATAATGGGTCACGTTGACCACGGTAAAACCAGCCTGCTTGATGCTATCCGCAGTGCTCATATCGCCGACGCAGAAGCGGGTGGAATTACTCAGCATATCGGTGCATACGATGTTCAGGTTAACGATAAAACGATTTCGTTCCTTGATACCCCTGGGCACGAGGCTTTTACTGCGATGCGCTCCCGTGGGGCGCATGTCACTGATATTGTTATTCTGGTTGTAGCTGCGGATGATGGGGTTATGCCGCAGACCCGCGAGGCCATTAGCCACTCCAAGGCTGCAGGTGTGCCTATTATTGTGGCAATCAATAAGATTGATAAGCCCGCGGCTAACCCAGAAAAGGTAAAACAGGAACTTACTGAATTTGGACTAGTCCCCGAGGAGTGGGGTGGCGACACCATATTTGTTGAAGTTTCCGCAAAGCAGCGTATCAATCTGGAAGAATTGCTAGAAATGGTATTGCTCCAGGCTGAAGTATTGGATCTTAAAGCTGATGCAACCAAACGCTGTCGCGGAACTATTGTTGAAGCACGCTTGGACAAAGGTCGCGGCGCAGTAGCTACAGTACTAGTGCAAGACGGTACTCTCAAGATTGGCGACCCAATAGTTGCAGGACTCCATCATGGACGTGTCCGCACCATGATTAACGATCGTGGAGAAAATGTTCAAGAGGCTGGTCCATCTATCCCAGTAGAGGTGACTGGGTTGCAGGGTGTGCCTGAAGCTGGTGACACTATTAATGCGGTAGAAACTGAGAAGCTTTCCAAAGAAGTTGCACAGCATCGCCAGCATAAGAGCAGAGAAGCCGAGCTCGCAAAAAGCAGTCGTCTCTCTTTGGATCAACTCTATGCACGGATTCAAGAGGGTAACGTCGAGGAACTTAGGGTAATTATCAAGGCCGACGTGCAGGGCACTGTTGAAGCCCTTAAGGAAGCCTTGGTTAAACTATCTACCGACTCCTGCCGTTTGTTCGTAGTGCATACGGCCGTAGGTGGAATTAAGGAGAGTGATGTCTCGTTAGCGACCGCGTCAGATGCCATTATCATCGGCTTCAATGTACGCCCAGAGCCAAAAGCGGCAACTATGGCGGAAAAAGAAGGTGTTGATATACGCCTCTACAGCATCATTTATGATGCGGTAGATGATGTGAAGAACGCTATGGAAGGATTGTTAGCCCCAACTCTGAAGGAAAAATATCTGGGACGGATTGAAGTTCGTGAGACCTTCCATGTATCCAAGATTGGAACCATTGCCGGATGTGTTGTGCAGGATGGTCTGGCGCGGAGAAATTCTCTCGCACGTCTTGTACGTGACAGCGTTGTAATCTGGGAGGGCTCTCTTAGCTCCCTGAAGCGCTTTAAAGATGATGTAAAAGAGGTCAAGGTTGGCTACGAATGCGGGGTTGGGCTCGAGCGTTATAACGATATAAAGGTTGGCGATATAATCGAGACCTATGAAATCATTGAAACTAAAACAGAACTGTAGGAGCTATACTTGGGAACAACGCAACGTTCAATCAGGGTAGGGGAGCAGATACAGAAAGAGATATCTGATCTGCTCTTGCGCGGAGTACGCGACCCGCGTGTTGGGTTTGTCACCATCACTGAGGTTGATGTTACCAGCGATTTGCAACATGCCCGCATTTACTATACTACCTTTAGCTCGGAGGATAATGCTGAGCATCAGCGTGAAGAGACTCAAAAAGGGTTGCAGAGCGCTACCAGTTATCTACGTTCTGAACTTGGCAAGCGTCTTAAATTGCGTCGGGTTCCGGAGTTGACTTTTAGATATGATGAGTCAACCGAATATGGGAACCGCATTGAGAGTATCCTGCGGAAGATAAATAGCGATGACGAATAATACTGATCCAGCTTTGGCAGTAGAGCAGGTAGCAGATGCAATTCGCTCAGGAACATCGTTTCTGGTTGCGGCACACGAATCTCCGGATGGAGATGCCATTGCATCTACCTTGGCGCTGACCAATGCGTTGCGCGAAATGGGCAAGGAGGTTGTGGCATACAATGCTGACCCAGTGCCGCAAAAACTTAAGTTTTTGCCTGCAGCGGACAGTATGGTAACCCATGTGCCAGAACAATCACGTTTCGATGTTGGGATAATTCTCGATGCAGGGGAGTTACGTCGTGCCAAAGTCGATTTAGCCGGGATGTGCAAGGTGGGAATAAATATTGACCATCATCCATATTCCGAAGACTTTGGTGATATCTACTGTGTTGACACCAATGCCAGTGCTACAGCTATTATTATCTTTCGTATTCTCAAGCACTTGCAACATCCTATATCTCTTGCTGTGGCAGAAAATATTTATACTGCAATTCTGTCAGACACTGGATCTTTTCGCTACAACAGTGCCAATAGTGAGGCTTTTTATGTAGCTGCAGAGATGGTTGCGTGCGGTGTTGATCCATGGAAAATTGCCGGTGGGCTGTATGAAAGTCAGGAAGCTGAGCGCTTACGCCTTTTGGCGAAATCCCTAGCAACTCTGCAGGTATCTTCATGTGGTCGTATCGCCTCGATGTATGTTACAGCACAGATGTTTGAAGAAGTTGGTGCCGGCGTGGAATTGTCAGACAGCTTTGTCAACTACCCCCGCTCGATCCAAGGTGTAGAGGTTGCGGTGTTCCTGCGTGAACTGGGTCCTGATATGTACAAGATTGGGATGCGTTCTAAAGGGAAGGTAGATGTTGGCGCGCTTGCGCGCGAGCTGGGCGGTGGTGGGCACCATAATGCTGCTGGTGCGCAAATGAACGGAAGTATTGAGAGTGTAGTTGCAGACATCTTTGCTCGTCTCCAACCGTTATTGCCCTAATCTATGCATGGATTTTTAGCCCTGGACAAACCAGAAGGGATTAGTTCGCATACTTTAGTGCAAACAGTGCGGCGTGCTTGCGGTACCCGAAGAGTGGGACATGCAGGTACGCTTGACCCTTTAGCTACTGGGGTGCTGCTTGTCGGTATCGGCCATGCAACCCGGCTGATTGAGTACCTTACCGCACAGAGCAAGTCTTATCATGCCACTATGCGTTTGGGGGTCATTACAGACACGCAGGACATAACCGGTACAATTCTGGAAACCAGAGACATCCCTCCACTATCTCATGAGCAACTAGAATCGGCGTGTGCTGAATTTGAAGGTGTAATTGATCAGGTTCCGCCGATGTTTTCCGCGCTCAAAAAAAATGGGGTTCCCCTCTATCGCCTGGCGCGTAAAGGTGAAGAGGTTGAACGCCAGAAACGCCAAATCCACATACACAAAATTACGCTTGGTAACCGTACAGGAGATGAGGTTTCGCTTGACGTAGAGTGCTCCAAGGGGACATATATCCGCACCTTGTGCCATGATATAGGTCTCAGCCTTGGATGTGGAGCGTGTATGACGCAGTTGCGCCGTACTGGAAGTGGACACTTTACCAGTGCAGAACTTACTAGTATTACGGAGCTGCGTGAGGGCAATTTTAAGCTCATTTCTCCTCTCGAAGGGTTGGCGCACGTGCCGCAGGTACAATTGAATCCTGAGGGGAGGGAACGGCTGCGCAATGGAATACCGCCACAGCTAGAGCATGTAGTATCTATGGACAGTGAGCAGGCAGAGTCAGGGTTGGTCTTGCTGTGTGATGCTGGTGAGCTGTTAGCCGTAGCTAGTCCAGATTTTACCCAACAACAGGAACCTCGCGGTGATTTTAAGCTGCATAAGGTGTTTCCCGCCGGAATCTGATTCTGCTACGTAAGAATTTAAGTCTAAGGCGCGTACCGATGTTGCCGCTGAATAAAAGCTGTGCTATAAACCAGCTCTGCAACAGCGAATGCGCTTTACAGTGTAGCGTAGTTGTGATAAGAACACTTTGTATTTCACTAGGTTAACCGGGTTTCCGGATTTTAATGCTTGAAAGGAGATGCCACAGTGCTGGCCACAGAAGAAAAACAGGAAATTATTAAGGAATTTCAGACCCAGGAGGGTGACACCGGTTCTCCTGAGGTTCAGATTGCGTTGTTGTCGAGTCGAATTACCGAACTGACTGACCATTTCAGAACCCACAAAAAAGATCATCATTCACGCCGGGGGCTGCTGAAAATTGTAGGTCAGCGTCGCCGCCTTCTCGATTACCTGAAGAAAAAAGATGTTGAGCGGTATCGGAACTTGATTTCCCGTCTGGGTATCAGACGTTAGTAAGAATGTTGAATGTGGCAGCCTGTTCTGAGTTAGGCTGCCACATTTTAAGCTGGGCAATGGAGGATGTCCGGAGAAAGGTTTTGACCCCCTGTGGTGTGTCACACCATAGGGTTTAGGTCAGAGTCTGTCTCAGGCCAACCTCCTGCAGCCCTTTTTTTTTAAGAACAGGTTCAACTAGCAAAACTTCAAGGTTTTGCGCAGGAGAAGCACATGAGTTATCAGAAAGTAGAAATTGAATTTAATGGTAAACCCCTCACTATTGAAACTGGTAAAATGGCGCGTCAAGCAGACGGCGCCACGGTTGTAACCTATGGTGAAACTAAAATTCTCTGTACTGCAGTTTCAGCTAAAACTATGCGCCCGGGGCAGGATTTCTTTCCTCTGGTAGTCAACTACCAAGAGAAATTCTACGCCAGTGGCAAGATCCCCGGATCTTTCTTCCGGCGTGAGCGCGGCGCTACTGAGCGAGAGACCTTGATCTGTCGTTTGATTGACCGTCCCATGCGTCCACTGTTTCCCAAAGGGTATATGAACGAAACCCAAATAATGCCCACCGTTATTTCAGCTGACGGCATTAACGATCCCGATACCCTCTCGATCCTTGCAGCGTCCGCCTCAGTTACTGTGTCGGACATCCCATTTGCAGGTCCTATAGCCGCAGTGCGTGTAGGTCGGGTGGAGGGCGAGTTTGTTGCCAATCCCACCATTGAACAGGTAGGGCAGAGCGATATCGAAATTGTGATCGCTGGCTCACGCGATGCCATTATGATGGTTGAAGGTGAGGCTAACCTTGTCAGCGAAGACGAGATGCTTGAGGCTATATTTTTTGGACATCGCTCCATTCAACCTTTGATCGATATGCAGGAGAAGCTGCAGCAGCAGGTCGGGGTTGCCAAGCGTGAGTTTGAAGTTCCAGAAGTAGATGCAGAGTTGGAGAAAAAAGTCACCGAGGTTTGTGAAGCACAAGTTGTCGAAGCAGTAAAACTGCAGGTGAAGCAAGAGCGCTACGCGGCATTGAGTGCCAATCGGGAGAAAGTCCAGGAGCTGTTGGCGGAAGAATTTCCCGAGCGCGACAATGAAATTGATGCGATTATCGCCAGTGTAGAAAAGCGTGTAGTGCGACAGATGATTCTGCAGGATCGTATCCGTATCGATGGGCGCGATATGCACACCATCCGCCCCATCTTCAGTGAAGTTGGTATACTGCCTCGTGCGCACGGCAGTGCTTTGTTTACCCGAGGCGAAACTCAAGCCCTGGTTGCTACCACTCTGGGTACCGCAAGTGACGAACAGCGCATTGATAATATTCAGGGGATGGATTTCAAGAAATTCATGCTGCATTACAATTTCCCCCCTTTCTGCGTGGGCGAAACCAGTATGCGCTTGTTTCCTGGACGCCGCGAAATTGGACATGGCATGTTAGCCGAGCGCTCTGTTTCCAAGGTCCTCCCTGCATTTGATGATTTCCCTTACACGATCCGCATTGTATCGGATGTTCTTGAATCAAATGGCTCCTCTTCTATGGCCTCGGTGTGCGGCGCATCGTTGTCCCTGATGGATGCTGGCGTCCCTGTTAAAAACCATGTGGCTGGGATTGCTATGGGGTTAGTGAAAGAGGGCGATGACGTTGCAGTGCTTTCCGATATTCTTGGGGATGAAGATCATCTCGGAGATATGGATTTCAAAGTCACTGGCACTAAAGAGGGTATTGCAGCGTTGCAGATGGATATCAAGATTGACGGTGTAACGCGTGACATAATGCATACGGCTCTTGAGCAGGCGCGCGAAGGGCGACTTCATATTCTAGATAAAATGGCTGAAGCCATTTCTGAAGCACGTGCTGATCTCTCTCCCTACGCACCACGTATCACCACAGTGTACGTGAAGCCGGATCAGGTTCGTACTGTTATCGGTGCTGGTGGTAAGACCGTGCGTGGAATTATCGAGGCTACTGGATGTGGGATCGACATTGAAGATGATGGTCGAATCAATATCTCCTCTGCCGATAGTGCAGCTGCTGCCGAAGCCGCGCGCATGATAAGAGAGTTGACCCAGGAAGCAGAAGTGGGCAAAATTTATGATGGCACGGTGAAGAAAATAATGGATTTCGGCGCATTTGTAGAGATCTTTGCAGGCACCGATGGCTTGGTACACGTTAGCGAACTTGCCAAAGAGCGTGTCCGGAATGTGACTGATGTTCTTAATGAGGGAGATTCCGTGCGCGTTAAGTGTATTGGGGTTGACCGTCAGGGCAAGATTAAGCTTTCACGCAAAGAAGCTCTTGCTGATGATGAAAAAAATAACGCCTGATTTGGCGCTTCGTATTGATAACAATCTTATTCAGAGATAAACGCAGCGTTTTGTAGTTAATACGCGGGTGCGTTTTTCACTGGTGCTTCTGGAGTCCCCGTCATCTTGTGCTAAGATGACGGGGACTTTTCTTTAGCAAGCGTAATTTTCCTTTTTTATTTTAGATAAGTCTGTACTTGTGATCCGCCAGTTGGGGTGTGCTCAGAAACTATTGTATTGGTGGTGGTGCGTTATTGCATTTTTTAGCTGAGCAGGGGACGAAAGCTGCAAAGGACTTTTGCTGATCAAGTGTTTAGTTGCAAGTATTGTTTGGCGCTGTTGACACTATCGCCATAGCATTGCACAATATTGCAGACATAGTTCAAGCTAGAAAGGTCAGATGTGAATACAGTAAATGTTGAAATAAAGAAGTTACACCACGATAGTGTGGTGCCCGCATATAAGACTGAACACGCAGCTGGGATGGACTTGAGTGCCTGTCTAGAAAGTTCACTGCGTTTGGTCGCGGGGCAGCGTGCCCTGGTAACTACTGGGATTGCGATTGCATTGCCACATGGGTACGAGGCGCAGGTGCGACCTCGTTCAGGTTTAGCTCTGAAACACGGTATTGCGCTGGTTAACAGCCCAGGGACTATTGATGCTGACTATCGAGGTGAGATAAAGGTAGTGCTGATAAATCTTGGCGAGGCAGATTTTGAAATTCACCACGGCGATAGGATTGCGCAGTTGGTCGTGGCTCCAGTCTCTAGGGTGGAGTGGCAACAGGTAACTGAATTGGATACTACGGCGCGCAATGCTGGGGGCTTTGGACATACTGGAGTACAAGGTTAACGCTAGCGAAGGTTCGATACGCGACTTCAATTCTTCAAAATAGAGAGAGTTATGGACCAGCAAACCCTGCATACATACCCATGTGAATACACGTTTAAAATATTTGGAACTGCGACTGAGCAAGAGCAACTCTCACCCCAGATATTAACTGCTGTGGCCGAAGTGGTAGAGGTTGTTGATAATGGGATTAACCAGCGCTGCAGTAGTGCAGGTAAATATTTTTGTATTTCCGTGAAGGCTTTTCTTGAGAGTGAACAACAACGCAGGAGGATTTACACCCTGCTGCAACAACTCGAAGGGGTTAGATATATATTATGATGCTGACGATTAATCCGCACAATCCGCAACAACGTCTGCTCGACCGCGTGGTAGAGTGTCTGCGCAATGGAGGGATTATTGTATATCCGACAGACACAACTTACGGGATGGGATGTGATATCTATAACAAAAAGGGGATTGAGAGAATCTATCAGATTAAACAGCGTGATAAGCGCAAGCCGTTCTCGTTTATTTGTCCCGATCTGGCTACGATTGCAAGTTATGCCAATGTGAGTAACAACGCATTTAAAATAATGAAGCGTCACCTGCCCGGACCCTATACCTTTGTGCTTGAAGCTACCCGAGAAGTGCCAGATTTACTTGTAACTAAGCAGCGCACCGTCGGGGTGAGGATGCCGGATAATAATATCGCTATGGAGATAGTGCGCCAATTAGGGCACCCATTGGTTACTACCAGTGCCAATATTACTCAGCAGCAGACCTATGAAGATCCAAGTCTGATTGAGGATGAGCTCGGCTCCCAATTGGATATGGTGGTGGATGGGGGGAAAATTATTGGTGAGCCATCAAGCGTAATTAGCCTTATAAATGAAGAGATTGAGGTGTTACGTCACGGACGTGGAGATGTTTCATGGATTAAATAGATAGCTGAGCTTCTTTAGTTAAACTTAAGGATTTTATCCTTGCTGAAGATGTAGCGCCCGCGCTAAAGTATTTTAGCACGGAAAGGTTGTCTGCTATTGACGATCAAAGTGCGCCAGTTATTTGGGTTCCAGGCTCTGGAACCACGAGCCCTGTTCTACTCCTCCTCCGGAACAGGGCTTTTTTATGCTGAAGCGCTCCACAACAAACAGCCAGAGAGCATAGTAATGCTCTCCGGCTGTTTTGGTCTGACATGTATTCCTTTGTACTTAACTTAGATTCCAAGTTCCTTGAAGAAGTCGTTACCCTTGTCGTCAACCAAGATAAAGGCGGGAAAGTCCACAACTTCAATTTTCCATACCGCTTCCATGCCAAGATCTTCAAAGTCGAGGCATTCCACACTCTTGATGTTGTATTCTGCTAGTGCCGCAGCAGGGCCGCCGATGGAGCCAAGGTAGAAACCACCATATTTCTTGCACGAGTCGGTAACTTGCTGCGAACGGTTCCCTTTTGCGATCATAATCATAGATGCGCCGCGGGACTGGAGCATGTCAACGTATGGGTCCATGCGCGCTGCAGTAGTTGGTCCAAAGGATCCAGAGGGCTTTCCTGCTGGAGTCTTGGCGGGACCAGCGTAATAGATGGGGTAATCTTTCAAGTATTGCGGTAGTTCTTCTCCGCGCTCAATGATTTCGCGGAAACGGGCGTGAGCAATATCGCGCCCTACGATGATGGTGCCGTTAAGGGAAAGTTGAGTCTTGATGGGATACTTGGACAACTCTTTCCGAACTTCATCCATAGGACGGTTGAGGTCTATACTCACCACTTCAGGGCGCTGACCGCGGCTTTCCTTTGAAAGGAGGCGTGCTGGATTGTCGTCCATCTGCTCAAGCCAGATCCCATCTTTATTTATTTTTGCTTTAATATTCCTATCTGCTGAGCAGGATACCGCCAAACCGATAGGGCATGATGCTCCATGGCGACTACTGCGAACGATGCGTATATCGTGCGCAAAATACTTGCCGCCGAATTGCGCGCCAATGCCCAGAGCTTCCGCGCGCTTTTGCAGCTCATTTTCCAACTCTATATCGCGAAACGACTGTCCAAACTCATTTCCTTCGGTGGGGAGTTCATCGTAGTAGCCAGTGGATGCAAGTTTTGCGGTTTTCAGGCAAGTCTCAGCGCTGGTGCCACCAATGCAGAATGCAATATGGTATGGCGGGCATGCGGCTGTACCTAGTGACTTCATTTTTTCAACCAGCCAGTCAACCAGGGAGTTCTTGTTGATGGTCGCTTTGGTTTCTTGATACAGGTAGGTTTTATTCGCACTCCCTCCACCCTTGACTACAAAGAGGAACTTGTATTCATTACCCTCTGTTGCCAGAAGATCAATCTGGGCGGGGAGGTTACACTTAGTGTTTACCTCGTCATACATGTTTAGAGGAGCATTTTGCGAGTAACGTAGGTTTTCTTCAGTATATGTCTTGTATACTCCGGCAGAAAGCTGTTCTGCGTCATTACATCCAGTGCGGACGTTCTCCCCTTTTTTCCCCAAGATTGTAGCGGTGCCGGTATCTTGGCAGAAGGGTAGCTCAAATTTTGCCGATACTATAGCGTTCTGGAGCATAGCCATGGCAACCCCGCGATCATTGGCTGATGCATCGGGATCTTTCAGAATAGCAGCTACCTTTTCGTTATGCGCCGGGCGCAGGAGAAAATTCACTTCCCGAAAAGCCTGGTTGGACAGATATTTCAGCCCTTCAGGATCAACCTTTAGCACTTCCTGCCCGTCACAATCGGCAGTACTGACAAAATCTTTGGTCAGCAGGCGGTATTGAGTTTTGTCTTTACCTAGAGGGAATGGATCCTGATACTTGAATTCAGACATTCTTGCTCTCCTTTACATGACGTTTATATCGATTGAACAACACTGAGGACGATTTATCCCCTTTCCAACCATGCATTTATGGCGTGTAGTATAGATAAAGTGTATACGATTGTCGATAGCTGAACATTGTTTTATTCTCGAAACTTCACGGGGAGTTTTCTCCTGATACGCGCATGGATATTTCACTTGTGCATCCCCTTGATTGATTTTCCACCCAGACACATGATACAAACGGGCGCGGCTGGCGCAAAGCGACTACAAAGCGTCTATGTGTCAGATTTATATTCTTATCCAGAGTGCGGGGCAAAAAGAGTGATGCAGGCAGTACTTAAACGTATATTGACGTCCAAGGTTTACGAGGCTGCGGTGGAAACACCTCTGGAGGAGGCAGTCAGGCTCAGTGAACGACTCAAGAACCATATTTACCTTAAACGTGAAGATTTGCAGCCAATATTTTCTTTCAAGCTACGCGGAGCTTACAATCGTATTGCGCAGTTGAGCATAGAGGAGCAGGGACGGGGGGTTATTGCAGCTTCAGCAGGCAATCATGCTCAGGGGGTTGCTTTTTCTGCACGTCAGTTGGGGATAAAAGCTGTTATTGTTATGCCGGAAACAACCCCGGCAATAAAAGTAGAGGCTGTACGCAGTCTGGGTGCAGAGGTAATTCTGCATGGGGATAATTATTCAGAAGCGGCAGCTCACTGCGCCTCAATTATGCAGCAGTCCGAGATGGTGTATATCCATCCGTTCGACGATGACTATGTTATCGCAGGCCAGGGCACCGTGGCGGATGAAATTCTACGTCAGAGTGCAGGGGAGCTCGACGCCATCTTTGTTCCGGTTGGCGGTGGCGGACTGATTGCAGGAATTGCGGCATATATGAAAGCGGTAAGTCCTGGGGTGAAGGTAATTGGAGTGGAGCCGCAGGATAGCTGCGCCATGACCCGTTCACTTGAAGCGGGAAAGCCAATACATCAGAAACAGGTTGGAATATTTGCGGATGGAGTTGCGGTCAGGGATGTGGGTAAAAAGACCTTTAACTTGTGCCATAAATATGTCGACGAAATGGTGCTGGTTTCTACCGATGAAATATGCAGTTCTATTCGCGCCATATACCAAGAGACCCGTTCTATTGTAGAGCCCGCCGGCGCCCTCGCAGTCGCCGGAATGAGAAAGTACGTGCACCAACACCAGATTGAGGGGCAACATTTGGTAGCCATTAACTCTGGCGCCAATATGAACTTTGACCGCCTGCGTTATGTAGCGGAGCGTGCCCAGGTAGGGGAGCATGAAGAGGCACTGTTTGCAGTGACCATCCCTGAACAGGCTGGTGCGTTGCGTAAGTTTTGTACGAACATAGTAAAAGAACGTAATATTACCGAATTCAACTATCGGCGTTCAGATCAGCACAATGCATGTATTTTTGTGGGGATAGAAACTTCCCGTACCCAGGAGCGCGAAGATTTTAGTGAGCAACTCTCCCAGAATGGATATCAGTACTTAGACATAACCGACAATGAGCTTGCCAAAACCCACGTGCGCTACATGGTGGGGGGGAGATGTCCACAGATTGAGCAGGAACTGCTGTACCGCTTCTGGTTTCCGGAACGCCCCGGGGCTTTGAGCAGATTCCTGGCGGCGCTGGGTTCTGCGTGGAACATCTCTTTGTTTCATTATCGCACCCAGGGTGGATGCTTCGGACGTGTGTTGATAGGGTTAGAGTTGCCTGCCGATCAACGTCATCAGGTTAGTGATGTGCTGGACAATCTCGGTTATGTGTATATGGATGAGACTGATAATCCGGTGTACCGCTTGTTTTTGTAGTTCGTTTAAGCCTGATTGAACAAGAAGAAACACTTAATACTTGATTGGTTGAGTGCGGAATGGTACCTTGCGCCCAAAACTTATGGGGGTAAAATGTTTTAAATGCTCAGCTCAGATGGTACAAGGCTAGATCTCTTATGCGCAAGTTCCGTAAATAAATGAACGGCAGGTTATTTATTTCCATTAATCGTAGATGAGAAGTACAATTCTAACTGAGTTTGACCGAAGCTGGCACCCTGCGGATTATCGTGATCTCTCTGGAATAGAGGCCCGAATATATGTTTGAGCGACTTAAAGAAGATATCCAGGTTGTATTTGATCGCGACCCTGCGGTACGCTCCACCCTTGAAGTTCTGATCTGCTATCCCGGTTTTCATGCGCTTCAGTTTCATCGTCTGTCTCATTGGCTGTGGAATAAAGAATGGCACTTGCTAGCGCGCACTCTTTCTCACTTTTCCCGTCTTGTCACCGGAATCGAAATTCATCCTGGCGCAAAAATTGGGCGGGGGTTTTTTATCGACCATGGTATGGGGGTTGTCATTGGAGAAACCGCCGAAATTGGGAACAATTGCACCCTTTATCACGGTGTTACTCTGGGGGGAACCACGTGGGCGAAAGAGAAGCGCCATCCGACTTTGGGTGACAATGTGGTGGTAGGAGCAGGGGCGAAAATACTGGGCCCGTTTTTAGTCGCCGACGGAAGCAAGGTGGGCTCAAACTCTGTCGTGGTAAAGCCGGTACCGGAAAATGCCACCGTGGTGGGGATTCCGGCCAAAGTGGTGGTCAATATGAAGGGCGTTAAAGAACGTATCCACTCCGAACGCCCAGACCTGGAGCATGGAAAGCTTCCTGACGTTCAGGCTAGGAACACCGCTCAATTAATGAACAAGATGAACGCTATGGAGCAGCGTCTGGAGCAACTTGAGCAGGAGTTGAAGCAATATCGACAATCCTGATTGCAGGTAGCACAACGTTTTTTATTTATCTGTTCCACAATTACATTCCTAAGCAAGAAGAGAGGTTTGAATATGCGTTTTTCCAAACGGTCGTTATATGCAGTGCGTGCGATGGTTCGTCTCGCGATACAGTATGAAGATTGTCCGGTGTCTATCCGGGAGATTTCAGAGATAGAAGATATTTCTCTGCCGTATTTAGAGCAGCTGTTTGCATGTCTGCGCCGCAGTGAACTAGTGAAAAGTGTGCGTGGTCCCGGAGGTGGATATGTGTTATCGCGTCCAATGGCAGAAATTAATTTGCACCATATTGTAGAGAGTGTAGATGAAACCATCGCGCCAGCGATATGTGTTGAAAGTAGTGAAAAGTGTCAGCGCAGTTCCGACTGCTTTATGTACCCGGTGTGGTGCGAATTGGGAGAAATAATTCGCGATTTCCTGGTTGGTACTTCGGTAGAGGATTTAGTTCTTAAGGCTAAGAGCAATAGCCTTGCATGATCCATGAAATCTTTTGGTACTGATTTAAGTTCAAACGGTTCGACTGCCTTTTCCCAGCCGCCCTTTTCTAAACGGTTGCAACGTTTATGTCCGTAAGTTTTCAGGTAAATTATTTAAAATTAACTTGGTCGCCGAATTGTTGATGGCGAGTTTCTGCGCGTGTTGCGGCTTATATGTGCTGCACAGGAGGATGTTTTGCGTCAGGTGTATTTGGATAATAATGCGACCACTGCGTTACACACAGAAGTTGTGGAAGCAATGTTGCCCTGTCTGCGCGACGAGTTTGGTAATCCCTCGAGTGTTCACTGGGCTGGGCGTCAAGCAAATGAGCTGTTGCAGCAGGCTCGTGCGCAGGTCGCAAGTGCGTTGAATGCCGAACCTCACGAAATAGTTTTCACCAGTTGTGGCTCCGAAGGGGACAATATGGCTATACTTGGAAGCGCCGATGCATTGCGTACCAAGGGAAACCACATCATAACCTCTACGGTAGAACATCCAGCGGTGCTTGACACTTGCCGTTACTTTGAACAGCGCGGTGGGCGGGTAACCTATGTTGCGGTAGACCGCGAAGGTAGGATCGATCCTGCGGAAGTTGAGGCAGCTATCGAAGCGGATACTGTGCTTATCTCTTTGATGTGGGCGAATAACGAAACTGGAACTGTATTTCCTATCGAACAGCTTGCCGCCATCGCGCGCAAACACGAGGTGCGCTTTCACACCGACGCAGTGCAGGCGTTGGGGAGGCTTCCCATTGATGTGAAACAACTGCCTGTTGATCTGTTGACTATTTCAGCCCACAAAATTGGTGGTCCCAAAGGGGTCGGAGCTTTGTATGTGCGCGACGGTGTTGAGATATCCCCTCTTATCCATGGGGGGCATCAAGAGAAACACCTGCGTGCCGGAACCCACAACGTTGCCGGAATTGTAGGCTTCGGACGTGCGTGCCAGTGGGTAGAGGAACACCTTAGTTCTGAAAGTAAACGTCTCACCAGACTGCGCAATCGCCTGGAAGAGGGGATATATGCACAGGTAGAGCATGTGAGCCGCAATGGAGATCGCAAAAATTGTCTCCCCAATACCCTCAATCTCGCTTTTCCGTATGTTGAAGGGGAGGGGTTGCTTCTAGCTCTAGATATGGTGGGGATTGCTGCTTCGTCTGGTTCGGCATGCACCTCAGGGGCAGCTGGTGCCTCGCATGTTTTAAAGGCGATGAATGCCGACGATATGACTCTGAACTCCAGTGTACGTCTGAGCCTTGGATTTAACACCACCGAAGAAGATGTTGAGTATGTGATACAACATCTGCCTAGAGTGGTGGGGCGGTTATTCTCTATGAGCTTAGCCTTTGACGAACTGAGTCAATACGATTGTGACGTGATCTCCTGTGAAATTGACCCTCATGCGCACTAAGTTTCTCATATGAACAACGATATGCATCAACAAGGTAAGGTTCTTGTTGCTCTAAGTGGTGGAGTAGATTCCAGTGTTGCCGCAGCCTTGCTTATGGAGCAAGGCTACGCTGTCGTAGGTGTAACCCTTAGATTTCTCCCCGGAACCAAAGGGGATGCTGTTGTAGCTGCGGCGAAGAGGGCCGCAACAGAGCTTGGGATCAAACTGCACGTATTGGACTGTGTTCCTGCGTTTGAACAGCGTGTGATTCAGCCTTTCTGCCAAGCCTATCTCGAAGGATCCACCCCGAACCCCTGTGTAGTGTGCAACCGCGAATTTAAGTTTGGTTTTCTCCTGGAAGTTGCAGATAAGCTAGGATGTGATTATCTTGCCACCGGACATTACGCCAGCATTGTATCTACCACCACCGGGATGGCCCTAGCGCGTGGTGCAGATAAGCAAAAAGATCAAAGCTACTTCATGTTCTGTATCGCTGATATGGATTTAACGCGGGTGCTCCTCCCTCTCGCAGAGATGAGTAAGACGCAGGTGCGTAGTGCTGCGCAACGTTTTTCCCTCAGTGCTAAAAGTAGTGCCGAAAGCCAGGACATCTGTTTTGTACCAAATAACGACTACAAAGGTCTGGTGCAGCAACGTGGATGCAACTCTAAAACCCATCCTAGCGTACACCCCGGCACCATTGTCCATGTAGATGGAACGGTGTTAGGGCAGCACCAGGGAATTCATGCCTATACTGTTGGTCAGCGACGTGGTTTAGGGGTTGGATGGCATGAACCCTTGTATGTTGTGCGCCTAGATGCTGAGCACAACCACGTAGTTGTAGGGGAGAAAAACCATCTATCTCAACAGCGTATTCGGGTGCTAAATGTGGTATGGGGCATCGATGTTAGCGGGGTAGATGACCTGCGAGTGGGCTGTCAGATTCGCTATCGACAACAACCAGTGGATGCAACGGTATCCCCGTGTGGTTCAGAAGCTCTGGTGACCTTCGATCTCCCCCAGAGGGGGGTCTCGCCTGGACAGGCCGCCGTGTTTTATCGCGGAGAAATTATTCTTGGTGGTGGGTGGATATGTTGATGCCCAAGGCAGCTATCCTTACCCTTGGATGTAAGGCAAACCAGTTCGAGTCTGTGGCTATACAGACCCAGCTCGAAAAACTGGGTTTCGAGGTTGGTCCACTCGAGCCTGCAAGCGCCCTGGTTGTGATCAATACCTGCACCGTTACAGGCGCTACCGATACTCAGTCGCGGAAGTTGGTGCGGCGTGCGCGGCGCATAAGCCCAGATGCGCGGATATTTGTCACTGGCTGTGCGGCGCAAATAGAACCACACATGTTTGCCCCCTTAGCTGGGGTAGAGCGAGTTTTCGGTAACATGGAAAAACAGGATATGGAATCTCTGCTTCGCTCTGGTGGTTCCTTGATTCAGGTTGGTGATATTGCGGCGGCCTCTGCTTGTCCTGACCTCAAAATTCAGCGTTTTCCTGGGCATAGTCGCGCCTTTGTGCAGATACAAACCGGATGTGACAATTTTTGTGCCTATTGTATCATCCCTTATGCGCGCGGGCGCAGTCGTTCCGTCCCTTCCATCACAGTTGTCGAGCAGGTGCAGGCCTTGGTAAATTCAGGCTTTGCCGAGATTGTTCTCACAGGGATCCATATCGGTCAATATGGCAAAGATCTGCCTGAGGGATTGGATTTGGCTGCTCTAGTGGAAAAGATCCTGAAGCATACAGCGGTAGCCCGTGTTCGCCTAGGGTCTGTTGAACCCCAAGAGCTTACTTCGGCTCTTCTTCGTCTGCTCGCAGAGTCTGACCGAGTGTGTTCCCATCTGCATATCCCTCTTCAATCTGGCTCCGACACGGTTCTGCAGCGGATGAAGCGCACATATTCTTGCACCTATTTTAGTGATAAAGTTGCAGCGATTAAAGAGACTGTGCCTGAAGTTAGTCTCGGTTTTGATTTAATCACCGGATTCCCCGGAGAAAGTGCTGCTGAATTTGAGCAGACTCGAGTTTTGCTCGAATCCCTCCCCTTTAATTATCTGCATGTCTTCCCATATAGTCCCCGCAAGGGAACGTTAGCAGCACAGATGCCAGACCAGATTCCCGTTGAAGTACGCCGCGCGCGTGCCGCAATACTGCGCGATCTAGCGCACCCGCGAGGAGAGGAGTATGCACGTAAGTTTATTGGAGCCACAGTAAATGTCGTGTTTCGCAAGCGCGCAAAGTCCGGCTCGCATGCTATCCCTTTGTGGCTCGGGTTGAGCAGTGAATACCTTGAAGTTGAGTGTTCAAGTCAAGCAGAATTGGGCGGACGCTTACGTCAAGTATATGTGAGCTCGGTTGAACAGGGTCGCTTAATATGCACCGATGTTGGAAATGGCGCAGTTGAAAATGCAAATAGACGTGCAGAGCCAGCACGGGATAGAGCATAAAAAATGCCCCGGGCTAAGGAGGAGGAAAGCACCGGGGCGTAAAGGGGACAGATGGTAGACTTAAGTCCGTCATGTACCTTGTTGAACCTGCATTACACATGCCAAAACTTGAAAAATTGGGTAATGGTGAGTGTTTAACTCTCTTTTCGTGATAATCACACCTTCTCTGCTAATTTGACTGAAAAAAATATTAGTAGCTGATTCCGCATCTGCAGCGCCCTCAAAATTGTTACGCTAAATAACCACATGGAGTGCACAGTTCCAGCCATTTGCCGTACATTGTTTATGTTTTGCCTATAACCATATGTTGATTTTCTCCTGGAGTTTCTGCTGTATCTTGCCAGCAAATCCTGCTGTTTCGGATAAATCACGCATTGACACCTTTACGCTGCGAATGGTAAAACGACATTCTATTATTACGTAGTGGGGAGGTGCTATGGTTAAGACGCTTATCGGAAAAAAACTCAAAAATGCCCGCTTGAAAAACGAGATGACTATCGAGATATTAGCGCAGAAATCTATGGTTTCTTCAAATATGATATCGCGGATAGAACGTGGTCTCACTACACCTTCGGTTGAAATATTGATGAAGTTGGCTGAAGTATTTGGTATGAGCATCAGTTATTTTGTAGAAGAAGCAGAGAAGGGCTCAACCGTTGTATATACAAAAGCTGGAGAAGGGGAGCCTATATTCTTTTTCCAGGATAAACATCATATAATCAGCTTAACGCAAGGGCTGCGGGACCCTGGCTTTACCGTGTTTTACGATACCGTGCAGTCTGGATGTTGTAGCGGCGAAGAGGATATGGTGCATACTGGAGAAGAATTCGCCTTGGTGGTTGCTGGGCAGATGGAATTTAACATTGATGGCGCCACGTATGTCTTGGATAAAGGCGATTCTGTGTGTTTTAAGGCTAATTTGCCCCATCGTTGGATTAATGGAGCTGATGTCGAAGCTATAGTATTGTGGGTTGTTTCCCCAGCGCCGGTTATTGCCCAAGCCCAAGCTTGAGCACAGGGAGATTGTCCATGAAATTACGCAAAATTATCGGGATAAAGCTTAAGACCATCCGCCTGGCCAATAATCTCACTATCCAAGAGTTGGCCCAAAGCTCCGCAGTTTCATCCAATATGATCTCCCGTATAGAGCGTGGCTTAACCACCCCTTCAGTAGAGATCCTGATGAAGCTTGCAATGGTGTTTCAGAAGAGTATCGACTACTTTGTGGAGGAGATCAAGACTACTAATGAAGTGGTGTTTACCTCTTGTGGTCACCGTACAACTACCATTTATGAAAATAACGACAATATGCTCACAGAGTCGTTTACTGGGGGGCTGCGCGATCCTCAATTCACTTCATTCTTCTGCACCATTCCCCCCGGAGGTAAAAGTGGAGTTGAAAACATGTACCATCCGGGAGATGAGTTGATTTATCTTCTTGCAGGGTGTTTGCATGTCGAAATTGCGCACAACACATATATCTTGAGCAGCGGCGACAGCCTCTCGTTTAAGTCACATTTGCCGCATAAATGGCAGAATGTGGGCGATGTTGAAGCCAAGGTGATATGGACACTATCACCATTTACCGTCATATAAGGTGGGAGTTTTCTGGTGTGTGCTGAATTTTGTAGCGTTACTAAGCGTTACTAATTATAACCATAGGTGAAAATATAGTCAGATATAGTCAGTTTTATTTCGCCCGCGTAGCATGACCAAGTAGTTGACATGAATCTTTAATACTGTATTTTAATCTTAAGAAGATTGTGTAATAGGATATGTCGTGCAGCAACAGACGTTGAATGCAGAAGTAGGAGTTCAGAAAGGCAGGAGGGGAAGATGAATAAATCGGAACTTGTGGAAGCCTTGTCTCTGGAGAAAGATCTGACGCACAAGCGTGCAGAGCAGATAGTTAATCTTATATTCGATTCCATGACAGAGGAACTGCGTAACTTGGGCAGAATAGAGATCCGCGGATTTGGTAGTTTTGTAGTCAAAGACTATAAGGGATATACAGGACGGAACCCTAAAACCGGAGAAACTATCCAGGTCAAAGATAAAAAATTGCCGTTTTTCAAAGTAGGCAAGGAACTACGTGAGCGCGTTGACAATTGACAGCGCTTAATTTTGCCGTGCAGTAGAATTTGTTAAAGTTTCAAAATAGCCGTGATTCACGGCTATTTTTGTTTCTAGATGTCAAGTGATATAGCGTGCATAAGGTAGTTTTTTCGCTATTTGGCGAAACTTTCCTTGAGCTGGTGGTATTCGCACCCCGATGTTTTAAGTTTGCCGTTGTGACGAAGAGTCTTTATTTTGCTTTGAAAGAAGGTTAAGATGGATAATATTAAATTAAGAACATTCATTGGTGCAATCATTGCAGTCTAAAGGAGCGCTGGGTAATTTTAACGTACTCGCAAATCGGGAGTTTAATGTATGGCTAAAATATTGGTAGCAGACGACAGCAAGACAGAGCTGGCTTTTTTGGTGGACATCTTGAAAGGGACCGGCCATGAAATTGTATCCGTTGTAGACGGAACGCAAGCAGAACAAAAGGCGATGTCGGAACATTTCGACCTCATTATTCTTGACGTCATTATGCCAAACAAGAATGGGTTCCAAGTGTGCCGCTCGCTTAAACGTGCCCAAGAGACAAAAGATATCCCTATCATTCTTACCACCTCTAAATCGGGTGAAAGCGATAAGTTCTGGGGCAAAAAACAGGGTGCTGATGAGTACATAGTGAAGCCCTATGAGCCGGTAGATATTCTTCTGGCAGTTAAGAAATATGTCGGAGGTGCATAGATGAACCTTGCGACGGCGTTTCAGAAATATGCGCGAGAAAAAAACGGACAGCTGATTCTGAAATTTTCCGGAACGGAGCATTTATGCAAGTTAAGTATTGAAAATGGTGAAGCTGTATATATCAGGCTCGGGAACATGGAGCTTGAAGAAACCCTTGAGTTTGTCAGCAGTCACGATCCGGTTGAAGTCAGTTTTATTAAGGGCTTTATACCCAAGAAAAAATTTTCTGAACCAATTACCGACCGTATTCTCAAATCTAGTGAGCGTAAAATGGATGACGCTGCCCAGGAAGAGAAGAGCGAGTATCCCACTGAGAAAAACTTATCCTCGGGCGAGATGATATCGGTTGCTAAGGTAAATAAAGTCTTCAACGAATATGTAGATATTGTTGGGCCCCTAGGAACGGTAATGTTGGAGAATATAGTCAAAAAACTGGCTTACACTCAAGATACCCCTATGCCAGAGGCCGACTTCACCCACATGGTGGATCAATTGATCAATGATGTGCCGCACGATATGCGTGCCGAATTCATTGAAGCGATTAAATAGCTTGTTCTGTCTTGGTTTATGTTTAGAACTGTTACTCTGAGGAGCGCCAAATGTTAAAAAACTTGTCGATTCGTAAACGCATTGTGGTCATGTTAGCTGTTGTTTATATCGTTTCAATAGCGGTTGCGGTTACCGGTGGCGGGTATGCTTTGCTTAAGGATGTTGAGCGAGAAGCGCAGGAGAAGACAGACCTTTTTGCTGCAGTTATGTCTAGCTCGGCGCGTTATCTCCATAATGTGATCCGCCCCAAAGCTGATGCCCTTGTCCCGAAGGATGCCTATTTTCCTGAAAGTGGAGTAGGCGTTCTGATGCTCACCGAAACAGCACGTTATATCCAAGATATCTATCCCGAATATATATTCCGGTATGCATCACCTAACCCTTTGAATGATGAAAACCTATCTAATCAGTTTGAAGATGAAATCATCACTAGGATGGAAGACGGTGAAGTTCAGGAATGGAAAGGATTCACAGAACGCGAAGGGGTAAGCTATTACTCCGTTGCAAAGCCTCTTATTGCTGGCTCTGACTGTATCAGTTGCCATGATGTTCCAGAAGTTGCACATCCAGAACAGGTGGAAAAATATGGCACACGCGCTGGATACGGATACCTCGAAGGGGACGTAGTAGGTGCTCGCTTTATCTACGTGCCAGTAGCAGCGGTAAAGGCTCAGGCCTACCAGCGCATCATGTACGCCTCCATCGGCTTCAGTGTTTTCTTCTTGATTGTGTTGTTTGCAGTTGACCGTTTTATCCTTACCAGCATTGTCAGACCTATTGAGCATATAGTTACAGTGGCTGAAAAGATCAGTCGCGGCAACCTTGATGCAGAATTTGAAGTTAACACCAAGGACGAAATACGCTCTTTAGCAGATGCTTTTGAACGTATGAAGGTGTCTATGTCTAAAGCTATGGATATTTTACGTCATTAATTTGTGTTCTACTGGCTTGACTAAATGGAGCTGTTCATATGGTCGCAGGTAAAGATAAAGTACTAATTGTCGATGACTCACCCACTGTCAGACGTCTAGTTGAGTTGATTCTGAGCCAGAATGGGTTTGATGTTATCTCGGCAGAAGATGGTGACACTGGTCTGGATTTGGCGCGCAAACATCATCCCAAGATTATCCTGGTTGATTTTGTAATGCCGCGCATGAATGGACACATGTTTTGTAAAGCGTTGCGTCAGGATGAAGAATTACGCGATGTTCCGGTAATACTCATCTCGTCGAAAAGTGAGGTTGTTGGACAGGCTTTTGAGGAAAGCTTTGGCATTGTTCACTACTTTACCAAACCTTTTGAACCTGATGATCTTGTTGCCAAAATCAATGAAGTCCTGAGCGCTCATGAGCAGGGAGAGGCTGTTGTAGAGGAGCAGCAACAGCAACATCCTGTAAGGATAAATAGTGACGACACTGCGCAAACAACATCAAGTCAGCCGATGCCAGCAGACATAGAATCTTTGCTCGATTCGATCAATAATCGTTTCGATAAAGTGGTGCGTAACTATTTCCAGCAGGACTTTCCCGTTCTAATGAAAAATGTTCTTGCGGACACTTTAAAGGAAACCGGGCTGGTAAAGCACCAGACACTCATAATGTCTGGAGACCTGGGATGCACAACGTTGGCGGAAGTTCTGTGTTTTTGTGCCAGCAGCTGCCAGAGTGGACGGTTGTCTGTGTTTTCGGACGACACATTTGCTGAAATTTTTCTAGATGAGGGCCGATTTGTGTTTGCTACTGCCAGTCAAAAAGGCGCCCATACCTTTTTGACTGATTTGATCTGCAGGGATAACCGCTTTAAGTGCGACAGCAAGGTGTTGCAAAGCGTTGTAAAGGAAGCGCGTGAATACAATATCCCCATTGGGCGTGCGCTGGTCGATCGCAATATCATTAGCACTGAGGATTTGATGTTTTATCTGCGTCAACATGCACAAGACGCTTTCAATAAAGCCCTTGCAGTTGAGCAGGGAAATTTTTTCCTCGAAAAAGATGAACTGCCCCACAATCTCTCTGATATTACTTTCCGCGTGCCAGTGTCTGAGATGTTGTTGGTCGGAGTACGTAAACTGCCAAGGTCTTCAAAGTTTAGTAGTAACGAAATACTAGTACAACGCCTGCCGGTATGCGCTGAACTGATGCATAACTCTCTTCTGGATGATGACGAAAGCGCACTAGTGACACATATGGACGGGCGCTCTATAGGAGACTTAATCAGTTCAAGTGAGCTAGATGAAAATAGAGTGCGGGATATTGTGTTTTATCTTTACATGGCTGGTGCGGTGTCTGTTAGTTGATTTCAGACGCAACTGCTACAAGTTTGCGGATATGCCATGCGTCTTTAGGTAAATGTTGTTAAGCCTGGCTTAGGTGTCGAGCAGCTTGTGCGTTTTTTTATTAAAGGGTCGAGGTATGGGCGATATTCAGGAAACACTTCTTCCTGTTTTTATCGAAGAAACAGAGTTGGCACTAAACCAGATTGCGGTTTTTATTCAGGAGTACAAAGAGGGCACTGCTTCTCAAAACTCGTTTGAAGATGCGCGCAGGGCTGCACACACCATAAAAGGTACTGCTGGGTTGGTTAAGCGCTTTCAGACCAGCGAACTCGCCCGCGAACTGGAAAACCATCTGGATGAAAACTTAAATACAAAGAATGCCGACCTCGACAAGATATCAAGATGGCACGAGGATTTGTGCAGCTATCTTGAATTGGCCAGAAATGGGCACGAAGAGGACAGCCTAGAGCCTCAGTTCTCGCTGGAAGACTCTCTCGACTCGCTCATCAGTGTCGCGGATCGGGATATTATAAACGATTTTGCTCTTCCGTTTATGATGAAATTACATCTAGCTGGCGATGAGACACAGGAATTAGTGAAGCCTGCATGTTGTAGATTCTTTGTGTCCGGACGCCAGTATTTTATCAGTGTAAAAGAGGTGTTGGAAATTTATCAGTACAAGGAGTTGACCCCTTTGCCTTTTGCGCCCAAATATGTTTCTGGACTCCTCAACATAAGGGGACTGGTGGTGCCTGTCGTTGATCTCGCTCTGCTTGACGGGGAGACACGTATTGCCGAGGTTGCAACATCCTATGCCGTAATAGCCAGTAGTGCTATGGGGAACGTGGGTTTTTTGACTGATTCTCTGCCCAATCTGAGCATTAAAACCGCAGGTCATCATATTGAGGTGGGAACATTTATCGAACAAAACAAGGTGCAGGCATAAAATGAATCAACAGGGAACTGCGAAAGATTATTTTTTCGATGAAGCAGCAGAACATCTTACTATCCTTGAATCTGGCTTGTTGCAGATTGAAGCAGAAGATGTGAGTTCTCCTGATCCTGAGCTTCTCGACAGTTTGTTTCGTTCTGCACATACCCTCAAAGGTGCTTCTGCCCTCCTTAAATACACAGAAATAAGTGATATAGCACATGAATTTGAAGAGTTTCTAGAGCAGGTTAAGATAGGTACGGCTCTGATCAGCTCAGGTTTTATAGATGCCATGCTTGCGGGTATCGACGCCATGCGTGCCCTGCTACACAGTGTTGACACCCCTGAATATCTCCTTATTGCAGCACAGGCAGGTAAAGATTTCTCTTCCCTGTTACGCCAGGCGATGGACAGTGACGCCTCTGCGCTAGGGCATGACAATCAAGCTTTAATGAGTGTCGTGCAACAGTATAGTGCAACCGACTCAGGTGGGAATACCGTTAAGGTAGATATTGCTCAGATCGACACAATGATGAATTTACTCGGGGAGATTACGGTTAACAAAAGCCACATCCTCGACCAGATAAGCCATACAGTAAACATGAAAGAGGAGATCGATTTTGCACGAGACCGCCTGTTGCGCGAAGTGCAGATTTTTTCTGATCAGCACGAATATTCCATCCTCGAGGGAGAAGATAAAAAAGAGTCTAAGCACACCAATTTGCCCATAGCAGATTTTGATGAGCTTGAATTTGACCGCTACGATGAACTAAACCTGTTTTCGCGTAAACTTCAGGAAATCAGTAATGACATTAACGAGGCTCTGACAGACATCCATGTTTTTTTAAATAATCTTAGTGTAGATATTGAGGATATGGATCGTATGACCGGCGAAATGAAGGAACGCATCTCGGTTATGCGTACTCTGCCGATTGAGCAACTCTATCAGCGTTTCAAGCGTACGTTTAGAAATTTGATCCGCGCTGAGGATGAGATTTCTGCCGAATTGGCGTTTGAGGGGGGAGATACTCGCATTGGGCGCACTGTTATCGAGGGTCTGTTTGATCCTATGGTGCACTTGCTGCGCAATTGTCTTGCCCATGGTATTGAACCTGAGCATGAGCGCCTAGCTGCCGGGAAAAACCCTTCAGGCAGTATCGAGATAAAGACCGTAAGAAGGGGTAATTCCGCACTCATCACCATATCTGATGATGGACGCGGCATTCAGATGGAGCAGGTGCGACGAAAAGCGCTTGAACTTGGCTGGATAGATGCGGATGCAAATCTCGAGAAACGTGAATTGCTGGATCTGATTTTTCGTCCTGGTTTCAGTACCAGACAAGGCGCTGATGAACTCTCTGGGCGCGGTGTTGGTATGGACGTTGTGCTTGATAGCATCTCGGCGCTCAATGGTACAGTTGATGTCATTTCAGAAGAGGGTAAAGGCACCAGCTTTATTCTGCAAATTCCCCTGTCGTTGATAATTATCAATGTCGTACAGTTTCGTATTGGGCACCAATTGTTTGTAATTCCCACAGCATTGGTTGAGGAAGTTCAAGACTACCGTGACCTAGATATTGTTGCTGAACACGTAACTAGAGAAAATGAGCAATATCGGATAATTAATCTGAATAAGAGTTTTTCTCTCCACGAAGTAGATGCTTCGCGCAGATGCGTACTGTTTGTTAAAACCATGGGAGCCAGGATCGGCTTGTTGGTTGAAGAGGTAATTAACCAAGAAGACACAGTTATTCGCTCTTTTGGTCCACTCCTCGATAATATGCGGTATTTCTCTGGTACCAGTGTCTCAGGTGGCGGGGATATCCGCCTCGTAATTAATCCATCCCGCATTATTGACATAGTTTCAGGCGATCCCGCAAGCGCTGCTCCACTTAATATTCAGAGCAAAGATGAGCATATTTTTGACTCTGATGTAGAAAGTGTGTTGCGCGTTCTTGTGGTAGATGACTCACTAAGTGTGCGTAAGTACGCCAGTTTGATCTTGGAGGGGAATGGAATTGACGTTCTCACTGCAGTGAACGGACAGGAAGCTCTCGAGCTGTTGGATACTGAAGAGGTAAACTTTATCCTTACAGATCTTGAGATGCCGGTTATGCATGGGTACGAACTCTTGGCAGAGTTGAAACGCCGCGAAGACTTAGCTTCAATCCCGGTGGTAGTGATTACTTCACGTGCCGGGAAACAGCATCAAGAAAAAGCCTTTAGTCTTGGTGCCAATGGATATCTGGTAAAACCTTTTGATGAAGAATCACTGCTTGATAAACTGCGTGAGTTTGCCCCTGGCTATAGCTGATTTACGTGGCAACGGCTGATATGCAGCAAGAAAATTTTAAAAGGAGAATGCTTAGCTATGTCTAACCAGACGGTTAAAACCCCAAGTGTCAAGATGATCATGACACGTAACGTGCTCTCCATGGGAGCTCTGGTCGTGTTGCTGCTTGTGTTTAATGTTGTTGTGTACCAGGTGTTGTCAAGTTCGGGGCAGAAAAACACCTTTACAGCAGTAGAAAATTTGCGCGTGCTTGATGACCTCAGTTTGAGTTTATCCTCTATGCAGGTACTCGAAGGGGAGTTAGTTAACTCTGTACCGCAGGGCAATGCCACCATTGTTGCCGAGCGCGCTACTAAGGTGAGGTTAGCTCTTAAAGATGTCGCCGCTGGCATTGGTGCTGTCCGTGAAGTGGTGGATTATAATAGTGCCAAGCAATCGGACTCTTGGTGGAACCAGACGCTGGTTTTTTTCAAACTGCGAGTTCCAGATTATACTCAATATCAATCCCTCAAAGTGCTTGAGAATCTCGATGATATATATGCAGGAATTGAAGATAGCCTTCTGCAGACGCTCGAACAGTTAGAGGTAGGGAACAAGCTCAGCTCTATTACTGATTCTTATCAAAGCTACAAGCAGGATACGCGCGAGTTCAACCTGGCGCTTAAAGTCCTTAAGGAGAACTTTGTAAAGAATGCGCAACTGCAATATAAAGCATCAGGACTGGATAAATTTTATTATGCCGTGATAGCAGGGGTTGTGCTGGTCTTTATTGTCGTTGTGAGTCTTATTCTTATGTGGAATAGACGCTTGCTCAGTTCGGTTATGTTGCTGCACCAAACAGTTGAGCGTTTAGATGAGGGTGATTTCTCCGAACTCGAAATTAAACCCAAAGATGAGATCGGGATAACCGCATTGTTGATCAACCAGGCTATCGCACAATACAAAGAGGCAATTATTGCCGATGCGGACCGTGAAACCACACAGGAACACTTGATCGGATTTCTTGATGTTGTAAGTGAAGCGGCCGAAGGTGATCTTACTCTCAAAGCTCCAGTTACTGCTGATGCGTTTGGATCTGTTGCGGATGCGTACAATCTCATGGTTGAAAGTCTTGCTGATCTACTCAAAGAAACAAAAAGAAACGCTGATGATGTTGGGACTCAATCAAAGTATCTTATGCAGATATTTCAGGACCTTGAGACAGGTGCAGAAGCGCAGAGTGCTCAGATTGAAAAGGTTACCCAAGCTGTTAAAAGGTCAGAAGCAGCAGCGCAGGAAATTACTGAAAAGGCGGCGTTGGCTCAGGAAGTTTCTACTCAGGTAGACCAAGTTACAGCAAAGGGGCAGGGACTAGTTAACGACAATATTGAAAGTATGCAGCTCATCAGGGTTACCGTACAGGTGATAAACAAGAAGATGAAGACCTTGTCGGAGCGCTTGCTAGAGATCGGTACTATTTCACAGTTGATTTCAGAAATAGCTACACGAACCACAATCCTAGCTATGAATGCTTCGATTGAGGCCTCGCGTGCGGGTGAGCAAGGACGTGGTTTTTTGGTAATTTCCGATGAAATAAAGCGCCTCGCAGATAAATCAGCTGAAGCTACAAAACAAATAAATGGGGTTATCAAGTCTATTCAAACCGAAGCAGGTGAAGTTACTGCATCGTTAGAGGAAGAAACTAGGATTGTTGAGAGCCAGACCCGCTTGGCGCAGGATACAGGTGATGCTTTTGTTTCAATTAAAGAGGCGATTGACAAGTCTAAAAACGTGGTAACGGAGATATCCGAACTCTCCAAGGCACAGTTAGAGATGACTAAAAATGTAGACGAAGCTATGGGCAGGGTGGTTGAAATCTCCCAGATTGCCCAACGTCATGTAAAAGACTCTTCCAAAATAACTATCGGCTTGAACAGTCAATCATCTGATTTGCTTGTATCAGTTGGGACATTCCGCCTTCCAGATGATGCGTAAGTCTTCTAGCTAGCGATAATGGAGTAAAGAATGGAAAAGATCTGCGCCAGTATATTGTGTGTGATTATGTTAGTGGCTTTCAGCTCCGCGGCATTCGCTGCCAATTGGCGGGAAGGGAAGAAGGTATACCGTTCTACATGTATGGATTGCCATAAAACAAGAGGCGAGGGCGGACGACTGTCACTTAAAAGTAAAACAAAAGATGAGTGGTCAGAATTCTTGAACCTTGAGCCGGACTCCGTCCATTTAAAAGCATGGGATGAGCTTAATGCCAAAGATATAGATAGCCTTGAGATGTACCTCCGAAAATATGCTAAAGGTATAAAGGAAAGATTGAGTTGCGGTTAAAGTATTAACAGGACCCTAGAATGATGACAGAGGCACAGGGGTGAGAAATAGAAGAGCACCAGGGAGACTAATTCTTCAAGTGAATTTTAGTCTTTGGTGTATATAAACAAGGTATTTTAGTAGGAATTAAGCTATAGAATGAGTGTTCAATGTGCTATAGTTTTATATCAAAGCACCGAACATGTAGATATTTAGACTGAACATTGAGACTGAACTAGTATAAACAGCGCAATTTCATCTAGGTGAACATTTGCTGAAAGCTTGTAAGATACATTAACCAGCGTTGCTAGTGAAAGTTTTGTACCGTTTGCCAATATTAAAGAATACGTTACCGCTAGAGCTGAAGAGGTGATTAGAATTGCTGGATCAGACGCGGCAGAAGTGGGAGATGTACAGTTTCTTACGGACATAATAATTTGTTGCTAAAGTGTGGTTGTGAATCCATGTGTCTTAGAAACACCGTTGGAGACAGCTGAATGCTTAGACAAAGCTATGGGGAAAGCATTTAGATATCCGGCTCACTGCTGTATAAAGGATTTCGCTACCGTTACTGCCATCACGAACAGTCAGTTACTGGAATTGCTTGTGTTAGTTAGAATTTTCCACCTTCCAGATGTTGTGTAATTCTTCTTGCTTGCGATAAGGGAGTGTAGAAATGAAAAAGATGTGCGCCAGTTTATTGTGTTTCATTGTGTTAGTCGCTTTCGGTTTCGAGGCATTCGCAGCCGACTGGAGGGAAGGTAAGAAAAGCTATCGTTCAGTCTGTATGAGTTGCCATAAAACCAGAGGTGAAGCTGGACGCCTGGCGCTTGACATAAAAACCCAGGCTGAGTGGTCAACGTTTTTTGCTCAAGAGCCGGACTCCATCCACCTAAAGGTGTGGGAGAAGCTCAGTAGCGATGATATTGGAAGCCTTGAGAAATACTTCCGAAAGTATGCCAAAGATGTAAAAGATTTATCTGGTTGAGGTTAGTCATATCTCATAGTTTATGAGATAATGGATAAGATCAATATGCCAGCCATATGCCAGTTGTTTGTTTCGGGCCGGGATAGTGCTTCATGATAGAAGTATTTCCCCGGCCCGAATTTTTATTCAGTTGCGCTGACGTCAGCTTCAACGGCAAAACGCTTGATCTTTCGGGTTGTGGTCTTGGGAAATTCGTCATCGCGCACAGTGAATTTTTTGACTTTCTTGTAGTCAGCGAGTTCTTTGCCGATCTTGAGTACCTCTTTGCGTAGCAGCGCCTCTATCTGTTTTTGGCTCATGGGATAGATATCATTTTCCTGCGCATAATTGTCTATCGCATCTTGGTCTGGATATATCTGCGCATGTACTTCTTCAGCTAGTGGACCTACCTTGTGACCGTAAACCATTACTTCACTGATAAACGGGCTGCTGAGCAATTCGTTTTCCACTTCTTCTGGGTACACGTTTTTACCGTTGGGGGTAACGATGAGATTTTTCACTCTGCCACAAATGCTGATAAACCCATCTGCATCGATTTTTCCCATATCTCCGGTATGGTACCAGCCGTCGATGAGTACCTCTCTAGTAGCTTCATCATTGTTCAGGTAGCCTAACATCACATTGGGGCCTCTACAGATTATTTCTCCCACTCCCTCTTCATTAGGGTCTTTGATACGGATTTCCACTGATGGCAGAGGGCGACCTACGGTTCCGACGCGGGTTAGTCCCGGCTGTTCAGCCGTAAGTACGGGTGCAGTCTCGGTTATGCCGTAGCCTTGGTATATCTGGATGCCAAACTGTTTAAACCCTCGCACTACATGCGGATCTAGCGCGGCTCCACCACTTACAAACACCGTGCCGTTGCCTAAGTTTTCCCGCACTTTTTTGCTCACTAATGAGCGCGTAAGCGGAATATTGTAGAGGGTTTTGCTCATCTTTTTAGTGTTGATGCTTTTTCTTATCCGTTCCAAGAAAATACGATACACAGCCGGCACGCCCAGGAGGAACGTTGGCTGCACTTCCGTGAGATTTTCTCCCAGTTTCTTTAGAGACTGCGCAAATGAAACAGTTCCACCTAGAGTTAAGGGGAGGAGTACACCGCACACCTGCTCGAAAACATGGTTTATCGGGAGAAATGAGAGGGTGTGGATATTAGTGTTGAGGCGAAAATGGGGGATAAGATCCTTTATGTTCGCAGATATATTGCCATGGCTTAGGATGGCGCCTTTGGAACGTCCAGTGGTGCCTGAAGTGTAGAGAATTATTGCGACATCTTCAGGTTGAATTTGTACCAGCGCGGGCATCTCTTTGCCAATAAACTGTTCGTAGTCTAGCAGGGCTCTTTTTTTCAACGCATCTTCGCGCAGTTTTGCGCTGGGAGAAAACAGGTCGTGCTTTTCACTTCGTGGAGATACTACGGTATCTTCAGTTGTTGAGGCAGTTAGCAAGCTGTGTGCTTTGCTTGCTACTTTTTCAAGTTTTTCCGCTTTTTCTCGCGGGATATGCAGTTCATTGATGAGGGAATGCCACTCAGTAATCAGGTCGCCTATGAGGTTGAATGCTTCTCTGTAAGCATTGAACTCTTCGGCGGAAGAATCCATAACTATGATGTAGCTAAGGTCTGGAAGATGTGGTTTTAGTTCTAAAAGCTGTTCTACGAAGTCGTTGGTGGTAAAGACAACTGTCGCAGCCCCATCACTTAATATATGGCGAAGTTCATTGCGCTTTAATTCTTTGTCTACGGGTATTGCCACACATCGGTTTTTCATAATCCCCAGATAGCTAGCTACCCAACGAGGCGAGGAGGGGGCGAGGAGGGCGATGTGGCTTTGCTGTGCTATGTTGAGTTGCTGTAGCCCAGAAGCGACAAGGTCGGACTCCTGCCATAAGTCAGTATAGCTGGTGGATGCCCACGCATTGTTGACTTTTTCGCGCAGGGCAGTTTTGTTGGGGTGGTTAACGCAACTTTTTTGCAGTAACTCGATAATTGTACTCACGCTAAGCTCCGCATTTATATGGTGCAATTATTTAAAGTATATGTGTTTTTTCTTATCTGCGTATGATTGGAGGTCTACCTGTGACACTGGCGTAATTGATATATCAAAGCAGCAGGTTGGTAAAGGTTTTTTTGAAATTAAGCCTGGCTGCTGTAACGATAGGCGGGAGAATAACCCGCTTGACACGTAGATTTTAAAGGCGTATAAGTCCATGAAGTTGCACGTGGTCCATGAAGTTGCACGTGGTCCATGAAGTTGCACGTGGTATAGCTGTTTGCAGGCACGTAGCTCAGTGGGAGAGCACTACCCTGACACGGTAGGGGTCGGCGGTTCAATCCCGCCCGTGCCTACCATGCAAACACTTCCAATAGGTGTGACTTAACCCTAAATGTATGCGGTGGCTGTCAAGTTCAACACATGTTGTGTGAGGCAGCAATTGTTGCACCGTTCTGGGGCTAGATTTGATTGTGGCATTTAATCGAGAAAAAGGCATCCACTGGGTGCCTTTTTGCATATAGGCTCACAGGTTTGTGATCCCAGTCTGGAGGGAATCAATGGCGCAGATAAAGTTACAACTACCTGATGGTTCATCCAAAGCATTTGATGTGGGGGTTACTCCGCTTGATGTTGCGCGTTCAATCAGTGAAGGGTTAGCGCGCCAGGCCGCAGTTGCCAAAGTTGATGGCGTACTGGTTGATCTTACACATAAATTAGATCAAGACGCCTCTTTAGAGATAATAACCTTTGACAGTGCAGATGGGCTTGAGGTGTATCGACATACAACCGCTCATCTTATGGCTCATGCGGTCAAGGATCTATATGGTTCGAATGTGCAGGTTACAATTGGTCCTGCTATTGAGAAGGGCTTTTACTATGACTTTTACGCTCCAGAGCACAGTTTTGTGCCCGAGGATTTTGAAAAAATAGAAGCTCGCATGAAAGAACTGGTAAAACAGGATCTGCCAGTGGAGCGCAGCGATGTTTCGCGTCAGGAGGCTATCGCGCTATTTAAGTCCATGGGGGAGGATTTCAAGGTAGAGTTAATTGAGGATCTCGATCAAGAGGTGGTTTCTCTCTATCGCCAGGGAGGTTTTGTCGATCTGTGCCGAGGTCCACATTTGCCCTCTACTGGCAAAATAAAGGCTTTCAAGCTCACCAGTGTCGCAGGCGCATATTGGCGTGGCGACGAAAATCGCCCCATGTTGCAACGTATCTATGCCACGGCCTTTCCCGACAGGAAACAGCTGAAAAAATATCTGTTGCAACTAGAAGAAGCGCGCAAACGTGATCATCGCAAGCTTGGAAAAGAACTTGATCTGTTCTCCTTCAGTGAGGAAGCTGGAGCTGGGCTTGTAATTTGGCACCCGCGTGGGGCTATGTTGCGTACTCTGATAGAAGATTTTGAGCGCAGAGAACATATACGCCGCGGCTACGATATCGTACAGGGTCCGCAGATTTTGCGTACTGAGCTGTGGAAGCTCTCTGGTCATTATGATAACTACAGTGAAAACATGTATTTTACTGAGGTTGATGGGCAGGGGTTTGGCATTAAGCCCATGAACTGTTTGGCCCATATGCTTATATACAAGAGCAGAATGCGCTCATATCGAGAGCTGCCCCAACGCTACTTTGAGCTTGGCACTGTACACCGGCACGAAAAATCTGGAGTGTTGCATGGATTGACGCGTGTCCGCGGCTTTACTCAGGACGATGCGCACATCTTGTGTACTCCGGATCAGCTAGATGCAGAAATTAAAGGGGTGCTTAAGTTTGTTCAGGATGTAATGGAGATTTTCGGATTTGAGTATGAAATGGAGATCTCCACCCGCCCGGAAAAATCAATTGGTTCTGATGAGGATTGGGAGCGCGCAACCAGTGCCCTGATGGCTGCTCTGAAAGATACAGGACTTCCCTTCGAGGTCAACACGGGCGACGGGGCATTTTACGGCCCAAAGATTGATGTGAAGCTCAAGGACGCTCTTGACAGACATTGGCAGTGTGCTACAATCCAGTGCGATTTTACCCTGCCAGAACGCTTCGATTTACACTATATCGGAGCTGATGGTGATAAACACCGACCGGTGATGATCCATAGGGTTATTCTTGGTTCAATCGAGCGCTTTATTGGAGTGCTGATAGAGCACTTTGCTGGTAATTTCCCGTTGTGGATAGCTCCGGTGCAAGCTGTTGTGATCAATGTGACCGATAATCAGCTTGATTACGCGCGTGACGTAGTTATGCAGCTACGTGAGGCTGGTGTGCGTGTTGAAGAAGACACCCGCAATGAAAAGTTGGGTTTTAAAATTCGCGAAGCACAATTGCAGAAAATACCGTACATGCTTGTCATTGGTGACAAGGAGATGGAAAATAGAACTGTTACACCGCGATTTAGAAACGGTGAGAACCTTGAGCCTATGAGCGTGGATGAATTCAGTGCATATGTAATGCAAGAATGCCGCAAATACCACTAGGAGGTGCCCCATAGCTAAGCAAGAGACAAACATTAATCGAGAGATCCGTGCCAGCGAAGTCCGTGTAGTAGATCCGGATGGTGAACAGTTGGGTGTTATGCCCATCGAAGAGGCGCTAGCTGCAGCTGCAGAGAATGGTCTGGACTTGGTAGAGGTATCACCCCAAGCTAAGCCACCTGTATGTCGCATAATGGACTATGGTAAATTTAAATACCAACAGCAGAAGCGTGTTGCGGAAGCTAAAAAGAAAACTGCACGGGTCGAGATCAAAGAAGTAAAGCTACGCCCCAAAACCGATACGCATGACTTTATCGTCAAAACTAAAAATGTACGCCGTTTCCTCGAATCAGGGAATAAAGTCAAAGTGACCATCATGTTTCGTGGGCGCGAGGTTACTCATCCGCAATTTGGACGTGATTTACTTCAACGTGTAGCGGAAGAAGTGGGTGACATTGGTGTCGTTGAGTCGTTTCCCGGAATGCGGGGACGTTTCATGCACATGGTGATGGTGCCCAAGAAATAGTTCTTTTCCAATAGCTCGTTTTTTGCTTTTATTTTCGCGGTTCCCTCTGCATTGTTACAGGGCACTGCATTTAGAAGCAAAATTTGCATAAACGCGATCAGTATTTTATCAGGAGAATTTTAATGCCCAAGATTAAGACCAATCGTGGTGCGGCTAAACGCTTTAAAAAGACTGCAACTGGAAAAATTGCACGCAATAAGGCGTTTACTAGCCACATTCTGACCAAAAAAACCACAAAGCGTAAGCGCGATCTTCGTCAAGGTACGCTAGTCCATGCTGCTGATCACAAAAACATTAGCGCATTGGTTCCATATCTGTAACACAAACCTGACACTCTTGTAGTCAGGAGTTGTTCGGCTTTAAGACCGTGAACTGTTGGGATTTGTCTCCCCCTTCAGATCCGGCTGTGACCTTAAGTCGCATCACCCATATCATAAAAGAAAACAGGAGTATGAAATGCCGAGAGTAAAAAGAGGATTCAAAGCGAGACGCCGTCGTAATAAGGTTCTTAAGCTTGCCAAAGGTTATCGTGGCGCGCGGGGTAAATTGTTTCGTAGTGCTACCGAAGCCGTTGACCGTGCCTTAAACTATGCCTATCGCGATCGCAAAACCAAAAAACGTGATTTCCGTGCCCTATGGATTGCGCGCATTAATGCCGCGGCTCGTATGGAAGGTTTAAGCTATAGCAAACTTGTACACGGGCTCAAGCAGGCAGAAGTCGCCTTGGATCGCAAGATTCTAGCCGAGATCGCTGTAACAGATCCTGCAGGTTTCCGTGAAATAGTTGGTAAGGCTAAAACGCAGATACAGTAATTTTAGCGTCACCGCTGTAATTAGCCAAAAGAGGTGGGGTGTTTGTGCCTCACCTCTTTTGCGTTTTGGCTAACTTGGGCTTAGCTTCAGATCTGTGCAACTCTCCTAAATATCCAGATTTATATGTCATCTATGCAAGGTAAGGTTTATGAAACAGCAACTTGAAGCAATGTCGCGTGAAGCGCGTCAGGCAATGCTTGACGCGGATAATGAAGCGGATCTGCAAAATATACGGGTACAGTATCTGGGCAAAAAAGGCAGACTTACCTCTATCATGAAAGATATGGGTAAATTATCCACGGAGCAGCGTCCAGTTGTAGGCGCAATTGCCAACAAGGTTAAAGATGAGCTCAGCGCTGTATTTGAAACTCAGATGCATGCGCTAAAGCAGCAGCAGCTTGCACAACGTCTGGCGCAGGAGCGAATCGATGTGACCTTACCTGGTCGGCATGCCAAGATAGGTTCTAAGCATCCGATTACGCTTATAACAGAAGAGTTGGTAGAGATTTTCTCCCACCTTGGGTTCTCTGTTGCAGAGGGACCTGAAGTAGAGGAGGATTTTTACAACTTTGAAGCGTTGAATCTCCCCAAGGATCATCCAGCACGGGATATGCAAGATACTTTTTATATCAGTGATAATGAGGTTTTACGCACCCACACGTCCCCAGTCCAGATCCGCTCAATGCTAAAATGCCAACCACCACTACGGATTATCGCCCCGGGAACTGTGTATCGCCGCGACTCTGACATCACACATAGCCCTATGTTTCACCAAATTGAAGGTTTTATGGTGGATGAGCACATAACCTTTGGTGATCTTAAGGGGATCCTTACTGCGTTTATCACCGAATGTTTTGGTAACAAAGTTGGGGTTCGTTTTCGCCCCTCTTTTTTCCCGTTCACTGAACCTAGTGCTGAAGTTGACATACAGTGTGTGATTTGTGGAGGTAAAGGGTGCCGAGTATGTAAAAACTCTGGCTGGCTCGAAATTCTTGGAAGTGGAATGATAGATCCTGAAGTGTTTGCCTCGGTAAATTATTCCAGCGAAAAGTACAGTGGATTTGCTTTTGGTATGGGGTTGGAGCGCATAGCCATGCTCAAATACGGGGTCAACGATCTGCGTTTATTTTTTGAGAATGACGTACGTTTTTTGCGCCAGTTTAGAGTTTAATTCATTCTCGACGAAAGCGCAGGATTATCTCCCTTACTAGGCATATAGATACACTAAAAGGATTTTAGCATGATTGTTACCCATAAATGGCTTAGAGAATTTGTCGACTTTGATTTAAGCGCCGCAGAAATGTCCCATCGCTTGACTATGGCAGGGCTTGAAGTTGACTTTATGCATGAAGTCGGAGGTGGGCTTGATTCTGTTATAAGTGCAAAACTCATTTCTGTTGAGCCCCATCCACAAGCGGATAGACTTACCGTATGTCAGGTTGATACTGGTGCAGAGGTAGTTCAGGTGGTGTGTGGTGCTACCAATCATAAAAATGGTGATCTTGTCGCATTAGCTCAGGTAGGTTCAGTTTTGCCGGGTGATTTCAAAATCAAGAAATCCAAAATACGGGGGATGGAATCATACGGTATGCTGTGCTCGGAAAAAGAGCTTGGGCTTGCAGATGATTCTGACGGAATCATGATTCTTCCTGCAGGGCTTAAGCCGGGAATCCCTGTATTTGACGTGCTTGACCTTAAAGATGTGCGTTACGAGATTGGACTTACCCCTAACCGTGCCGATTGCCTGAGTGTACTTGGAGTTGCGCGTGAGGTTGCCGCTTTTACAGATAGGCAGCTTCAAGTCCCCCAGCAACCTGTGTTTGATCCTACTTCTGAGAAGATTGAAGAGCTGACCTCAGTTGCTATCGAAACTCCCGACGGGTGCCCACGTTATATGGCGCGCCTTATCCGTGGAGTAACAGTTGGACCGTCTCCGGAGTGGTTGGTGCAGCGCCTTGAAGCTGTGGGGATGCGCTCTATAAACAATATAGTCGATGTGACAAATTATGTGTTGATGGAGTTGGGACACCCGCTTCATGCCTTTGACTATAACCGTCTTGCAGGTAAAAGAATTATTGTTAAGCGCGCCTCGAATGGATTCAACTTTACCACCCTAGATGGGCAGGTACATGAGTTGTGCGATGAGGATGTCGTTGTCTGTGACGCGGAAAAACCAGTGGCTTTGGCCGGAGTTATGGGGGGAGAGAACTCTGAGGTGCAAGATGACACCGTGGATATTCTTCTCGAAAGTGCTTACTTCGATCCACGTTCTATCCGCCGCACAAGTAAAAAAACTGGAATTCACTCTGAAGCATCCCATCGTTTTGAACGCGGTGCGGATATGGATATGGTGCCCTTGGCACTCGATAGGGCGGCCGATTTAATCCGTCAGATTACCGGAGCGACTGTCCTTGAAAGCGCCATCGATACGTATCCGAACATGGTCGAAAAACGGGAAATTTCTATCACTTCCGCTCGCACCAATGCGCTGCTCGGACTCCAGTTGAGCCTTACTGATATTGAGCGCTTGTTAAGTTCTATCGGCCTGCAAACTAGAGCCTGTGCTACAGATTCAGATGCACTGTGTGTTACCGTTCCTCTTGCACGTCACGATCTTGAACGTGAAGTGGATTTAATCGAAGAGGTCGCGCGTCTGAATGGGTATTCCAATATCCCTGTAACTATGCCGGTAAGCTGTGTGGTCCCTCATCAGGATACACGCAGTATTGACTTTGTCACCAATTTACGTGATCTAATGGTTGCCCAGGGGATGCGTGAAATAATCAGCTATTCCTTTGAATCCAGATGTGTTTTTGATCGACTCCTGTTGCCTTCTGACGATTCACGCCGTACCAATGTTGCGCTTCTTAACCCCCTTACTGAAGATCAGGCTGTTATGCGCACCTCTTTAGTGCCGGCGATGCTGGATACTTTAGGAAGAAACCTCGCGCATAAGAGTTCAGATCTGGGGTTGTTCGAATTGCGTCCGGTGTTTGTCACCCAGGATGGGAAACGAGCTGATGAACGCAAAAAGCTTTGTATAGCCCTAACAGGAAAGCGTGAACGCCTTGGGTGGGCACACTCTAAGGCTGAAGTAGATTTTTATGATCTCAAGGGGGTGCTTGAAGTTGTGTTTAAGCAGTTCGGTGTGAATGCGGCGATCTTTACTCCAGATACCCCTGAGCCATATCTGCATCCAGGGAAATCGTCTTCGATCTACGTTGGTACCAGAACACAGAAAAAAATTGGTGTCCTTGGTGAATTGCACCCTCAAGTTC
The DNA here is from genome assembly GCA_034007015.1 of Desulfuromonadaceae bacterium. Lineage (GTDB taxonomy): Bacteria > Desulfobacterota > Desulfuromonadia > Desulfuromonadales > Desulfuromonadaceae > JAIVHC01. Next base: position 66,357 of record JAVERS010000009.1, read on the forward strand.
AGGACAACTATTCCATGGACCAGCCTGTCTACATTGCAGAAATTGACGTAATGGCGCTGTATGACTGTCGTAGTCAGAACGCATCCTTTGAGCCTATTTCCCGTTTTCCTGATTCGTATCGCGACAGTGCATTTCTAGTTGCCGAGGATGTAACCGCGCAGCAGATGCTTGAAGTTGTAGATAAAGTTAAGGTAAAGTATCTAGAAGATGTTACCCTGTTTGATATTTATGCTGGTAAAGGTGTCCCTGATGGGATGAAGAGTTTGGCGTTGCGCATGCGTTATCGCTCTGGGGATAAAACCCTTGCAGATGAAGAGATTAACTCCATGCATGCCAAGATAGTCAAATCTTTACAAAAAAACCTAGGTGCAGAGATAAGATAGCAGTTGATGGCTGCGCAGCCAGCGTGGTATAAGTTCAAATTAGTTTAGTATATATCGTATGTTAGCGCTTTATAGCCACGGAGGTAGTATGACAAAGGCGGATCTGGTAGAAAATGTTTACTATAAAACTGGGTTTTCGAAGAAGGAATCCGCTGAGATTGTTGAGTCCGTCTTTGAACTGATGAAGCAGACCCTCGAGCGTGGTGATAAAATCAAGATTGCGGGTTTCGGAAACTTTGAAGTAAAGCATAAAGCTACCAGAAGGGGACGCAATCCTCAGACTGGCGAAGAGATTGAAATTGCGGCGCGTAAGATACTTACGTTCAAGCCGAGCCAGGTTCTCAAAAACACTATTAATGAAAAAAATAGCTGATAACAGTATACTTATGTTTTATCATGGCGGTTGAAATTCCAGACAAGTTTTACTTTAAAATTGGTGAAGTTGCTACTATTACCGGCGTCAAACCCCACGTTCTACGTTACTGGGAAAGTGAATTTCGCATGTTTTCTCCGGCTAAGAGCCGGGGAAAACAACGCCAGTACGAACGGCGCGACATCGAGCTTGCGCTCGAAATAAAAGAGCTGTTGTATGAACAGGGTTTTACTATTGCAGGGGCGCGCAAGCATCTTAAATCCCGCAAAAAAAGCACCTCTCCCACGGCTCAGTCCACTACAGATCGTCAGCATTTGCGAGAACTTCGGGAAGAACTTAAACAGTTGCGTGCACGTCTGGCATAAACTTGCGTAATTTAGTTTCTAATAGTGGCAGTATAGCGTAATACTTAAGTTGTGTTTAGGCGCTATTTCCGCAAGCGCCGTTTCCGTAGTCTAAACAATTTCACGTGGTGCGTACCCTGATGGATTATGCCGTAGCTCGCCGCCGCATGGTGGAGAAACATCTTATAAAACGTGGTATCAGTGATCCACGCGTCATTGATGTGATGGGTAGTACCCCGCGACATAAGTTTGTCGAAGAAGCGCTGCAAAGCCAAGCTTATACAGACTATGCCCTCCCCATTGGGGAAAAACAGACCATTTCACAACCCTACATTGTTGCCCTGATGACTGAAGCGGCCCAACTTAGTGGCACTGAAAAAGTGCTTGAGATCGGCACTGGGTCAGGGTATCAGGCAGCTATCCTTGCACAGTTGACTGAACAAGTGTACAGCGTAGAACGCATAGTCGTGCTGGCACGGCGTGCGCGACGTATACTCGATTCCATCGGGTGTAACAATGTGCACATTAAGGTAAGCGATGGAACAGTGGGGTGGGTGGAACACCAGCCCTACGATGTAATCCTTGTTACAGCAGGCGCTCCTGATCTACCGCAGGAATACCTAGATCAACTTGCTCCTGGGGGACGCCTAATAATTCCGGTGGGTGATTACAATACCCAAACCTTACGCCGAATTACGCGTATGCCCGATAACTCCTTCAGTTCTGAAGATATTACCATGTGTAGATTTGTACCCTTGATAGGGGAAAGTGGTTGGCCTAGTGACTAAGTGGCTGCGGTCTCTTTACGCGTGGACGCTACATTGGGTTGATTCACCAGTTGGGGCATGGGCACTTTTTTTTATTGCATTGGCCGAAGCTTCTTTTTTCCCCCTTCCACCCGATATCCTGTTACTGGCGCTAGGTTTTTCTCTTCCCGCGCGCAGCTTCTATTTTGCCACTCTGGCTACGCTAGGTTCGGTAGTTGGAGCTGTCGCTGGTTACATTATCGGTTTCTGGTTCTGGGATGTAACCGCCGAGCTTTTTTATACTTGGGTGCCAGGATTTACCCCCCTGCTGTTTCAGCACATGCAAGAGAACTTTACTCAATACGGGTTCTGGATAGTTTTTACTGCCGGTTTTACCCCCATACCATATAAGATCATAACTATTGGCGCAGGAGTGTTTGCCCTCAATCTGCCGATTTTTCTTTTAGCTTCAGTAGTCAGCAGAGGGATGCGCTTTTTCATCCTTGCCGCTCTTATGTATTTTTATGGCGAGCAAGCGCGCACCTTTACTGAGCGCCATTTTAACAAGCTTTCTATAGCTTTTTGTGTCTTGCTTGTTGGAGGGTTTGTCATTATCCGTTTCATCTTTTAGTTGTGAGGTTCTAACCATATAAAGGCTTATTGCTATGCTGGCGCCGTACAGGATGTTTATTCTGTGTACAATGTTGCTCCTGATGTGGGGCTGTAGTGCTAAAGGGGTTCGTCATGTGGTGTTGCCCGGGCAGACGCTATACCGCATTAGCACAACTTACGGCGTAAGCGTTGACGATATCGCGCGCTATAATCATATTCGCGATACCTCCAGAATTAAAGCGGGTGATTCGCTGTGGATTCCTGGTGTGGCACAGCATAAAACGGTATCAATTGTTCCCTCGACCACTTCCTCATTACCACCCCGCAGTGCCCCCGTACCAAATCGCCCAATATCGAAGCCTAAGCCTCAAAAAACAGTTAAACGCACATCATCATCAAGTCAGCCTGCGCGAACAACTGCCGCGCACAGAGAGCGTTTCGAGTGGCCGGTTCAAGGCAAAGTGATTAAAGAATTTAGGTCTGGAAATAAAAAGGGGATAGAGATTGCTGTTCCAGCTGGTACCAGCGTATACAGTGCTGCTGCTGGGCAGGTTATTTACAGCAGCAACGATATCTCCGGCTACGGTTATCTGATAATTATCCGCCATAGCAACGACGTATATACGGTCTATGGGTATAACCGTAAAGCCCTGGTGCAGGCGGGAGCATTTGTGGGCAAAAAAGAAAAGATAGCAGTAAGTGGCACTCCGCCTGGAGAGCAGCAGGGGAGGTTGCATTTCGAGGTGCGTGAGGGGAAAACGGATGTAAACCCGAAACTTTACCTACGCTAGAATGAAGAAGGAAAAGCATGCAGATTGTATTTCTTCACGGTCTAGAAACCGGTCCATATGGGAAGAAGTACCAGGCACTGAAACAGATGTTTGGCACCGTTGTTGCCCCTGACTGTGAAGGGGTAAAGGATCCAGCAGAGCGCCTAAGTATAATACAGCGCCACCTTGAGCACGAAACTGGTCCGTTTCTAGTGGTGGGTTCAAGTGCTGGCGGACTTATGGCATTACGCTTACAGCAGGTGGACTCGCGCGTAGCTGCTATGGTGCTGTGTGCTCCAGCTATACATACCGAGGCAGCAGCTGGGTTGGCACCTGAAGGGTTGCCACCTACAATTATCATTCACGGTATTCACGATGATGTAGTACCCATCGATAGCAGCAGGTGTTTCAGGGTGCCCATGCTCGAAGTGGAGGATGGGCACCGTCTTGATAACAGTATTCCGCTGATTCTTTTGGAAGTATTCCGTATGAAGCTTACCCACATGTTTGGCTCCAAAATCGCGTTAAACTAAGTTCAGCTAAATAAGGCTAGGGGCAACTTCTGCGCTTTGGCGCAGATTTTATTTGCATCAAGTGGCAGGCTTTGCTATAACCCACTTCTCTTCATGCCGAAGTGGTGGAATTGGTAGACACGCTAGATTCAGGTTCTAGTGTCCGCAAGGATGTGGGAGTTCGAGTCTCCCCTTCGGCACCAGATAAAAACGACCGTCGCCGTAAGGTGGCGGTTTTTTTGTATTTAAATTCAGCATACTTCCCACCAACTTCCTTGTAGTCTGTTATGCCACCTTTACCTATTGTGGAACTTATTAAGGCCCTAGGCGGACGTTTACTTCCTGATGATCGTGATTGAGCGCGAACACCAGCCACTACCGCTGCTATCAGAGTCGGCACCGCCCCAAAAGAAGCAGGCAACCTTTCGACTGAACTTATTGAAATTTTATTGACAAACCCATGCAGCACCGCTAAGAGTAAGTAGTCAATTACTATCTTTTGGGGGTGTAAATGGAAAGAGTTTCAAGACATCTTCCTGCAGAAGAGCGCCGCGCAAAAATCATCGATGCGGTAATCAGGTTGGCCGCAGAACAGAATACATTCAGCATCACTACTGCAGCCATCGCCTAAGAAATGAGTCTGACGCAAGGGGCTTTATTTCGACATTTTCCAGATAAGGCCGCTATGTGGGAGTCAGTTATGGGATGGGTAGCGGAACAACTGTTAACAAAAATTAGACGAGCCACACAAAATGTACCTTCCTCGCTTCTCCCTGTGCCAGGATAGATGTCGCATCTAGTTGAAAAACTTTTTGATATTAATGTGCAACGTGCAAGATTGCTGCATACTACAAAAAAAACTACAAAACGTTGAGCAATTAGCAGGCAGAAGAAATTATCGACAGCATGGTTATTATTCTTGAGGACCACTAAAATCTATTGAAGGAATTTATTTTCATTCTCCAAACAAAAGCAATCCTTCCAGCCAAAAAGATTTTTCGTTATTTACAGGTGGAGCAATACATTTTTGCAAGTGAACTGCATGAAGTAATGAAAGATGAGCTTTTTGCTCTTGCAGGTTGCAGTCAATATCTTCGCTGTCGATTAATTGCCGATAATCAATCATGGTAGAAAGGTATTTTTCTGATCTCTAGGTGTTTTTGATATGCGCAATTTTTTAGCTGGTTTCCAAATCAAAAATGACGCTGTGTTCATTCTGAGTTTCCGGATGGACACTAGCCGATGGTATGCTTGTGATGACCAAGTATACCGGCCATTTGTGGTTGATTTTGCTCAAATTAAATTCAGGATATATACGAACGGATCCACGTATGTTTAATAGGGGTTGACCCATTTTTTAAAATTCTTTACAGGCTCTGTTTTTAGCCTACCTTGAGGACGACCAGCGTTCTGTCGTCCTTTTGGGGGGCTGTACCACAAAACTTATCCACGGCTCGAAATGTCCTGGCGGCAATTTCTGCGGCTGTATCCTCGGCGGCGTCTCGCAAAATAGGTAAAACATGGCTGGAGCCAAACATCTCCCCAGCAGCATTAGTAGCTTCCCAGATTCCATCTGTGCCAATAAATAAAATATCCCCTTGTTGCAGAGTTTCTTTATGGACAGGGGTAAATTCTACCGCGTCCAAAATCCCTATAGGTATGGTGGTAGGGGGCAATTCTTCTACCTTTTGGGTTTCGGCACGGTAAAGGTAAACTGGGCCGTGTCCTGCGGATAGCCAGTGCAAAGAGCGGGCGTTAGGGTCGAGCTGTGCAACGAAAAGTGTCATGAATCTAGTGTCTTCGCCATTATTCATAAGAAAGGTATTAAGCCGGGAGAATAGTATTCCCAGATCATCCACTCCATTGGCAATGGTTGACTGTAGAATCCCTGCAACAGAAGTCATCAGCAACGCGGCTCCAATTCCATGCCCGATTACGTCACCAACTGCCAGACACCAATTGTCGGTGGTAGTTTTGATGAAATCGTAATAGTCTCCCCCTATTTCATCGCAATAGTCGAGGCGCCCATACAGATCAAAGCCTTTTATCTCTGGCGCTGCCTCTGGCAGAATCAACTGTTGGATTTCTTTGGCGGCGGCCAAGGCCTGTTTAATCTCCTGGCGCTCTTTAAGGTGCGGCCCAATGCGGTTGAACGCGCGCCCCAATTCTTCAAACTCATCTTTACTGCTGATAGCAACCCTGGTAGTAAAATCTTCCTGTGCCAGGCGCTCTGCCGCCTCAACCAGCGCAGCAATCGGTCTTGTCACGGCTCTGGCGCGGAGCATGCCTATAATAGTGACACACAATAAAACCCCCAAAGAGAGCAGGGCGGTTTTTTTTAACGCATCCGTAAATTGTTCCTCAACAAAAGTGGCCGCGTGGTTGGCGGGTAAGTTGATCTGGGTGTTGGGGATGATCAACAGTGGAAAAGGTTCGGTTTTTGACGCGCCAGCATAAATCCAAGTTGATTCTTTAGCGTCGAATTCAAGGGCAAAAAAGCCTGTAGCCCCTTTTTCGAACGCTTCTATAAGTTTTTCCCGCGCTGAATTCGCTGCGGAAGCATCTAATATCAGCTGGGGATTGGTATCTCTTTGGGGCTGGGTGTTCTGGTTGAATATTTCCAGGTGGATATTAAGCGGAAGATTGGGCGCAGAAGCTTCAGCAGCGATACTTACGACAAACAACCTGCCATATTGGTCCCAGGGGTGTGGAAGCTGCCAGCCTGTTAAAAACTGCTGCTGATCAAAGTTGATTGCCGTAATCCCGGCAAATGTTCCATCTGGAAAATAAATAGGGCTACACACGGTGATATGCAGCTGCCCGTTATTGACTTTAAGTTGCCAGTGGGTGCTCTGCAGCTTCAGTTTGCTCTCCAGATCAATCCTCTGGGTTGAAGTGAGTGCCTTTGGGGGAAAAACTGATTCCAGCCCTGTGTTCAGAAAGGTTGCAT
>JAVERS010000131.1:0-2582 GCA_034007015.1 Desulfuromonadaceae bacterium
GCTTCGCGCAACCGTCATACGCGATATCCCCGACGCGCCCGCCTCCCACATGGCGGCGTCTTACGACGGAATGGCTCCGCCGCAAATGAACGAGCGCAGATAATTTAAACGCGTTTTTAAAAACAAATCAAACCGAAGATTCTGACCGAATCTTCCTCTTTTTTATTTTTGTTTTTATTTTTTTTATTTTTTTTATTTTTTTATTTTTTTTATTTTTTTTATTTTTTTGTTTTTTAACTCATTCAAAACATCTCAAAAACCTCCCGCCTGTTTTTGATTTTGAACAGCGCTGCGCGCGAAAAATCGAAAATTTGAGCCGGGAGTCAAAAAAAGAAATCAAAAGCGACTGTTCATTTTTATCTTTTTTTTAAAAATTAAGCGGCGTTTTCCCAGTTTGGGCGCGGTGTTTTTTGCCGTATCCGCAGTTCCGGTTTTGCTTCAATTGGTTGCCCGGATTCGCATTTGCACTTGCATTTGCATTATTTGGCTCCGGTTTTGCTCCACTCGGTTGACTCGCATTTGCTTACTCGCATTCGCATTTAGATTTGCATTTGAATTATTTAGCTCCGGTTTTGCTCCACTCGATTGACTCGCATTTGCTTACGCTCGCATTTTCATTTGAGTTTGCATTTGCATTATTTGGCTCCGGTTTTGCTCCACTCGGTTGACTCGCATTTGCTTACTCGCATTCGCATTTAGATTTGCATTTGCATTATTTGGCTCCGATTTTGCTCCACTCGATTGACTCGCATTTGCTTACGCTCGCATTTTCATTTGAGTTTGCATTTGCATTATTTGGCTCCGGTTTTGCTTCAATCGTTTGACTTGCATTTGCTTACACTCGCATTTTCATTTGAGTTTGCATTTGCATTATTTGGCTCCGGTTTTGCTCCAATCGGTTGACTCGCATTTGCTTACGCTCGCATTTTCATTTGAGTTTGCATTTGCATTATTTGGCTCCGGTTTTGCTCTAATTTTTTGATTTGCATTTGCTTGCACTCGCATTTGCTTACACTTGAGTCTCTGCATTTGCGCTTGCATTTGCGCTTGCATTTGCATTATTTGGCTCCGGTTTTGCTCTAATTATTTGATTTGCATTTGCTTGCACTCGCATTTGCTTACACTTGAGTCTGCATTTGCGTTTGCATTTGCATTATTTGGCTCCGGTTTTGCTCTAGTCATTTGGTTTGCATTTGCTTGCACTCGCATTTGCTTACACTTGAGTCTGCATTTGCGCTTGCATTTGCATTATTTGGCTCCGGTTTTGCTCTAATTTTTTGATTTGCATTTGCTTGCACTCGCATTTGCTTACACTTGAGTCTCTGCATTTGCGCTTGCATTTGCGCTTGCATTTGCATTATTTGGCTCCGGTTTTGCTCCAATCGGTTGACTTACATTTGCTTGCACTCGAATTTGTTTACATTTGAGTCTGCATTTGCGTTTGCATCTTTTGGCTCCGGTTTTGCTCCAATTTTTGGATTTGCATTTACCTTTGCGTTTGCTTTTGCCTTTGTGTTTGCATTTATTTTTTTAGGTTGCGTCCCGTCGCATTTTTTAACCTGCGTTTTTCAATTTTTTCAAATAAATCCGTTAAAAATATCGTTTGTTTTCAAAAATTTAAAACCTAATTTTTCGCGATTTGAAGCGCTTTTTTTATTAATTTTAATATTTTCGTCCCTTCTTAAAAAAGAAAAATACTTGCAAGTCATCGTTTAAGGGTTTGTCAAAAAGAGAGTTGTGAGAAATCGGTTTTTTCCGATATTCTCTTTGTTTTTTATAATTTAATTTTAAATTCTGTCAAGATTGACGACACTGACGCTTTCCGCTTCCGGAATCGCGTTTAATGCGTCTTCGACAGGCTCAATTCCGCCTTCGTCGTCCTCGACGATGACTGTTACCATCAAAGCTTTTAATCCGAAAGCAATCGGCTGTTCAATGATTTCACCGTGGATTTGTCCGCTGGCAGGAATGGCCGCGATAATGGCTTCTTTTAATGCGTTTAAATCTGTTTCCGCATCAGCCGGCATAACTTTAATGGTTGCTGCAACACCGCTCATAATATCACCTTTATTTTTGTTTTATTTTATTTTTTGTGCGCTTCAGGGTCCGACGAATCCGCATTTCGGGCATTCGTAGGTGTTTGCAAGAACGCGGCAACTCTGACATCTTCCGATTCCTTCGCCGCATTTCGGGCAGGGAAATCTGACGCTTCCGTCTTCAACGAGGTTCATGCCGCATGTTGTACAATTATCAACTTTTGTCATTTTCTCTTTCTCCAAATTTTTGATGAATTAAAATTAAAACTAATATTAATATAGAATTTAGACGGAACAGCACAATTGCTGCAAGTCTGAATGTCTGCAATATTGACTCTGAAAAGATATCTTATGATTTAAAGTTTATTGCAGAATTGTTTTTTTATCGTTTTTTCCTTCTTCTTTCTTTTTTATCTCTTTTTTTTATCTCTTTTTTTTATCTCTTTTTTTTATCTCTTTTTTTTATCTCTTTTTTTTATCTTTTTTTATCTCTTTTATTTTTTCTTTCTCTTTTTAAGTTTTTTTCTTCTAAGGTTAAATTTTTAA
>JAVERS010000010.1:0-68821 GCA_034007015.1 Desulfuromonadaceae bacterium
CCTACGCAACACTTGGGGGTAAAAATAACTATGTGCTCAGCTGCGTCGATTGTCATGAGCCGCACGCCTCCCCCTATCCATTCCTGATGCGACGTTCCATCAATGGGCAGCCGCTAAATCTTAATGAGCCCGGCTTGGGTCCGGATAAACGGGGTTATCAGTGTTTGCAGTGTCATCAGGATGATTCTAAGATTGGTACGGGCGGTGTAAATGACTGGAAATTGCAGCATCACGGCTTAGGGCAGAATAGCCCATATTCCGGACAGCAGAACCTAGGTCCGTCGGGGAAGAGAATGGTAAACTGCGATTGTCATGGCGCGTTTGAAGGCGATAATGGGAGAGTGCGAGACAAAGAGATTCGCTGTGAAATATGTCACTACCACGGCTCTTTTGTCCCTAACCCCGCTGGTGAGTGGCCTGCAACGGTGATGCCTAAGAATGGTGCGAGGAAAACCTTTTAAATGTGTAGATTAAGACATATACAACCCCTCATCCTTCTAGGAGGTCTCCTCCTGTGTGGCGCGTGCAGCGGTGTGGGGCTTCACTCCGGCACTGGCTTTAGCCTCAGCAGCGCTGAGGCACCGCTACAACAGGTAGGGGTGTATGTGTATGTCAACGGCTCTCCGCCTGAGGTGCGTGCGGCGCTGCAGTATCTCCACGCCGTAGAGATCTACGATGATGGTGCCGGAGTATGGCTCCCTTTGCAACGCCCAGCACCCGATGAACGCGCGCACCCCAAAGGGCAGGGTTTTGTCGCAGGGGGATACCTCTCTCCCGGGGAATATTCACGCCTGCGCCTGCATGGTGGCAGTGAGGCAGCACCTCAAATCCACGAACTTGCCAGCGGGATAGACCGCCTCGATGCTGGAGAACGCACGTGTGTCTTTCTGTGGGGGGAAAACCCTGCCCAAGCACAGGGGAGTTCAGCTTGGACATGGCAAGTGGAAACCCAGCGCACCCCCATCAGTGGCGACCAGCTTGCTCTCTTGAGTGCAGACGGAACCGAAGTACAGATTTTGCGTAGCGATAATCTCCACACTAGTGCAGTGCTGGGCTTGCACGAGCGCTGGCACGCTTGGCTCCTGCGTCCGGACGAGGGGGTCTGGGGGCTGGGGGCTGCATCCATGACCTTGCGCGACCGCGAAACTTGGCGCGTGCAAGATCGCCTCGGCTTACCTTTGGTGCAAGAGGCGGTGGATTTCGCCTGTGTAGAGCCACAGCCCTTTGGCGCAGGTGGTACCAATAGCGCGACATTTTATATTACCGACACTGGTGCGAATCGGGTTGTGAGTATCTCGCGCGATGGAGGATCTCAGCAGGTGTATGCCACTGGGTACGCACCGGGGCAGATTGAGGTGCACCACTACACGGCCCCGAATGGGCAGCAAAAAGCGCTCGTCTTTATCGCGGCTGAGGATGGGTTGTATCTGCTAGAACCTCAAAGTGGTTCCATACGCAAACCCAGCGGTAGTTGGCGCACTAGCGATATTGTTGCGGCAGATATCCGGGTTTATGTGGCGTTGCAACATCTCAACGAGGTGCGTAGCTACACTCTGCCAAACTTTGATTCCAGCGGGCGCTTCGTGGTGTCTGCTGAGGTGCAAGAATTGCTGGTGTTGCGCAACCATGTGGTGGTGGCGTGCGCTACCCCTGGTGGTGGTGAATTGCTCTGGCTTAGTCTGCGCGATATGACTCGTATGGGGCAAATGCCCCTCCCTTTTGCAATAGCAGATATGCGCTATAGCCCTGTTACACAGAATATTTACCTCCTTTCACAGGATGGGGAACGCCTTTTGCAGGTAGATTCTGTCGGGCGCAGAATTATAGCTCAGGTAGACTTACCCCGTGGCGCGCGCGAGTTGTTGTTGATAGAACGTAGGGGCGCATACTAGTTAAAACAGTGTTGCCTTCCCCTCTGTTGTCTGTAGTAGCGCAAAAGAATTCTGTCCAGGAACAGTAAAGATATTTGTGAATCTACCCAGCTACTTCGTTTGCTACCAAATTCGGCGTTGCCCCATCAGCACCATAAGCGAGGATATGACACATGCACCGCACAATAGCTATTGTGATTATCTTAATGTTTATAATGAGTGTTATGTATTGGATTAGCGCGTCTCCCTCCCATGGGGCTCTTTCCGATTCTGCCTGTTCCACGTGCCATTTCGATGATGTAGGTGCGGCGCAAACGCAGCTGTATATCCATGCACCGTTTCGAGATGGTAAGTGCGGTGTATGTCACGTTGCGAATTATGGGGAGAATAGCACTGATACCCGAGCGGAAAGCTTGCAAAGCTCAGAAATTGCTTCAGATAGCACTGAGCCAAAAGGGATTATGTCTGTGGATGTGCGCTGGCTGTATGAATATTTCGAACCGGTGCAAAACTTGCTTCTTCCCTTAAATGCCGCTGAGGTGGAGAGGATGTTAGTCGTCGAGCTCTGGGATAAGTGCCGTGTCGAGCATCAACATGTAGTGCCAGTGCCACCGCTGCACCAGGCCCGTCCTCTGCCACCTCAAAGTCGGGGTGAGGTGCAGATCCATACCTTGAATATTGCACGTGATCCCCACCGCTCCGATACCGTTGTCGTGCAGTGCCGCACCAATGTTCCGGTTCGCGGAGAGCTGATCTTGCATGAAAAAGGTGGTGGAATGCGTTCTCTGCCATCGCCGCAGGGGTATCACTCCCGCATGGAGATGCGCATTCACGGTTTACGCTCCAATGCGCGCTATGAGCTTGAGTTTGCGTATGCGAGTGTTGACGGGGTGCATAAACGCTCTCCTATGCATGTGTTTGTTCCCGCTCAACTTTCACCTGTAAAGCGTCCCGATAGTGCTGTGGGAGATCGCTTGTGTGAACTCGAGGCTGAGGTTGAAGTGTATCAAGGAGAATGTGAGGCAGGATCCTGCTATTTTCTTAAGGTTGCGGCAAGCCAGCCAGTAACCCTTTCGGTTGGTGCGCTTAAGCCTGGGGTAGATGTTCCATCTCATCTCGGTGGGGCGGCGCTCTCTTCTTCCCCTACTGCAGCAGTGCAATCAACTACTACGCAGGAGAATGAATCCGGCTTTCACTCCGACTTAGCCGGACGCTATTTTACCAACTATGAATCTTGTCGCCCCTGCCATGCCAATTCCTTCGGTCCCATGTCTCATCCTGTAGATGTTGTTCCCAGAGCGGGGATGGAAGTCTCGCCAGAGCTGCCCCTTCTCGACGATGGTCGTATCAGTTGTATGACCTGTCATGTGTTTCACACCGGCAACGATAAATACCGTCTGCGCTTTGCGTCTAGGCAGGAACTGTGTCACGCGTGCCATAGCGAATATTGACAGTGACTGAAAATAACTAGTTAATAACTTAATTATGTGAGAAAAGGTAGTGATTTAGCTAATTGAATATTATGTCAGCTAATTGCTTGACCTGCATTTGGCCTTTTATGTTTAACTATATTGTTTTAATACATTCGACAGGAGTATCGATATTGGGCTTCGATATTGGACTGTTATACATAAATAAGTATGGAGTATCAGCATGAACACCAAAGGAGAACGCCCCATGTATCAGCGTAAACGACTTAATATAAATGTAAAAAGCGAGTTTCAGCGCTGGCTGCTGTGGCGCATTTTCGGGGTGGTGCTAATAAGTGCTGTAGTGGCTGCACTGGTGCTCTATTTCTATGCACGCCACGAAACCATCACCACCTTTTACGATGCACATATCAAGCTGCGTCGCGTAAGTGATTTGCTCCTTCCAGTAGTCCTTTCCGGAGTAGGGGTGAGTTTACTCAGTGGGCTTGCGTTGGCGCTGTTTTTACCACAGAAGATAGCCGGACCACTCTACAATATAGAGCGCACATTGGGCCATGTTCGTGCCGGCTCCCTTCTTCCGCGGGTAAAACTTAGGGTTGACGACTGTCTAGGGGAGGTGGCAACAGAGGTTAATCGTACCCTGGAGTTTATGCATACAGAGGTGGAAAATATCCAGGAGATGCAGCAGCAGATACGTTCAGCCTTGGATGCTGGGGATACAACCTGCGCCTATGAACTCCTCGAGCGCCAAGAGGAGATGCTGCAGCGCCTCCTCGATACAGAAGTGTGAGTTTTGCCCCAATGTGTCTCGCATGCTGGGGCAACTGCCCCAAAGTACATTCTTTGCGGAACTCAATTCACCTGAACATGATTTCTGAAAACATTGTCGAACATGGAGTGACTAACTAACTTGCTGTAATTTAACATGTAATCTGTTTTCTCTCGTTGTGCATGGTGTTTGGCACGCATTTAGCAGCTACATAAGTGAAGACAGCTAAGCGCAATCGCTTGCAAACATTAATTGAGCAGTAATCCGCTGCACTATACTATGATTTCTGGTGTTCACAGGAGACTGCCACTCCACCTGCAGTGGGCCAAGTGAAAGCCTGCGCAATAAAGTGAGCGCACGTTCGTTCTTCAGGCAGAGTTAATTGTTGTAGTGCAGTAACCGGTGTTCGGTCAATTTAATGTGAATTGCGTACATCACCATCACGGTACATCACCATCACGTATAACACGTATACACAACGTACCAACCAAGGAGAGGAAGGAGAGGAGCTATGAAGACCAAAGTTTTACTGTCAATTGCGTTGAGCCTCGCGCTCATCTGCAGTGGCACCACCGTTTGGGCCAAAGTTGCTGGACCCTGTGCGGACTGCCACACCATGCATAATTCCCAGAACGGTCAAGTAGATACGACTAAGGATGGGGCAGCGTTAAATGATGGCCCAAGTCGTTCACTGACTAAGGGAGATTGCGTTGGGTGTCATACCGGCACCAACACGGCCAGCGGAAATATTCCATACGTTACCAACGCAACTGAGCCAAACTATACTTCAGCGGATGGGTCAAGCGGAGATACCCTCGCTGGCGGTAGTTTCTACTGGGTAACCGTGGATGATGCCAATGCGCATAATGTTTTGAATATCGCAGCTGGGCAGGACTCCAACATTAACAGCTTTACCCCTCCAGGGTGGGATCCTGCAGTGTCAAACAACGTAATAGCAGGTGGGGCAGCACAGTGGAATAAGCAGCTTACTTGCGCAGGTACCTTCGGTTGTCATGGTCCACACGGAGCGGAAGACGACTTCCAGGATCTTGCTGGCGCACACCATGGTGATGATTCAATCATTGATGGTAGTAGCGTGGCTAGTAGTTTTCGCTTTCTGAGCGGTATCATTGGCTACGAAGATCCGCAGTGGGAATTCCAACCTACTGCTACAAAGCGTAATGAGTACCATGCTGATGCAAGAAAGCAAATTACTGTGGGTGGTGCAGAGGCAGATAAAAAGACTATCAGCTATTTCTGTGCTACTTGCCATGGTCAGTACCACTCCGGCCCAGCGGTATCATATGCAGGACAAGATACAATTGGCGATAACCCATGGTTACGTCATCCGACCGATTACGACATGGCTGATACTGCAGCTGGTTCAGAGTATCGGAATTACAATGGCGACGGTGTAACCTACAGTGTCGAAGCGCCAGTTGCTTTTGATCTTGGTGCAAGTGTTGACAATGCAAATCACACATTAGGCACCGTTGGTTTTAATGGTGGATCTGCTATCGTAACTTGTATCTCTTGCCACCGTGCTCACGGTTCACCTTATGCTGACCTGTTGCGCTGGGATTACAACTCAGCCAGCAGCAGCATGAATGCTGCGAGCGGTGCTAATAACACCGGTTGCTTTGTGTGCCATACCACCAAGGATGACGCATAAACAATTTAGTCCTCCACCCTGTTCGGCCTTCTGGGGTGTGGTGTTGAGCATATCATTTCATACATTGATGTTAATGGGCGCCAGTTACGGCTGGCGCCATTTTTTTATCGTTTGCAGTTTAGTGACAAAGGGTTCATGTGATTGCATGAACAACTATCTATGGGTTTTAGGGGTTGGCATTATAGTGGGTATTTAATTTTGGTGGTTTCTATCCTACTATTTGTCCTCACGGCGGTGTACATCCTCGAACATCGTATAGCTGGATGTCCAGAAGTGTGGCGTTGTGTCACAGGTTACGGTACCGTGTTAGGCCTAAACGGTTTGGCTCTCGGATTTATCTTGAGTCAGGTGCAACAGCGTAAAAAGACCTCTCCCCATCCAGTTCACCATTTCTCCTACGAAGAGGTATTTCATAAGGGGGAGATTCTCATCCATGTCATCGATCTCCAAGGTCGGATCTTATACGTAAATCAGGCGTGGAAAAATGTAATGGGCTACGCCGATACCGAATTGATGCACAAAAACATCTTCTGTGTTCTTGATGAAGGGTGCCGCGACATGTGTCGTGAGCGCTTGGAAAAGTTGGTGGAACGCAGTGAAGATACGGATTTGTTCCAACTCACTCTTCGTACCCGTGAAGGGAAAAAAGTGGTGCTGGAAGGGAACTGCTCTCTCGGTTATTCTAAGGGCAAACCTGTAAGTATACGCGGCTTGTTTCGCGATATCAGCGAACGCAAGATGGAAGAGCAACATCTGCTCCAGCTCGCTTATTATGATGGTCTCACCGGGTTGCCCAATCGCCATTTGCTTCCGGATCGATTGCGCCAAGCAATGGCGGCGGCAGCGCGTTATGGACAGTACTGCGCGGTGATATTTCTGGACCTTGACGGTTTCAAACAAGTTAATGATACTCTGGGGCATGCTCAGGGCGATTTTCTTCTGCGTCAGGCTGGACAACGCCTTGCATTGGCGTTGCGCGAAAATGATACTGTTAGCCGTATCGGTGGAGATGAGTTTGTTGTTGTAGTAACTGGATTGCGAGAGTTAGAACATGTCACCAGAATTGTGCATAAGCTACAGCAACGCCTCGAAAAACCCTTTGCTCTGGAGGAAGTTGAGTTCAACCTGCGTGCAAGTTTCGGAATTGCATTATATCCCGATGATGGTAATACGGTGGAAACCCTTCTTGCACATGCGGATGCAGCTATGTATAGAGCTAAAGAGGAGGGTAATGGAGGTTATTGCATGTACTCGGAACACGAGAGCGCACCAGGATCAATGTCTAGCGGCTAATAAATACGATAAAGGGTAGAAGGATTAATTAGCGTGGGATAGAAAGTTCTTGCCACCAGTTGGGACAAGCATATTTATATGAAGCTCAGCATACAGGTTAAGTTGATATTGACGGTGCTAGTGGGAGTGCTGGTGTGGGGTTGGCTCCACTACTATGTTCAGCAACGCGCAATACTTCCCAGCTATCAACAGCAGGAACAGTGCATCCTGCGCGAGCAAGTTCTGCATGTACGCGAACTGCTGGAGTATAAGCTCGAGGAGCTTGATCGTTTTTGCTACGACTGGGCGGCGTGGGATGACACCTACGATTTTATCCACACACGTGACCCTGCTTATATTGAGTCCAATCTAGGATATACTTCCTTTCGCAACAACAATCTGAGCCTGATTCACTACATGAACAATGCCGGGAACAAGGTGTGGCACAGTTTCTACAACCTCGAAACGGGCGAGACGTATGCGAATGATCCGTTTTGGTCCCGCCAGGAGTGGGATCTGGAAAAAGAACCTTTCCTGCAGATTGAGGGGGTAGAGGACTCCGTTGTCGGCTTGATAAAGCTCAAGCAGGGAGTAATGCTGGTTGCAGCGCGACCAATATTGCGCAGCTCGGCTGCGGGTGATATGCGCGGACGTTTGATAATGGGACGCATGTTGAACGGCGCTGTTTCTGTATATATAAGTCAACACATGCGCAGTCCGGTGGAGTTTATCCCTTGGAATGTTGTTCAGGCACGCTACCAGGATGAAGAACTAGCTGTGCTGCGGCGTGGTGGAGTGTTTAATGCTCTAGAGGGCGAGAATGATGAGTATCTGTGTGGGCATATAGCGCTGTTTGATCTATGGAATAAACCTATTGCCATCGCACGCCTGCGCATGGAGCGAACCCTGATGCAACAAGGAGAGAAGGCGCTACTGCGCAATGTGCAGGGAAACCTTATCGCAGGAGCCGCGGTGTTGCTGTTTATGCTTGTAATTATGCATCGCTCCGTGATTGTTCCATTGCGGCGTCTTACTTCCAGCGTACAAAAGATCCGGCATAGACCAGAGTGGGTGGAGCTGCCGCAGGATTTGAAAGGAACCGATGAGATTGGGGTTTTGGCGCGCGAATTCGACCGTATGCTCGAGCGCATTCGTTCGCAGATCGAGTTCAAGGATGGAATTTCAGCGAAGCTAGAACGTAGCCGTGCACGCACTCGCCTGCTGCTGGACACAGCCCCAGATGTGATTTTGACCACGACCCTTGACGGCACCATTAAGACGTGTAATCGCGCGATAGAGTCACTATTGGGGTATGATCCCACTGAGGTGCCAGGGATGAAGATGTTCGCTTTGATGGCAGATCCATATCGCGAGCGTATAAAACAACATATGGTCGCAGGAGATAGCGTAGCTTGCCATTGTTTAACAACTGGATGTGAAGCAAGAGTTCTTAAAGCCGATGGTTTAGAGGTGCCTGTACATATGCGTGGATGCCCTGTAGAGGATGCCTCCGAAACGATTTTGCTGTGGACCTTGCGCGACATATCGGAACTAAAAGAGATGCACGAGAAGGTTGCGCACCATGAGCGCCTGGCTGCTATCGGTCAGATGGCCGCATCGGTGGCGCATGATGTGCGGAACCCTCTTACAGGTATCAGCGCCGGAGTGCAGTTGCTTTTGAAGCAAAATGAACTTAGCTCGTCGCAAGTGATGGTGCTGGAGGAGATGCTATCCTTAGCCGACCGGATTGAGAATACCGTAACTCAAATGCTAGCATTTTCTAAACGCTGGGAACCCTCCATCCAGAAGATTAATCTGGTCGAGTTTCTGGAAAAAGTCGGCGCTGAACTCAGCGCATACCCAGGATTTGAAAATATAGATTTTGTCTTCAGTGGCGAGAAACGTCTCTTTGTTATGGCTGATCCAGAATTGATACGTCAGGTATTCAATAATTTGTATCAGAACGCCCAAGAAGCGATGGAAAACGGGGGAACGATTGGAACTATAGTTACCCGCGAAGCTGAAATGGCAAAGGTGCTGATAAAGGACAAGGGCGCAGGGATACAAGAAGATATTTTTGGAAAGGTGCTGGAGCCATTTTACAGCACTAAGAGTTATGGAACAGGCTTGGGGTTGGCTATCAGCCAGAAAATTGTAGACGCGCATGGCGGCAGTATTTGTTTTACTAGCAGGCCCGGAGATGGAACCACCGTAGCGATAACTTTGCCCATCGGGAATCATACGCTACTGCCGCAACAGCACACAGGTAGGCTGTATAAGAGTGGTGCTGGCGCATTGATGGATGAAAGATAGGGCTTAGGTCAAGTCGCGCTAAGAGTTAGTTAGATAAAATATGAAATAAAAAACGCCTGTATCCTCTTGAAGTAAGGAGATACAGGCGTTTTTGTCGCGCATTGTTGCTTTAGCGTTGCAGAAGTTGGCGCGCTTGATTGATAATATTAGCACTTGTAAAGCCAAAGTGTTGCATGAGTTCATCGCCGGGTGCGCTGGCACCAAAACTGTTCATCCCCACGACAGCACCATCAATGCCAACGTAGCGTTCCCATCCCATGGGGGAGCCAGCTTCAATGGCGAGGCGATTCCTGCATGAGCAAGGGAGGACCTCTTTGCGATAGGCTTCATCTTGCTTCTCAAACAGCTCCCACGAAGGGAAGGAGATCACGCGAGTGCCAATCCCTTCTTGCTGCAGGGTTTCGCGCGCAGAAAGGGCGTGTTGTACTTCAGAGCCACTAGCGAGGAGAATTAGCTCCAGCTTCCCTTGCTCTTTAGCGAGGATATAGGCACCGCGCTCGAGCATCTCTGCTTTGGCGTATTTGCTCCGGTCGAGGGTTGGTAGTCCTTGGCGCGTGAATATCAGTGCAGTTGGTCCGGTGCGCTGCAGAAGTGCATGCTTCCATGCCTGCGCGGTTTCATTGGCGTCGGCTGGGCGGATAACAGTTAGGTTGGGTACACTGCGGAGTCCGCACAATTGCTCTATAGGCTGGTGCGTAGGACCATCTTCGCCAACTCCGATAGAGTCGTGAGTGAACACATATATTGGTGCTAGTCCCATCAGGGCAGCCATGCGCATGGGAGGACGCATGTAGTCGGAGAAAATCATAAAGGTGGCGCCAAATGGCAATAGACCACGGGTGTGACATAAACCATTCAGGATTGAACCCATGGCGTGCTCACGGATGCCAAAATGGATGTTACGTCCAGCATGCCCGGGACGGAAGTGATCTGCCCCATTAAGGTGGGTGTTGTTGGATGGTGCAAGGTCGGCAGACCCGCCAAGGAGAAGAGGCAGTTCCTGTGCGAGAGCGTTAAGGGTCTTGCCGCTTGCGGCGCGGGTAGCCAGGCTCTGCCCCTCTTCAAATTTCGGGAGCAGGGTGTCAATCTTAGCTGAGCTTAGGGGCTTATCTTCAAGCCAATCCTGCAATGCAGGGTTGCTCTTGGCTTTAGCTGTGCACGCTTGTTTCCACGCTTGCTCCAGTTTCGCTCCCTTGGTCTTAAGCGTGGCCATGTGGGTATACACAGCGTCCGGCACTGCAAACATAGCTTCTGGATCGTAGCCCAGTGCTTGCTTGGTGAGCTTCAACTCGTCTGCACCAAGAGGAGCGCCATGAGCGGCCGCTGTACCCTGCTTGTTGGGAGAACCCTGCCCAATATTAGTGCGCGCAATAATCATGGATGGGCGCGGATCGAGCTTGGCGCGTTCGATCGCTGCATCAACTTCGAGTAAGTTCTCTCCGGTGACCCGTTCTACATGCCACCCGTAGGCCAGATAACGCGTCGCAACCTCTTCACTGAACGCTAGGGAGGTATCCCCTTCAATGGAGATTTTATTGTCAAGATAGATGTAGATCAAGTTTCCCAGCCGTAGATGCCCCGCTAGGGAGGCAGCCTCAGCCGAGACACCTTCCATGATGTCACCATCAGAGCACAAGGCGTAGATATTATAGTCGAATAGTTCTGCATCAATCTTGTCTGCGAGAAACTTTGCACCCATACCCATGCCAGTGCCAACGGCAATCCCCTGACCTAGGGGGCCGGTGGTAGTTTCGACCCCGGGGGTGTGAGCAAACTCAGGGTGGCCCGGAGTTTTGCTCCCAAACTGGCGAAATTGCTTGAGATCTTCAAGGCTTACATCGTAGCCACATAGATGCAAGGTGCTGTATAGAAGCATGGAACCGTGCCCACAAGAAAGGATGAAACGGTCGCGTCCTGGCCAATCGGGGTTTGCCGGATTGTGGCGCATGTGTCGAGTGTAGAGCAGATACGCCAGTGGCGCACCCTCCATAGGGGTGCCTGGATGTCCAGAGTTTGCCTTTTCTACCGCGTCGGCAGAAAGGAGGCGGATAGTATCAATGGTCTGAGCTGCGTGATGAAGGTCAATCTTTGGTGCGTGCATGTAGTGGGGCTCCTTAGATGTTTACAGCCGACTTGGTCAGGATACGGACTTCAGATAGGCGGTAATACTTTTTGCAATAGTTTTGAATACGTGGGTAAATTCTTTTTCATCCCGCTCCAGTAACGTGATGCGGAAACCCTGCTCCGGAGTAGAGAAGGAGCTTAAGGGTACGGTGCATATCCCAGTGGAGGCGAGGAGGTAGTAAACGAAACGCTTGTCTGGTGAAGTGGTTGGATCTTCAAGCAGTTTTTCAATCATAGCGCGCACTTCAGCGTTCTCTATGGGCAGGGTTCCATTAGACTTTAGAAGATCACGTTTGAACGCAATGCTCATATAAAACGCACCGTTTGCACGGTTTACTTTGATGCCTGGGACATCTTTAAGGATGTTGTACGCAATGTTGGAGTGCTTCTCGTATCGCGACGTGCGTTCCTTCAGATATACAGGATATTGTTCGTGACTGAGTATTTTAGGGATCGCCATTTGCGGCAGCGTAGTAGAGCACACTTCCACCATTTTAGAATTCACGATGGACTGAATGTACTGCGCAAACATCGGATCTTTGTCGCGATTGTAGATTTCAATCCATCCACAGCGGGAGCCGGGCCAGGGGAAGTCCTTGCTGATCCCTTTCATAGCAATAGCTGGGATATCTCCAATCAGATCAGATATTGGACGTGTTGACTCCCCATTATATATTATGTTGTGGTAGATCTCGTCGCAGATGATAAACAGGTCATATTTGCGTGCCAGTTCAAGCATCTCCACTAGAATACGCTCCGGATATACTGCACCAGTGGGGTTGTCTGGGTTGATAATGAGCAGGCCGCAGATGGCGGGATTGTATTTAATAGACAGGCGTAGATCGTCAAGGTCCGGATACCAGTGGTTGTCCGGATCAAGGCGATACGAAACCGGTGCCTGTCCAGCATGCGCTGCCTCACCAGAGGAATGGGTAGAGTATGTCGGTGAGGGGCCAATGACACGTGCTTCGCGCTTCAGAAAACCATACACTTTCTGGATTGCATCCCCCAGGCCGTTGAAAAACACGATGTCGTCTGCAGTGATCTGTGCTTTGCCACGGCTGTTGGTGCGTTTGGCGAGAAACTTACGCGTTTCGAGCACTCCTTTAGTGGCGCAGTAGCCGTAGGAACAGTCCTGCATGGCAAGGTCAGCGACAATCTGCTTCATCCAGTCAGGGATTTTTTCCCCTTTTGCAATGGGGTCGCCAATGTTTTCCATGTTTGTTTTGATGCCGAGTTGGGCGAGCTTTTCCGCTATATCTACGATAGCGCGGATTTCATATGTAAGTTTACCAGCACCAATGTGAACAATATTGTTGCGCATGTTGATGTCCTCTGTGCTTCAATATCTGTAACCAGTTTGGATGCAGGAGTGATTGAAGGCACTATTAAAAGAATAATATAAGCTTTAGGTTCGGGTTGTTAGGCGGTAAGTTTTCAATAGAGTCTCGATAGAATTGAATAATCTTACGTGCGTACCATGCGGTGGTGGCAAAGTCAAACTTAAATTAGAAGAGGAGGATAAGTCGACATGAATAGCGTCAGTTTATGTAAAACAAGGTTTTAGGACAGGGTAATTGAGTCGATCTGGTTTGTAGCTTTCAACTTAAATGATGCATAGAAATTGTATACAGTATCCAATGTGGCCCATAAACTGGCATGGCGGTAGGTCTAAAATACTTCTTTAATTACAGGCGTTTGCGAGAATACGTAATTGTGAGTGCGTTTTTGCGCTTATAATGATCTTGACAATGTTTTGCCATTTCGATACAAGGTGCAGGTCGGTATTGCGCTCGCATTAAGCAAGAGGCAGTCCGGTGTAGATAGATCGGTATCGCGTAGATACCGATGGGGTGTCTTGGTGAATTAAGAGAACGCGCGTTACTAGCAAGCAACGTGCAATCCCATTGAGGGAGGCAAGAGGGTATGATCGAACACTATCTGGTCGATTACATGTATGTTCTGGTGTTTCTGACCGTAAGCGTTGCCAGTGCCTTGGCGATGCTGGTAATTTCACGGCTGATAGCACCGAGAGGTGGTCTGAGTAAGACGCGTGAGACATACGAGTGTGGAATGGACACCTATGGTACTGCCTGGAACGTCCGTTTCGACATTTCATATTTTCAGTATGCGTTAATCTTTCTGGCATTCGATGTAGACATTTTGTATCTGTTTCCCGTGGCAACAGCGTTTGATACGGTTTCAGCCGTGCGGGGTATCAGCGAGATATTTATATTTGTAGGTATTTTGTCTCTGGCGATTGTGTACGCCTGGGTCAAGGGAGTCTTTACGTGGCCGAGCAGAAGAAAAGTTTATTAAGGGTTCACTCCTACGCCAAGGAGTGTCAAGAGCGGAGCGAGCATGGATATGGTGATAGTATCCGTGCGGGCCAAGAAGCAGGACTTATTCAGCTAGATCTAGCAGATAAGGTCCTCAATATGTGTCGTGCTAACTCACTTTGGCCGATGACGTTTGGTATTGCCTGTTGTGCTATTGAGATGATGGTTTCCGGCATGGCCCGCTTTGATATCTCGCGTTTCGGAGCCGAAGTTTTTCGTCCTTCACCACGTCAGTCAGACCTTATGATTGTGGCTGGGACGGTAAACAGGAAGTTGGCACCGGTACTGCTGACACTGTACGAGCAGATGCCGGCACCGCGTTACGTGATTGCGCTGGGTAATTGCGCTATTTCCGGTGGCCCGTTCGATGTTGAAGCTAACTACGACGTCGTACTCGGGGTGGACAAGCTTATCCCGGTAGATGTGTATGTGCCCGGTTGCCCTCCTAGGCCTGAGGCGCTGATAGAGGGGATCCTCCAGTTACAGGAGAAGATTGCAGGGACACGCAATCCATTCCCGCAGAATAGAATGCCGAAGGGAGCCTGATGCACCATGGATATCAAAGCATTAAAAAATAAATGGCTCAGTGTGGGTACACAGGTTGAGGAAACTGAATACTCTCAGTGTGGGTATGATTACGATATAACACTGCAGGCGCAGCAGATTCACCCCTTCGCCGAGCTAATGTTGGCTGAAGGGTTTTATCTGGTTTCGGTAACGGCAGTACATGCAAGACCTGCGATAGAAGTGGTATATCAGTTTGCTATTGCTGGGTCGCAACGCTGCCGCGTGATAGCCCGCATTGCCGTGAAAGAGGATGGTACTGTGCCGACCATCTGCGATGTATACGACGGAGCCAACTGGCATGAGCGCGAGGTGCGGGACTTTTACGGTGTTGTGTTTGCCGGGCACCCCAATCTAGAACCTTTGATTCTGGCCGAAGAAGATGTTGACTTGAAGCCGCTCCTCAAAGACGAAAAGAGGCTCAAGGATATTTCTGAGTTGCGGCGTAAAGTCGCAGAGCCGGAGCCAGAAAAAACCGCACCAGCGGAGAAAAAAGCCCCTGCTGCCGAAGAACAGAAGGCAGCCAAACCACAAGCCTCCAACTAGGCGGAGCTGAGCTGATTGTTATGAACGTAGATGTTTTTGAAGACGAAAGACAACATCACTTCGTCCTTAATATGGGCCCTCAGCACCCCAGTACCCACGGGGTACTGAGAGTTCTGCTGAAGATGGACGGGGAGTATGTCCTTGATCCACAGCCTGTATTGGGTTATGTGCATCGTTGTCACGAGCGGATCGGTGAATTTAAGCCGGCCAAAGCTTTTATGCCCAATGTTGCTCGGATGGACTATCTTGGGGCCCTGATTTACAATCAGGGTTATGCCATGCTGCTTGAACGTGCAGCAGGAATTGAGGTGCCCAGGCGTGCCGAATATATCCGGGTTATCACCAGTGAGCTGAATCGTATTCAGAGCCACCTGCTCTGGTATGGAGCTTACCTGCTCGACTTGGGCGCATTTACCCCAATCATGTACACCTTCGATGATCGTGAGCATATTCTGGATGCACTGGAAGATGTTTGTGGTTCTCGCCTGACCTATTGCTATAGCAGGGTAGGTGGAGTGTGCAAAGATATCGACGATAAGTTTATCGAACGGGTGCGTGCTTTTATTGAACGCCTGCGCGGACGTTTCCCCATGTACGAAGAGTTGGTTAATGGCAACGTAATTGTGCAAAGACGTATGCAGAATGTGGGCGAGTACACGCCAGAGCTTTGTGCACGTTTTGGTGTGACCGGACCGTTGTTGCGTTCTGCAGGGGTTGAGTACGACATACGTAAGGCTGAACCATACTCTGTGTACCCAGAATTCGATTTCGAAATCCCTTTGGCGCAAAAAGGAGATGCGTGGGCAGCGTTCAATGTACGTTTCCGCGAGATGGAGCAGAGCTTACGCATAATTGAGCAGGCTCTTGATAAGCTGCCCGACGGTGAGGTGATGGCCCCCAAAGTGCCAAGGAAATTGAAGTTACCTCAAGGGGACTACAACTGTTCTGTCGAGGCGCCACGTGGAGAGTTGTCTTACTATCTTGTATCCGATGGCAGCGATATTCCGTATAGAATCAAGGTTAGGACACCATCATACAGCAATCTCAGCGTTGTGCCTGAGGTGTGTAAGGGGATGATGATTGCTGACGTTGTTACTTGTATGGGTGCGCTTGACCTCGTTATCCCCGAGATTGACAGGTAGTCGATATGGAAACTTTAAACGCTTTTGCACCAGAACTAATCCGAATGATTATAGCTGTAATCGGCGCCGCTGTCCTCGTATTTGGCAACGCTCTGGTTATGGGCTATATGGAACGAAAGTTGGCTGGACATTTTCAGCGCCGGACCGGTCCGATGGAGGTTGGCTTTCACGGGATACTGCAGTTGATAGTAGATGGTATCAAGCTGATGGCTAAACAACTTGTTATCCCCGCTAAAGCGGACAAACCTCTCTATATGCTGGCTCCTATTATCTCGTTTGCGCCAGTCTTTCTTCCGTTGCTGGTCATCCCTTTCAGCGACCGTATCCAAGGCTTTGACCTTGATGTTGCTTTGCTGTTTATGTTGGCAATAGCTTCCGTAAACGTTTTTGCTGTTTTGATAGGTGGATGGGCTTCTAATAACAAGTATTCAATGTTTGGCGCATTCCGTGCTGTAGCTCAAAGCATTGCATACGAAATTCCGATGCTTCTATCGTTGTTGGCGATTGTTTTTATGACCAACACTTTCAGTCTGCGCGGTATAATGGATGCTCAGAATGTGTGGTTTATCTTCTTGCAGCCGGTAGCATTTCTGATTTATTTGGTGTCTATGGTTGCCGAAACAAATCGTGCGCCCTTTGACCTCCCGGAAGCAGAGAGTGAACTCACTGCTGGTTTCCACACCGAGTACAGCGGCATGGCGTTCAGCTTGTTTATGATGGCTGAATACACAAACATGTTTATTGCAAGTTGTATTGCCACCGTTTTTTTCCTCGGTGGTACCTCCGGTATTCCGTTACCCTACTTTGAGTACACCGGGATAATCTGGTTCCTGCTCAAGGCGTATATGTTTATGTTTTTCCTCGTCTGGATTCGGTGGACTTTCCCACGAACCCGTTTCGACCAGCTTATGAATTTGTGCTGGAAATACCTGCTGCCGTTCTCGCTGGTTAATCTTCTTATTACTGTTGTGGTTGTGAAGCTATGAAAGCGTATTTTTCAGAACTGTTTACGGGGGCATGGAGCCTTATTGTCGGCATGAAGGTGACATTAAAAGCTCTGTTCAGCCCAGTTGTCACTGTTCAGTATCCACGCCAGAAAATCGATGTCACCCCTAACTATCGTGGGCACATTGACCTGATTAAGGATCCAGAAACTGGTACGCATAGGTGCATAACCTGCGGGTCCTGTATGCGTGATTGCCCTTCTGATTGCATTGTGGTCGAGGGTGAGAAGCGTGAAGGTGTGAAGGGCAAGGTGCTGACTTTGTTTACTCTGGACTATACCAAGTGCAGCCACTGTGGTGCCTGTGTCGAGGTGTGCCCAACCGACGCCTTGGATTACTGTGACGACTATGAAGTCGCAGGGTCTGCCCGTGAGGATTTTCATTACGATTTGATCAAAAGAGTGGAGGAACGGGAATGATTTTATATCGGTACATAGCCGAGGCCCTGTTTTATGCCTTCATGATTCTGACATTTATGGGCGCATTTATGGCAGTGCGTTCACAGATGCTGATGCATGCAGTTGTAGGTTTAGCAGTATCTCTGCTTGGAATAGCGGGTTTGTATTTTCACCTGGGGAGCCCTTTCCTAGCGGTAATGCAGGTCCTGATTTATGTTGGCGCAGTCTGTATCATAATAGCGATGGGGATTATGCTTGGAAACACACCACGCCAAATTGCAGAAAAAAATCTCAAAGGTCGTAATCTTATCCTTGCGATTGGCTCTTGCTCTGCGGTGTTCATATCTCTGTTCGTGGTTCTGGCTCAAACAGGTTTCGCTCCTGCTGCAGAGAGAATTGACGATATGTCGATTCGTTTAGTCGGGGAAAATCTGTTGTTACAATACTGCCTCGCATTCGAACTAATTTCAGTCATTCTACTGACAGCCATCGTTGGTTCGATAATTCTTGGGCGCGGCGGCAGAGATGGAGCTGTAAAATGATAATAAGTGATAATCTCAATACATATCTTATTATTGCGGCAATTCTGCTAGTGATCGGACTCTACGGTATGGTTCAGCACCGATCGTTGATCGGGATGCTCATTTCGAGTGAGTTTCTGATGAATGGTGCAGCGCTTAACTTTATGGCGTTCAATACTTTTACTGCGCCAAACCCTGCCGTAGGCCAGATCTATACACTGTTTATTATGGGTCTCGCCGCAGCAGAAGCAGCGATTGCGGTCAGTATTATCATAGTTGTCTATAGACGTTTCCGTGACGAAGATCCGGCTATAGTACAGGATATGAAGCACTGATTTGTCGATAAGGGTAAAGTAAACTGTAACGGCTGTTTCAAGTACATTTTGAAACACACCACCTGAGAAAGCGCTTGCAATGAACACGATAATCACAAGCAAGATAATCATAACCATGCTTATTCCCATGATTACAGGCCTGTTGGTCATGTCTTCAGGGAAAAAGCCAAATTTGCGCGACAGCTGGTCAACGCTGGGAGCCATACTAACTTTTGTGTCGGTATTAAGCTTTATTCCGAGCATTATGGATGGCAATCAACTTAAGTACACGCTTTTTGAGCTGTACCCAGGTGTGTCGGTAATGCTTAACCTAGACGGGCTTGGAGTTATTTTCGCTCTGGTTGCGTCATTTCTATGGATACTGGCGAGTTTGTACTGCGTCGGCTATATGCGTGGACTTAACGAGCATGCGCAGACACGTTTTTATGTGTGCTATGCGGTTTCAGTTGGCGCAGCCATGGGCGCGGCATTTGCTGGTAACCTGTTTACCTTGTACCTGTTCTATGAAATTGTATCAATCTTCACCTACCCGCTGGTTATGCACCATCAGGATGAGGAAGGCTACGCTGGAGCAAAGAAGTACATCGTATATCTGATGTTCACTTCCAAAGCGTTTCTCCTCCCAGCTATGGTTCTTATCTATGTTTTGGCAGGTACCCTTGACTTTCAGACCGCAGGCATTGCGCAGGGTATTTTCCCTGCTGAAGCAAACCGGATTGCAATTGGGGTTGCGTACCTTCTGTGCCTCTTTGGTTTTGCAAAAGCAGGCATTATGCCACTACATAACTGGCTTCCTGATGCAATGGTTGCCCCGACTCCTGTCAGTGCGTTGCTGCATGCTGTGGTCGTTGTTAAAGTCGGCGTGTTCTCAATCTGCCGCGTCATGTTGTCAGTGTTCGGTGTAAATGTTCTTGTAGATACGGGGCTCGGAATTTTCACGGCTTACTTTGTATCGTTTACCATACTTATGGCCTCAGTAATTGCTTTAACTAAAACCAACCTTAAAGCACGCTTAGCCTATTCAACTGTTAGCCAGTTGTCTTACATTGTCCTTGGTGTTGCAATGCTAACTCCTAACTCTATTACAGGGGGTTTGATCCATATTGCAAACCATGCTTTTGCCAAGATTACTTTGTTTTTTGCAGCAGGGTGTATCTTTGTCGCAAGTGGCAAGACAGATATTAGAGAGATGGGCGGTTTGGGTTATCGGATGCCGTGGACAATGATCGCGTTTGGTGTTGCTTCCCTCGGCATGATCGGGATTCCACCAGTCGGCGGCTTTGTTACTAAATGGTACCTGGCTCTTGGTACTCTCGATATTCATAACTGGATATTGCTGAGTGTCCTCCTTGTTAGTAGCCTTTTGAACGCTGGTTACTTTGTCCCTGTTGTCCTGCAAGGGTTTTTCGGTAAACCTCTACCTGAAGATGTTGGAGTTACGGGTAGTCTTGAGAAACAGCCCTTAATTATGTTTATGGTAGTTCCCTTAGTAATTACAGCGGCTTTTTCTGTGATTTTCGGTGTCTACCCTGATTTGTTCCTTGACCTTATTAATCTGATGGTGAAGTCATGATCGCACAGGTGATAACGTATCTGCGAGAACGCTCGGATATGATGAAATGGATCTTCTTCGCGTATCTAGGTTTTGCGCTTGTATTCGATTTTTTTGCGGAAAGGCCTGATGCCCACTTTTGGGGGGATCCAATCATTAGTTTTTGGGCGATCTTTGGTTTAGTTGGTTGTTTACTAATGATTGTATTCTGCAAAGGGCTGTCACACGTATGGCTGGAGAGGGACACGGATTATTATGACAAGTAGTATATTTATGCATCCGGCGACGCTGTTTATTGTCGGCGCGCTACTGCTACCCTTATTCAGAAAATTCAATGCCCAAAAGATTTTGCTGGTAGTAGTGCCATTGCTGGCTTTTATCCAGATCAAGTATTTGCCAGAATCTTTTGGAGCAGTTGAATGGCTTGGTTTTGAGCTCCAGTTTGGTCGAGTTGATCAGCTGACCATGGTTTTTCTCCATGTCTTCACTCTCATGGCTTTGATCGGAAGTATTTTCGGTCTGCATGTCAAAGAGACGGGACAACATATTGCCGCATGGCTCTATGTTGCTGGTTCTCTAGGGACAACTCTTGCTGGAGATTACCTTACTGTATTCATTTTCTGGGAGCTTATGGCGTTATCCTCCGTGTTCCTGATCTGGTACCGGAAGCGGAAAAAGTCAATTGAGGCCGGGTATCGCTATCTGCTGGTGCATACTGTGGGTGGACTGATTCTCTTAGGTGGCATTGTCTTGCGCTATCAGAACGTACACGATCTTAGTTTTGAGCTTATCGCGCCCGATTCCGCTATGCTAGCTGATTACCTTATAATGATCGGCTTTATGCTCAATGCAGCTGTTCCTCCCATTCATGCATGGCTCCCGGATGCCTATCCCGAAGCGACAGTAACTGGTGCAGTCTTCATGTGTGCATTTACAACCAAGACCGCAGTGTACGTGCTTGCACGTGGATTCGCTGGATATGAGATCCTGGCAATAATGGGTGCTATTATGACTCTGTATGGGGTTGGATACGCGGTCATTGAGAATGATGCACGCAGAATACTCGCCTACCACATAGTGAGCCAGGTTGGATATATGGTGTGCGGTATTGGTATTGGCACCGAATTAGCTATGAACGGTGCATGTGCACATGCCTATGCACATATCCTTTATAAAGCTCTATTGTTCATGGGAGTTGGTTGCGTTCTGGAGATGACTGGGCGCTCAAAACTTAGTGAGTTGGGTGGTTTGTATAAATATATGCCCCTCTCCATGATATTTACCGTAATTGGTGGGATTGCAATCTCGGGATTCCCTCTTACGAGTGGGTTTGTGAGTAAATCTATGATCATTGCAGCTGCTGGAGCAGATCATCAGACCTTTATCATGCTGATGCTTTCTCTTGCTGCTGTGGGTACGTTCCTATCTGTTGGAATCAAGCTTCCGTACTTCATCTGGTTTGGTCCCAATAACCCGGGCATTAAGCCTAAGGAAGCATACTGGAATATGCAGGTTGGGATGTTTATGGCTGCATTTATGTGTATCTTCCTTGGAGTTTATCCAGAATATCTCTACAATATGTTGCCCTACGCAGTGGAGTACCACCCTTACACTAGCTACCATCTCGCTGAAACATTCCACCTCTTAGGCTTTACTGGCCTTGGTTTCTATATCATGGTGAAGTACTTGAAACCACACGATGTGTCTAACCTTGATCTCGACTGGTTCTACCGTAAAGGAGCCTTGGTCTTCATGTGGTTGGCACGTAAACCGATCAACGCAGCAAATGAGTGGGTTAGTAATGTGTATCAGACTGTGGGCTTACGTTTCACAATGGCTGCCGCACGTGCCCTTTCCTGGTTTGATTGGGAGGGTATTGACTGGGCTCTCGATGGCAGTGCCAAAGGGATTGTTAAGGCCGGTGATCAGACGCGTCTGTTCCAGACGGGTAAAATGCAACACTATATTGGTGCTGCTGCTGGCTTGGTGTTTGTCGTTCTGATTGTAGTGGTGCTGGTGTGACCATCTGTACACGCTGCGCATTAACCCATACGAGACAGTAGGAAGTCATGGAAAAGTATCTTATCCTGAACACGTTGAATTACCCGATCCTGTCAATGTTACTGATTGTGCCGGTGGTCGGGGCTGTAGTCGCCATGTTCCTGCGAGGGGACACTTTGATAAAATATTGGAGTCTGGCCGTAACACTTGTTACTGCGCTAATTTCTGTTCCACTGTGGACTGCCTTTGACAGGACCACAGCCAAATATCAGTTTGTGGAATTGCGCCACTGGTTCCCGGAGCTAAACCTGAACTATGTAGTCGGTGTGGACGGGATCAGTGTTCTGCTAGTGCTTTTGACTACATTTGTCATGCCGCTATGTGTGCTCTGTTCATGGACCTATATACAGACGCGTCTCAAAGAGTTCATGGTGGTACTCCTGTTGATGGAAACAGCGATGATCGGGGTGTTCTTGAGTCTGAACACCGTGCTGTTTTATATTTTCTGGGAGGGGATGCTTGTCCCAATGTATCTCATCATCGCGATATGGGGTGGGGCACGTAAAGATTATGCATCAATAAAGTTCTTTATTTACACCTTTGCTGGAAGTATTTTCCTGTTAGTTTCCATCATCGCGCTGTACATAAACACTGGAACATTCTTCATACCTGAGTTGATGGCGCATACATATAGCTTCTCATTCCAGATGTGGGTTTTTATTGCGTGTGCTCTGGGTTTTGCTATCAAGATGCCTATGTTCCCGTTCCACACTTGGTTACCCGCAGCCCATGTAGAGGCACCTACTGCTGGTTCGGTGATCCTGGCAAGTATCCTTTTGAAAATGGGCGGTTATGGATTCCTGCGCTTTTGCCTCCCTATCGCTCCAGCTGCAACTTACTACTGTGTCCCGATTCTCCTTGCGATGTCTTTAATAAGCATTATTGTGGGTGGATACCTAGCCTTGGGACAGACTGATATTAAGAAGTTGATTGCATATTCTTCTGTTGGTCACATGGGTTTCGTAACTCTTGGGATATTCCTTCTCAATGACGGTGGCATCAAGGGTGCAATGTTGCAGATGATTAACCATGGCGTTACCACAGGGGCACTATTTATCCTGATTGGTCTCATCTATGAGCGTACCCACAGCCGCGAAATTGCGGATAATAATAAGCTGGGAATGGTGGTGCCTATCTATGTCACTTTCTTGGGTATCTTTTCCCTCTCGTCTCTAGCTTTCCCCGGAACCAACAGTTTCGTAGGCGAGTTTCTGGTGCTTTTTGGCGCGTTTCAGAAGTATCCCTTGGTTGGTGCAATCGCAATTCCGGGTGCTGTTCTTGCTGCTGCGTATATGCTACGTTTGCTGCAGAAAATGGTGTGGGACGATTCAGACGGGCATGCGCACCATGGAGATCCTAGCCATAAAATCGCCGACTGTAACGCGCGTGAAATTATTCAGCTTGCTTTTCTGACGGTCTTTGTGTTCTGGATCGGTCTGCATCCTACGCCGATGCTGGATATTATGGACACCAGTGTTGCTCATCTGATCGAGCAGGTAAATGACGGAAGTATATTGTCTGACGGCGCCAATCATGGTGAGCACCATGCCCTGTTGCAAGACGCAGGTGCGTGGATTAAAAGTATCGTAAGTTTCTAACATAAGAATCGGATCAATTATGCTAAACACAGTCTTTATGCCGGAACTGGCACTGATGTTAATGGTCCTGGTTTTGTTTTTCATGACCTTGGGCAATTTTCGTACAGGAGTAGTGCAGGGGGCTACTCTGGTGATGTCAGCACTGACGCTGGTCGTGGCTATTGCTAGCTATGGCTCAGAGGGCATGTTGTTTTTTGATGTGTATCAGGTAGATGCCCTGTCCCAGATGTTTAAGGTTATTATTCTGTCTGGACTTTTCCTGGTGTACGCTTTAGGGCGCGGCATGACCGGCATCGAACCTAAGTTGCATGCAGAATACAATATGTTCGTGGCGATTAGTGCTCTCGGTTTGGTGTTTTTAAGTAGTTCAGTCGAATTGCTTACTATTCTCCTTAGCCTTGAGATTTCATCCTACGCTCTATATGTAGTTATCCCCTTTCGCCGTGGTCAGGGTCGTCTTCCTGCCGAAGCGTGCATTAAGTACATTATGTTTGGTGCCGTAGCTACAGCTTTTACCCTTTACGGTATGGGTTACATCTTCGGCCTTGCTCACACCACGTACCTAAGTGAGCTTGCAGTGGCGATGCCAGCGTTGATTGCTACGCAACCGCTTGCTGTTGTGGCAATGGTTTTAGTACTTGTGTGCTTCATGTATAAGTTGGCTTTGTTTCCTATGCACTTCTGGACTCCGGATGTGTATCAGGGTGCAGCAAACGAAACCACAAGTATTATTGCTACTCTTCCAAAGGTAGGTGCTGTATTACTCCTGCTGCGCTTGGTTTCTGTAGCTGGTGCTGACATTACCCAATATACGTGGGTGCTGGCTGCCTTTGCGGTGCTATCCATGACCTTTGGTAATCTCACAGCGCTTGTACAGAATGACCTTAAGCGGCTTCTGGCTTATTCAAGTATTGCCCATGCTGGGTATGTAATGCTTGGCATTTTAACTGCCGACTTGCTTGGCATGGCTGCAGCTGTGTACTATATCATTGGTTATCTGCTCATGAACCTTGGATGTTTCTATGTAATATACAACATAGCTCCTGAGGGGGAGAATGTGACTTTTGATGACCTTAAGGGGCTCTCAAGGCGCTCACCGCTGTTGGCTATGACATTACTGGTGTCTGCGTTTGGGATGGCAGGTATTCCACCTACTATTGGTTTTGTAGGCAAATTCTTAGTATTTACCGGTGCGGTTCACAAGGGGTTCTACGCTCTGGTTATCATTGGTGTTATCAATGCCGCTATAGCAATTTTCTACTACTTGAAAATGGCGCGTGCGGCTTATTGTGGCGCCGACGACGAGAAAGATCCAATCCTAATGCCTGCAACCGCACAGGCACTCGGGGTGTTTTTCATATTTGCCATAATTATGATCGGCGTGCTTCCACAGGAGTTTATGGCTGCAGCCAAACAGGCCGTATCATCTCTGCTGTAGCAGCAAATCCGCAATACTGTTAAACGCAAAAGCCCGCGTCTCCTTAAAGGTGACGCGGGCTTTATTGTGTCAAGCGGATAGGAAAACTAGTTCGCTTGGCTGATTGCTTTCATCCCATGCATGGCGGAGCGAAGTTCGGCGCCAACCTCTTCGATGAAGTGACCGCGAATAGCTGCATTGATACAAACAAGGGTTTTGTTATCAACGCTAGTGTCTTCCAAATCCATCCCCTTACCGATAACATCAGTTGATACTTTTGCCATGAAATCGCCCAATAGAGGGACGCAGGCGTGAGCGAAAAGATAGCAGCCGTACTCAGCTGTGTCGGATATAATTCGGTTCATCTCGTAGAGTTTTTTTCGTGCAATAGTGTTGGCGATAAGTGGTGTTTCATGTAAAGACTCGTAGTATGCAGACTCTGGCTCAATTCCAACCTCAAGCATCGATTCAAACGCGAGCTCGACCCCAGCCTTAACCATGGCAACCATCAGAATGCCTTTGTCAAAAAACTCCTGTTCAGAGATCTTACCTTTTGCTTCGGTTTTTTCAAAAGGTGTCTGCCCAGTCTCTTCGCGCCAGCGTAAAAGATCTTTATCATCATTGGCCCAGTCTTGCATCATGGTGGCTGAAAACTTACCAGTAATGATGTCATCCATGTGCTGCTGAAATAAGGAATGCATGATATCTTTAAGTTCTTCTGCAAGAACGTAGGCACGTATTTTCGCAGGATTAGAGAGGCGGTCCATCATGTTGGTAATGCCACCTTGTTTCAGAGCCTCGGTGATGGTTTCCCACCCGTACTGCACAAGCTTGGCTGCATATCCAGCATCAATCCCTTCTGCCACCATTTTGTCGAAGCATAACAGTGAGCCAGTCTGGAGCATGCCACACAGAATGGTCTGTTCGCCCATAAGGTCAGATTTTACCTCGGCCACAAATGATGACTCAAGAACTCCAGCGCGATCTCCACCTTGTGCTGAACATAGGGCTTTCGCAATTTCTAGACCATCTCCTTTGGGGTCGTTATCTTGATGCACTGCAATCAGGGTAGGAACTCCGAATCCACGGGTGTACTCAGCTCTTACTTCGGAGCCGGGACACTTTGGAGCAACCATAATGACGGTGATGTCTTTGCGGATCTTCACACCTTCTTCCACAATGTTGAACCCGTGAGCATAGCTGAATACAGCCCCTTCTTTCATCATGGGTATGACAGTATTTACTACGTCCGTGTGCTGCTTGTCCGGCGCGAGGTTCATTACGATATCTGCATGGGGGAGGAGCTCTTCGTAGCTGCCAACTTTGAAGTTGTTTTCGGTTGCATTTTTGTATGATTGACGCTGCTCTTCAATAGCTTCCTTGCGCAGGGTGTAGGACACATCCAGACCGCTGTCGCGCATATTGAGACCTTGGTTAAGGCCCTGTGCGCCACAGCCAACAATAACGATTTTCTTCCCTTTAGCGTAGTCACATCCGTTGCTGAATTCATCAGCATCCATAAAGCGACAGGTTCCCAACTCTTCTAGTTGGCGCCGCAAAGGCAATGCGTTGAAATAGTTTTGTTCCATACAGTTACTCCTTTTCATATTGGATATAGGCACTGACCGCGAGATCAGCGGTAGAAGATAGTGTGTAGCTATGCTTGCAGGTTTGGGGATTTTTACGAAACCAACATAAAATGCCAGCAAAATTGCTACAATTAACCTCCCATCTTATCCCATAAGCGGGTGCAGGTAAAATAGATAATCAGGCAACGACTTATCTTCTTCCCTAGGGTTAGGAAGGAATGGGATTAGGTAGGAAGAGAAGAGTGGGATATCTTTTCAGGTTTTGGGGAAATGTTGCGCAGCTCTGTTGGGGTCCCACATAACAATAGAGTGCCACTGATTTAAAGACCTTGACATAAAATTGCACTGTTTCACTTTACGCAAAGATTTCCCATGCTAGAGTCGAAGGCAGTATGGGGCGCTTGAGATAAGCTTAATCTGCCATCCTACACTAGGCTGAACTGAAGACCGTGAAAATCTGTGCAGTTTGTTCCAGTCTCTGCACGATAAGTGCCCGCAGGGGTGTGGTGGGGTAGTTCAATGCTGTTTTAAGGGATAAACTTTTCGGTAAGTTTTATCCGGAAATTTTTGTGCTCGTAAGTAAAAGACAACATGAAACATTTTATTATTCTAAAGGAGTCTCGAATGACAAACACCAAGGGGAGTAAAGGTAGAATAGTTGTCATAGGTGGTAATGCTGCCGGGATGAGTGCAGCCGCAAAAATTAGGCGTACCCAGCCGGAGCGAGAAATCTTAGTGCTGGAAAAAACACCATATACCTCCTATTCAAGTTGTGGGATCCCCTATCTTATCGGAGGACTGATCGAAAAAGTTGACAGCTTAGTTGTTCGTTCCCCAGAGAAATTTCGGGAGAAATATAATATTGACGTTCGTACCGGACACGAAGTTATAGAGGTTGACCATAGGTCTCAACGTGTAAAGGTTCAACGACTTGGGTCGACCCAAGTTGTTGAAGAGCCTTATGATCAGCTCCTGATTGCTACCGGAGCCCGCCCCTTCTGTCCGCAGGTGCCGGGGATGGATGCCATTGGGATTTTTGGCTTGTCAGGTTTGGCAAGTGGGATACGTATCCAGGAGTTCCTGGCCAAGGAATCCCCCCAAAATGTGGTGGTGATTGGCGGTGGATACATTGGCCTCGAAATGGCGGAGGCGTTGACGCGCTTGAAGCTCAACGTCTCCCTGGTGCAAAAAAGCCCCGAAGTGATGGATACCCTTGATCCGGATATGGGTGCATTGGTTTCCGAAGCACTCAGAAACATCGGAGTTAATCTTTTCCTCTCCGAGGGATTTGAAGCGTTTGAGGTTAAAGAAGGTCGTGTCACCGGTGTGGTCACGCCTGAGCGCACACTACCGACGGATTTGGTTATCCTGGGTCTTGGGGTGCGGGCAAATTCTCATCTCGCCAAAGCGGCAGGGATAGAGTTGGGGCCAAAGGAGGCAATCAGTGTGGATGGGCGCATGCAAACCGGCACGGCGAACGTCTGGGCCGCGGGAGATTGCGCCGCATCGTTGCACCGTTTGACCGGTCAGCCGGTTCATATCGCCCTCGGCACCATTGCCAACAAGCAGGGGGTGGTGGCAGGTACCAACCTCTCTGGAGGCGAAGGGTGGTTTCCGGGCGTGGTAGGAACTGCCGTGAGTAAGATATGCGCGGTGGAAGTGGCGCGCACCGGATTGCAGGAAAAAGAGCTGCAACAGCTCGGTACTGACTATGCTACGGCGACGATTAAGACGAAAACCCGGGCCGGATATTACCCCGGCTCAGGCGCTATTACAGTCAAAATGCTGGGCGAGAAAGGCAGTGGGCGTCTGCTCGGTGCGCAGATTGTGGGGATGGAAGGTGCCGCCAAGCGAATTGATATTATTGCAACCGCCTTGACGGCTGAGATGACAGCAGAGGACCTGATCGGTCTTGATCTTAGCTATGCCCCGCCTTTTTCTCCGGTTTGGGACCCGGTACAGACCGCCGCACGCCAGCTGATTAAAAAGCTATGACAGCTCAGCGGACAAGCTGACGTTGTGCTTGTCTCAGCATACACTTTGTTTCAGATCACTACACACAGTCGGAGGAATACCATGAGAAAAGCATTGATGACACTGTTGTTACTGACTTTTTTAGCAAGCGGATTTGCCCAGACCGTATATGCGGCTGAACAGAAAAATACCGAAGATTACATGCCGAGTCTGATCACCAAAACGCCTCTGGAAGGGCGAATGCTGGCGATTAAAATAATCAGAAAAACTATAGGAGCTATCCAGCAGGATTCTGAGATCAAGCAGGCGGTAAGAAAAAAATATGAAGATGACCCCCAACTGTTGATGTACGCGGCGGAGTTGGTGGCAATAGAGTTTAAAACTATCGCCATTGCGAACAACTACTGGCGCGAAGTTCAGTAAACCTTAGGGAGAGCATAGAATGGCCTTCAAACCGAGCCATTCTATGCTCTCCCTCTCCCTCTCTGTAAAACCTCTTTTCAAGCGCACTATTATCCTGAACTTCCCCTCCACTGACAACCTGTACTTTAGAAGCGTCATTCTGACCTCCATTCAGAATTTACGCGTAAGGCTAGATTGGGGTCGAGCCCGAAAAAGGTGGAGAGGGTGTCTTCGCACGAAGCTCGCCTAACCGGGCTATGCACACATGTTTTTTATTGACGGGGCTACTTTTTCAGCTATAGTAAGTAATCAATTACTTACTATGGAGAAATGTTATGCCGCCAATGCCAAAACATCTGCCCGCCGAAGAGCGGCGTGCCGCCACCATTATGGCGGTTGTTGATCTGTCCGCTACACAAAACCCCAGTGAAATTACTACAGCTGCTATTGCCAAACATATGAGGCTGACTCAAGGCGCCCTGTTTCGTCATTTCAGCGGCAAGGCCGCTATTTGGGAGAGTGTTATGGACTGGGTGGCAAAGCGCTTGACAAGTCGCATTGAGCTTGCGGCCCAGAACTCCACCACGGCGCTGGAGGCGCTGGAGGCGATGTTCATGACCCACATCGACTTTGTTGTTTCCCACCCAGGCGTACCGCGCATGATGTTCGGCGAGTTGCAGCGCGCCGATGATACTGCGGCCAAAAAAATGGTCCGGACTTTTATCCGCCGCTATGAGGAGCGTCTGTGCACGTTGATAGAAGAAGGCAAAAGCACAGGCGAGTTTGCGCCGCAGCTGGATACGGCCGCCGCCGCGACGCTGTTTGTCGGCTCCATCCAGGGGTTGGTGATCCAATCGATGCTGGCTGGTGAACCAGAGCGGATGCGCGACGATGCGCGGCGGGTGTTCGCCCTTCTAAAGCGAGCTCTTGCACCGGGTGGGGATGACTGAAAAGACTATAGTTAAGCTTGCACGCTCCCTGTTTCTTCTAAAACGCAACAATTTTTCTGGACATTCTTATGGATGGGTTATGTCAGACATACAGAGAAAATCCATTAATGACCTCGGTAGACTTCGGCTTAAGGGTTGCGCGTCTGAATTCAGCCCCCCTGGCGCTGGTTCTGGTGGAAATTAAGCAGTTTGAATCACTGGGGCAAAGATATGCACAACATCTGCATGATTGCGTAAAACTGGTGCGGGCCTCTATCAACCATTCCCTCGCTTCATCTGGAGATTTATATGTAACGTGGTTTGCGCAAGAGATGTTTGGTGGGATTCTGCCCGGTGCCTCACCTGGGGTTGCTTTGACCATTGCCGCAAACATCCTGAAAAATCTTGCCGGAATCACCATCCCCTATCGCTATAGCAGCATCTGTCACAAGGTCGAATTTTCTATAGGGGTAGGGGTTATGCAACAAGTCCAAAAGGAGTGCGTTGCAGAACATGTTGTAGCGCTCGCATGTAGCGCATTGGATTTGGCTAGAGGTGTAGATTCACCCCAGATCATGGTGTTTTAACTGGGTTGGATTTTTTAGCAGCGTCATCAATAAAGGGCGTGCGGAAGTTTGGGTGGAAGGGCAAGGGCTTGGTTGTACTTGCTTCGATCCTTGATAGATTAGTTAAAGGCTTTGTAATCCCACGCCTGAAACCGTTGCAATGGCGACCCACAGCGCCATTTGAAGGAAGTGTGCTAAAAAATATTGTTGATTCAAGGCGTATTGCGGGTGTTGCCCTTGAGGTTATCCCTTTTGTTGTCGCCGTATCCACTGAATACGCCATGAACACCTTGTTTAGTGCGTAAATATACCCTGAAAGTAGTCACATATACTTGATTGATTGATTTATCTCTCTCCCTCCAGGAGGCCTGACCATGTCCAAGAAAAAAAGACTAATGCTCGCTGTAGTGGCGATTGTGATGCTTGTAGCCACCATACTTACCGTTCAATACATAAGGGTTTGGTCTAAAAAAGACCCGAATATTGTCACCATTTCAGGCAACATTGAGATTACCGATGCCGAGGTGAGCTTTAAAATTGCCGGGCGGGTGGAAAAACGTCTGGTCTCAGAAGGTGAACGGGTCGAAGCCGGCCAGCTGGTAGCCGTGCTGGACAGCATGGATCTATCCCAGGAGGTCGCGTTGCGCGCGGCGGAGTTGCAAGCCAGTCAGGCGGTACTGGCCGAGCTTGAGGCCGGGTCTCGGGTAGAAGAGATTGAGGAAGCGAAAGCGGCGCAGCGCCGGGCGCAAGCGAAATTGGATGAACTGGTGGCAGGCTCCAGACCGCAGGAGATAGACGCCGCCAAAGCGGCCGAACAACAGGCCCGCGGAGAATATGTGCGCTGGCAGGCGGAATTTGCCCGGCAGAAAAAGTTGTTTGAGGATGCGGTCATTTCCGCGCGTGAATTTGAGGCAGCCGATGCGGCATATACAACCGCAAGAGAGCGCTTGCGCGAAGTCGGGGAACATCTGAAGCTGGTGGTTGAAGGACCTCGCAAAGAAGAGATCGAACAGGCCCGAGCCGCCTTGAAAGAAAGCAGCGCCCGCCATGAACTGGTCAGAACAGGGCCGCGGATAGAAAGGATCGACCGCGCGCGCGCGGATGTCCAGCGTGCCAAACAAGCGTTGGCTCTGGCTGAAACCAGGCTGGGGTATGCCGCTTTGCACGCGCCTCTGACCGGCATTGTTTTGTCGGAAAATGTGGAGCCAGGGGAATATGTGGTCGCCGGCACACCGGTGGTGACCGTCGGCAACCTGGTTGACGTCTGGCTGCGCGGCTATATCAACGAGACCGATCTGGGTCGGGTCAAGGTGGGGCAGACCGTACACGTCACTACCGATACATATCCGGACAAAACCTACGAGGGGCGCATCTCTTTTATCTCCTCAGAAGCGGAATTCACTCCCAAAAACGTCCAGACCACCGAGGAACGGGTGAAGCTGGTCTACCGTATCAAAGTGAATATTACGAACCCTGAGATGGAGCTCAAACCCGGGATGCCGGCCGACGCCGACATCGCGTTAAAATAGGCGTTTTACGCCATAGACACCCAAGCTAACAGTAAAGGTCAGAGCATGAGTGGCATACGAACTGAGAAATTGACCAAATCCTTCGGAGACCTGGTTGCCGTGGACGGGCTGGACCTGGAGGTGGCCGCGGGCGAAATATTCGGCCTGGTCGGCCCGGACGGAGCTGGCAAGACCACGACCATGCGGCTCTTGACCGCGATTATGGACCCCACCTCGGGCGATGCCTGGGTGGCGGGTCATCACATAGTCAAAGAGGCCGAACCGCTGAAGAATAAGATCGGTTACATGAGCCAGCGCTTTGGTTTGTATCCGGATCTGACTGTGATGGAGAACATCAATTTTTACGCGGACATCTACGAAGTGCCGCGCAAGGGGAGAAAAGAAAAAATTGATGAGTTGCTGGACTTCAGCGCTCTGACCCCCTTTAAAAAGCGCCTCGCGGGCAACCTTTCGGGCGGGATGAAACAAAAACTCGGGCTCTCCTGCGCCCTGATCCACACGCCCACGGTCCTCTTTCTGGATGAACCCACCAACGGGGTAGATCCGGTGTCGCGGCGGGACTTCTGGCGCATCCTCTACCAATTACTGCGCGAGAAGGTGACGATCTTTGTTTCTACCGCCTACCTGGACGAGGCGGAACGCTGCAATCGGTTGGCTTTCATCGATCGGGGCAAGCTTCTGGCCCTCGGTACCCCAGAGGAGGTAAAGAAGTTGATGCGTGGCACCATCCTGCAGGTGAGATCGGAAAATCCGCGCACCGCCACTGCAGCGCTGCGCGAACGTTTTTCGGCAGATTCGGTCGGCTTGTTCGGAGACAAGACCCATGTGGTGACCAATGATCCGCCCGAGACGGAGGCGACCATAAAAACGACCCTGGAACAAGCGGGTATCGCACTTGTGGGGATACGCATCGTCGAGCCGACCCTGGAGGATGTGTTCATTTCGGTGGTGGCCGAAAAGGACGGAGGCGAAGCGTATGAGCAGCAATGATAATGAAATAGCGGTTGCGGTAAAGGGTCTGGGAAAGCGCTTCGGTGATTTCATCGCGGTTGACAATGTCAGCTTCGAAGTCACTACCGGAGAAATTTTCGGCTTCCTGGGACCCAATGGTGCCGGAAAGTCCACCACTATCCGCATGCTGTGCGGCATCCTCACCCCCAGTTCAGGAACGGGAACCGTCGCTGGCTATGATGTCCTCACTGAAGCGGAAAAGATCAAAGCCCATATTGGCTATATGAGTCAGAAGTTTTCCCTCTACGAGGATCTGACAGTGGAGGAAAACATCAATTTTTACAGTGGTATTTATCGTATCGCCCCCGAAAAGAAAGAGGCGCGCAAGGAGTGGGTGCTAGAGATGGCGGGACTGAAGGAGCATCGTCACTCGCGCACGGGGATCCTGTCCGGTGGCTGGAAACAGCGTCTGGCCCTGGGGTGCGCCATCCTGCATGAGCCGCCCATCATTTTTCTCGACGAGCCCACCTCCGGGGTGGATCCGATCAGTCGGCGTCAGTTCTGGGATTTGATCTACGAGCTCACCGAAACAGGGGTCACGGTGTTTGTCACCACCCACTACATGGATGAAGCGGAGTATTGTGACCGGATCGGGCTGATTTACCGCGGGGAGCTGATCGCCATCGGCTCCCCCGAGGCCCTTAAGACCGAAGAGATGCAGGAAGATATCCTGGAAGTGATGTGCGCTCGGCCGCAGGATGCCATGGAGGAGTTGGAGCAAGTTGACGGCGTAGGGAGCGTGGCCTTGTTCGGGCGCGGTTTGCACGTAGTTGTCGAGGATAGTGAAGCGATGGTGCCAAAGCTGCGTGAGTTTTTATCCAAGCAAGGCTACCAGGTGGAGCGGGTAGACAAGATCGTCCCCTCAATGGAAGATTTGTTCGTTTCCCTCATCGAGACCCGTGATCGCGCCGATCAGCCGCAACAGGAGGTGCAGGGATGAGACCCATTCGCGTTTGGGCGGTGGCCCGTAAGGAGTTCATTCATGTCTTTCGCGATCCTCGTAGTCTGGCGATGGCGATTGCGATCCCGATGCTGCTGCTGGTGTTGTTCGGCTATGCGCTGAAACTGGATGTGGACGATGTCCCGATAGTGATCTGGGACCGCAGCGAGTCCCACGCCAGTCGTGAGTTTATCAGTGGGTTTGACGGCTCGGCCTATTTTTCCATCCGTGATTACGTCCGCAGCTATCCGGAGCTGGAACATGCCGTTGACTCCATGCAGGCGTTGGTCGCCCTGGTGATCCCGGAAGATTTTGCCCGCCGCATCGATTCAGGACGCTCGGCCTCAGTCCAGTTGATTGTGGACGGCAGCGACTCCAACACGGCGACCATCGCCATCGGCTATGCCGATACCATCGCGGCTACCTACTCTCAAGACGTCGCGCTGCGCGAGGTGCGGCGCAGCGGGGCGCGGGACCTCCAGTTGCCGACGGATCTGCGCCCGCGGACCTGGTACAACCAGGACATGGAGTCTAAAAACTACATCATCCCCGGACTCATCGCTGTGATCATGATGGTCATCGCCGCGCTGTTGACTTCACTTACCGTGGCGCGCGAATGGGAACGCGGCACCATGGAACAGCTGATTTCCACCCCGGTAAAGGGGTCGGAGTTGATTCTGGGGAAGTTCATTCCCTATTTTGTCATCGGCATGTTTGATGTGCTGATATCAGTTCTGATGGGAGAATTCCTTTTCAATGTGCCCCTGCGCGGCAGTGTTTTCCTGCTGTTCGGCATGGCGGCGATTTTTCTCACCGGGGCTCTATCGATGGGGATGGTGATCAGCATTCTGACCCGGGGACAGTTGCTCGCCAGCCAGTTGGCCATGGTGCTTACCTTTCTCCCCTCCTTTCTGCTGTCGGATTTCATGTATGCCATTAGTAACATGCCCAAGCCTATTCAGATGATCACCTATCTGATCCCGGCCCGCTATTTCGTTGTGCTCCTCAAAGGCATTTATCTGAAAGGGGTTGGCTTGCAGATTTTGTGGACGGAGGCTGTGCTGTTGGTGGCTTTCAGTGTCCTGATGGTGATCTGGGCCAACCTCAAATTCAAGAAAAAGTTGGTGTAATCATGTGGGAACGTGTCAAGCATATGCTTATCAAGGAGTTTATCCAGATCTTCCGGGACACGAAGATGAAAGGGGTCATTTTTATGATGCCGATCATTCAGGTGCTGGTTTTCGGCTATGCGGTCACCACCGACGTCGAGCACGTGTCCACTGCGGTCTATGATCTGGATAACAGCGTGGCTAGTCGGGAGCTCTTGACCAGTTTTGTCAACTCGGGATATTTCGATATCCGCGAATATGTTACGACGGAAGACCGCGCCCGCGACCTGATGGACCGGGGCAAGGTGCGCACCATTATCCGGATGAACAGCGGCTTTGAGGATGAACTGCGCGCCGGACGCACAGCCCAGGTGCAGATCATCGTCGATGGGACCGATTCGAACACCGCTGGGATTGTGCTCGATTACAGCGCGAAAATCGTCAGTGAGTTTTCCAGAAAAATCCTGCAGACGCAGGCGGCGCGCCTTAGCGGTTCCCCCCAGGAGCTCGGCAAGGTGGAAATGCAGACCCGCGCCTGGTTCAACGAAAACCTTGAGAGCCGTAATTTCTACGTACCGGGGGTGATCGCCAT
This sequence comes from Desulfuromonadaceae bacterium, assembly GCA_034007015.1. Lineage (GTDB taxonomy): Bacteria > Desulfobacterota > Desulfuromonadia > Desulfuromonadales > Desulfuromonadaceae > JAIVHC01. The sequence continues at coordinate 35,570 of JAVERS010000010.1, forward strand.
CATCGTGATGCTCATCACCCTGATGCTCACCAGCATGGCGGTGGTGCGTGAAAAAGAGATCGGCACCATGGAACAGATCATGGTCACCCCCATCACCTCGGCGGAGTTTATCCTCGGCAAAACCGTTCCATTTGCCCTGATCGGCTTTGCCGATGTGATCCTGATCACCCTGATCGGGGTGTTCTGGTTTGACGTGCCCATCCGCGGCAACCTGGGGTTGCTTTTCTTCGCCACCAGCCTGTATCTGATGACGACGCTGGGTATCGGGCTGCTGATTTCTACGGTCAGCCAGACCCAGCAGCAGGCGATGATGAGCACGTTCTTCTTTTACTTTCCTGCGGTGCTGCTCTCCGGTTTCATGTTTCCCATCGCCAATATGCCGGTGGTGGTTCAATGGCTGACCTATTTAAATCCGTTGCGCTACTTTCTGGTGATTATACGCGGTATTTTCCTCAAAGGGGTTGGGCCGGAGATCCTCTGGCCCCAGATGCTTGCTCTACTGGTGATGGGCCTGGTGACGCTGTGGTTGGCCTCCAGCAGGTTCAAAAAAACGCAGGCTTAAAATAAAATTTTAATTTACTGAAAAATTGAAGGAGGCTGATATGCACACGCAGGCATTTTTTACTAATGGGCGGGTTAAGCTAGGCGTCTTGCTTTTCGTTCTTGTGCTGACGCCGGGATGTGCCGGATATCATAAACCGGATGTCCCACAAATTGATGAGTTAATACACGCCTCGATGCCAACCCCGAGCCCCAGACCAGCTGAAATGACGATGCCAGAAGAGGGGAGATCCCCTTCTTTGGTGCGCGCCGGGGAGCGGTGGTTAACCCTTGAGGGTTGTGTTCTGGTCGCACTGGACAAGAATCCATTGAACCGGGCCGCAAAAGAGGGTGTTGTCGCGCTTGAAGAAGCGGTCGGGGTGGCGCGCGCGCCTTACTATCCAACCTTAGGGCTTACCTCCGGCTATGACCGCTGGACCCGCCATGCCTTTCTGCCGAGCGGGGTCTCCATGGCGTCAGACCAAATTGGTCCCACCGATGACTGGAGTGCGGGACTCGAAGCGCGGTTGACGTTGTTTGACTTTGGCGCACGCCGCTCAAAGCTGCGTGCGGCCATCGCTGAGCAGGGGGTAACTGAGGAGGATGCCGCCAGAATCCGCCAGGATATCGCCCTCGATGTGCACCAGTCGTTTTATGGTCTGGTGGCTGCCAAAGAAAACCTAGCGGTGGCACAAAAAAATATGGCCCGAACCGAGGATCATCTGCGCCTGACGAAAGCGCGCCACGAAACAGGAGCGGTCCCCATCGCAGATGTGTATCGTGCCCAGGTTGAAGTGGCTGACTCCCAGCTGGAACTGGTGCGGGCTAAAAACCTGGTCCGAATCGCCAGTGGGGATTTGAACACCGCAATGGGGTTGCCGGTTGAATTGTCCATCGGGGTAGATGCACGTCCTGAAAAAATCGGCTCGCCCGAGGACATTGTGCTCGACGAGGTCTTTGCGCAGGCGGTCCAGATGCGCCCGGAGCTCAAAGCGGCGCTGTATGGGATCGCGGCACGCCGCCATCGGGTCGATGAAGCCAAAAGCGCCTTTGGACCGACAGTGGAGGCCTATGGCAACTATGGGTGGCGCGATGACACGTTTCTTCCCGAGGATGAGGACTGGCTGGCCGGTTTGAGCTTAGAGCTGCCGTTGTTTGCCGGTTTTGCACGCAAACATAAACTAACTCAGACGCAGGCGGAATTGAGGCAGACAGAGGCGCAGACGCTTCGGCTTGTCCAGCAGGTACGCCGAGAAGTCTGGAACGCACATTCAAAACTGATCGAGAGTTTTGAGACCATCCAGGCGGCCGAAGTTTTGGTTCAAGATGCGCAGGAGAGTATGCGCACGACCCGCAAGCGCTATGAGGTTGGCGCCGGAACCATCACCGATCTCCTGGACGCGCAGACCGCGCTGGCCCGGGCCGAAGCCACCGCTGTGGAAGCGCGCTGGAACTACCACATTGCCAAAGCACAACTCCACCGCGCAACTGGGGATCTTCTCGACGAAGGCTAATATTAGTCTGGTGAGAAAATGCCTGTGTATCGCCCTTCACACCTTAATCGAGGCGATTGCTATGCGACAGAACAGTTTTCCGCATGAACCTGTCGCTGTAATGTGATGTGCAATTCACCGCGTTCCGAGCTCGATTAGATCTTGAATTTTGTGAAGGCTCGGATTTTTTAACGCTCAAGTGGGGAGAGGATTGTCAGAAAAGAAGAAAGGATATATGTGCGTACGATCACTATTAATTCTTGTAATGGTAGCTCTTCTCGGCTCACCCTTAGCTATAACAGATGTGAGAAACGCCGACACTCCTTGGCGTGTTGACTACATTTATACCGTTCCCGCGCTTGTTTTAAAATAACCGTTTCTCGAGCTTTTGGGACAAACAAACGGGCCGATATCTTATACGCTTGAGGAAGCAGTCAAAGCTTCCGGCCACGCATGCGGTGCGGTTGCCGGAGCATGGATAATCACCCGTTAAGCCTTAGAAACTCTGTATCCATCAACGTTGCCGGTAAGAGGACAAATAAAGGTCATGATGCCTGGGGCTGAGAATGAGTGGTTTGTCGGGGTTTTTGGCCAGGAGATCTCCAATATAACCGGAGCAGCGCCTGAAACCGGCTTCCCGGGAGCTGAGTTTGGCCCAGCTTTTAAGCGCCGGGATTTAATGGACTACCCTAAAGAACCTGTGGGGACTCTTCCGGCAAAGATGGTGTGGATATTCGAAAGAATCGATACCAAAGCCAAAGTTGCGATCCGGTACGATTTAAGCAAAATAAAACCCTCTGCCACCCCGGAACGCAAGGAACTGGGTGCAAAGGTAGCTCAGGGGTTGGCAAATGCGGAAGAGGTTAAGGGTTGGCAGGCGTATTGGAATGCCAGAGTAAAATTTGTGTTCGACAATGCGGATACATTGCCGGGTCTGTTTACCGTTGAAAAGCTGAGATAACTGTTACTGAAAGTATATTAAGTGTTGGAAGTGTGTCACATCCAGGCAGCAGGAAGGTTTTGCCCGCAGAGGTTTTCTACCTTTCGGCGCGGGGAAATAGCTTCTAAGGTTTGGGTAAGCCAACGCAAGAATAGACAAGGATAGTATGCGTGAGTACGTGGGCTGAGATAAAAGATAAAGCCCAGCCTCCATTGCGGCCACTTTAGGGCTCAGCTTGGAGGTTGGGCTTTAATTGTCTGTAACGCCAGACTTTTTATTTAACTGGTGCCGAAGGCGAGAATCGAACTCGCACGACCGTTAAGTCACACGCCCCTCAAGCGTGCGTGTCTACCAGTTCCACCACTTCGGCAATGCAGGGCTCTTTATACTGATTTACTCTGAAGCTGTCAACACAGAAATCAGTTGCTATTTTGTGTTGGTGCAGCGGGCTGAATATCATCTAGGGTTGGCGCCGCTTGCTGTACTTCTTGAACCTTGATCTGCTCAGGCATGATGCTTCCGGAGCCTGCTTGGTCATGAAAGTATGCCAATGACAGGCTGGTAAGCATGAATACGGCTGCAGTCATGGTAGTGAGTTTGCTCAAGAAGGACTGACTCCCGCTGGCGCCGAACATGGTCTGGCTTGCGCCGCCCCCAAAAGAAGCACCTGTTTCGGCCCCTTTGCCAGCCTGCAACAATACAATTATTACCAGAGATATTGAAACAAGAACGTGGATTATCAGTAGTACAGTGTTCATATGGTCAATCAACTCCGTTTGTTGATAAAGTGAGTAAATTTCTACAACAGACCGCGCAACTTAACACACTCAGCTTTAACTTGCCAGCTAAAATCTTTTTATCGACCACTGGTGGACATGTGCAGGGGGCGCGGGAAGTTCGCAATAGCGCAGAAATCCTCAGCTTTGAGGCTTGCACCTCCGACGAGAGCGCCGTCGATATCAGCCTGCGCCATCAATGCACTGATGTTGTCGGGCTTTACGCTGCCACCGTAGATGATGCGGGTACTTTGTGCTACAGTGGATGAATATCGCCCCAGGAGAAGACCGCGAATATAGGCGTGCACTTCGGCAGCATCTTCGCTGCTTGCAGTTTTCCCAGTGCCGATAGCCCATACTGGCTCGTAGGCAATAACTACATGCTCCATTTGCTCTGCGCTGACGTCTTGTAAGCCGAGTTGAATCTGGGTGTTGATCACTTCAAAAAGTTCACCACTATCCCGTTGCTCCAGGGTTTCACCGACGCATAGAATGGCAAGCATCTCCTGCTCCAACACTGCATGCACTTTGGCATTGATGAAGTGGTCATTCTCCTTGAATATCTGGCGTCGCTCTGAGTGACCTAGAATTGCAAATTCACACCCTGCATCTTTAAGTTGCAGTGCCGACACTTCTCCGGTAAAGGCACCTTGTGGCTCTGGATAGCAGTTTTGTCCCCCAACCTTGATGTGGCTGGAAGCACATATTTGCACTACTGCTGGAATGGAGGTAAATGAGGGGGCGATGAGGATGTCGTTATTGCGCACATCTGCGAGTTTGTCGCACATCTGGCGCACTAGGGTTTGAGCTTCTTCAATACTGTTATGCAGTTTCCAGTTCCCGGCTATCAGTGGTTTGCGCATTATATATTCTCCTCCAGATTATTCTTTGTCGCTCAAGGATGCTACTCCTGGAAGGATTTTTCCCTCTAGGAGTTCGAGTGAGGCTCCCCCACCGGTGGAGATGTGGGTCATGGCTTCGCTTACTCCGGCCTGGTTTACTGCGGCAACAGAATCGCCTCCGCCGATGATGGTGATGGCATCCGCCTGCGCCAGCGCGTGGGCAATTTCCATGGTTCCACGGGCAAAGTTTTCCATTTCAAAGACCCCCATGGGACCGTTCCACACAATAGTGGCTGCGTGGCTGATTGCTGCAGCATATGCTGCGATGGTTTTGGGGCCGATGTCAAGACCCATGCAGTCGGCTGGAAATTCGTTGTTGTCTACGTTCTGTATTGGAGCATCGTTGCTGAATTCAGGTGCTACTACATGGTCGAGAGGGAGTTTGATCTCAACCCCTTTGGCGTGCGCCTGTTTCAGCAGTGACCCTGCAAGTTCGATCTGATCCAGCTCTAAGAGAGATTTGCCCACCTCATATCCCTGCGCATGCAAAAAGGTGTAAGCCATCCCCCCGCCAATGAGAATGGTATCGACTTTATCGAGAAGGTTGGTGATCACGGGGATTTTATCGCCCACCTTGGCACCGCCGAGGATTGCAATAAAGGGGCGCTGCGGGTTCTCCAGTGCTTTGCCCAGGTATTCAAGCTCTTTCGCCATCAGGAATCCAGCGGCGGCAGGCTGAAGTATATGTGCTACCCCTTCGGTAGATGCATGGGCGCGGTGAGCGGTGCCGAAAGCATCGTTTACGTATAGATCGGCCAGCTTTGCGAGTTTGGCACAAAACTCTGGGGCGTTTTTTTCCTCTTCGGGATAAAAGCGCATATTTTCAAGAAGAACCACATCGCCATTACCCATGTTTGCTGTTAAGTGTTCCACTTCGGGCCCGATACAGTCCGGCGCCATTGTCACCGGCGTGCCAAGGAGTTTTGCCAGGTGAGGGGCAACTGGTGCGAGGCTGAATTCGGCCCTCTTTTTCCCTTTGGGGCGACCTAAGTGGGAAGCTAGGATCAGACGTCCTCCCTGTTCGATGATGTAGCGGATAGTGGGTAGAGCCGCAACTATGCGGGTGTCGTCTCCCACGCTGCCATCTTCATTGATGGGAACATTGAAATCTACGCGACAGAATACACGTTTTCCGCTGAGATCAAGATCTGATACGGAACATTTGTTAAGCATGAATATCTAACTCCATAGGGTTTAAAACAAGTCGGGGGCGCCACTATACAATGGCGTCCCCGGAGCTATGTGCAGTTATTTGGTCGCTACCAGATTGAGCAGATCCACAACGCGTGCAGAGTAGCCCCACTCGTTGTCATACCACAGCAGGACTTTAGCCATCCGTTCTTGCAGTACGGCTGTGCTTAGGGCATCTACAATGCAAGAAGAGGGATTGCCGTTGAAATCTTTGGACACCAGGGGTTTATCGCAGTATTCCAGCACCCCGCAGAGTTCTCCGTTTGCGGCCTCCTGCAGCATGGCATTTATCTCTTCGACGCTGGTGTCTTTTTCGGTTTCGATGACAAAGTCAATCAGCGATACGTTGGGCGTTGGGACGCGGATCGCCATACCAGAGAGGCGCCCCTTGAGCTCCGGGATCACCAGGGCTACTGCGTTGGTCGCACCAGTAGTGGTTGGAATCATAGACACCGCTGCGGCCCGCGCACGGCGCAGGTCTTTGTGCGGCAGGTCAAGAATCCTCTGGTCATTAGTGTAGGAGTGAATCGTGGTCATGCTGCCCCGTTTGATCCCCAGCTTTTCGTGGAGCAGGCGCGCTGCCGGTGCAAGGCAGTTGGTGGTGCAAGAAGCGTTGGAGATAACCTGATGTTTTTTGGGGTCGTAAGCATCAAAGTTTACCCCTTTAACCACAGTAATGTCGGAGTTTTTGCCCGGCGCACTGATAACCACACGGGAGGCACCAGCTTCTAGGTGCTTTGCTGCACCTTCACGGCTCCGGAAGACCCCTGTGGCTTCCAGAACAACCTCCACGCCCTCTGCTTTCCAGGGCAGGGCGGCCGGATCTTTTTCGCTGTAGATTTTGATCTCGCGTCCATCCACAATGATGCTGCTTCCACTGGTTTCAACGCTGCCTGGGTAAATGCCATGGACGGAATCGTATTTAAACAGATGGGCCAGGGTTTCAGCGTCACTCAAATCATTTATGGCAACAACCTCAAAATCAGCGCCTTGTTGGGCAATACGCAGTACATTGCGTCCGATGCGACCGAAACCATTGATGGCTACTTTTACAGACATGACATTCTCTCCTTGAATATTGATAAGTGCATACAGATAAACAGAACCCTCGGAGAAGACGGGCTATGTAACATTCTAGAATGATAAACATCCACCGGCTAAGCGTCAAGAAATATGCCAGTATGACGCCAGCTCTCTGGAAAGTAAGGACTTAACGTTACAATGATAACAGAGGAACGCCTTCTTGCCAGAAGCGGAGGAAGATTTGCTGCGCGGATCGGGAAGAAAATATATTCAGAAGTATATACCCTTTATCTGTATAGATAACAATTTGGAGGCAAGCCGCGCGATATCTACCCCATATCTAGTGGGCATTGAGGTGTCCAGTTTTTATGTCACACATTTATTGGTTCATGAACCGTAGGGTTGCGTAAAGGCGGTATTGGTCTTATTTAAACACTCCATTTATCCGAGGGTATTGCCGTTCTTGCCCTTTTACTGTGCTTGTGTTATGAAGGCGCGAACGGTAGCATGCGGTATTGTCCCTTGGCGCAAATATGCCTGATGCTCGGCGAGATGAACGTGGTAACATAGAGATTATGCTGAGTATTTCCGCCTGGTAGAGAGTAGTGATTTTGTGTCGGGCAGGAGGAAGAGAGTGCGCATTTGTCAACTTGCCAGCGGGAGTAAAGGCAACGCCATCTATGTAGAAAGCGAGAGTACTAAGGTTCTGATTGATGCTGGGCTCTCGGCGCGGGAACTTACCCGCCGCCTTGAAGGGATCGGAGTTGCAGCGCAGGATCTGGATGCGATAGTTGTGAGTCACGAACATCGAGACCACTGTCTTGGTGCCGGGCCTCTGTGTCGGCGTTATGGTCTGCCTTTGTACTGTCTGCCGCAGACATTTGAAGCATTGCCCTCCATTGGAGTGGTGGACTATTGTGCCCTGAATGCTGGAGAACGCTTGCGCGTAGGCGATGTGGCAGTTGAGGCGTTTCCGGTTACCCACGATGCGGTAGCACCAGTGGGATTTGTTCTGAGCTCTGGCGGTGTGCGGGTCGGGATTGCCACCGACCTCGGAGTAGTTACCCGTCTGGTGCTTGAGCGGCTCCAGCGCTGTCAGGTTCTGGTGCTAGAGGCCAACCACGACGAACACATGTTGCACGCTGGTCCCTACCCGTGGCATCTGAAACAGCGGGTGCGAGGACAGCACGGGCATCTTTCCAACCGCCAAGCCGCGGAGCTACTGCAGGAGTTGCTCTGGCCTGAGCTGAAAGCGGTTTTTATGGCCCACATGAGTGAAACCAACAACACTGAAGAACTGGCGCGTGACAGTTTTCAGCGCGTCTTGAGCACCCAGGGACGTTGCAGCCCACGCTTGATTGCAGGGCAGGTAGCAGTTGCAAGTGAGAGCTTCAGTTGTTGAAAACGAATTAAAAAACACCACAAATACTACTTAAATCCTTTTATGGCAGCTAAAATCCGGGGCGGTGATTTCTAGGCACTTTCCCGATAGGCACAAATTCCTGGATGAGGAGAATATATGGCCAACAGAATTGTTGTAGGTCTTAAAGATGGGGTTCGCGATGCGCGTGGTGAACGGATGCGTAAGGAGATATACGATCACCTTGGTATAGAGTTGGAGCAGGTGCGCACCCTGGATGTGTACACTGTTGATGCCAAACTCAGTACAGAAGAGCTAGAGCGCGCGGCTGCAGGGCCGTTTTCTGATCCCATAATTCAGGAATTCAGGGTGGACAAAGCTCTGGCGCGCGACTTCGATGTGTTGGTAGAGGTGGGGTACCGCCCTGGCGTTACTGACAATACCGGGCGCACCGCGCGTGAAGCGCTGGGATATGTCCTTGGCCGCAAGCTTGAAGCGCAGGAGGCAGTTTACACCTCGGTGCAGTACCTGTTGAGCGGGGATGTAGATAAAGCCAGAGCCGAAGAGATAGCCGCTGGAATTCTTGCCAACGGGCTGATTCAGCGCTGGACCATTGTCAGTCGTGCTGAATTTGATGCCGAAGCTGGGTTGCCCCCGCAGGTGGCCAGGGTAGAAGCCACGGGAGAGCCGCAGATCCGCGAGATTGATCTGAATGTGGACGATGCCGCTTTGATGCAGATCAGCCGCGATGGGATGCTGGCCTTGAATCTGGAAGAGATGAAGACTATCCAGGCGTTTATCGCCGATCCTCAGGTGCAGAAACAGCGGCAACGGATGGGGCTGGGAGCGCGCGTTACCGATGCTGAACTCGAAGCTCTGGCTCAGACCTGGAGTGAACACTGTAAGCATAAGATATTTGCGGCGCAAATAGATTACGAAGATGAACACGGGCAGAAAGAGACCATTGACTCGCTGTTCAAAACCTACATTGTGGATACAACCAGCGAAATCAGACGCCAAAAAGGGGAAGATGATATCTGTTTGTCGGTTTTTAAGGACAATGCAGGGGTTATCCGCTTCACCGATGACTGGAGCATTGTGTACAAGGTTGAGACCCACAACTCTCCCAGCGCTTTGGACCCATACGGCGGTGCTCTGACTGGAATTGTAGGGGTCAACCGTGATCCCTTTGGTACCGGTCGCGGCGCACGCCTCATCTTTAATACTGATGTGTTGTGCTTTGCCTCTCCTTTCTACTCCGAGCCCTTGCCGCCGCGCCTGCTCCACCCGCGTCGCATTTTTGAAGGGGTGGTTGAAGGGGTTGAACACGGGGGGAATAAAAGTGGGGTTCCCACCATAAACGGGTCTTTGGTGTTTGACCAACGTTTTCTGGGCAAGCCGCTGGTGTACTGTGGCAGTGCTGCCCTGATGCCAGCCATGTTACATGGACGCCCAGGACACGAGAAAAAAGCCGAGGTTGGCGACCATATCATCATGGTGGGGGGGCGCATCGGCAAGGATGGCATTCATGGCGCTACCTTCTCATCCGAAGAGCTGAACGAAAACTCTCCAGTTACCGCAGTGCAGATTGGGGATCCTATTACGCAGAAGCGGATGTTTGACTTTCTTCTGATTGCGCGGGACAAGGGTCTGTACAACGCCATTACCGATAACGGCGCAGGTGGGCTGTCTTCTTCCGTAGGGGAGATGGCAGAAGATACCGGCGGGTTTGAGATGCATTTAGAGCGGGCCCCCCTCAAGTATGCAGGGCTGCAGCCGTGGGAAATCCTGATCTCTGAGGCACAGGAGCGTATGACCCTAGCGGTGCCACCCGAACACGTAGAGGAGTTTATCCAGTTGGGGGCAAGCATGAATGTGGAGGCTACCGATCTCGGAGTGTTCACCGACTCCGGCTACTATCATTGCCTCTACCATGGGAAAACCGCAACCTACCTCCCCATGGATTTTCTCCACAATGCGAATCCGCAGATGAAAATACCGGCGCGCTGGGAGATTAAAGCCCACCGTCAACCTGCTGCAGCAGATCTTCCCGCACCGCAAGAGGCCCTGTATAGTCTGCTCGGAGCGCTGAATGTGTGCTCCAAAGAGGTTGTGGTGCGGCGCTACGATCACGAGGTGCAGGGGAATACAATACTTAAACCTCTGACCGGAGAAGCCAACGACGGCCCCGCCAATGCAGCAGTGGTGCGGCCGTTGCCTGATTCGTTTGCTGGGATTACCGTGGCTCACGGGATTTGCCCACGCTACAGCGATATCGATACCTATCATATGATGGCGTGTGCTATTGACGAGGCTTTACGTAACTACGTGAGCGTTGGGGGGAACGTGGATCATGTCGCAGGGCTGGATAACTTCTGCTGGTGTGACCCGGTTCTGAGTGAGCGTACCCCGGATGGGCCGTTTAAGGCGGCGCAGCTGGTACGCGCTAACAAGGCGCTGTCCGATTACTGTATCGCGTTTGGGGTCCCCCTGATCTCCGGCAAAGATTCAATGAAAAATGACTACCACATCGAAGGGAAAAAGATTTCGATCCCTCCGACAGTGCTGTTCTCGGTGATCGGCAAGGTTGATGATGTGCGTCACTGCACCACCATGGATGTGAAGCGTCCTAATGATAAGGTGTACCTCCTTGGAGTCACCCGCGCTGAGTTGGGCGGTTCAGAGCTGTTTAATATTAACGGCTTTATCGGTAACCATGTTCCTGAAGTTGATGCCCCTACGGCGCTACGACGTTATCGCACCCTCAACCGTGCGCAGAAGGCAGGGCTAGTGGCATCATGCCACGATCTCTCCGACGGTGGGCTCGGGGTGGCGCTGGCAGAAAGCGCATTTGCAGGCGGCTTTGGTATGGATATCGATCTTACCCAACTGCGTGTAGATGGGGACTTGAGCACTATGGAAATGTTGTATTCCGAATCCCAGAGCCGATTGCTGGTTACAGTGGCACCCGAACATGCACAGGAGTTTGAGAAACTCTTTAGCGGTCAGGATATCTGCTGTTTGGGCAAGGTGGTCGGTGCTCCTACTCTCAAGATTTCAGGCGAGGATGGAGCCATCATCATTGAAGATGATATATACGCGTTGAAAAAGGCCTGGCAGGCCACATTGAAGGAGCTTTGATTATGCCCGCTGATGTAAAAGCTATAGTGGTGTCAGGCAATGGCACCAACTGCGAGCGTGAAGTAGCCAACGCCTGTCGGCTGGCCGGTGCTGAGATCGTTGATATTGTGCACCTCTCGCGTCTCCTTACAGGCGAAGTTAGCCTGCATGACTACCACTTTCTAAATTTTGCTGGCGGTTTTCTCGATGGAGACGACCTTGGTAGCGCCAAAGCGGGGGCAAACCGCCTGCGTTATGCGTGCGTAAAAACCAGTGGACGCCCTTTTATCGAAGAGATTCTTCAGTTTATAGAAAATGGCAATCTGGTGATGGGAGTGTGCAACGGGTTTCAGCTCATGGTAAAGATGGGACTTCTGCCCGGATTAGAGCGCGATTACCACACCCAGAGCGCCACTTTGACGGTTAACGAGCGCGGGCGCTTCGAAAATCGCTGGGTATACTTGAAGGTGGATCAGAAGTCCCCCTGTGTCTTTACCCGTGGCCTCACCGGTGTCTATCTGCCTATCCGCCATGGGGAAGGGAAGTTTGTGGTGGAAGATCCAGCGGTGCTAGAACGTATAGAGAGCGAACATCTCGCACCTCTTAAATACAGTGATGCGGCATATGTAGCCCCAGCGCAGAAATTCCCTTTCAATCCGAATGGGTCTATGCATTCCATTGCGGGGATCTGCGACCCAAGTGGACGCCTGTTCGGCTTGATGCCACATCCAGAAGCATATCTGCACCGCACCCACCACCCTCGCTGGACGCGTGAAGAGCTGCCCGAAGAGGGGATGGGTTTGTGGCTGTACAAGAACGCGATAGATTTTATTCGTAACGAGGTTCTTTAACACCGGGTAGTTAATTCGACGTAGCCTGAGACGCCACATCCAATGGAAAGGGAGCAGAGGAAACATGTTTGATAAATTTGAGGAAGAATGTGGGGTTTTTGGGGTTTATGGGCATCCGGAAGCTGCTAACCTTACCTATCTGGGATTGTATTCCATCCAGCATCGTGGGCAGGAGAGCTGCGGCATTGTTGCCTCCGACGGAGAGGTTCTGCGGGCACACCGTAAGAATGGTCTGGTTTCCGATGTGTTTCGCGATCCACAGATATTCGAGCGCCTCCCCGGTCGCAGTGCCATCGGGCATGTGCGTTACGCCACCGCTGGTGGCAAGGATGTAAAGAATTGCCAACCAATTTTGGTGGATTATGCGCGCGGCAGCATCGCCGTGGCGCACAACGGCAATCTGGTTAATGCGCAGGAACTACGCAACGAGTTGGAAGAGTTGGGTTCTATCTTCTCCAGCATTTCAGATACCGAAGTTATTATCCACTTGCTCGCTCGCAGTCAGGCTGACAGTCTTGCAGAGCGGATCACTATGGCTCTTGAACGTGTGCACGGGGCGTACTGCCTGTTGTTCCTTACCGAGACTCGCATGGTGGCGATGCGCGATCCCCGTGGGTTCCGGCCGCTGGTGCTAGGAAAGCTTGAAGGTGCGTATGTGGTTGCATCTGAAACCTGCGCTCTCGATTTAATCGAGGCGGAGTTTATCCGTGAGCTCGAACCAGGCGAAATGGTGGTTATCGATGGGAAGGGTGTACACTCCATGTTTCCATTGGAGAAGCGTAAACCCTCGCCCTGTATCTTTGAGTTTGTCTACTTTGCCCGTCCTGATAGCACCATCTTTGGGCGTGAGGTGTACTCTGTGCGCAAGGAATATGGACGCCAGCTGGCACGCGAATTCCCCGTAGATGCGGATGTAGTAGTACCGATCCCCGACTCCGGAGTGCCTGCGTCTATAGGATATGCAGAAGAGTCGGGCATTCCGTTTGAGCTAGGCCTGATCCGCAATCACTATGTGGGGCGCACTTTTATAGAGCCGCAGCAATCGATTCGCCACTTCGGGGTCAAGGTCAAGCTCAACCCTGTGCGCGAGGTGATCGAAGGAAAACGGGTGGTGGTGGTTGATGACTCCATCGTGCGTGGCACAACAGCGCGTAAAATTATCAAAATGATAAAAAACGCTGGAGCCAAAGAGGTGCATATGCGTGTGTCTAGCCCCCCTACCAGCTATCCGTGCTATTACGGCATCGATACTCCGACTCGCAACGAGCTGATATCTTCCTCGCACAGTATTGACGAGATCAACCGCTACATCACCTCGGATACCCTTGGCTATCTCTCGGTGGAAGGTCTCTATAAGGCGACATGTAATCTTGAAAGCGGGGACAATTGCCAATTCTGCACCGCATGCTTTACGGGCAAATACCCAGTTAAGTTTCCGCACCGCAAAGCAGATAATCAGCTGGGATTGTTTGAGCACTAAAGTTCCTTAACATATTTACTTTCGACCTGTATCTGCGAACAAAGGGGTAGCAACCATGACGGCACAGGAACGCAACGAACTGATGGAAATAATCCGCCGCCTATCGTATGAAGAGCGGGAAGTGACCTTGGCTTCAGGGCGCAAGAGCAATTTTTATTTTGATGGCAAGCAGACCACCCTCCATCCGCGTGGCTCAGTGTTGGTAGGGAAGGCGTTTTTTGAAGCGGTGCGTTCCTTCGGCTTAAATGTCGATGGGGTAGGTGGGTTGACCTTGGGCGCGGACCCCATCGCTACTGCTACATCTATGATCAGTTCTCTCGAAAATGAGCCGTTCCCAGCTTTTATCATACGCAAGGAGCCCAAAGGGCACGGAACTGGGCAATGGCTTGAAGGGCGCAAAAACCTCGCTTCTGGAGCGAAGGTGGTGATTGTAGAAGATGTGGTAACCACCGGCGGCTCCTCTATGCTGGCGATAGAGCGGGCACGTGAAGAGGGGCTGGATGTGATTGGGGTAGTGACTTTGGTGGATCGCGAAGAGGGGGGGAACGCATGCTTTGCTGCAGCTGGGGTTCCATTCAAGGCGATCTTCACAAAATCTGAGGTTGCCGCCTGAAATGTGGCAGATGCATAAACTGACATGACCTATGTTTATCTTGCTATTGCAATCATCGCCGAAGTGGCTGCGACCTCTGCGCTGAAGGGATCGGCGCAGTTCAGCCGCTTAATTCCGAGCCTCATTGTGGTGTGCGGATACAGCATAGCGTTCTACTGTCTCTCCATTGTTCTACAAGATCTTCCCGTCGGTATCACATACGCAGTGTGGGCTGGCGTTGGAGTAGTGCTGGTCGCCCTCGTGGCGATGTTCACCTATAAGCAGACCCCCGACCTTCCTGCTGTTATAGGGATGGGGCTCATCATCTCTGGCGTTGCCATCATCCACCTGTTTTCCAATACCATTGGGCACTAGGTGCAGTACCTCAATTGTCTTCCCGCTGGTGTCATCCCTCTGTAAGTATATTGTGCAAATAAAAAAAGCTGACCTAGGGTGGGCTGACTCTGCTGTGGATTAACTTTATGCGAACCAAAACGGAGAAGAGTACAAGCACGCAGCATGATTGGGCGGACTTGAAGGTTCTTGTTGGCGGCATTTGTGGCATGATTGTAGTGATGGGGATCGGGCGCTTTGCTTATACCCCCATCCTGCCCCTGATGCAGCGCGATCTCGGTATTAGCAACACTCTCGCCGGCTCTCTGGCGGGGCTAAACTATCTGGGTTACCTTGGCGGCGCACTATTGTGTACCTTTGTCCCCGCCGTCCTGCGCTCCCAGCGCATAGCCACTTCGATGCTTCTTCTTAGTCTGATTACCACCATATGTATGGGGTTCACCACTGCTGAGATGTGGTGGGGGCTGCTACGTCTGAGCGGTGGAGTGGCGAGTGCAGTGCTGTTCGTTATCATCTCGGCTGAGGTGGGGGAAACCCTGACCCGGCGCGGGCATGGACACTGGTTTGGCGCGCTCTACTGTGGAACCGGGTTCGGTATCGCCCTCAGCGGCATGCTGGTGCCGCAACTGGATAAGTTTGGCGCCTGGGATTACTCCTGGGTTGGGATGGGACTTGTAGCGTGCGCGTTTGCGTTTTTGAGCGCTTTGCTGGGACGCCAACGTCATCATGTGAGTGCATTTATCCCGGCAGTCGTGAAATCAGATTCCAGCTTGCGTCCCATCTGGATTCTAGCGCTGGCGTATTTTCTCGAGGGGTTGGGTTACATTGTTACCGCCACTTTTATTGTGGCAATTGTTGCCGCAACTCCGGGGATGGAACGCATTGCCCCATATACTTGGGTAGTGGTTGGAGTCGCCGCTATCCCATCCACGTTGTTGTGGCCCCATCTGGCTCGGCGGATCGGAAACCGGCGCGCATTGATAGCTGCATATGCGTTGCAGGCCAGTGGTATCTGGGTGAGTGCCTGGAGTGGTTCCCTCCTTGGAGTATTGTACGCTGCGTTTACCTTTGGAGGAACGTTTCTGGGGATTGTAGCCTTGATGCTTGCTGAAGGGAAGTTACGCATGGGTGCGCAAGGAGGTCGGGCTGCGGCGTTTCTTACTGCCAGCTTCAGCTTTGGGCAGGTGCTAGGGCCAGCCCTTGCGGGATGGATAGCTGACCTGCACCACGGATTTACCCTCCCTTTGATTCTAGCTACAGGTTTGGTTGTTGCTGGCGGGGTGCTAATCATGTTTGATCAGCGCTTTGTTACAGCACCGCTTGCAGGTAGGGGGGATTAGAGTAAAGATGGAAAACGCTAGTGCTAAAAGGCCTGCCCCCGCTAGCAGCGTCACGGGGCGCAGTGGGATGTGATTGTACTGGGTTGGAGTGGTTGGATATTAAGTGAGGCAACGGTTATTATCGCGGAGGCTTTGGAGCCTGGGATGCGGTTCAAAGTCATGTGTTCTTCTGCATTTGCGCGCAAGGCGTTACTTACTAAGTAGGCGTGGAAAGACAGCTTTCTTTGCAACCGAACTGACCTCTGCCTCAAATTTAGTTTGAGACGGTATTCCCATACACTGTCTCGGAAACGGTTGTTGTAGCACATCTCTGAGTGTTTGAACTTACTGGCAGTGGGTGAAAACGCGCGGTTGCACGCTGGGGGTGCGGCATTAGCCCCAATGGTTAGTAGCAGCCAAGTCTGATAGGGGTCAAATTAAAGAATCGCCAGAATTAGAAAATTTATTGTATGTGATATTCTCTGCACTTGCCTTGTTTGCTCTCTGCCTCAAGCACTCAGTTGTTCTGTCCTTTGCCCTTGGTACGGACTGTGCATTCCCACATAAGGAGTTTCGTAAAATTACAGTAGCAGTTTGCTTGGGGATGTGAAGTTGTTTTGTGATAAATCTGTCTCGAGAGGACATTGTGGAGGAGCGATGCAGTCAGTGAGAAAATCAATAATGAGACCTAAGTGGATATGTGGGTGGTTGGTTCTGGGGATACTTCTTACCTCTACATGGGTATGTGCCATGGTGAGCGGACCGTGCTCCAACTGTCATACGATGCATAATAGTCAGGACGCAGAGATTGTAAGCGATTCAGGTCCCAACGTGACGTTGCTGACCAACAATTGCGTCGGTTGTCATTCCTCCAGTGCACATAGCACATATTACGAAATGGATGGATGCAAGGTTCCGGTAGTACTCTTTACCGGCGGGGAGCCCACCGAATATCTCGCCGGGGGGAATTTTTACTGGGTTAAGCAAGGTCTGGGTGGAGATGATACCAAGGGGCACAATGTCTTTCTGGGAGAAGATGATCAATATCTGTCCAAAGCTCCCGGATCTTCGGTTACCTGCGGGACAAACTCTTGTCATGAAAATCTGTCGCAAGCATTTGGCGGTGCAGGTATGGGCGGATTTCCTTTGAAGGGGAAATATGGCTGCCAAGGTTGCCACCTTAACGTGCGGCATCATGCCCAAGATCACCCAAATGGGGTCTCTGGTGCGGTCACCAGTGCTGAGCAGGGTTGGTACCGTTTTCTGGCTGGGCACAAGTACACTAAAGCCGGAGTTGAGGGTTACGAGGACGGCCTCTGGGAAGCAGGGCTGCATGACGGAGGGAACCATAGCGGTAGTGTTAAGCATAATGAATATCTTGGCAGGGTAGACACTCAGAAAGGTTTCGGATTTGGCACTGGCGATCTTGGGCATACAACTACTGCCTTCTGTACCGGTTGTCATGGAATGTTTCATTCTGACCAGCAAGATGCTAATGCTATGTGGCTAAGACACCCTTCTGATGCAGTGATCCCGAATAAAGGGGAGTACGCTGCTGTTAACATATACGACCCGCTGTCTCCAGTGGCACGCCCAACTGTGCCGGAAGTTTCCAGCGAAATTGTAACGCCGGGAACCGATATGGTTATGTGTCTGTCATGTCATAGACCACACGGTAGCCCTTATCCGGACATGTTGCGCTGGGACTATACCACCCAGATTAGTGGTGGTTCTGAAAATGCCGCAACTGGGACTGGGTGTTTCTTTTGCCACACTACCAAGGATGATTAGGCGCTGATAGCACTAAAGATTATCCTACGGTTTGCACCACCATATGTTTGTATGTTGTTAATTGTTTTAATGTAATGTTTACGCCCCTGTTATCTTTTGATAACAGGGGCGTTTTTTTGCTTTTACTTGATGTTGGTCACGCAAGAAAAGGTGCCGGAACAGTGTTTAATGCAAGAACATCAGAACCATGTCAAAGGCATCTGTGTAAATACCTACAAATTTGAGACCCGTCTATTTTGGGAAGAGAGTTGCAGTGTGTTTAACTTGTCGTACCGAATCAAATCTGGGTTATTTTTTCCGTTTGTTTTTTTTATCCCATTTTTTAGCACCTGCCTTGTATTCATCTTTTCTGGCGGGTTTCCGCTTCTCATCAAACTTGCCGCGTTCGGCAGGAGGGGTGCTCTCGGGCTTAAGTCCGATGTGGTTGTGGCGTATCTGTAACCTCCCCAGTTTGGCAAGAGTCTGAGGTGGAAGATTGCTGGAGAGTTCAATGTAGCTACTCTGGGCTTCGATTTTGATGCGCCCGATGGAGCGAATAGGCAACTGTGCTTCGTTGGTAAACGCCCCTACAATATCGCGTGGAGTTATCTGTTGCTCGCGTCCAACACTGATGCGATAACCGGTCATGGCACCACCTGCGGATCTTGTACTCTCGAAGCGTTCCTGTGCCGAAGGGCGAACCCTTTGGCGTGCGCTGGGTGGGTCTATGGGTTTCAGTTTTGGGTGCAGCGGTTTGCGGCGCTGGAGTTGCCACGCTAAAGCTGCAGCTAGGTCTTCTATCTCGATGTTATCCCGCTTAACCATCTCCTCGATCAAGGTGCGCATGCTGCCTAGATCCTGAGTGGTAAGGGTTTTATGCAGAGTCTCGACAAAGGCATTTATGCGGCATGCGCTAATCTGCTTTTCATCTGGTATAGGCATCATAGCGATCTGTTGCTTGGTAGCCTGTTCAATTCCGCGCAGGAGGCGACGTTCATTCGGGGAGACAAACAGAATAGCTCTGCCGGTGCGTCCGGCACGTCCGGTGCGCCCGATGCGGTGGATGTATGCTTCGGTGTCAAAGGGGATATCGAAATTAAATACATGGCTGATCCGCTCAACGTCCAGTCCACGTGCGGCAACATCGGTGGCAACAACAATGTCGAGGTGCCCCTGTTTCAGGCGTTGAACACATTGCTCCCGCATCTGTTGACTCAGGTCCCCGTTGAGGGCGGCAGCCTTAAATCCGGCGCTTTCCAACTGCGCTGCAATTTCGGTAGTGGCATCTTTAGTGCGTACAAACACCATGGCCGCATTGATATCTTCAACCTCGAGGAGGCGTTTCAACGCTTCAATCTTCTGCCCCCCATGTAACAGCAGGTGAAACTGTTCAATCTGATCCAGAGTGGTAGTGGGGGTGGATATCTGAACGTGACGCGCATTGCCTAGGTAGGTGTTGGCGACACGTTTGATTCGCGGTGGCATAGTGGCGGAGAACAGTGCGCGTTGGCACTCGGCCGGCGCCGCCCCCAAAATGGTTTCGACATCGTCGATAAAACCCATACGCAGCATCTCATCCGCTTCATCCAACACAATCGATTCTATGGCGCTTAGGTCGAGGCTGCCGCGCTGGATGTGGTCAATCAGGCGTCCGGGGGTGCCCACAACCACATCCACGCCTGAGCTTAGGCGTTTGAGTTGCGGTCCCATGGGGCTACCACCATACACAGATAAAACGGAGCACTTGAGGTTGCGCGCAAAGCTTTCAATCGCTTGCGCCACCTGAATTGCCAATTCACGCGTAGGGGTTAGGACTAAAGCCAGAGGACGGCGATCCTTGCGCGGCTGAAGACGTTGTAATAATGGCAGAGCGTAGGCGGCGGTTTTGCCGGTGCCGGTCTGGGCGGTGCCAAGGAGATTCTGTCCCTCAAGAAGCAGGGGGATACTTTGTTCCTGAATCGCGGAAGGATGTTGATATTCCAGATCGTATAGGGCTGCCAATAGTTCCTGGGAGATTCCCAGCGCACTGAATTCGGGGGAGAACATGTTTGCGTGAACCTTGTTGCTTAGAGGAGAGCCGGACGTGCCAGAGGCGGGGGAGCGGCAGATATAGAGCCGTACACTATGCCCGCAGTGGAGTGTAAAAGCCAGCATTATTTTGCGTAGGGGCGCGAAAATATGTGGTTTAGCGTTATAGGTTTCCCGCCCCGACCTTAACTTAGTGTGTAAGAGGCATCGAGCTATCTAAGTGCATGGGGTAAATTGCCTAACACAGGTAGCCCTACATCCCGTTGTATATCTCCCCGCTACGGTCCACGTACTCGCGCAAAAGGGCAACGGCGGCAGCGCGGCACGTATCGCGTTTTACTTCTATGCCGCGTTGCTGCAGCTTTTTTACCCAGCGCTCCGGCTTATCCCCCTCGTCAAACCCTACTCCACGCGCATCTGCATCGCGGGCGCCACAGACTATCCGTTTGATCCCCGCCCAAGGGGTGGCGCCCAGACACATGGCGCATGGTTCGGTGGAGGTGATCAGCTCGTATCCCTTTGATTCAGTCCCCTCCTTTGGAGCAAGGGTATAGCTGCTCAGTTGTTGCTGCGCCAGGATAATTGCGCATATCTCCGCATGCAGTATTGAACAGTTGCATGCCATGACGCGGTTCACACCCGGAGTAAGGAGAGTGCCATTATCCCAGGAGAAAATAGCCGCAGCAAATGGTCCCCCTCCATCTTCAATGTTGCGGCGTCCAAGTTCCAACACCCACTCCATTTTTTCTTCATCGCTAGTAAATTTTCGTCCAGCTGTTTCGGCCACTAGCTGGTGTACCCATGGCGGCAGGGTAAAACAGAAATCTGCTGCCATGGATGGGGAGTTGTTTTTCATCGTTGTTCCTCTGGAGCGAGCATATGTGCCGGATTCAGCAGGCGATCCAGGGTGGCGCTATCAACCCCGTCACGCAGGGCGAGTTCACGCAGGGTAGCGCCGCTCTGATGCGCTTCCTTGGCGAGGCGGGCGGCATGGTCGTAGCCGATTTCCGGCACCAATGCCGTAACCAGGGCGAGGCTCTGTTCCAAAAGCGAGGCACAGCGCTGTGTATCCGCTTCGAGGTCATCCAGGCATTTTTTAGTAAAAGCCTGGACCCCGGTGCTCAAGATTTCGATGCTCTGGAGGATGTTATACGCCATCACCGGCATCATTACGTTGAGTTCGAAGTTCCCACTTAGGGCACAGATGCTGACCGTAGTATCGTTCCCCTGCACCTGCGCGCACACCTGCATGAGGGATTCCGCCATCACCGGATTTATTTTGCCCGGCATGATGGAACTGCCGGGCTGCACCGCCGGGAGAAGTAGCTCCCCTATACCGCAGCGCGGGCCGCTGGCAAGAAAGCGGATGTCGTTGGCGATTTTGAACAGGGCGATGCTGCAGTTTTTTAGCGCCGCACTGAGGTTTACTAAGGCGTCCTTGCTACTTTGGGCTTCAAAATGATTGGCGGCTTCTGTGAATGACACTCCTGTTTCCGCCGCTAGAGCCTCTATAGTGCGGGCTGCAAAGTGCGGATGGGTGTTGAGTCCTGTACCTACTGCAGTGCCACCTAAGGGTAGCTCCTCCAGTTCGGTTGCCGCGTGTTCGAGGCGTGCGATGGCGAGTTCCGTCTGGCGTGCGTAACCCGAAAATACCTGCCCCACCGTAACTGGGGTGGCGTCCTGAAGGTGGGTGCGCCCAATCTTGATAACACCTTTGAACTTTTCCTGTTTGGCACCGAGGCTGGTGTGAAAGGTTTTCAGGGCTGGGAGCAGGGTTGCATGGAGTTGCTCAGCGCACGCAATGTGGATTGCGCTAGGGAAAACATCGTTGCTCGACTGCCCCATGTTAACGTGATCGTTGGGGTGGATGCGCTCTTGCGTGGCGCTGGCGCGTAGCTGTGTGGCGCGGTAGGCGATAACTTCGTTGGCGTTCATGTTGCTACTAGTGCCAGAACCGGTCTGGAAGATATCTACCGGAAACTGGGTGTCTAGATCTCCGCGCACAACTTCTGCGGCAGCATGTTGAATCGCTTCTGCCACTTGCGGGTCGAGAAGTCCCAGGGCACAGTTACTCGCGGCAGCATGCTTTTTGATAAGCCCCAGGGCGCGCAACATCGGACGTGGCAGGCAGATGCCGGAGATGGGAAAGTTGGCAATGGCTCTGGCCGTCTGGGCGCCGTAGAGGGCCGCAATGGGAACTTCCATTGCGCCTAGAGAGTCGGATTCGGTGCGGGTTTTGCTCATGACGTCAATCCTTATATTGGAGTTTTTAAGCCTGGCTGAAAATATGCCCAGTTTTTGCCTTTTTCAGGTGTTGAGTTTTCACGCGTACCATTTAGTTTACGGCTATAAGAGATGTGTCTGGCCCATATGCGGGGCATGTTTGGGCACGTATGTGGGCAAAATAGCGCATATGCAGTGCTGGTGTTATTGTACATTGTTCCAACGCCTTTTTTGGAGGCTGTCATTTGATTTTTATTTGGGCTAAAGTAAGCGCATGGAAAACTTAGCCCTCTTACTTATTTTCTGCTCTGCTTTGATGCATGCATTGTGGAATCTGTTGGTAAAACAGAGTCGAGACAAAACCGTGTTCATCTGGTGGATGTTTGTGAACGCTTGGACTCTCATGACTCTAGTGGTTCTGGTGCGCGCTGAAGCTCTTCCCCTGACCCTTGAACTGATGTGGGTTAGTGCCGCCGCGGCAGTATGTTTCGTATTATACCACTGGCTGGGGGGGTATGCCTACCGTGTCGGCGACCTCTCAGTCACCTATCCTTTGGCACAGACCTCAATGGTGTACGTCCCAGTATGGGGAGTGCTTATATTGGGGGAGCAGCTCAGTGTGGTGGGGATTTTCGGTATTGCGTTGATCGTGATAGGCGCATACGGCATCCAGATGCGGCGCCTGAGCTGGCAAGATGCTCTCTACCCCCTCACCTGTATGCAGGATCGCTCCGTTCGCGCGGCGCTCCTCGCGGGGTTTATCTACTCCATCGGTGCAGTGCTGGACAAGATAGGGGTTAATGGCTACCCCGCATTTGATTTCACCTATATTCTCGTGTTTTTCATGCTAATATTTATGACCCTGAACCTGCTGCGTCCGTGCTACCGTGGGCGGGTGCTGGCTGAGGCGCGCCATCACCCTTGGCTGGTAGCGATCTCCGGGCCGGTAATCATGGCTTCGTTTTTAAGTTTCCGCGCTGGGTTGAGTCTGGCCCCAGTTAGTTACGCAGTGCCGGTGCGCCAGATAAGCATCCTTATCGGCGTGGCTATCGGTCTGCTCTTTCTGGGCGAAACCTGTGGGCGAATTCGTCTTGGGTTTGCCGCCCTGATCCTGTCAGGGGTATTCTTCATCTGGCACGGATAGAGGTAAGCTGTGCCTCCATTGTTAGCACTGTTAATATGGGTCTTAATCCAGTGCGCTCTCCTGTAGTGCTTTATTAAACGCCTGTTCCATAGACATGGGACTGATTTCAGGGAAATATTTTGCTGCATTAGCGTTGGTGGCTATGGTTTCTGATTTCAGCCCTCCAACTAACGCGGAGGCGATACTAAACGGCACCTTGGTAATAAATACCAGCCAATACGCGGACAGGCGCGGACTGAAAAAGGGGAGGGGGAGGAGCCAGCGTTTCAGCCCCATACTTGCGGCCGCTTGTCGCATCAGCCCCTCAAAATCGGTGGCATCAGTTCCAATATCCACCTGAATATTCTGTTCCAATTCAAGGTGGATGCTCGCTTCAAGATAACTGAGGACATCATCTACGGCGATGGGCTGGGTTTTAGTTGTGACCCATTTCGGCGTGATCATAACCGGCAGTTTGCGGGTAAGATCTTGAATGATGCGGAAACTGGCGCTCCCCACACCAAGGATAACCCCAGCGCGTAGCCACAGTACGTGGGGTGTGTCCCCCTTAGTTGCGCTGAGGATCTCCCCAGTTTCGATACGACTGAGCAGGTGTTCACTGGCGTTTTCACGCGCGCCGAGTCCACCGAGATATACAATCTTTTTTACCCCCGCTACCTCACATGCGCTGCGAAAGTTTTTCGCACTCAGGCGATCTTTGCTAGCGTAGTCTCCTCCAGACCCCATGGAGTGGATGAGATAGAACGCGGTATCTACCCCTGCCAGCGCTTCCCTCAGTGCTGCGTGGTCAAACGTATCCCCTTTGACAATCTCGGTTCCCTGCCGCGCCGCTGCACTTATGTGGGTGGGGTCGCGTACCAGCAGCCGCAGCCGTAGCTCGCTCTTGTCGAGCAGCCGCTGCTTAAGTTTGCGCCCGATGTAGCCAGTGGCACCGGTGATGAGAATTGTTTTTACTTCGGTTTGACTCTCACTTGAGTGCATATGGAGGCTTCCCCTTTTATGGCCTGCTTAGTTGCGGTTGAAGGTTGTTTTTTAAAAGGAGCCATTTTTATCTTTTGCTCCAACCAGCCAATAGGCGATAGCCAGCCCGACAATTACCCCACCAATTGTCATAAGTTCCTGCGCTTTTTCCGCAGATAAGGAGTAGATCAGTATTTTTCTGATCAGCGCCGCCATTGCCAGCATGATAAAGGTGCTAATGGCAAACTTCTTGCCCTGCAAATGATTAATCTCTTCGTGAATTAATTCGATGGCGGCCCATAAAACCAGCAAGCTGCCTAAGATGGTGAGAATCCCCTGCTCTATCTCTATTTTGCCGGAAAACAACAGATAGATATCATAGCCAAATAAACTGATAGCGAAGAACGCAACCAGTGCCAATGCGGTAGCTAGGAAGAGGTTTACATAAGAATTGAATTTTTTCAGCCCAACCAGAATAGATTTCTCAAAATTTGATAAAGATAAGAATCTCCCCAACTCTTCCTCGCGGTATGAACTGGTGAGCACATCAAGGTTCATGTCTACTATCTTTTCAATAGCGTATACTTCTTGTAGATGCTGCTTCTGGTTTTTGAGAGGTTCCGTAATGTTCTGCAATATGAAGGTTCGGGTAAAAGTGAAGGCAGAATTTACATAATGGGTTGGCAAGCCAATTTTTACATGTATTTCCCCTATCTTGTAGAGATTGGTGAAATACTGCATGTCATACTTGCCGCAGAACAAATCGACAAACCATTCCCTTATCTTCGAATTGTGTTTGGCAATTATCTCTTTGTTTCGTAAAAATTGTGCGGTCTCTCCAAAGCCCCAGATATAGTCATAAAACTCACCAATAAATCTATCTGCCAGTTGCTCCATGCGTGGCTGAAGTGAGTGCAGCAACTCAGCTTCTGCATCAGTAAATTGGTAATCTGCTTTTAAATCACGATAAAGCAACATGTTGTTCCCCTAAGTTTTTGGTGAAGTTTGTCTCTTGAGGTTTCAGCTTGTGTTTATCCAGGGAAATGTGCAGTTACTTGCCCCTTGCTTGCCTACATAAACCCCTGCTCTTTATGCTTGGCTGCAATCGTTTGCGCCAGGGTTTGCAGAGACTCGAAGACCTCCTGCGACGGGTAGCCTTTTGAAAGCACTGGTTCTATGATTTCTACCTTCAGGTTTGGAATCATCCCTGCCAAGATATCGACTGTTTTTCCGCCCCAGCCATACGAGCCAATAATCGATAGATATTTTGTGCGTGGACGCAGTGCATTGGCAAGAAAGGTGCAGTATGCCGCCGCCGGGTGTGGCCCAGCCAGAACGGTTGGAGTGCCGATCACAATGGTGCCAGCATCAACAAGGGCTATCGCCAGTTTCCCGGTATCGGTAACGGTTAAATTGAAGAGTTCAACCTTCACCCCTGCATCGGTCAGGGCCGAAATCAGATAATCCACCATCGCTTGGGTGCTCTGATGCATGGAAACATACGGCAATACGACAGTGTTTTTCATCGCACCATCGATCCAGTCTTTATACGCATCCAGGATGAATGCGGGGCGATTAAGCAGGGGGCCATGGCTTGGGGCTATCATGTCAATGGCGTAGGGCTCAAGTTTTTCCAGATGTTTTTTTATTATCTGTCGAAACGGCATCATAATCTCGGCATAGTACCGTTTCGCCGCCTCATAGGCGCGCGCTTCGTCGGTGACAAAAAGATCTGCGGTTGCGATATGGGAACCAAACAGGTCGCAGCTGAAGAGAATTTTATCTTCTTTGAGATACGCCACCATGGTTTCAGGCCAATGAACCCAAGGCATATGGATAAACTCTAGAGTTTTATCCCCTAAGCTCAGGGTTTCTTTATCTTCCACCGTGATTATGCGATCCTCAGCGATGTCGAGAAGGTCAAGTAACATCCCTTTTGCCTTGGGGGTGGTGATAAGTTTCGCCTCGGGGTACTTGGCCAGTACTGCGGGGATGCTGCCTGAGTGATCCTGCTCGGCATGCAGGGAGATAAGATAGTCGAGTTTGGTAACATCTTTGAGCTGATGCTCTAGTTCAGAGAAAAACGGCGCTTCAACTGTATCGATAAGGGCAGTTTTCTCGCTCCCTTCAAGTAAAAAGGCATTGTAGCTGGTTCCGTCCGGCAGGGGGATAAGTTCGTCAAAGAGACGCGAATTCCAGTCTATGCTTCCCATCCAGTGGACCTTTTCCGTTATTTTTCGCGGATTCATTCCATTCTCCTGTGTGTCTGTGTTTGAAGATAGCTAATTGCTGACAACATGCTATACCCATATAGTATACAAGACTCTATCTTAAATACGCTGAGGTGCAAATTCTGGGCGCGTATCTTATACGTGATTGAGCAGTTTGAGTTCCTTCGGGTGGGGATTCAAATACACCTGTTCTTGCAGGTATGCCTGCTTGAATTTACGCACAAAGTGGTTCAGCAGCGTAACAGGGACAATGAGGGGCACCAACCCCAGGCAGTAACTGTCGATGAGTTCTACCACTTCCTGTTTTTCATCTGCGTTTAAGTCATGTTTGAAATATCCTAGAATGTGGTGCAATACGTTTGTGTGCTTACTCAAAGTTGCTTTGCGGCTTAGCCCCTTCAGAAGCTGAGTGCGGTATGCGTGCAGAAAATCAGCGAAGCTCAATTCTTTTCCCTGTGCCACCAGGCGCCCTATTTCGCGGTAACTCTCCACGCTGTGCGCCATGAGCAGGAGTTTGTGCCGGGTGTGAAACTCGACAATGTCGCCATAGGTGGGGTTGTTCTGAAGCATGTGGCGGAAACGCTGCAGAGTGAAGATGCGGGTTATGAAGTTTTCTCGCAATGCGGCATCATTCAGACGTCCTTCTTCTTCCACCGGCAAGAGAGGGAAGTGTTGCATGAAGGCTGCGGCAAACAGTCCTATGCCGTCCTTGCGTGGCATCCCTTTCTCCCCTTTTCCCCCTTCCCCCATATACACCCTGACCCGCTCCATCCCACTGCTGGGGGAGTTGGCCTTAAACACGAAGCCGTCAAGATCTTCCTCTTCTAACTCTAAAACCCGGCGTTGCGCCCACTCTTGCATGCGTGTGGTTATATCTTCCCCGGTTTTGGAAAACACCAGCCGCACGGTGCCATCCCCAGCATCCACTTGGCGCAGTGCCGGGCGTGGTATGGAAAGGCCGATCTCCTTTTCCGGACATACAGGGACGTACTCCACATACGGAGCCAGAGTATCGTGCAGGTAGCGGTTCATTTTATGCCCGCCGTCAAAACGAACCTTGTGCCCGAGAAGGCAGGAGCTAATCCCGAGCCGGATTTTGGTACGCATAGGTATTGTTTCCCTTTATTTATGCAGTGCATAGGTGTTTGGAGCATAAAAATCATGATATTGACCTTAATGGTAACCTATCTGGATGAAAATGCCAGCGCTTGTTTTTTTCTCTTTTAGCTTCTAAAGCGGGGGCAGATCGCTGTATGTTTATGCGTATAGAAAATAGCATATCTGAATCTGTTCGTGTCAGCGGGGGAGAAGCAAATATAATGTTTTGGTTGATGTATTTACTTATAGGGGCCTTTGTCGGAATCCTGGCTGGGCTCTTCGGAGTTGGAGGGGGGATAGTAATTGTGCCGCTGCTGGCGTTTTTGTTTTCCCTGCAGCAGTTTCCCCCCCCCTTTGTTGTCCACATGGCGCTGGGCACCTCCCTGGCAACCATTGTGTTTACTTCTATATCCAGTTTTCGCTCTCACCACGCGCGCGGTGCCGTGCTGTGGCCGGTGGTGCGCAGCATAACGCCGGGGATTTTGTGCGGGACTCTGCTCGGGTCGTGGGTGGCAGCGCAACTTAGTAGTAAATTCCTGAGTCTGCTGTTTATGCTGTTTATCTTTTACGTTGCGGGGCGCATGTTTTTTAATGTGCGCCCCCAGCCGAAACATACCCTGCCCGGAACCGTTGCAACTTTAGGGATGGGGACCTTGATTGGAGGTGTTTCGAGTCTGGTGGGGATTGGAGGTGGAAGCCTGTCGGTGCCGTTTTTGGTGCGTTCCAATCAATCGATGCACAGTGCGGTTGGCACTTCAGCGGCAATTGGATTCCCCATTGCGGTAGCGGGTACTCTTGGATATGTGCTCAATGGTTTTGGCGTTCAGGGGTTGCCGGGAGGGAGTGTGGGGTTTGTGCATCTACCAGCTTTGGCCGGGATCGCTCTGGCAAGTGTGGTCACTGCTCCTGTTGGGGTAAAGATGGCTCACGCCCTGCCTGTGGCACGCCTGAAAAAGCTGTTTGCAATTTTCCTCCTTATTATGGGAGTACGGATGCTTATTGGTTTGTAACTATTCACCACTACCGATAGGGGATTGTGGTACCCATGGCGCAAAGTGTCCCTTGGAATGGGTGCCATAAGCCCCAACTGAATAGTTACCTTGGTTTTATGTAGACATGGATTGCGTGTGGTCTTACTTATGGCGTTCCTGCGCCACGAGCTCAGCGTCAATGCCGAGTTTTTTGGCGCGCTCCTGCCACAGTTGGCGCGCGACTGCGCGCATATCCAAGTTTGTATCGCTCTCATCTACAATTTCGATGCCGATCAGCGTCTCCACGAGATCCTCTAGGGTTACCAGTCCTTCGGTGCCGCCGTATTCATCCACCACCAACGCAATATGATGGCGCTCTTTGAGTAAATAATCCAGCAACATTGAGAGCGATACACTCTCCGGCACCGTAAGCATCTCGCGGGCTAAGGTGTGGATCTGCGTGTGGTCGCGCCCCTGTGCCTTTTCTAGCATAATATCAGTTTTTAACACAAAACTGCTGATGTCATCGCTATCCACCATGTACACAGGCATGCGTGAAAATGGTTGTTGGATGACGAAGTCAAATATCTCCCCCACGCTCACGTTGGCGTTTACCATCATCATTACCGTACGCGGAGTCATGATATCCACCACGCGAAAGCGTTCGAAACGGAACAGACTGCGGATGATGCGGCTCTCTTTGTCGTTGATCTGCCCACTGCGTTCTCCCACCTTGGTCATGGCGAGGAATTCATCTCGACTGAAGACATGTAACTGTTTTCCATCTGAGATCAAGCGCGTCAGCCGCTCAGAGATCCATACCAACGGGTACAGGGTCCGGATCAGAAGGAGGATGAACATGGCTGTGGGCCACGCCAGTCTATTCCAGTACAGAGCGCCAATGGTTTTAGGTACAATCTCGGATAAAAACAAAATTGCCAGGGTCAGCAGGGTGGAAAAGAGTCCGAACCATGCACTCCCGAAGATCTCCGATGCTTTGGCTCCCGCACCGATTGCCCCAACAGTATGGGCGATAGTGTTGAGGGTAAGGATAGCGGCTAGAGACTGATCGATCTTGTCTTGTTTCAGACGTTTCAGCAGGGCAGCCTGCTTGGGATGTTTACTTTTACGCTCCTCAATAAAGGATGGGGTCAGACTTAGAAGTACCGCTTCTGCCACAGAACACAGAAAAGAAAATCCTAGCGCCAAAGTCACATAGGCAATCAGGGTGATCACATCAGAATGTGAAGCAAGTGCGCCCCCTGCGCTCGAGATTGGCGCGCCAAACGCCTTCTCCACGACTCCTGTTGCGGTGAGGATGAGCACAGAACCTATACATATACACATAAGGATTGCTGCACGTAGCGCCGTTATTCTGTTCCCTCTTTTTATGGGGGAGGTGCGTAGGGTTTTTCTGCTTTCAAAGTTCCGAGTATAGCTGTCCATGGATAGAGCCTGCTCCAGCTGGAATGAAAACTATGTAGCGGAGTGCTGAATGTGCTCAGCATCCCGGTCAAATTGCCCGCAAGTCAAAAATCGCGCTATTGCAGTGGAAGTTGCGTTTCGTTTGTGGATAGCAATATGACTGAATGGCAGGAGTATAACAGCATCTGCGTCGGGTGTAATGGCGGAAGTTTGCGGTACCAGACCATCATTGTCCTCCGCTATAAGGAGTCTGCCTGGGAGGAACGAGGCACAGCTTGCAACGATGATCCCGATATTGATGGCAGTATCCACCCCTTGCCCCTCAGCGGGGCGTAGCAGGGGTGCAGCCCACTTGCCCTCGGGTTGGGCGCGCAAACATGGTAGCGCCTTGAAGAAACGCGCCACCCCGGGCACATGGAGCGCCAAGTTAGCAAGAGGCGTGCCCCGGTGCGGAGTGCCAATAAACACACAGTGACTGATATTGAACCGGACAGAAGCGTGTGTAGGTGAAGTTGTTGTGTGTATATGTGCCACAAATGCGCGCACTACAAGTCCCCCCATACTGTGCGCCACAAATGCAAGCTGCTTGCCTTGGAGTTGCTTCTGCTCCAGTTGTTGTTGCAGCGCACAGACTCCGTCAGCGATAGTGCCTCGGGTAATGGGAAGTTCCACCCGCATCACTGCGTAGCCCAAAAGTTCCAACTCGCGGTGCAAAAATGCCATATCGTGGCGGGTACGAAAAAAGCCGTGCACCAGGATAACTAGGGGTTTTTCCGGTTCCTCTGCTGACAGGGCCGGTTTAACTGCAGAGGGTGTAAGTGTGGCGCTCATTTCTGCAATCTTGATCCTTTCAACTAATTCATTCTGTTTGTACCCAACCCTCATCCCCGCGCTCGGAGTGGGGATTCATGCCGGGAGGCGTGATTGTCGCGCGGCAGCTGCATAGCCGAGTCCCAGCAGTCCGACCTTTGAACCTGATCTTAAATGAAACAGCAAGTAATGCCAGAATTATACATGCCTGATTAAATAGTGGTATAAAAGGTGGTAAGCTGCTGCCTCCAATTTCCAACAGGGTTGTTCACGTTGCTTTCCGATGGAATCTATATGAATCGAACACACTCGTACACACCTCCCTGTCCTGAGCAGGTGTTTGTGTTGCCTACCACCCTGCGGGAGTTGCGCCGCATTGGAAATTATGGCTGGGCGGTGTTGGTTGTTGTGGCGCTGTGCTTGGGGAGGGCCTGGTACTGGAGTGCGGCGTTGCAGTGGATGTTGCAGGCCAGTGTCCTCTGGACCTTAGTCTTGTACGAGGCCATGCGCCATGCGCCGCTTAATTACAATGGCTCTGCCACCGAGCCCTATGCCCACCTGGGTCTGGCCAATCGCCTGACTATTCTGCGCGGCTGGCTGATCGCGTGTGTTGGTGGGTTTCTATTCCAGTCTGTTCCGCCGGGATTTCTCGTCCTTGTTCCGGCGGGGTTATATACAGTATCCGCCATGGTTGACCGCCTCGATGGTTATACCGCACGCCGGACTGGGCACGTAAGCCGCATGGGGATGGAGCTGGATACTGTATTTGACGCGCTGGGGTTGGCTGTCGTGCCGCTGTTAGCAGTCTGGTACGGGAAGATCCACTGGTCCTATCTTCTGGTCAGTTGCGCATATTATCTGTTCCAATGGGGAGTAAGCTATCGGCAGAAAACTGGGTTGGCGGTTATTCCGCTCCAGCCGAAGCGTTCGCGCCGCACTATTGCGGGATTCCAGATGGGATTTATTGCCGTAGTGCTGTTCCCAGTATTTGAGCCGCCGGCTACCCAGGTTGCAGGATTTGCTTTTATGCTGCCCGTTCTGGCGGGATTTTTCCTTGACTGGCTCGCTGTAAGTGGGGTGATAACGAAAAAATCGTATATAAATCAGAGTACTCTTGAATTTGGAGAAAATATCATCAATTACGCTACTCAGCCTTTGCTCCGTCTGATCCTTGCCGGAGCAGTGCTCGCGGTGGTACTAGGTTATGCAGAAAATATCTCTACCCTGATTCATGCTGCTCCGTTGCTTCTGTACGCCATGGTGGGGTGTGGCATGCTGATTCTGGCGGGGGTGCTGGGGCGTATATTTGCCCTGCTGTTGGTTTTACTCCTGGAATGGCATTACACGATATTTCTGCTGGGGCCAATTGATTACGTTATCCTGCTTGCCACAATTTGGGTGCTGATATTGGGCGCAGGACGTTTCAGCATGTACCCACAGGATGAAGGGTGGGTCGCACGCTATGATGGTGCCTGATGCATAGATATAGAGTGCTTCAGGTGCTTACCTGGCTGTTCGGGGCGGGGCTAGTTGTCTGGACTCTGACACGCCTCCCTTTAGCAACAATTCAGACATCACTGTCACAGGTGTCCCTGCCGCAATGGATGGTGTGGGCAGGGCTAAACCTGGCCATTCTTGTTGTCTATGCACAGCGCTGGCGCTGCCTGTTGACAGCAGCAGGATTGCAGATCGACTTTCGCTCTGTGTTTCTCTTGCGTCAGGCTGGGCAGTTGATTAGCTTTATTACCCCTGGTCCTCAGTTCGGCGGGGAGCCATTCCAGGTGTATTGGCTCTGGAAAAGGTTTTCCGCCTCTGGAGCCGCGGCGATGTTGGGCGTGGTGCTGGACCGGTTTTATGAACTGTGGGTAAATTTTGCGTTTCTGCTCTTGGGTTTGATTGTGTTGATGTTGACCCCGGCGCTGGTGTTGGCGGACTGGTCGTCTCTGGCCTTTAGCGTAGCTCTGATCCTCTTCGGTCTTTCGTGTAGTGGATGGTTTATCGTTTCACATCAGGGGCAGTTGTTGGTCTGGATAAAAAAACTGGGACTGCGCTGGCAGCATAGTCCCCTTCTTGGCTGGGTTGAGGGAGGCTGGGATGAACTCGGGACCCGTATGCGAATGTTAATCCGCGCAGAAAAACGTTCCTTGGCTGTGGCCCTGTTACTGGCGCTGTTGGGGTGGGGCGGAATGATTTTCGAGACCTGGTTGCTGCTCCGGTTTTTTGCAATCGAGACTGACTTTACCGCGCTAGTATTGTTGCTGGTGGGGATGCGCCTTGCTTTTCTACTGCCCCTGCCGGGGGGGATTGGCACGCTGGAGGCTGCCGTGTTCTGGGCTTTTACCGCATTGGGACTTCCCATGGCTGGCGCCGCTGCAATTCTTGCAATGCTCAGATTGCGGGATGCGCTTATTTTATGCGTTGGTCTCTTTGCCCTGCACCGACTCCGTCACCCCTTCACATCCAATGCGCCTCCGATTGCGAGCAAAAAATGGCGCATTCCAGACGCATAGCGTTAAATCAACATCCCCGTCCCCGTCCCCATTCTATTCCGATCATCCCGTTTCAACCCTGCCGAAGAGGCTGCGGTTGTGGCTAATCACGGACGTGAGTTCCAGGTTGCGATGGTGCGGAGGAGAAAAGCGCGGATCATT
>JAVERS010000042.1:0-14285 GCA_034007015.1 Desulfuromonadaceae bacterium
TCCCCTCTGCCAGAGAAAGATAAGCGGCGGCGTGGTGCTGATCCATATCCCGCCCTTCAAATATCCGGCGACCCTGGTCGGGCTTTAACAACCCCGCGGCAATCAGGGCCAAGGTCGATTTCCCTGAGCCACTCTCTCCAACCAGACAGAGAATCTCACCGCAGCGTAAAGAAAGAGTGAGCGGAGCCAGAGCCGTGACAGCGCCGTAACGTTTACTCACCCCTTCGATTCGCAGCGCTGTGGCAATCCCCCCCCGCAGACACCGCACCTGATGCTTTGCTCCTTTTACCAAAGAGACAGATTCCACCCTGCACTCTGGCACTGCCTGGGTGCAGCGGGGGCGAAAGAGACAGCCGCTAGCGGGGGAATGGCCGTTTTCAGGGAGTGTTGCTGTGCCAACAACATGGGTGTGTGTATGCGCGCAGGACTCATCCTGTGGATGATTATGCAGAATACGCAAGAACGCGTCTCCTCGAATCCCTCCTAGGTCGCGGTGGGTCTCCATGCTGGGGAAGGAGCGCCTGAAGGCTAAAGTGTAAGGGTGGCGCGGCTGGCGAAAAAGATCCTGTGCCGGCAGAACCTCCATCACCTGCCCGAGATAAAGGACAACCACCGCATCAGCAACTCTCTGCGCCAACTCCAGATCATGGGTGATCAGCAGAATCGCCTTGCCGCTGGCGCGCGCCGCGAGAATGGCCCGGCTCACAAAAACTTTAGTGACACTGTCAAGCGCGGCGGTGGGCTCATCCAGAACCACCACCTCGGGGTCCAAAATAAAAGCCATGGCCAGCAGCACACGCTGGATCTCGCCACCGCTGAGTTCGTGGGGGAATCGATACCCCAAGCTGGGGTCGAGCCCCATTTGCATCAGCGCCTTTTCCGCTACCTCTCTAGCGGATGTTTTCTTCATCTTCTTATGATGAATGAGCGGCTCGGCAAGCTGGTCGATTATTCGATAAACGGGATTTAAGCTAGCAGCACCATTTTGAGACAGCATCGCAACCCTCGCCCAGCGGACTTCAGCCAACGTTGCTTCGCTGGCACCCGTAATTTCCAGCTCATCCAGCTTTATACGGCCTGTTGTTTGGGCATAAGATGGGAGCGCCCCCACAATGGCTTTGGCAAGTGTTGTCTTCCCTGAGCCTGACTCTCCTACCACCGCCGTAATCTGTCGCGGCGCCAAAGTTAATCCAACCCCATCAAGAGCAAGAAGCTTATGCCTGTTCAGCGCGTAGGTTACACTCAACCTATCTACTACCAGCTTCAACAAATCCTCCCAATCTTGGATCAAACACCCTTTCCATACTCAAGGTGATCAAGGTGGTCGCCATAATCAACATGGTTAAACAAAGAACAGGTGGAAGAAACCAATTCCACCAGATATCCAGATAATAATACTTAAGCGCGTAATTAATCATCATCCCAAGAGATTTTCGCGCTGGATCGAATAAGCCGAGAAAACTCAGGGTTGTTTCCATGGAGATGGCCATGCGAAGTTTTGCTGCGAAACCGACAAGATATACAGGGAATAGTTCGGGAAGCATGTGGCGCCTGATAATGTAGAACCCAGACGCCCCCATGTGCCTGGCGGCCTGGATGTGAAGACTTTTCCTGATAACCAACGCCTGCGCACGGACTATCTTAGCCGTGGTCGGCCAGGTCATTGCGGCCAAGATCAGCCCTAAAACCGGCGCTGACACACGAAAAAAAGCCGCGACCAGAATCAGGATCATGACAGAGGGGATAGCCAGCAAAATATCGGAAAAACGCATCAGAAGTTGATCGGTCAAGCCCCCGACCCACGCGCAAAGCATACCGATAACCACTCCAAGCAAAAGGGAGGCAAACCCGACCAGAAGGCTAAACACCAGCGTGTTTTTGATCCCTGCGAGTAGTTCGGCAAAAATATCCATTCCACCATCGTTAACTCCCAGCCAATGTTGTAGCGACGGAGAGCTAAGAGGGGCAAAGCTCATATCGTGCGGGTCGTGTACACCAAGCCAGGATCCGCCCACGAGGAGAAAAGCCATAATAGCGAAAAGAGCAGTGCCAAGGATAAACAAAGGATCCGAAGTGAGTTTTTTCCAGACATCAGGAGACATATCTGACCCGCGGATCAAGGAAAGCATAGACAAATTCGAGGCACAAATTAACAGCCAAAACAGCCAGAGAGGAAAAAAGAACAATGGCCTGGATTAATGGCAAATCCCGCAGCGTGATGGCGTTAAACAGAAGGGCGCCCAACCCCGGATAGGCAAAAATGGTTTCCACCACAACGGCACCGGTGACCATAAAAGCGAAGCGCATCCCAAAATGGGTAGCCAGAGGAAGCAGAGCATTGCGTGCAGCGTGCGCATAGCGAATGCGTACCGGGGGCAACCCTTTGACTCTGGCAGTTTCGAGAAACTGCTGCCCGAGGATAAGAACCATGCTTCCACGCGTGAGGAAGAAATTGGCGGGGAGATAAGCCAGAAAAAGGGTGGTGAGTGGCAAGGCCAGGTGGCGACCTAAGTCGAGAAGCTGGGCACATCCGGCATAATCAGCATAAACGGTTTTACCCCCTGCCGCGGGAAACCAGCCCAGGTGGAGAGAAAAAACAAGTAATAATATCACCCCAACGCCAAGCTCTGGTATTCCCGCCATCACGGTTGCACCTCCAACTCCAAACTTTTCAACCAGACTGCCTCGGCGCCACGCCATCTCCACCCCCGCAATAAAACCGATAACGGTGGCAAGCACATGAGCGCTCCCCATGAGCACAAGCGTCCACGGGAGCGCTTCAAGAATAAGCTCAGAGATGGGGACCTGAAAAATATAGGAGTAGCCCCATTTGAGGGTAAACATATCCGCCATATAGCTGCCCAAACTCTGATCATGCGCATAGAATGCGCGCACCTTCTGCGCCTGCGCCGCAGTTAGAGTTATTTCGGAGCCAGAATACGCGGCAGTAACAAAGTCACCCGGCAGCCATAGTGGCAGGCTGTAACTGGCAACAATCAAAATCAGCCCCGCTAAGAGATAGGCTGAAATAATATGTTTTCTTGGAGTTGCAGGCATATTATCTGACTAGGGTCTGATCAGGGACATTTTGTTCTGCGCAATAGGGATCCCCTTCCCGATCCCCCCCTTTGTATAAAACCAGTCAATCCCCTTGTGCGGATTGTATGCAGACAGGGAGAGGGGATAATACAAGGAGATAGCCGGTAACTCTTTGGCGTAGAGCTCCTGAATTCTATAAACAATTTTCGTTCGGGCATTTTTATCCATCTCCCGCATCTGCATCTCCAGCAACTGGTTCAATTCCGGATTTTCATCATACCGCGCACTGTTGACCGAGCCTGCGCCATAGCTGGACGCAATCATTTCATTGAGAATTTTTGCATCGCCACAAAGTCCGCCATGCCCTGAAACGGCTAAATCAAATGCCCAATTCTGGATTTTACTGTCGGCAGTTGTCTGCTCCAGCGCAACGAGCTCTATCCGAATGCCTAAGTTTTCGAGCTGTTTCTTGATCACTTGGGCGTCCCTGTCGGGCGCGCCTTGCCCCGTCGCGCTGAAACCAGACGATAAAAGTTGGACTTCCAGAGGCTGCCCCTCTCTGTGATAAAAGCCGTCAGCACCGCGCTGATAGCCGAGGGTTTCAAGAAGACGGCGCGCTTCACTGAGATTGAAGTGATACACAGGGGTATCGGGATTATACATAGGATGATCTATAGAGAGAAGACCGTACGAGGCCGGCGTTCCGAAGCCGCGCTGGGATTTAGCGATAATTTCCTGACGGTCAATGGCAAGAGCCAGGGCGTGGCGGAAATTCTTTTGGTTGAATGGGGCTTTTCTATGGTTAATCATCAGCTTTCGATTCACACCCCGTTCGTTCTGAATCACAACAAAGCCCTTATCTTTAAGGGATTGCGCCATGTCGGCATCAATAGAGCATAAATCGGCCTGGCGGGTGGAGAGCGAGACCAGTGGCCGCCCTGAGCGAAAGTAAATGAGCCGGTCTGCTTTCGGTCTGCCCTGGTAATAGTCAGCAAAAGCTTTAAAAAGATAACTTCCCTGCGCCTTGTTGAAATCAACAAAGCGATAGGGACCGCTGCCAATAAAGGCTTCGGGAGCACTGAAAGAGTGCGGCTCTTTCACCTTTTCCCATATATGTCTGGGCAGTATCGGCATGGAACCACCGATATCCGAGAGAAAAGAGGCATAGGGCGTGGATAAATGGATTTCGACGCTGTAGGGATTCAGGACCTTCGCAGTTTTAATAGGAGCGGTGGAGATCCAGTGGTACGGATGCTTTTTAAAATAAGCGAGGGTAAAAACTACGTCAGCGGCAGTAAGAGGGGTATTATCGTGCCATTTGGCTTTAGGGTTCAGGTGAAAACAAAAGACCATCCGCTCCGAGTCATACAGCCATTTCGTGGCAAGAGCGGGGATATATCCACTTTGATCTTTCCATATCAGGGTGTCGAAAACCCAGCTCATCCGCACATAGCCGGGCCCTCGTGGGTAGTGATGAAAGGGGTTGGGAGCCCCCCAATCGCCCTTGCTGTCAGCGATGCGGATCTCTACCTCTTGGGCTGCCACCGGCGTAGATATGTTAATAGCGGTCGAAATCAGCAAGAATATGGATACACGCAAAAAGATGGACCTGGTCTTTATCATCCGTGCTGCTATTACTCCGTGAATTTGTTGCTTCCTCTATGTTTTTTTCTCTGTGGCGCTGCGTATGCTTAAAGATGGGTGTTAGAATCCCCAGCGCGGCGCACACTCCCCACCGTCAAAGCTTCTGATCAACTTTTTTAAAGCATGGGATGCAGTATACACCACCACTGAAAAGCCGAGCGCGGGATTCCATAGTTGATTCACCGCACGCGGCGCAGGTCAGACTGTCGAGGATTTTCGCCGCACGGGGCGGGTGGGATGCTGCGGTTACTTCAAACAACTCTGCAATGGATAGATTAAGCAGATGCGCTTTGGTCTTTTCCTTCAATTCAGCGGCTTGTTGTTTTTCTGCATCCGTTGCCTGACCCGCAACAATCTTTTGGGTAAGCATGCGCATTTGCTCCCCGGCGGCACCTGTGGCCTGCGGGCGTAAAACAGCCCGCAGACCTTTTCCATCGCGCTGGCGATAAAAGGAAAATGCATTTTTCCCATAATCTCTGTGAATAAGGTTTCCTTTGCCAAAAGTACACCCGGTCAGGACCTGAATGGCATCCACCCCGCACATATCTGTTTCCGTCACGACAGTAAGAGGCTCCTGGTCATTGTGGCCCAATTGCTCCAGACACAGCTCCGCGGCACGCAAGCCAATCCAAAGGCCAAGACATTCATGCCCGTGAAACGCAATGGCATGGCTAATCTGTTGCTGTGTTAATTTGCTCCGCATCGGTCTTTTCCTTACATAAACATGTTATTTTGAGGACGCTAATTTTTGCACAAGATCTTCACACAACCACCTGCACCACTAGTGCTTTTAAAATTGGTTACACCGATAGCGTATTTCACATACATTGTAAACTCACAATTCGAGAACCAGCGCCACCAAGGCGCAAAAGATGGGTAGGAGCGTCGGTTCGACACCACTGCGGGTACCATGCCATCCACCTCCGATCAATTAACCCTCTGTGCTAGTCTGGAGGTTATGCTGTGGCTTTGAATTCTGTGAACCTAACCCTGCCCTTGCGCGTAAACCCACCATCTGAAGTTAGGTTTTCATTTATGCAAGCCCCTGTGAGAGAATGCGGCGGTGCACGACAAACAGCCACACAGGGACCTTCACCTCCTAGTCACCACCTGGCCACCACAGCCAAATGGATGGTGCTTACGCACCACGCGCCCTGCCGAGCGCACAATAAAAAAGCGGAGCCATTTCTGGCTCCGCTTCGTAGTATCGGTATTCTTTACAGCTATTATGCGCTCTTGCGTTTCTGCCCATACCAGCAAAGAACTAAGAGGCCACCACCAAGGAGGAGCATTGTTGATGGTTCTGGAACTGGCGTGGTACCGTTATCAAATTGCGCGAACTGGCTAATATGGCTGATCTTACCAATATTCTTTATCCCTTGTGCGTTGAGATCTACAACAGCCCAAGAGGGTCCTGCTCCATTTTCAAAGAGGAAATAACTGTAGGGACTTCCTTCATTTTTCCCCGTTTTAACAAGAAAATAAGCGAAATCCTCCGCCAGAGGCATGGCATATACTCCTGGGTTATCATCAACCTCAACCCAGCTTGCATTGCCTTCAATCTTTCCTGCTGTAGCGCTGTAAGAAATACCAGGTCCAACAGTATCCTCTACCCAGCTGAGCACCGTACTGTCCCCTGAGTTTTTAAGATTTGTGGCTTCCAACAGCGTATCAATTCCACCCACTGTTGCCATAGGAATTGCCCAAGCAGCGCTACAGGTCACGCCCAAAAACAACATGACTGCACTTGCTATAATTTTTTTCATGCCGCCCCCCAAAAGACCAAGAAATGGAATCCAACAGCGTTATCAATCGCTGCTTGATTAAAACTTGCAAACCGCGTGCCAACAATATATTTTCAATCAGCTCAGATGCTTACGAAAAGAAAAGCAAAACACTATGCCTATGTAAGCTTTACCGACACGCTGGAGTGGTCTACCATCGAATCTTGTAAATGGCTTGGCCCTATTCTGGGCAACTGAGTGATAGCACTATCGCCTTAGGTGCGGTAAGTTTCGCAGATGTAATTGAGACCATTTTTATTTTAATCCGTCAAGGTGAAAGATAAATGATTGATAGCGATCCCGTTCTTGTCATTCATGATGCTGAATGTGGCCAATGGTTAATGTTTAAAACGCCCGTGGAGATTGTTGTTGCGACAACGGTAAAAGAGGTGGTTGAAGCGTTACGCCACGTTGAAGTTGTGGCGAGTAACCATGGCTTATACGCTGTGGGGTATGTTGGCTACCAGGCTTCAGCGGCCTTTGATTCTCGGCTGGTGACCCGTGTTGGCGGTGAGTTGCCGTTGCTGTGGTTTGGGATGTATGCAACCGCGACTGTTGTTGATTTACCGTTAGCTAAGCCAACTTCAGCGCCGTTTAGCTGGCATCCACGCTACGATAAAAACAATTATCTTAAGGCGATTGCGGCGATTAAACAGTACATCTCCCAGGGCTATACCTATCAAGTCAATTATACCTATCCTCTCGACGCCACTCTTGATGCCGATGTCGATGCGTGGGCATTCTTTTTGGCGATGCAACATGCGCAGCAAGGTAAATATGGAGCTTTTATCGATCTTGGGCGTTTTGCAATCTGTTCAGCTTCACCAGAACTGTTTTTTTCCCGTAAAGAGGATTTGATTACCACGCGACCGATGAAGGGCACAGCACCGCGCGGCGCTGACCGCATAGCAGATTTGCGCTTCCGCGATGAATTAGCCCATTGCCCAAAAAATCGGGCTGAAAATTTAATGATTGTGGATATGCTGCGCAATGATCTTGGGCGTATCGCCGAGATAGGCTCCGTTCATGTCGATCAGTTGTTTCAAGTTGAGGGCTATCCAACGCTGTGGCAAATGACAACCCGAGTGCAAGCCCGCAGTCGCTGTTCAATTGTTGAGTTATTTACCGCTCTTTTCCCCTGTGCTTCAATAACTGGTGCGCCAAAAGTGCGGTCAATGGAAATTATTGCCGAGCTAGAATCGTCGCCACGCCAAATCTATACCGGTTCAATTGGCTTTATTGCTCCAGATGGCCGCGCGCAATTTAGCGTAGCTATCCGCACGGCATTGATAGATCGGCAACAGTGCTGTGCGGAGTATCCCGTTGGCGGTGGAATTATCTGGGATTCAGATGCGCAGCAGGAGTATTGCGAAACGATGACCAAAGCTAAAGTGTTGACAAGCAAGAAAGATCAGCCACGACTACTTGAGACCTTGCTGTGGGAGCCTGCCACCGGCTTTCGCTTCTTAGAGCAACATTTGCAGCGCCTAAACCTGTCGGCGCAACGGTTCGGTTATCCGCTGCAGATCAATTCAGTGCGCCAACGACTCATTAACGCCGCTGCCGCCCAGCCGCTACAACGCTGGCGCGTCCGGTGCCTGTTGGCAGCAACTGGACAGTTGAGTCTTGAGTTTATCCCGCAGCCCTACCTTGGTCAGCTTCGTGCGCTTCACTTGGTTTTAGCGCGAGAGCCGATAGACAGCGCTG
Organism: Desulfuromonadaceae bacterium; assembly: GCA_034007015.1. Taxonomy (GTDB): domain Bacteria; phylum Desulfobacterota; class Desulfuromonadia; order Desulfuromonadales; family Desulfuromonadaceae; genus JAIVHC01. Next base: position 8,175 of record JAVERS010000042.1, read on the forward strand.
ACGAGTTCTTCCGGCATAAAACCGAGGAACGCCAGCGCTTTACCCATATGCTTGAAGCAGCACGGCATGAGTACGGTGCGCAGGTTGATGATGTGGTGCTGTTTAATCAGCGCGATGAGATCACCGAAACCACCATAGCTAATATTGTCATTTATCAGAATGGGAAGTGGGTGACACCACCATGCCATAGCGGATTACTGGCTGGAATCTTGCGTCAGATACTGCTGGAGCAGGGTGTGATTGAGGAGCAAGTGATTACGGTGGGGCAACTGCGTGATGCAGACCAGATCTATCTTATCAATTCAGTTCGTGGCTGGCGCTGGGCGAAATTAAGCTGCTAAAAAAGCAAAGTGAGCTAATCTTCGCTTAACCCACCGCAAGCTAGCAGCAAACATTCTCACCAGCTCTGGGGGGGGACTGGCAGAACCAGATTCTGGCAATTAGGTGCGTACCTGTTTTCTTCCCAATCAGCGCCCCGTTACCTTAACCAGACTGGCTTGCGGTCCTTTGTCTCCGCGTGATTCAACAAAGCGAACGGTATCCCCCTCATTGAGTTTGTTAAAGCCAGGATGAGATACACTGTTTTTGTGGAAATAAATTTCACGCTCGTCTGGTGTCAATAAAAAGCCATACCCCTCATCGGTAAAGATCTTGTTGATGATGGCATGCGGTGGCTCATCGATGGGCTTTCGTGAATCTTTAAGGCGTCCGGCATAGCTCTGTAGCTGGCGCTCAGCCGCGTCGAATGCGTCGCCTATGGTTATATACACATCATTAAAGTCATCATGCTTGGTCGGTTCACGCGACACAACCAACTCGTCGCCTGGAACGCTGATCTCAATACTTACCCGGTGATTAAGAACGTCGTATTGCGGCGTCCGGCTGGGAACCTCAAGCGTCACGCGCCATAGTTTTTCGTCCAAAGAAACCACGCTTAAGTTGGTTCTTAATATCATCTATAAACTATTGATCGCCAGACAAAATGGAGTTTTCTATCCGTTGTCTATGCTACCCGTTGATCCAAAAATAAGTGGCTTCATCTTCATTTGTTCCTCCTCCTTGGGTAACGAGGCGGCAGGAAAACCCTACGCTAAAATGTCATTAAAAAATCGGCTTCAAAATTTGCCCTCAGCTCGACAATCTTGGTGCGTAGAATGATTTTGCGGCCTTATAAAGCCGGTTATTTTGCAACCTCTGGGGTTTTTCTACAGTCTCAACACCCAAGCTCACCGGTGGTTACGGCGCGCAGCGGAGTGGTGGTCCGGTGCAGTGCCCGGTGCAGCGCCTTGATGGGCGCCAATCGATAGCAACGCATCACGGAATAATAGAGCCTTTTCTGTGTGGAAGCTGAACTCTACCACACCGTCCCACCCTTCTCGAAAGCTGGAGGACTCAAAGGAAATAGACAGCGTTTTCTCCTTGGGAACATCGACGTATAGCTCAGGAATCTTTGGGTCTTTGACACAGATGTTGATTTGACGCTTCCAGTACGTGTAGCAGACAACTCTCTGCTTCGTTACTGCAAGGCAACCGGAAAAACCCTCTGAGCGATGACGATATCGCCTTCTCGGGCCATTAACATGCTTTGCTATGAATCGCCCGCGCATACCTGCGTCAATAACGATAATGCCCTCTTGCTGCAGGAGTTGAAGCAGTTGCTTAGGAACAGCTCCAACCCCAAACAAGCGGTATAAAAACCCTTTTTTCATCTATCTCTTTTCTGCTCCCAACGAAGCGGTAGAAAAACCCATCACGGGAGCAGCACCCAAACCTCAATCAGACATAAAGAACAGAGGTAGGCACGATAACCGTCGTCACAGAAAAACATCTTCTGCCGGCAGTTTCCCCGTGGGGTAAGGTGGTGAAGGTGGCCCAGAGCTACACCGCGTGCGCTTCTAGCCATGTAGAGAGGTTTGCGAATGTTGGACGGTAGTCAAAGATAAATATACTATTCCCGGAACAATGGGTGAAACCCTGGCGCTTAAGAAGATGATATTCATATATCTATTTGATATATTGGATTGCATGAAAAAGGATTGCATGAAAAAGTCATTTAGTTTGCAAGATATTATAGACTTGGAATATTTTTTCCACCAGGACGAAGGGAGATCCCCGGCGGCACTTCATGCGCGGGATCGGGAGATTGCTCTTTCCGGTAACGACACCCGAGACAAGAGGCCAGAAGCGCAGCTCCGCAACTGGTTGGCCAAGCGGCAGCAACAGGAATTCAGCAGCCACGCGCGCAGTCCTGGAGAGATTTTTGCCGATATGCTCCGGATTATCTCCTTTGCCATAATCGTTACAGGGGTGATCCTTGGAACAGTAACTGGCCTCGCCTTTTTCTCCTATACAGGCAAAACGCCGGTCAACGTTTTCCAGTTTCTGCTTCTTTTTATTGCGCCACAACTTTTACTTATAGCACTTCTGCTATGCTCGGGGCTGACCCAAAAACTGCTCCCAGCGCTTCGAATTCCAACATTTTATACCCTGTTTTTTGAACGTGGTTTCCATAGCGGGCTCCAGTGGCTTCAACGTCGATGGCACAAAGATCTGCACGCAAGCAAGCGTAGTAGCATGGCGCATGCATTTGGAATCGTCAAAATCCAACACAGCCGCTACGGCGCTCTGTTCTACTGGCCGATCTTCTCCCTCTTTCAAGCCTTTGGCCTTGCCTTTAACCTCGCCTTATTGGCGGTGACTCTGTTGAAAATCACCACCAGTGATCTCGCCTTTGGGTGGCAATCCACTATCCAGTTCACTGATACGGCAGTGTATCAACTGGTAAAAACTCTCGCTCTTCCATGGACATGGCTCTTAGGTGATGCAAGTTTTCCAGACCTTTCCGCAATAGCTGGGAGCAGGATCATCTTAAAAGAGGGGATCTACGCGCTTGCAACCGCAGATCTCACCTCCTGGTGGCCTTTTCTGGTTATGTGTCTGTTGATCTATGGAGTTAGTACTCGAGGACTCTTTCTTTCCTTTGGTCTCTGGATGGGTTCCCAGCGCAAAAAGCACACCCCTCTGGATAGCCCTCAATGTAAAACCCTGCTTCAGCGCATGGGTCAACCAGTGGTAACCACGCAGGCGAAGGGGGAACCGCAGTCAAAAGCATCACCCGCACAGAGAATAATAACTCAAGGCAGCTCCCTTTCTACAACCACACTCCCGCTGGGAACACCACAGCAGGGGCAGATGACTCTCATTCCACAAACCGTACTGGTGGGCATTGACATCTACGCTCAACTCCCAGATCCAGAAACAACGCTGGCAACAGAGCTTGCTGCCATCGGATTTTCTCCTGAGACTATTCAGCCGTTCCAAATCGGCTATGCAAAAGATCGCCAGCTCTTAGAAACGCTCCAGAAAAGAGCGGTAGCGCAGGGAATCACCATCCTCCTTGAGGGCTGGATGGTTCCGCTGGTTTCTCTGCTCAGCTACCTGCAAGAGATCCGTGCAAGGATTTCCCCTAATGAAACAATCACCCTCGCTCTGGTAGGGCGCCCGGAAGAGCACCTTTTTACCCCTCTCAAACAGAGGGATTTCTCCATGTGGCAACAAAAAATTGGAACCTTAGCAGATCCATATATTCACGTCTTCCCACTGGCAGGTGCACAAGAATGATCCCCGAATTTGCAATCATGGGCCACCCCAACGAGGGGAAGTCCTCCGTGCTCTCAACGCTTGCAGAGGATGACTCCGTCCGCGTCAGCGACACTCCCGGTGAAACCCGCACATGCCGAAGCTTTCCGGTAACAATTGATGGCAAAGAGCTCCTGCGCTTTACCGATACTCCCGGATTTCAAAATCCGGCGCGGGTTCTTGCCGAATTAAGTTCACGCATGCCAACCCAGAGCGATCCACTGCGCTCCTTTCGCGAGTTTGCAGCGCAGATCCCGGAGTTGCACGATGACCGCGAGTTGCTTGCGCCGCTAACTCAAGGAGCTGGTATTATCTACGTCGTTGACGGCTCCAGACCGGTACGCCATGTGGACCGGATGGAGATGGAGATCCTGCGTCTGACAGGAAAGCCACGCATGGCAATCATAAACAATAAAGAGAATGAAAGCCGCTACCTGGAAGACTGGAAACTGGAATTTCGGAAAAATTTCAATTCGAGCCGAACCTTCAATGCCCATCGAGCAACCTATGCCGAAAGGATCCACTTACTAGAAGCACTAAAATCGATAGATCAAGACTGGCAGCAGGTGCTGGGGGAGGTCGTTGAAGCGATCAAAAAAGACTGGAGCGCGCGAAATAAAACATCTGCAACCATCATTACTTCTCTTCTAAAGGACGCTCTTTCTCTCTCTGTCCTGCAAGAGATAGGTGACGCGAGCCAGCTCACAGAGAAACGAGAAAAACTGCTCAAGAGATACAATAGCAAGCTAGGGACTCTTGAGAAGCAAGCGCACCAGAAACTGCGCAATCTGTATAAACACAATATTTTTGACTATCAGCTCCCGCCCCATTCCCTGCTGCATACAGAAATCCTTGATGAACGCAGCTGGCAGTTGCTTGGCATGACCAAAACACAAATAGCCCTGGTGGGGACCTTAGGCGGAGCGGCGGCCGGGCTCGGACTTGATGCTGCAACCATGGGTCTGTCCTTTGGGGTTTTTACTGCCCTTGGTGGGGCCTTAGGTGGCCTTGGCGCAATCTGGGGCAGCGACAACCTCGCTGGCGAGAGAAAGTTTCTGGGGATACCCCTCCCTTCTCTGGGTGGAGAACAGCTACAGCTGGGGCCGGCCCAAAACATTAATCTCCTCTTTGTCCTGCTTAATCGGAGCTTTCTTTACTACCAGCACACCATCAACTGGGCACATGGACGCCGCGATTATCAGCCACCAACAGAGAGCAGGGACGAAAAAGATTCAGGCTTTACCCGCAGCTGGTCTAGCGCAAACATGCAAATCTGCCAGAAATTGTTCCGCGCGGTGCAAAAAAACGGTGCTACTCACGCGGAAGAAGAAAAAATGCGCGAACTCATCCTTGAAACGCTCGACAAAATCTCCAAAAGTGAAGGATAAAATACCTGTCCTGGGGAGTTCTGAGCCCTGAGTCCTGAGTCCTGAGTCCTGAGTTCTGTCCATGGAACACCCGGAATTAAGTACAGGTCTCTAAGCCTTCGCCGGGTAACGTTACAAACATCAACTAAACATGTCGATTTTATTTACAGTATGGGTCTTGGCAGCCAATAAACGCAGCAAAAAGTGCCTAGAAACGGCTACCTGGGCAAAAGGCACATATTGTGCATAACTACATCAGTACTGCAAATAGTTATACATATATCTTTGGCCAATAGATATTCCACGCGTGAAAACGATGCTAGAGGTGGAAGTTTTGGCCTATTTTATTGCCTCAAGAATTTGGAGAGTGTGGGTATGAAAAAACAGGTAAGTGTGCTGCTTAAAATTAGTGCCTTAGCAATTGGTGGCATTTTCTTGCTCGGTTCTATTGCAAGTGCGTCAATTATTGCGGCAACTGATTTTAACGGGCGAACTGTTAGTGGCGCAACGGCTTCTAATTTAACCTGGAACTTGAATGGGGTTACCTCCCCTGGTGATTTAACCGTCTCGGCTCCTGATGGCTTGTTTGACACAACCGCAGCTCAGGACCTCTTTGCCGTCAACCGGAACTTGCATAATGAGGGCGACTGGATGTTAGATATCGGTCTTGATGTCCTTGCGGGAAATGATATCGCTTTGGGAGTCACTACCCTGGATGCATTCATATTCAACAACGCAGGCGCCTTGCAGACTGTTCAAAGGGATTTAGATCTTAAATTCTCGCTTTTGGACTCAAGTTTTTCCATGCTCGCGGAAGAATCCGTGTTAAATATCTACGCAAACACTGGGGCAATATCTCAACCCCGCAACGTATCTTTTGATTTCACTGGCAACACCCTCGCTGCCGGGGATATGTATTACCTTAGACTCACTGCCTTTGGCCAGGGACCTGGAAATAATGCTGGGATTGATAATCTTACAATTAATGGAGCGCTTGTTCCCTCGCCCGTTCCCTCGCCCGTTCCCTCGCCCGTTCCCGCACCCGTTCCTGAGCCAAGCACTCTAGTACTACTGGGGGCTGGTCTTGTCGGACTGGTTGCGTATC
>JAVERS010000043.1:0-13929 GCA_034007015.1 Desulfuromonadaceae bacterium
ATACGCCGCTGTTCGGTCTTAGTGCTCAGCGACTTCCTTGCTTGCGAGCCCTTTGCCGATCCCGATGAGCAACATTGTGGCAGGGATCAGTTGGCTTGCTACGATCAGGCCACAGAGTCCTAAGAAGACCCAGGTAAGAATCCCTGAGTGAGAAGCCTGTGCAGAAGCTGCGAATGCGGGAGAAGCTGCGAGCAGGGTAGCGACGGTAGTGGTGATAATCTTTTTCATAGTGTCCTCCTATTTGATGGTGCCAAATCCGTAAGTGGATGTGTTGTGTTCCGTTCTTGCCTTTCTGATGTTGCTACTTGCGTGCCAAGTTCCATTATCTTTTGGGCACTATATTCTTTCGCCAACATAAACACCTGATATACATAGATTATTTCATGTTATTTATTTTAAAATGGTGGGACTATGGTCTGATTTAACCTCTAGCGGAAAATAAAAAAACTCCCAAGTGTATATTTCTATCATGCACTTGGGGGGGAAAATATGGAAAGGAAATGACACCCAACTTCAATGTAACCTACTGCTATTACAGCGTATTTTTTCTAAAATGTGGTTATATAATGTTTTTATACCTGCTGTATATGTTGGCGCAGGGGTGTATATGGAAGAGATGCACCTTGAATATAAACCTGGCCTGTGAATTGACTTTTGACAACAAGCGGTGAATTTCATATATGAGCCGAAATAAAATTTCATTTTTAACCGGAATACTATCTATGGCATACATTTATCCACATTTTATCCCATTAATTTGAGGCACTTGGAGAGAGCCGGTGCGGTTCTCCTGCAAATGCCGATCCCCGTTTTACCCGCCATCTACAAAATCCGATGGTAGACACTATAGATTCTATGCTTACGAGGCTGACCTGCTTGCTGGATAAGTCCTTGTTGGAAAACAACATTTGGGTCAGGATGAACAAAAAATATTCGTCCGGTGTGACTTTCATCCTCCATCTGGGGGGATCGGATGTGGGCGGGAGCAGGCCAAGTGAGGTGATGGGTGGATCAGAAACGTCTGGATGAACAGCAGGAAACAGGAATCGAGATTCCTTTCACGCGCATCGACTCAGCGACGATGCAGAGGATGATTGAGGAGTTCGTCACCCGCGACGGGACGGATTGGGGGGAGGTTGGCTGTTCCTTGGAGGATAAGGTGCGGCAGGTGCATCAGCAGTTGCAGGATGGGCGGGTCAAGATCGTTTTCGACCTGACGACCCAGACCGCGAATTTTGTCCCTCGTCGTTAACCTCCGATTTTTTCGGTGGAACAGCCAGGGATGGTTTGTGGATAGTAACATGATCAAATGGCAGGAGCATAACCGCATCTGCCTCGGGTGCAATGGCTAAGGTGAGTGGCACCATGCCGTGGAGCTTCATATCCAATAGCGGAATGTGAGCGCCGGCGAGGATAAAACCCTTCGATGTATTCGAAGATTGATACCCTGGCTTCCTCTCTGGTTTTATCGTCACGGCGGTGAACCAGTTCTGTCTTTAGGGTGTTGACTTGTATGACCAGAAGCACGAGCATATTATGCATTGCCTCGAACGCGTAGATGCTAAGTTGTATGTTAGAGCAGTATGCTGGCAGGCGTTGGAGTAAAACTATAAAGTGCTCTGGGAGGATATGAGTAGCGTGGACATTCGGCGTCTGGAAATATTTTGTGCTGTAGTCGATCATGGCAGCTTCACCCGTGCAGCTGGTGCGGTGTTTATCTCGCAACCGTCAGTAAGTGAGAATATCCGCATACTTGAACAGCAGTTGGGAGAAAAACTGATTGATCGTCTCGGCCGTCAGGCGCATCCAACCCATGCCGGTAAGATTCTTTATAAATACGCGCGCAAAATGATCCAGATGCAAAAAGAAGCAAGACAGGCCATCAGCAGTTATCAAGGTAATCTCGCTGGGAACCTGTCCATCGGCGCCAGTACCGTGCCTGGTGCGTATATTCTGCCTCCATTGTTGCAGGGTTTCAAACAACAATACCCCAGCGCCGATCTGCAGTTGCTTATTTCGGGCACCGGAAGGATAGAGGAAGACGTTGTTAGTGGAACCCTGGAGTTGGGCTTGGTCGGGAGCAATCCCAGCGATCAGCGTCTCAGTTTTGAAAAGTTATGCCACGATGAATTGCACCTTGTGGTGAACCCTGGGCACCCCTTTGCGCGTAAAGGGGAAATTGAACCACAGGAATTGCTTGAAGTCCCTTTCATCATGCGTGAGTACGGTTCCGGAACCCGCAGCGAAATGAGTGCCGGGCTGAAGCAGGTTGGTCTCGATACCGGACAGTTGCGAATCGTAGCTGATGTTGGGAGCAATGAGGCGGTGTGTCAGGCTGTGAAGTGCGGCATCGGCGTTTCCGTATTGTCAGCTCTGGCGGTGCGGGAAGATGTGGCGCGGCACAATCTGGTCCCTATTTTGATAAAAGGTGTGAAAATGCAACGTTCTTTTTATCTTATTCGTCGCTGCGGGCGTCAGCAAAGTCCTCTCGCAACGGCATTCAATGCACACATACTTGCGGAACTGAACAGCGACCCTGCATAAGCTTTCAGCTTTCAATCCTCAGGCGGTTCATTTTTTCGCCAACCTTAAAGCCCATGCATCCAAACATCATGTTTTAAGTTGGAAAGATGCAAATCAGCTTGAAGTTCAGCGCAAAGATGAAGTGTTTGAATTATTGCCAGGCTGAAGACGCCGCCCCCCTGTATATACTTTAGTCCTCATGCACAAGTCCTCATGCACGGAGATGGCGGCACACAGCACGGTGAAGTAATCTATCCTCAATAATCTGGCACCTGCCTTCAAGTTATTCATCAATGCGCAACGTTCTCCCTTTGGCATAGCGGCGCCATCCCAAAGGTAGAAGGGAAAGCAAAACTATCAGCCCTAAGCCGATGCCAAGCTCCATAGAAAGCTCCCCTTTGAACAACTGCCCTACCGAGCTCGAAAGGTACACATACGCGATGGTTGCCGGAAGCATGCAGACAAATGAGGTGAGTGCATAGTGCAGAAACGGAATACGGGTGACGCCGAAGGCGTAATTGAGCAGATTAAAGGGGAACAAAGGGATCAGGCGCGTCAGGGCTACAATTTTCCACCCATGGTGCGCCACGTCCGCATCCAGCTTCTGCCAGCGCGGTCCGCTCATCTTGGTGCTGATCCACTCACGCCCAAGATAGCGTGCCACCAGAAAAGCCACACACGCACCGCTGGTGGCGCCAATTATGGTATACACCACCCCCCACACTGGACCGAACAACATCCCTCCGAGTATGGTCAGAGGCAAACCGGGCATAAACAATACCGGAGCGGCTGCATACAACAGGATGTAGATGGATGGAGCCCAGTAGCCGTACCCTGAAATCAACCCCTGCAGGCGTTCCGGCTCCAACCATGCGCTGACCCCAGAGATTTTCAGCGCAGCTATTGCCGCAACCAACACAGCTAACAGGACAAAACGTCCCTGGATGCTACCTTTGTTTTTTGTTGCGGGGGTGGAATTAACCATGTCATCACTTGCATCAGCCTGGGCACGCATATGTTTTTCCGCTTTGCGTTTCAGGTTAAATCGATCCAGATAGCGTTTAAGCCCACGCGTGGGCGGTACCGGTTTTATATCTGTACTTGATGAGGTATCCAGCAGATCTAGTACATGAAGGGTGGGCATATCAGCACTCAGATACTCGACACATCCAGCGCAGTAGGTAACCACAGGCAGGCCATCCGATTGGTGTACACGCTGGCGCCGCCAGCTCAGAGCCAACTCCGGGTCGGTGGCCATAACACATCCCCCTTCGCCGCAACAAATGGTGGTTTCGGCGTGATTCTTCATCTCACGTACTTCCATCCCGGCATGCTTTATCAGGGTGCGCACCGAATTCTGAGTGGAGGCGCGGAATCGATTGACACAGGGGTCGTGCACGGTGACTTGAAGCGGGTTTTCCGCAGAGTCCTTATCCTCAGTATCCTCTAAAATATTCGCAGTGAGGAGTTCATACACGCTGGTCACCTCTACCTGCGGCAAGTAGCGTTTAAAAACTTCATAGCAGTTAGGGCATGCGGTGATCACCTTGGTAATGCCGTGTTGCTCAAGCTTGTAGCCAAGATCGCTTATATGCTCTGCAAAATCAGTCTGCATGCCGATATCATGATATGGTTTGGCGCAACAATCGAGCACCAGCCCGAGGGCTGGAATCCGCTGTGTCAGATATGTATACACCTTCCAGGCAAGGTCGGCACGTGTCCCGGGGAGGGCACATCCGGGAAAAAACACCTGCGTACAGCCCTCCGGCACTGCATAGCTTTGCAGCCATTTGGAGCGTCCCATAGACACATAGCTGCGCAGCCCCTTAAAACGTTTCAGCACGGTAGGGTTGTGTTTCACTTCCAGCCGGCGCATATGTAGAAACATATTTTTTATCTGAAGGCTGTGCGGGCACAGGGTATCACACAGGCCACACAGGCTACACTCGAACGCAATTGCGTATTCCCCACTTTCCAAAGCCGTATGCGCAATAAGCGCTGGGCTTTTGTGCCGGGTAAGAAACGCACATGGGCGCATACATAAACCACAGCTGTTGCAGGTATCAACTATCTGTTTCAGAGAATCCGCCACCTCAGCCTCACTTTCTATTTGGTGTGGATGTTCCATTCTTCAGTTCCTCCTTCGTAGTTGATCGCAGCAGGTAATCCGGCCAGGGTGTGCACCAGCCAGGTATAGCCAGAACGAATCCCTCCGGTGCAGTAGTACACCACGGGTTTTGCAGGATCGACTCCATTCTCCCGCAATAACCGAATTAACGCCCCTTTGCCTAAAGGACGCCGGGTTTTACCGGTATAAAATTTCTCCCAATTGATATGTACTGCATCCGGGAGATGCCCCAGGAACCATTCATTCCAGTAGTTGCGCGTATCGATGAGGGTGTAATCCTCTTTATTCTGCTGTAGTTCTTCTGCGCTGATATTCAGTTCCGTGCGCAGATTCACTGCGTAATGTCGTGGTTTCAATGCTTCTGAGCACAGATTCTCCCCTTGCTCCAGCGCCAGACCGGCTTTCTTCCACGCCTGCATCCCTCCATCAAGAATATATACCGTACCCTGATGTCCTAGCCACGCTAGTATCCACGCAGCCCAACCTTCTCCGCCCCAGCTGGTGTCCGCATCAGCATAAATAAGGACATCAGTAGTGACATCAATTCCCTTTTCACCCAAAGCAAGTGCCAGTTCTGCAGAGGGCAGAGTGCGATACTTGACGCCGTCAATATCAGTTCTGGTATAGTCCTCCCAGCAGAAGGAACACGCTCCGGGAATGTGCCCCTGGGTCCACCCTGAACGGGGGCGCGCATCAAGGATTGTCACAGCCGGCAGCAGCTGCTGCGCCTCGGTTGCGCTTACCAAACGCAACCGGACAGCTTCTGTTTCAGCAGCCCAGGCTGTATCTATACTGAAACAATTATACCCAGTAGGGACTACTCTCCCCATGGAACTCCATAACATGAAGACGCAACATAAAAAAACCAGAGGCTTGAGGCGTTTGCGTCCTACACAAGCTTTAATGTCCCTATCTGCAACTTGTGGCAACAGTTCCATCTTTATCTCCATTTCGGTGGTTGTTGTATGTATTGTGCTTGCGTACCTGTTTCTTGCCAGCTTAAATAGCTTTTTGCTTCAACTGCCTGCGTTTCTCGTCCTTTGCGCCCACATTGTAATCGCCCTGAGTGTACTGGTATGGCTGGCGGATGGTCGCGTAACCGCTTTACCCGCACAGCTTGATACCAAACATTATGTGGTAAACGGTTTTTTTATAATCAGCGCGGCGCTGTTCTTACGCCTGCTGTTTATTGCACGCATGCCGGAACTATCCGACGATATCTTCCGCTACCTGTGGGACGGGCTGCAACTGCGTATGGGGCACAACCCCTATTCGCACGCCCCAGCTGCGCTGATACCAACACAGCAATCTCTAGCTGAGCTCCAGACACTCATCAATCATCCGGATTTAGTCACCATCTATCCCCCCGTGGCGCAGCTGATCTTTGTTCTCTCATCCGGGAGTCTGGTGGGAATGAAAGGGATCTTTATCCTCTTTGATCTGGGTAACTGCGTTTTTATCCTGCTCCTCCTCCGCCTCCTGCAGCACCATCCTGCTTGGCTGTGTGTGTACGCCCTGCACCCCCTTGCGGTCCTCGAAAGTTCCGCCTCAGGGCATGTGGATGTGGTGGCGGTATTTTTTATCCTCGCAGCCATCTATTTCAGTCTCAAACCAGTGACGCACGAATCAGAGCGTGTTTTCGGCCTGGCAACAGGAGCTGCGCTGGGTCTGGCGATCATGACCAAGGTTTTCCCCCTTATCTTCGCGCCCCTGCTGTTTATCCAACTTCCCAGACGTGCACGCGCCGCATTTCTCCTCGCTCTGAGCGTGGTGAGCGTAGGAGTTTGTATCCCCTTCTGGCCTGAATTACGTAATGGCATCCACACTTTGCATCTGTATGCTCAGCACTGGGAGTTCTCCGGTTTTGCCTTTCGCATTCTGCGCCACTGGACCGAATCGGGACAAAATGCGCGGATTCTCCTGGGCGGCTCATTCTGCCTCATTTTCGGATGGCAGTGGTTGCGTCTGTACGCCTTCCATTCCCACACAAACAACAGGTGTGCACCTCCCTTTGTAGGCGCATGCATGTACATCACCCTGGCTTTTCTGCTTCTCACTCCTACCCTGCATCCGTGGTACGCGCTGTATCTCCTTGCTTTTATCCCCCTTGCACCCTCTCTTGCATCATTCTCGGCGGGGATAACACTAAGCTGGGCAGTGCTGTTAAGCTATCAGGTTGCTGCGACCAGCGTTATGAGTGGCACTTGGCAGGAAAGCACCCTGTTGAGCTTCTATGTGTTTGCAGCGCCGGCATCTGCACTGTGCATCACTCTGCTTTTGGCGCGGCGGCGCAATAGACGCTGGCATACGTAGCGCCGATCACGCCACGCCTCTCGTGCTATGACCCACAGGATTTTACCCCCGGCACGAATCACCCCAGAGAAAGTGCGGCTGATTTTTGAAGTACCAGCAATGCGCGGCAGATACGTCAGCGGCACCTCCATAATGCTCAGCCCCTGCTGCAGCGCCTTGACCTGCATTTCAATGGTCCAGCCGAAGTTTCTATCCTGCATGTTCAGTTGCTGCAGGGCCTCCCAGCGAATAATGCGCATGGGGCCGAGATCCTGATACGGACCACCCCACAACAGGTGAATCAAGCTTGTTGCGAGGTCGTTGCCAAAACGCTGCTGCAGACTCAGGGCCTCACGCTTTACCGGCACTCGTTGTGCAAGAACAAGATCCAGTTTAGAAACCTGCATACGCGCTAACAACGTGCCGAGTTCAGCATGGTTGTCACTTCCATCGCCATCAGCAAACGCGATATATTCTGGTGGCAAAGGGCGCAATGCCTCGATTCCTGCAAGGCACGCACTCCCGTAGCCCAAAACCGGCTCCTGCACCACGCGCGCCCCATAGCGTGTCGCCACTTCAGCGGTCGCGTCAGTTGAGCCGTTATCAACCACAACTACCTCATCAATGCACGCAGGGATGCGGCGCAATACCAACGGCAGAGATTCTGCTTCATTGTGGGCAGGGATGATCAATGCGGTGCGTGATTTTATTCCATTGTTCATGCGCCGATCCTTACAAAGAGAAGGGCGCACAACTTTATGGCTGTGCGCCACGCAAATAACTTCAACAAAAATATTCAGGGATTAAAACAGGATAGCGGCTAGTGCAACGGACCAAGCTTCGCCCTTGGTGGTGCTGGCGCCATAAAGCTCGTTGAAATAGCTTGCTTCGAGGGCAAAACTTGAAGTCAGCTTGTAACCTGCGGTGATCTCCAGTTTACCGAGGTCTATTTCATTCGCATTTGCTTTTGTCTCATTGGCTAATGGATCGTCTCCGTTGCCAACATTCGCAGTTCCGTCCAGTTTAGTGCGAATATAGAGTGATTTTGTCACATCAACTCCAGCTTCGAGCAGATATACAAACTCATCCGCCATATACTTGCTCCGCCAGCGATACCCAGCCTCGACATTGAAATACCCCGGCATGTAAGGATATAGAGAGTGGCCAAACTGTAAACGTATTTCAAAATCGTCCTGTGCATCACCCAAGCGGATATCTGTGCTCAGGTTCTCATCTTTATGATCATAGGCTTCTGCACTCTTGTACAACGCCTGCAACGACAATGCGCCGGAGTCCATGGCGACAAAACGATACCGGAGTCCGAAATTAATATCCGCCAAGCCACTGGACCTGGCGGTTTTATCTGCCGCGACAAACCCATTTCTCCCACCAGACTGGAAGGTCCATTCCGTTTCCTTGTAATCAAAAGATCCAATCAACGTAATATTATCAAACAGGCCGTATTCCGCATAAAACGACCAAGTCTGCTCATCATAGTCAAAATCGCGCTGCTTACCATCACGCGGAGCATATGCTTTAGTGCTTCCATCTTCATAAAAATAGCGCTGTGCCGCGTATTCACTGTACGCCATACGGGTATAGAGTTTACCTGCAGGCATGGTCCATGCTCCGGCCCAGGTGGTGCTGACATTTGCGAGAAGCAAAAGTACGATAATGAAAAACACAGCACCTGCGGTGCACATTAAATTCGAACCTTTAGACTTCTGCTGTTGCATACGTTGTTGCATTGACGCCTCTTATTTTTAATAAATTTGACATTGCACACCTTAAAACGGCAGCCAGAGTTGCGAGATATACAATATGCCTGCCAAATATGTCCAATAGCTTTGTCCGATAGTTTTGTGCATTTGCATGGATAAAATCTATTGTATTTTGCGCGTCCATTTATGCTAGAAGGCGACGTTATGAATACGCTGATAAACATATTGATGTGGATACATTTTTGCGCAATGGGGATTCTTGCCCTGTATGGGTGTCATCGCCTGTGGATGCTGTACCATTGGCATAGGCTTAAAAAGATGCCAGCGCGAGTAGGTGCACCCAGCATTGACTGCACTTCAGCCACAGTCACGGTACAACTGCCCATGTACAATGAACAATTTGTGGCAAAACGTATCATTGATGCGGCTGCGCAACTACGCTGGCCGGTTGAACAGCTCCAGATTCAGGTGCTGGATGATTCCACGGACGCAACCTGTGACCTTGTTGACAATGTGAGTGCGTTCTGGCGTGCGCGGGGGATCGATATTGAAGTCCTGCGGCGCAACGAGCGCTCGGGGTATAAAGCCGGAGCCCTGGCTGAGGGACTGAGAAGTGCCAAAGGGGAGTTCGTTGCCATTTTTGACGCCGATTTCGTGCCGCACAGCGATTTCCTGCGCCGCATGTTGCCCCACTTCTCCACCCCTGAGACGGGGATGGTGCAAGCACGCTGGAGTTTTCTGAATCGGGAGAGCTCATGGCTCACGCGCGTACAGGGCCTGCTCCTTGGACCGCACTTCGGTATCGAACATCAGGTACGCAACACTCTGGGCGCATTTTTCAATTTCAACGGCACTGCAGGAATTTGGCGCAAACATGCCATCGTTGATGCCGGAGGCTGGGAATCGGATACAGTTACCGAAGATCTGGACCTGAGTTACCGCGCTCAACTACGCGGCTGGCGCTTCAGATATGTTGATGATGTAGTGGTTCCATCGGAACTACCCATTACCCTGGCGGACTTTCGTGCCCAGCAGCAACGCTGGGCCAAGGGTTCGATCCAGACCGCATGCAAGCTCCTTCCTGCAGTATTGAAAGCCAGGCAGCCCCTCCGCGTGAAGTTGGAAGCATGCGCGCACCTGCTCGCCAACTTCGGCTGGGTATGTGGAGCGGTTGCCAGTCTGACTCTGTATCCTGCCCTTCTCGGTCGCGGCTCCATAAGTACGGCTGAAGCTTTGCTTATTGATCTTCCCCTATTTGTTCTCGCCTGTGGTGCCATCTTGAGTTATTTCTTCTGTTATGCTTACCGCGCAACCGGACTCGAACATCTGCGCTGGCTGCCCATACTTCCCCTGTTGACCCTCGGGATCTCTCCGAGCCTTGCCACAGCATCAATTGCAGGTCTGTTCCAGCATGGCGGCACCTTCAACCGCACCGCCAAATACGGAGTTCTGAACAAAAAAGGGACATCTATCATCCCTCTTCTCTCGGTACGCAGCTCGGTGCCGCGTCTTGCGTTCTACACCGTACTTATTGTTTACTCATGCCTGCCGGTAACCCTAGTGCCTGAGATGGGCTACTGGGCGTCGATTCCATTTTTATGCATCTTCCCTTTAAGCTTTTCGCTGGTTGCGTTCCGGGAAGCAGCGGATACATTTATACATAGATAATCAAGATCTCAGAACTACATACTCCAATGCGTCTACTGGCAGGATAATACTATGAAGATCCTGCACATTCTCAGCCAGATTCCAGCAGCCACGGGGAGTGGTTTTTATCTCCAGGCGACTATGCAACAGGCGCACTTGCGCGGGCATCAGAATTATCTGCTTGCCGGAATTACGGCGGATTTTCCTTTTGAACAGCACTGTGGTCATTTGCCCTGCGCTGATCTGGAGCTGATCCGCTTTCAACACGATATTGATCTGCCCATTGTGGGGATGAGCGATGTAATGCCATACCCCAGCGCGCGCTTTTGTGATCTGAGCAATACGGACTTGCTAAGTTACGAGGCGTGCTTCAGCGCCCGTCTGCGTCTGGCGGTTAAACGCTGGAAACCGGATCTTATCCACTCTCACCACCTTTGGCTCCTGACCTCTTTGGCCCGGCAGAAATTCCCGCAGTTACCCCTGGTGGCGAGCTGCCACGGTTCCGATCTGCGTCAATTCCACACTTGCGCCCATCTGCGTGAATCTGTATTACGCGGCTGCGCCACGGTGGATGCGGTGTGTGCTTTGAGTGCGGAGCAAAAAGAGCAGATTGTCAGCACGTACCATATCCCTTGTGACCATATTCATATTGTGGGGGCAGGGTACAATAAGAACCTCTTTTGTGCGCCTGAAACCCCACCTGAACGTAACCAATGCATAAACATCGTATATGCCGGCAAACTCAGTCGTGCTAAAGGGGTCCCATGTCTAATCAGGGCCTTGATGAAAAGCAGACATAAAAACTGGCATTTCCATCTGGCAGGCGATGGAGACGGAGAAGAAAAGAATGAGATCATCAATCTGACGCGCCATCTGGGGGAAAAAGTCAGCATTCACGGCAGCATCAACCAGACATCTCTGGCTCGATTACTAAAGTATGCCCACCTGTTTGTGCTGCCATCTTTTTACGAAGGGGTGCCATTGGTGGTATTGGAGGCCATGGTTTGCCACTGCCGCGTGATAACCACGGATCTACCTGGAATCCGAGAGATGTATCATAATCTTGACAACAGTGAATGGCTCACACGGATACCACTGCCAAGTATGCATGGGATTGATACCCCCCATAAGAAGGCGGAAGTCGATTTTATTGCTAAGCTACACGCTGCTATCGAGCATCAGCTTGAAATTTTAAGCAAACATTCATGCCGCCTCCAACCTCCTGCGGAATTCACAGCTATTCTGCAATACTACACCTGGGAAAACACCTTCAAGCGCATAGAGAGAGTATACAAAACCATTTTATCCACAAAGTGACACTGCCACCGCTGAGATATCGTCGTGAAACTTGAAGCGGGGGGAACAACCCGTCACTAAAGGCTCGTACCTGGGAAAGCTGGCGCCTCTGCCCTGCTGCCCCTTCCCCACCTCTCCCGCTACAAAATCGGCAAACAGCTTGCGCGCATGGGATGATGTTTCGGGCAATTGTGCAAGCACCAGATCGCAAGCCAATCAGGGGACTATTTCCTGGCGCAAGCGCATTGCAAGTCGCGGTAGGGATATCGGTTACCCGATACCTCCCGCACAGATCCCAAGCATGCGGAATTACCGCACTGGGCTCCTGCCTCAGGTCAAACGCAGAAACGTTGATTCGGGTATGGGTGTACCACTTTGGCTGTGGGAATCCACTTCATCATCTGGCGTTGCATTTGCTCCCAAGTCAGGCTTCTACCTTTCTGGCTTCGCCTGCGCAAGGCATGCAACCATGCGTGGCCGATTTGCGTTCGGAAAGTGTCCAATGCTTCTCGGTTGCCGGGGACTCCGTAACAATTGAAATGTCCCACTACTACGCTACGCAGCCATCTTCCCTGTTCCGGTATTGGTTTATGCCGATGTCGGTGAAGAGTTTGGCGGACTTCTTTAATTTTGCGTCGCAGCCTTTTACCGATGGTTTTGCGTTGAAGTTTGAATTTCCCATTAAATCGGCGTGTTGAACAGATATGAGTGAATCCGAGAAAGTCGAAGGTTTCTGGTTTCTCTTTTCCACGTTCCTTGCGATTTGCAGCGACAAAGCGCCCAAATTCTATCAGTCGGGTTTTGTCGCCGTGGAGTTTCAGGGGTTATGTCCGTATAGCGCTGTAAATTAATAAGGCCATCGTGGCCTCAATCCCGTAAGATTGGTGTTAGCAGACATCAACCTGAAACGAGAAAGGAAAGCCACGATGACCGATTATGAGATTACTGTTCCTGGCAACCTGCTGTCGAGCCTTTTATCCGACAAAAACGGGGTTGCAGCTTTACTCGAAGGAGTACTGAACCAGATTCTAGACGCACAGGCAACAGAACAGATCGGTGCTCAGCGTTATGAACGAGCCGAAGAGCGGGTCGCTTACCGCAATGGCTATCGGTCTCGCCAGATCTATACTCGTGTTGGTCCGCTCACTCTACGGGTGCCACAGCTGCGTGATGGCCAGTTTTCGACGGAGATCTTTTCACGTTACCAGCGTTCAGAGCAGGCGTTTGTGCTGTCGCTGATGGAGATGGTTCTGATCGGTGTCTCGACGCGCAAGGTCACCAGAATCACCGAAGAGCTTTGCGGGGCATCGTTTTCCAAATCAACGGTCAGTCAGCTTTGCCTAGCCTTGGACGGGCGGGTAAAGGCCTTTAACGAGCGAGAATTAGGTTCCTTTCCATTTGTCATTGTTGACGCCATGTATTTCAAGGCTCGCGACGGCGATGCGGTACAATCCAAAGCCGCGATGATCGCCACCGGCGTCAACAAGCAGGGATATCGGAGACAGCGAATCGGAGGCATTCTGGCAGGAGACCTTTCGCTGGTTGAAACAACGTGGTCTTAGCGAAATTCGCTATGTCGTGTCTGACGACCACAGCGGACTGGTCAATGCATCCCAGCGTTGCTTCCAGGGAGCCATATGGCAACGGTGTTAGGTCCACTTTATGCGCAATGTGCTCTCGCATACCAGCGCTCGTCACAAGGCAGAAATGGGCGACGGCCTGAAAAGAATTTTCAGTGCCGAGACCGCCAAAGAAGCACAGCAGCGGTTTGATGAACTGGCACAGCAGATGGAAAAGAAGTCCGGTAAGGCGATTGATTGCCTTGAACAAGGGTTGGAAGATGCTTTGGCAGTTCTGGCGTTGCCAGGCAAATATCGCAAGCGCATGAAATCTTCAAACATGCAGGAACGCCTGATCTAGGAGGTTCGCCGACGTGAACGCGTCATCCGCATCTTCCCCAACGAAGAATCGGCTGAGCGCCTGATGGGAGCCTTGTTGGCAGAGATCCACGAAGAGTGGCAAGGTCGGCGTTACCTGGATATGGACGAGTTTTTCGATTGGGCGGACCGCCAACTCTCTGCAGTACAGATGAGGGCTGCCGCAAACGGCTAGGAAAATTCCAATCTTGCGGGATCGAATTTACAACAACTTTTGGACTGGCCCAAACTGTCCCTCAACTGTCCCAATAGTGTCCCAGTTTTATTTTATGTGTCATGCCACTTGGCAAGAACAGATGTCGAATTAATCCCTAGCAAAAACGTGAATCTGTAAACCAGCTATTTCACACATAAAAAAAGGGCCCAGTCGCTAGACTGGGCCCTT
>JAVERS010000044.1:0-13425 GCA_034007015.1 Desulfuromonadaceae bacterium
ATGATATTTACCAGCCTGAGTTTTTTGAAGCGCCTATGTCTCCATATGATGCTGGTGCAAATACTCTCGAAGATGAAGACTACGAGTACTGGGCTGCTCCGGCTGCCGGTGCAGGCGGTGCTTCAGGGCCAGTATCTGGCGGCGGTGGCGGGTGCTAATCTGCCTTAAAGCTAGATTCAGTGTACGTAGCGATATAATGATTATCCAAGAATAAGGAGATATATTGTGAATTTTACTACTAAAGTGCTGGCTGCATGTACTGGTCTGGTGATGCTGACCACCACAGCCTTTGCAGGCCCCGTGTGGACCTTTGGTCCTGAAGATCAGGGATTGTTGAAGCTGGAGTATAACGGCCAGTTTCAGCTCAACTACCGCGATACTGGTTCCGGTTCTAGTTCTGGTGATGACACCATGGAGTTCAACTTCCGCCGCAATCGCATTGCGCTCATCGGCGTGTATGAAGGTTTAGGTATCTATGTACAAACCGAATTCCGCGAGGACAACAACATCACTCCATTTGATGTGTCTGACGGGAATAATTCCGATTTCAGCCTGCTGGATGCGCAGTTTCGCTTCAAGTACAACGATGCGGTTCAGTTTCGTGTCGGTAAATTCAAGCACAGCCTGACCCGTGCCAACCTTGAAGCATGTGAAAAGCCCCTTACCTTAGACCGCTCCGTATTGGTCAGCACCCCTTTCGTAAAGACCCGCGATAAGGGTGTGGTGATGTGGGGTAACCTGTTTGAGGATATCTTCCAGTATCGTCTCGAAGTGATGAACGGGCGCAACGATTCCAGCTCCGCTCCCGATTCAAACTTCCGCTATGGGGCGCGCGCGCACTTGACCTTCCTGGATAAGGAAACCGGTTTTGGCTACCGCGGTACCTACATGGGTGCGAAGAAGGTTATCACCCTTGGTGCTTCCTACCAGTACGAGGCTGATGTAGCCTATGGCAACACTGTGCTGCAGAATGACAAAGTGGACTTCAACGCCTGGTCCGTTGACTTCTATGTTGAGTATCCTATCGAAGATATCGGTACCTTCACGTTCTCAACCGCATATGTTGATTACGATCTGGACGATGCATACAAAGGGGCAAACCCCGATGTTGACACTATGGGTCTGAGTGGCGAAAAGAACGGTGGCTACTCCATGATCGGCTATATGCTCCCCAACATTCCGCTGCAGTTCTTTGCGCGTGCGGAGAACTGGTCTTTCGCTCACTGGGGCGTATACGATCAGGAAGTTGACTGGTATGGGGGTGGGTTTAACTACTACTTCCGTGGGCAGAACCTCAAGCTTACGGTTGAGTATTCAACCGTTGACTTCGATACCGAAGTTAAAGGCACCAACTGTGAAGACTTTGATAGTTTGACTGCACAGCTGCAGGTGATTTTCTAACCCTGTAGGTAGATCAACAAGGCAATACTGACACAAAAGGCTCCCGCGTCCTGCGCGGGGGTCTTTTGTGTTGTAGGGGCAGGCCCGTAGGGGCACGGCGCGCCGTGCCCCTACCTCGTTCCCACGCTCTGCGTGGGAATGCATACCGTCAACCACGGTGGTATGCAATGGTAGGGGCGAAAAATTTTTCGCCTCATCGGCTGTTCATGTTACAATTCGCGTGGTTAGATTGCCGTCTAAAAATACACCTTATGTTAAATCTGCAGGCATCGGAACCTTTCTATGACGCTTATCCTCACATTTAAAAACTGGGCCCTCAAATACCTAAGGGCCATCGGTGCTGGTATTGCTCTGACACAGTTGTTGTTGCCTCTGGGCGGGTGTTTTTTTGCGGAGAACGAGAACCAGTGCGAACGCTGCCATGTGAGGCTTGAGCTGGCGTCGGAATCGCATATGGAATGTGTTGCCTGCCACGGCGGCGATGTAACCGAAACCAATATGAAAAAAGCCCACGCGGGGATGTATGGGCCGCGTAACCCTTCAGCACCGCAAGTGTGGGAGAAAACCTGCGGCAAGTGCCATCCGTACCAGCTGGAGCGGGTGCGCTCCAACCTCATGTACACCAACACTGGGTTTATCAAAAATATTCAACTCACGTGGGAGGGGGACGACGAACAGCTGTACGCCACCGCTACCGAAGAGCTGTTTGATGCTGAAGGTAACCCGGTCACCCGTTTGAGTGTGGCGGAGTTAGATAATCTGGCAGGGGAGTTGTATCGCAAGTTCTGCGCGCTGTGTCACATCGGAGTGGAAAACCATCAGGTGTGGCGGAGCTCACACGCCTCTGGATGTGCCGCATGTCACTTCCCCTTCAACGAAAATGGTACCTATACGGGCAACGACCTGAGCATGAGGGGAAAATGGCCCCATTCAGAGACCCACGCCCTTGAGTCTTTGCCGGATAATGATGTATGCCTGCGGTGTCATAATCGCAGCGGACGCATGGCTTTAACCTATCAGGGAAAGAATGATGGCAACAATTCGCTCGTGCCAACCAGGGACGCAATTCCCGGGCCGGAGCTTATGGGGGGACCGCGTAATATCACCAGCATCCATGCGGATATTCACCATCAGAAGGGGATGGAGTGTATCGACTGCCATACCTCGCGCGATGTGATGGGGGATGGATATGCGTATGAAAACATGTACCATCAGGTGGAGGTTCACTGTAGCGACTGCCACGGCAGTGCCACAGAGTTTCCGCAGGTGGCCGCACCAGAGCGTGAAAACAGCGAAGCGGTGCGGGAGGCAAATAACTATGCGGTGCAGCCGCCGGAGCATGCGGCGCGGGTATTGACCTCTAAAGGGCGCCCATATGCAAATGTGTATAAGGAGGGCGATGACATAGTGCTGTTGGGTAAACGCGACGGTAAGCGCCATGTGAGCAAGGTGATCACCAATACGCCCGAGCACAAAATTGTGGGGCATGAACGCCTCAACTGCTATGCGTGTCACTCCCGCGCGGTGCCACAGTGTTTTGGTTGCCACACCGAATATGACCGCACTCAGCCGGGGGAAGACTTTGTTAAGCAGCGCCACACCCGGGGTAAATTTATCGAATCGGAAGACTATCGTGATCTATATCCGTTTGCTCTTGCTCTGGATCAACGCGGCGAGATCTCACCAGTGACGCCGGGCTGCCAGACCTTTCTAACCATCAAGGATCGGCGTGGTGAAGTGCTGAAACACGAATATGTGGCGAAGTTCAAAGGGAAAAATCAGCTCCGCTTTGCGCCATTTTACTCCCACAACACTGCAGCCAAGGCGGTGGGGTGCAGTGAGTGCCACGCTAATCCCCAATTTATGGGGTTTGGGCAGCACAGCGTAGCTCAAGGGGAGATTCAGGCACAGTTTTTGTGCGAAAAGGCGGAGGATAAGCCGCTGGATGGATTCATGCAGATGCGTGCCGGACAGATCCGTGCGTTTAGCGGAATTGTACGTGAACACAGTCGTCCGTTGAATACGCAGGAGATCAGAGGTGTGTTTGCGGTAAATCAGTGTCTGGTGTGTCACACCGATCCACGCGACCCTATATATGGAGAAAAATTGGACTATGGACGTCTGGAAGAGTGTCTGCGTCTTGCTGCTGCTGGTCGGGAGTTGTATCCCGCCCCTGAGCCACGCTGAAGTCGAACTTCGTGGTGCCCACGCGGAGTTGACGTGTGAGGCGTGCCACAGCGCGGCCGAGCAGGCAGAAACGCTTGCCGCCGGAACAAGTGGTGCGCCGGGATGCAGTAAATGTCATGCAGGGATGGAGCACATATTTGCCCACAATATGGCGACGCGTATTCCCGAGCAAGAATTTTGCGCCCGCAGTTGGGATAAAGCTGATCCAAAGTTTTTTGCCACCAACTGCATGGGATGCCATGTAGATAGTTGTCTTGACTGCCACGGTGATGATCCCCATGCAATCCAGCGCCCTTCTACGCAGGAGTGCCTGGCGTGCCATAACGGCTACTTTGTGGGATGGGACTATATGGGGCGCGCGCCGCGGGATGACCACGAACGCTATCAGCGTGGGCCGCAGGCACAGGGGCAGCACTATTTAAAGATGCGTCCCGATGTGCATGCTCAGGCGGGGATGAGCTGCGGCGCGTGCCATGGGATGGAGAGCTTGAGCCGCGGGGAGTTGGCATCGAAAACCTGCACCGACTGCCATGAGCCCGACCCAGAAGTGCTGGAACACTCTATCACCTCCCATATGGAGCGCATGACCTGTGCGGCGTGTCACGCGGCATGGTCGGCGCAGGAATATGGCACATTCTATATCCGCACCGAGGCGAGCAGTAATGCAGATTATTTTGCGGTGCGCACGCCAGCGGAGAACTATCGCAAAAGTGCATATCTCAAACGCCACGACCGCCCGATTCTGGGGGTGAACAGTGCCGGAAAAGTGAGTCCGATTCGGCCGCAATTTCTTGCTTACTATTCAGCGATGCACGACAATAAGCCAGTGGGGGAGGAAAACCGCCTCCTTGCTGCAGAGTGGAAGGCGTATACTCCGCATACCATCCAGCGTGGCGGGCCCGTGTGCGATGCGTGTCATGCAGATGCACGGCGCTTTGTGCTTCAGCCTGATGATGCGCGCGTATATCGCCCAGATCTGGATGGGTTGCACTTGGATGGATTCTGGAATCAGGCGGGTCAAACAGTATCCAACGGACGTTTTTACACCCCGGCAGAGTTAGACAGACTCCAGCAGCGCGGACCGGAATACACGCGGAGATATATTGAAAAATGGCAACAGTTTCTAAATCCAGAAGACGTTTTATCGCCACCATCGCCGCGGCAATAGGGGGAGGCTGGTTTTTGCAGCGTTTCTTTGCCTTGCCGCCCCAAGCGGCGCGGGTGCTGTTGGAGGTGCCTGTAACCAAAATGCCGGAACGCGGCGCGCTGGTGTTTCGCCATGAACGGGTAGCGCTGGTACGGGAAGAGGGGAAGGTCCATGCCATCAGCCTGGTGTGTACTCACTTGGGCTGCACCGTAAATGTGTTGCCCCGAGGGATGAGCTGTCCGTGTCACGGCAGTGAGTTTAGTAGCATTGGTGGAGTGGTAAAGGGACCTGCAACTGAAGCGCTTCCCCATTTGCGCCTGGAGCAGAGCAACGGAGTTCTGCGTGTATTTGAGGACAAAGTGATGAATACCGTGTGAGGGTGCGGGAAGGACCAGTCAGTCTATCCCTCCTGAACACATCATGTGTATACAGGTCATGTGTATACAGGTCATGTGTATACAGGTCATGTGTATACAGGTCATGTGTATACAGGTCATGTTTGTATAGGTCATGTTTGTATAGGTCATGTTTGTATAGGTCATATTTATCTAGGAAATTTTTCATGCGTGATTTTATCCGTCATCTGTTTCCGCGGGTGGTGTTGAAAAACAATCTACGGATTAGCTACACCTTCTGCCTGGGGGGCTTGGCGTTTACCATGTTTCTGGTGTTACTTGTCAGTGGCATGTTACTCGCGTTTTACTATATCCCCCATTCAGCCGAGGCGTATAATTCGGTGCTCTATATTGAAGAGCAGGTGTTCGGGGGGCATTTCCTCCACAGTTTGCATCGCATCAGCGCCAACCTCTATCTGTCGCTGTTGTTTCTGCATACGCTGCGCGTAATCTTCACCGGCGCCTATCAACCCCCGCGCCAATGGAACTGGGTGGTGGGGTTTTTGCTCCTGTGCCTTGCTCTGTTCTCCGGCTACACCGGATATTTGCTCCCCATGGATCAGCTTGCGCTGTGGGCGACGCAGACAGGAATGGAGCTGGTGCTGGTGGTGCCGCTGGGGGAACTGTTTCACGCGTTCATGGTGCCGGATGAGGTGGGTGCGCCCTTATCCCTGCTACGCTTTTACGTCCTGCATATTGTGCTTCTACCGCTGGCTACTTTGGTGTTGTGTGCCATCCACTTTTACAAGATTCGGCGTCAGAAAGGAGTGCTCCCCTACCTGTGAAAGAATATGTTAAGAGCTCCCCAGTATTTTACACCTTAATCCGCAATGCCATGGCTGCAGGTTTTATAGTGGTGTTAGTGCTGGCCGCGTTATTTCCCGCCCCATTACTTGAGCCTGCCGACTTGTCGGATGTGCCCAATCCGTCGCGCGCGGCATGGTTTCTAGTGTGGACCCAAGAGGTGGTGAGTTATTCCAAATATGCAGTGTATCCTATGCTTGCAGTGGGGATGGTGTTTGCATGTTTGCCGTGGCTACCAGGCACCAAAACTGCGGAACGTGCACGCTGGTTCGCTCCCGAACAGAAATGGGTGAATATCCTGACCCTGCTGGTGTTTGGCAGCATTGTTGTGTTGACCATAGTAGCGCTCTATTTTCGGGGGGAAAATTGGGTTTTAAGCGGTTTTGCCTGATTCTGCTTGGGTTGGTGTTCTGGGTGCAGAGTGCAGCAGCGCAGCAGTGTGGTACATGTCATTCTACTACATGTCCAGCCACAGAGGTGCGCCAGCAGTGGAACGCTACCCAGTTGCAGCAGTGTGATATGTGTCATCGGGGCAATCCTCTGACCTCACGTAAAAACTTGGCGCACGCCGGCATGGTGCTGCCACGCCATAGTTGGTATGTACAGCCACACAGTGCCGTGGTTGAAGCGGGTGAGGGGGCGCTCAAGACTTTTGCATGTCGCCGCTGTCATGTGACGGGAGAGAAAGGCAACGACCTTGCCACCAACCTCGATGCGGTGGCACCAGCGCGCAGTAGCCTTGAGTTGGAAAAGGCAGTGCGTGATCCTGCCGTATTCATGCCACTATTTCCCCTAAGTGATAAAAAGCTGGCATCCATTCTGACGCGCATCTACTCTGGGGCTCTTAACGCCCCTCCATCTGAGACCTCCAGACCCTTGGTGGTATATTTCACCCATGCGGCGCAGGAAGAAGACCCTTTTACCCGCCACTGCGGCGGATGCCATCGTATGCTAAGCCATAAATACGGAGGGCTGGGCACTGATATCATTGGGCCTAATCTCTCCGGTATGGGGACAGAGTTTTACCCCGCAACCGCACGCGACGATAAAGCATGGACACGCGACAACCTCAAAGATTGGATTAAAAACCCGCGTAAGATTCGCCCATTAACGACTATGCCACCCCAAAAGATTAAGGAAGATGATGTGAAGCAGGTACTCGACATTGTGTGGCCCCTGAACTCGGAGGAGAAGTGATGCGATATGTGAAAGCCCTATTTTCTGTCTGTATAAGTGTATCTTTACTTCTGCTTGGATCTGCCTGCAGTCACTTGCATGTCGATACTGTAGATGCATGGTCACCCCGTGATATTGAAACCGTTGCATATGTGGTTAAGGACGCACCAGATGCAGGAACGGACGCTCTGGTACGTGAGCAAATTGATGCGCTGGGGTGGGATATTGCTCCAGACCCAACCCGTGCTGATGCGATACTCGAATGCGAGTTCGGATATAAAACCGATCTGAATAGTGAGAGTGAAGTGGTGCGCACCCTTGACAGTGTACATCTGCGGATCCGCGGTGTTGATGGTATGCGCACGCAGGCTGTCTCCGACTACTTCTACGCGCATGGTAAAGAAATTGAGTGGGAAGTGGGGGTGGTGAAAGTGTTCAGCGCTTTGGATGTTGAGGCCGCCCCAAAGATGATAGAGCGTAGTGCGGCCTTGGAGGATGCACAGGCAACAGAGTCACCTATGACAGTAGAGACTACAGAGACTACAGAGACTACAGAGACTGCGTTGGGCAAGCAGGTTGAGGCTAAGCAGGAGGCTGCTGTTACGCAGCCAAAAGCGGAGGATGTGCGCAAGCTGGAGAACATCCGAACCCGCGCAGCTATCCCAGAAGCGCAGAATATTCGCGAACCCGAAAACATCCGCGAGCCAGAAAGTATGGAAAGATCACCGTGGGTTCCCCGTTTTCAGGGCTGGGGCTTTGAAGCATGGGGAGTCGAAGAATAAAAATGTGGGGGCGAAAAATATTTAGCCCCCGTCCCCAGATACAAAAAAGGCCCGGATTTTCCGGGCCTTTTTTATTGGTGCGATTTAAACCTCAAACGTCTGGTTAAACAGTCCAGGTGTGACCTTCTTGCAGCAATTGATCCATAGTGCGACCACGTTTAGCTTTAACCTCTGCTAGTTGCTCATACACCATATCGTCGTAGGTTTTTTTCTTGCTTTCATCCGCGTAGATGATGCCAAGTGCAACTGGCAGACCTGCATCCGGGCGCATTCCAGCCAGGAGGGCACCCAACTCTGCGTTCTTCTCGTCGTGGACCAGAATGTCTGCTTCAGATACGTCCGCAACGTTGGCTTTTTTGATGCCAAAACCATCCTGGACGAGGCAGAACTGATCTTCTGTACCGAAAAGCATCTTCTCACCGTGGCGTAGAATGATCCGATGGTTAGGACCTTCTTCTTTGCTGGAGAGTTGCTTGTGCGCACCATCATTGTAAATAACGCAGTTGGAGAAGATCTCCATCATGCTCAGGCCGTGATGCTTAGCACCACGTATGCAGATCTCGCTAGAGAGCTTCATGATTGAATCAAGGCCACGTGCAATGAAGGTTGCGCCTAGACCCATAGCCACCTTCAGGGGGGTCATAGGGTAGTCAATAACCCCATAGGGGCTGGTTTTAGAACGTTGCCCCATCTCTGAAGTGGGGGAGTACTGTCCTTTAGTCAGACCGTAGATCTTGTTGTTGATCAGCACGTATTTCAGATTAACGTTGCGCCGAATTGCGTGCATGAAGTGGTTACCCCCGATGGCGGTAGAGTCACCATCACCGGAAATTACCCACACATCAAGCTTCGGATTGGCAACTTTTACGCCAGAGGCAATTGCAGCGGCACGTCCATGAATAGTGTGAAGACCGTAGGTTTCCATATAGTATGGGAACCGGCTGGAACAGCCGATACCGGATACGATTGCCACTTCATCACGCGGCTTGCCGGCGGCAACCATGCCCTCACGTACGGCGTTCATAATGGCGTAGTCGCCACAGCCGGGGCACCATTTCACCTCTGCATCAGAAGCGAAGTCTTTTTTTGTCAGTTGTGTATCTGCCATGGTTTTTATTCTCCTAACATTTCGTTGACTTTGTCGATCACCTCAAACTCACGGAACGGGTCGCCCTGAACCTTGGAGAGGCTTTCTACATCAACCAGAAACTTTGCGCGCAGAAGCAGGCTGAGCTGCCCCATATTGAGCTCGGGTACGAGAACTTTGTCAAAGCGGCTGATGATGTCGCCCAAGTTTGGCGGGAACGGCCATACCCAGCGCAAGTTGACGCCAGATACGGATTTACCCTCTTCGATGAGACGGTCAACAGCACCTTTAACTGCGCCATATGTACCACCCCAGCTGATTACTAGCACCTTGCCAGAATCCTTGCCGTTGATTTCAGCTTGCGGCAGAACAGCTGCGAGGTTGTTTACTTTGTTGGTACGGGTCTCAGTCATGATCTGGTGGTTCATAGGATCATGGCTGACTGCGCCGGTGAGGGCGTCTTTTTCCAGCGTACCGATGCGGTGTTGTACCCCTTTGGTTCCAGGGATAGCCCAGTCGCGTGCGAGTGTTTCAGGGTCGCGCTTGTAGGGCTGATAGGTCTCACCCGGGTGATCTTCCGGTTTCCAGAAGTTCACGTAGGGGGTAAGATCCTCTAGTTCATCCATGGTGGGTACTTTCCAAGGACAACTGCCCTGGCCGATGTAGCCGTCTGTTAGAACGATTACCGGTGTGCGGTACTGCAGAGCAATTTTAGCGCCCTGATAGGTGGCGTCAAAGCAGTCCGCCGGGCTGTTGGCAGCGATGATAGGCATGTAGCTGTCGCCGTTGCGTCCGAACATAGACTGAAGCAGGTCGGATTGCTCGGTCTTGGTTGGCAGACCGGTACTGGGCCCACCACGCTGAACGTTAATAATTACCAGTGGTAGTTCCAAGATCAGAGCCATGCCAGCGGCCTCAGTTTTAAGAGACAGTCCAGGCCCTGAAGTGGTGGTAAACGCTAGATTACCGGCGTATGCCGCACCCACGGCACAACAGATCCCTGCAATCTCATCTTCCATCTGCATGGTCACCAGACCCAGATCTTTGAATTCAGATGCGTAGTGAAGCAGGTCGGTTGCAGGCGTGATGGGGTAAGAACCGATGAACGGCTGCAGCCCAGATTTGTGCCCGGCTGCCGCAATAGCCAATGCGGATGCATCGTTACCTGTGATGTTGCGGTACAGCCCTTTTTCGAGCTGTGCAGCACCAAGGTCGTAGCGCTCTTGGAACAGGATAGCCGTTTCACCGTAGTTCAGGCCCGCTTTAAATGCGCGGGTATTGGCTTCTGCAACCTGGAGCAGGGGCTTTTTCGCTTTGGGACCGAATTTTTCCTGGATGAAGTCGAGCACCAGCTGCTGCTCTTTGTTAAACAGCCAGCACAGCACACCCATGACGAAGAAGTTTTTACACCGATCTTTGGCTGCGGTAGGCATATCCATGTCAGCCAGTGCTTCGCGCACGAGGGTGAACATGGGGATAGCTTTAACATCATAGCCCTTCAGGGAGCCGTCTTCGAGAGGATTGCTTTCGTAGCCAACCTTTGTCCAAGCCTTCTCGGTGAAGGAGTCGGAGTTGGTGATGATCATGCCGCCGGGCTTTACAAATTTGGAGCTGTGCTTTACCGCAGCGGGATTGAACGCTACCAGGATATCGGGGTGGTCACCAGCAGTGTAAATCTTGTGGTCACCTAGAGCCATCTGAAAGCCAGATACACCAGCGATTGTTCCGGCTGGGGCCCGAATCTCTGACGGATAATCCGGCAGGGAGTTTACATCATTACCGTCTAATGCTGCCAGTGCGGTAAGCTGGTTGCCAATGAGCTGCATGCCGTCGCCGGAATCACCGGCAAACTTCACGACAATTTGCTCAGATTTTGTGAGTTTTGCATTCTCAGCCATACTGTCTCCTGTTAAATAACGATCTGTTCTATGTCTCCGTCTGCCACAGCATTTGTAGCAGACGATGCGCGAAACTAAATAAGAGTGAATATTAACAACCTCGTTGCAGGTAGTTAAGTACCATAGCTAAACGCGATTGTATATACCACCAAATGAGTTTAGGCGCAAGGCGTGATAACGCCTAAACTATTAAATGATTGACTGTTTCAGCCAGGCTATATTGTTCCAACAGTGCGATTAAAGAATTAAATGGTTGTGCTCTGAAGGGTTAGGATGGCTGTAGGTAAGCAACAAGGGCAATGTCGCCATTGCCCTTGTTGTATGGGTATATGTCGCCCAGTGCTTACATTATGACTTTAGTACGTCTGCCATGTCCGGGAGGATGGTAGGCAGCTCATCGATAAGGCCTTTAACTGCAGCAACAGAGTTGTCGAACAGTGCCTGCTCTTCAGCGTCAAGTTCGAACTCAACGATCCCTTCGATACCATTGGCACCGAGG
Source organism: Desulfuromonadaceae bacterium (assembly GCA_034007015.1). Taxonomy (GTDB): domain Bacteria; phylum Desulfobacterota; class Desulfuromonadia; order Desulfuromonadales; family Desulfuromonadaceae; genus JAIVHC01. The sequence goes on from JAVERS010000044.1 coordinate 11,377, forward strand.
ATACAGGGAACGCCAACATAGTAGTTGTCTACGCCAAACTCACCCCGGAGGAGAGCACATACGGGCAGGACGCGCTTTTGGTCGCGCAGGATCGCTTCTGCCATAGCGATAGCAGAAGAAGCCGGGCTATAGAACGCTGAGCCGTTGCCAAGCAGCTTAACCACTTCGCCACCGGCCATTTTGGTGCGCTCAACCATAGCGGTCATAACTTCTTTGGCCTTAGCTTCACCATGCTTACGTACCAGTTGCTCCATTACCGGAATACCGTTGATGTTGGCATAGCGTACGATGGGAACCATGGTGTCGCCGTGACCACCAAGTACCATGGCGTTTACGTCACGTACTGATACCCCTAGTTCCCAGGCAATGAAAGAGCAGAAACGGTTGGAGTCGAGAACACCTGCCTGACCCATGACACGCTCAGGTGGGAAGCCGGTAACTTTCTGGCACAGGGTAACCATGGCATCGAGGGGGTTAGAAATGATGATTACAAATGAATCGGGAGCATATTCTTTGATCCCTTCAGAAACCTGCTTCATGATTTTCGCGTTAACAGCAAGCAGGTCGTCACGGCTCATGCCCGGCTTGCGTGGCAGACCAGCCGTAACGATTACGATATCAGAACCGACGATATCTTTATAATCGTTGGTGCCTTTGAGGTCAACGTCGAATTGATCTACGCGAGCAACCTCCGCGATGTCGAGCATCTTACCCTGAGGCATGTTCTCGACAATGTCGAACAGTACTACGTCACCAAGTTCGCGCAAGGCGCACAGCTGTGCAAGTACGCCACCGATCTGTCCACCACCAATCAGGGAAATTTTTGCTCTTGCCATGTTTCTCTCCTTCAAAATCAATTAAATGAATAAAAAGCCGGAGCGACTACATGTCACACCGGCACGGGTAAAAAAAGTCAGAGGCAATGAAGGTTGAACATTGCGGCATTCTCATGAAAGCGCATAGCTGTAGCGTTAGGTTGCAACCTGTTCCACGTTGATTCTGAAGGTGCAGAAGCAACCTGTATGCTGTGGCTTGAGTTCATTCCGTTAGGATCCCGTTTCTTGCAAGCTGTGCAGTGTAGAGCGCTTCGAGCTTTATTCGTACGCCCTTTAACAGGTATACAGTATGCAAAAGGGGATAGGCTGTCAAGTGAATTTGAGAGGACTGCGTTGGGTAAATGGATGTCTCGGCAAAGAGAAATGAAACAGTGGTTTATAGAAGACAGTTGCTAGTCGGCTGCTTGAGCGTCAGAAGTAAAGACTGTGCTTTCTTTGGCGGTGTTACGTGCCAGTTCTTTGTCTGGTTCAGATATGTTGCGCGGAATATTGAGCACCTGACCGGGGTAAATTTGGCGCGGGTTCTTGATTTGATCTCTGTTGGCACGGTAAATAAGAGGCCAGAGCATACCATCGGCGTAGATTGTCGGCAGATGTGCAATCGTGTAGAGGTTTTCGCCACCCTTGACCGTGTAGTGTTTCAGCACCGCAGGTGGAGTGGGCGGTTGGGTCAATGGTGTTGTCTTTGCAGTAGGAGTTACGCCCGCTTCGGACACCTCAGGTTTTGTGGGGCTTTCTAAGGTTGAAGCCGCGCCAGATTCGAGAGCTACGCCATTATCACCCTGATCCTCAAGGGCGACTACTGCAGCTTCGGAGCTGGGTTTTGGAATGTTTTGATCTCTGTCAGTCTGCATCTCTTTATGTGCGGGCGGTGCTGTTGCTTGTGTATCAAGATCTGTGGTGGCGCTGGGAGGTATTGCGCTTACTGGAGCAGGGTGGTCGTGCATCTGGGTAGCACTGCATGCACACATAATCGATAGCACCATGAGAACTAAGCCGCAACGTGCGAGTTTGCCACACAAATTGTAGCTGTGGTGTGATTCGGTTTGGGTTGCAGCTGCTGTAGAAGTTGAGTCTATATGCATACGTGTGTGATTTCATGCAGGATCGATGGGGTACCCGATCGCTGGGTGTAAATTGTTGGTATGCAAAAGTTCCCTTGCCTCCTAAAATTACTTGAAGGCAAGGGAAGTGTAACCCAAGCGACAGCTCA
>JAVERS010000045.1:0-13227 GCA_034007015.1 Desulfuromonadaceae bacterium
GCTGACACTCATGTGTTTCTGGGTTCGCACAAATTGTTTTTCTAAGCCGCCTGTGCGGCGGCTGACTGACGGTTGAATACTGCGGGTTCTTTGAGTATTTTCTAAGCCGCCTGTGCGGCGGCTGACCGTTCTCGTTTCCCAGGCTAATGCCAATCTGCTTTCTAAGCCGCCTGTGCGGCGGCTGACTGGTCAGGCAGAGTTGATGATTGAAAAACAGATTTCTAAGCCGCCTGTGCGGCGGCTGACTGTTTGTCAACCTGTGGTTGAGGAGATGTTACTTTCTAAGCCGCCTGTGCGGCGGCTGACGCACGTCCCGCTGCCGCAGATTGGCATTAGCCTTTTCTAAGCCGCCTGTGCGGCGGCTGACGCCATGAAGAAAGACCTGCAGACGAGGATAAGTTTCTAAGCCGCCTGTGCGGCGGCTGACTGTCGCATGTCAAACAGTTTGCTCAAGCAATATTTCTAAGCCGCCTGTGCGGCGGCTGACTATAGTTTCATGAAACGTCTTTGCTTCATTTATTTCTAAGCCGCCTGTGCGGCGGCTGACGAATGCCTATGCCAGCACAGCAGCTATACCAGTTTTCTAAGCCGCCTGTGCGGCGGCTGACTACTGTCAGATGACGTAGTACCCCAGGACAACATTTCTAAGCCGCCTGTGCGGCGGCTGACTGGAACCATCAACAACAGCCCTGACATATTCATTTCTAAGCCGCCTGTGCGGCGGCTGACATTCCTGTATAGTGCACTAGCATCAAATAAAATTTCTAAGCCGCCTGTGCGGCGGCTGACGGATGGATTGCAGGCCATACCGCTAGAAAGCATTTCTAAGCCGCCTGTGCGGCGGCTGACGGCCTAATTAAACAGGTTGTAGTTTATAACCATTTCTAAGCCGCCTGTGCGGCGGCTGACCAGCTTGATGATGATAAACTGACCGAATTGCTTTTCTAAGCCGCCTGTGCGGCGGCTGACCGTGACCTGCTGAATGACCTCATAAAGCGACATTTCTAAGCCGCCTGTGCGGCGGCTGACACCATGTGGGGCCGACGTGTCGTTGATTCTATTTTCTAAGCCGCCTGTGCGGCGGCTGACGGGCTGTTTTAGCATGGCGAAAACCACCATTATTTCTAAGCCGCCTGTGCGGCGGCTGACAACCGATTCAAGGCAGGTCAGATAAAGTATCTGTTTCTAAGCCGCCTGTGCGGCGGCTGACCCCTTGCTCTATCAGTTCTGGTGCCTGTATTTTTTCTAAGCCGCCTGTGCGGCGGCTGACATAAACCCCACGAGGTCAGAATCATCTACATAATTTCTAAGCCGCCTGTGCGGCGGCTGACGGCCGGTTTTATCTCTATGAAAACCCCTGGATATTTCTAAGCCGCCTGTGCGGCGGCTGACACCAACCTTTATCCACATGATCCGGTTGATAATTTCTAAGCCGCCTGTGCGGCGGCTGACCCTGTGCATAGTAATGCTGCTGTTCTGCCAGATTTCTAAGCCGCCTGTGCGGCGGCTGACTGATCCGCCTTACGGCACCACCGCCTGTAAGTTTTCTAAGCCGCCTGTGCGGCGGCTGACGATATCGCATTGAGCGATGCCAAAAAAAAGCATTTCTAAGCCGCCTGTGCGGCGGCTGACTCTGGAGCAGGGCCAGAATACTGAACGGTAGCTTTCTAAGCCGCCTGTGCGGCGGCTGACCAAGCTGCAAAGCAGCAAGCTTCGGGGATTGATTTCTAAGCCGCCTGTGCGGCGGCTGACAAGTGTGAGCAGGTTTGGCTGAAAGTTTGTACTTTCTAAGCCGCCTGTGCGGCGGCTGACGTCGGGTTTTGCTTTTTTCACTGAAACTTTAATTTCTAAGCCGCCTGTGCGGCGGCTGACCACCACCAAGATCGGCATGTAAAAAACCGCTGTTTCTAAGCCGCCTGTGCGGCGGCTGACACTCCCTGGCAACTTACGTCTATCCGGCCATATTTCTAAGCCGCCTGTGCGGCGGCTGACTTTCAGAAATGCCAGTCTGGTATCTGCATAACTTTCTAAGCCGCCTGTGCGGCGGCTGACCACAGGGTTCCCCTGACTTCTGACATGATTAATTTCTAAGCCGCCTGTGCGGCGGCTGACGCCGAGATCACGACAATATTCCCCGTATGTCATTTCTAAGCCGCCTGTGCGGCGGCTGACTCAGCCAACGGTTTCAGCACTTCCAGCGGCATTTTCTAAGCCGCCTGTGCGGCGGCTGACAAAAATTGACAGGATCGAGGTTGATATTTCATTTTCTAAGCCGCCTGTGCGGCGGCTGACGAAATCAAGGTGAAGCTGGAGCCATATAATTTTTTCTAAGCCGCCTGTGCGGCGGCTGACGATAATTCCAACTCTAAAAGACAACTCTAAAATTTCTAAGCCGCCTGTGCGGCGGCTGACAAACCGACCTTGCTCTGTCCCAAGGTGCGTTTTTTCTAAGCCGCCTGTGCGGCGGCTGACTATTACAAAGTATTTGCATACAACAAGCCGGATTTCTAAGCCGCCTGTGCGGCGGCTGACGCAACACCTACAACATAATGCTTGTCCCTGAATTTCTAAGCCGCCTGTGCGGCGGCTGACTGAACATACCCACCCATCGTCCCATTTATGGCTTTCTAAGCCGCCTGTGCGGCGGCTGACGACGCTTTAAAGGCTGTTGCCTATGATGGTGTTTTCTAAGCCGCCTGTGCGGCGGCTGACGCCCATTTCTTGTGGGTGTTCCCGGCAATCGCTTTCTAAGCCGCCTGTGCGGCGGCTGACGCAATGAAAGGATTAAAATGGCTGTTGAATACTTTCTAAGCCGCCTGTGCGGCGGCTGACAACCAACATGACACCATGCGAGACAACTACAATTTCTAAGCCGCCTGTGCGGCGGCTGACGCAGTCTTCTCCAGGATCGCTTTTGGATTGCTTTTCTAAGCCGCCTGTGCGGCGGCTGACAACCATGACCATTGAGGGCTCGCAGCGCATGTGTTTCTAAGCCGCCTGTGCGGCGGCTGACACTGGTAACTGTGAAAACATGGTACAGCAGGTTTTCTAAGCCGCCTGTGCGGCGGCTGACGATGGGCGGTTGCGTTACGGCCTGGATCAGGTTTTCTAAGCCGCCTGTGCGGCGGCTGACCGGAAGATCGCCCTTGATGAATGCTTGCGGACTTTCTAAGCCGCCTGTGCGGCGGCTGACGGAGTGCAACACCCGCTGTTGGAGGGGTCAAGTTTCTAAGCCGCCTGTGCGGCGGCTGACGCTATAAATCCATCGCTCCCACAAAAGTGAAATTTCTAAGCCGCCTGTGCGGCGGCTGACGGTTTTGTCGCCCATGAATAAAGGCAGTCTTGTTTCTAAGCCGCCTGTGCGGCGGCTGACGCTTTGATCGCGTTTTGGTCACCGCTTATGATTTTCTAAGCCGCCTGTGCGGCGGCTGACTAAAAAGCTTGCCTGCTGTTTTAGTTAATTGATTTCTAAGCCGCCTGTGCGGCGGCTGACTCTCACCATTTGCGTCAGTGGCAAAACTCCCTTTTCTAAGCCGCCTGTGCGGCGGCTGACTTTGTCGCAAAAGCAAAAGCCTTCCAGCAAGTTTTCTAAGCCGCCTGTGCGGCGGCTGACAACGCAATCCCCTCCCCTGTTTCAGGTTTTCATTTCTAAGCCGCCTGTGCGGCGGCTGACTGCCGAATATCGTTTCAGGTGGTTTTTCATAGTTTCTAAGCCGCCTGTGCGGCGGCTGACCAGGCTGGACGCTGAATTAGCAGAAGATCAGATTTCTAAGCCGCCTGTGCGGCGGCTGACTCTGATGTTGATGCGTTGGCTGCCATTTTAGATTTCTAAGCCGCCTGTGCGGCGGCTGACCTGGCACTAACATCTGTCCGCTGGTTGTTGGTTTTCTAAGCCGCCTGTGCGGCGGCTGACAAAAGGAGAATTGAACAATGAGTAATTTTTGGTTTCTAAGCCGCCTGTGCGGCGGCTGACCGTATGACCATAGCCGAGTTAAACACATGGATTTTCTAAGCCGCCTGTGCGGCGGCTGACAGTGGCCCTATGCGACGGAAGCTGAACGATACCTTTCTAAGCCGCCTGTGCGGCGGCTGACATTGATGGTGTTCAGATAGAGCCGCATTTATGTTTCTAAGCCGCCTGTGCGGCGGCTGACGCTTGATGGTCTCTGACATCAGAAACTGTTGTTTTCTAAGCCGCCTGTGCGGCGGCTGACCCGGTATATAGGTCAACCCATGTGGTGTACCATTTCTAAGCCGCCTGTGCGGCGGCTGACGCAGCCGGTGTAGTGACCTCTAGCATTCGCATTTTCTAAGCCGCCTGTGCGGCGGCTGACTAGGCCAGCCATGCCGGATGCGGCGGCTGTTATTTCTAAGCCGCCTGTGCGGCGGCTGACTGCTTCCGCAAGAGAGGCACTGCGAGGTTAATTTTCTAAGCCGCCTGTGCGGCGGCTGACTGAGCGTCAACAGGCTGGTTAAGGCTCATTACTTTCTAAGCCGCCTGTGCGGCGGCTGACGTATCGATCAACTGTTTAACGTGATCTTCGGTTTTCTAAGCCGCCTGTGCGGCGGCTGACACCTCTCCCGGTATTTGTCTTGCCCCCCGGGCTTTCTAAGCCGCCTGTGCGGCGGCTGACTTTGTCGCAAAAGCAAAAGCCTTCCAGCAAGTTTTCTAAGCCGCCTGTGCGGCGGCTGACAACGCAATCCCCTCCCCTGTTTCAGGTTTTCATTTCTAAGCCGCCTGTGCGGCGGCTGACTGCCGAATATCGTTTCAGGTGGTTTTTCATAGTTTCTAAGCCGCCTGTGCGGCGGCTGACCAGGCTGGACGCTGAATTAGCAGAAGATCAGATTTCTAAGCCGCCTGTGCGGCGGCTGACTCTTGCCGTTGATCTTGAATCCTTGCGGATAGTTTCTAAGCCGCCTGTGCGGCGGCTGACAAATACCGTTTCTTCAACTCCCGTGACATAGATTTCTAAGCCGCCTGTGCGGCGGCTGACCAAACACCCCCACAGGAGTGGGGAAAACTCTTTTTCTAAGCCGCCTGTGCGGCGGCTGACGGTGAGGTTGGCTGCATGGTGAGGTTGGGAGAGTTTCTAAGCCGCCTGTGCGGCGGCTGACGGCTACAGTTTGATGCGTCAAAAGCAACTGAATTTCTAAGCCGCCTGTGCGGCGGCTGACGCATGTGCCGATGAGGGCTTTGGTTGTTTTTGATTTCTAAGCCGCCTGTGCGGCGGCTGACCCTATGTGCAGGTATGGGTGTGAACGGCTAGATTTCTAAGCCGCCTGTGCGGCGGCTGACTGCGATGAGTTTTTTAGCTGTTCAGAGCATTGTTTCTAAGCCGCCTGTGCGGCGGCTGACAGGAACGGGCATCGAGTATCAGATGTTTTGAGTTTCTAAGCCGCCTGTGCGGCGGCTGACCCAGCGGCAGCTGTTTCTCTCGAAGCTCTCCATTTCTAAGCCGCCTGTGCGGCGGCTGACCGCTTTTTTGATGTTTTGAAGGGGAAAGAGGATTTCTAAGCCGCCTGTGCGGCGGCTGACGTAACCTGTTTTCTGTCAGGTGGTGATTTTAATTTCTAAGCCGCCTGTGCGGCGGCTGACGCATTATCTGCGATAGAGCAGGTATTTTTAGATTTCTAAGCCGCCTGTGCGGCGGCTGACGTTGATTCCAGTTCCAGCCTCTTTGTCTTCGATTTCTAAGCCGCCTGTGCGGCGGCTGACTTGCCGAAACCAGCTACCCTGCCTGTCTTTCATTTCTAAGCCGCCTGTGCGGCGGCTGACAAGGGTAACGCAGAGCAGATAGCAGCCCAGATTTTCTAAGCCGCCTGTGCGGCGGCTGACGAAAGGGGGCTACCCTGCTTACTGTCAGGGTATTTCTAAGCCGCCTGTGCGGCGGCTGACGTTTATGCCCTTGTGGCAGCCATTCAGTTTGATTTCTAAGCCGCCTGTGCGGCGGCTGACGAAAGAGGTTCTTCCTCTATCTCCTGCCCCTGTTTCTAAGCCGCCTGTGCGGCGGCTGACCAGGCGGATCCTCTGTTCAGGATTCGTATAACTTTCTAAGCCGCCTGTGCGGCGGCTGACTACGGTGACGGCGTAGTTCGCCTTTCTGCTGATTTCTAAGCCGCCTGTGCGGCGGCTGACTTATAATAAGCTATCGCCAAGTGCCGACAGATTTTCTAAGCCGCCTGTGCGGCGGCTGACGGTTTGCTTTAACTTCGTTTGGAAGTTGTGAGTTTCTAAGCCGCCTGTGCGGCGGCTGACAAGAAAAAGGAAGTTCCCCTCGCGAAATGGTGTTTCTAAGCCGCCTGTGCGGCGGCTGACTGGTGGCTCTCGTTCAACTTCACCCAGGGGCATTTCTAAGCCGCCTGTGCGGCGGCTGACTTTTGTTGAACAGGCAGGTGGAGACATGGATATTTCTAAGCCGCCTGTGCGGCGGCTGACTGGCAACCACAGAGGGCTGTTAATCTGGTGAATTTCTAAGCCGCCTGTGCGGCGGCTGACGACAGGGTTATTCGGCAGCGGTTTACGGATGATTTCTAAGCCGCCTGTGCGGCGGCTGACCGCCCCTGGTCAGCAGAAAGGCAGATGTATCATTTCTAAGCCGCCTGTGCGGCGGCTGACAGGCGGTTTTTCAGTGTTTGAGTATACCGTTATTTCTAAGCCGCCTGTGCGGCGGCTGACGGGCTATTGTTGCCGTTGCAGCAGTCTCCATATTTCTAAGCCGCCTGTGCGGCGGCTGACTGGGCGTTTATACATGGACGGGTTTGGTTTGGTTTCTAAGCCGCCTGTGCGGCGGCTGACTTAGGTCTGGATTTAAAGTCTGGCACATTTTGTTTCTAAGCCGCCTGTGCGGCGGCTGACGATGAAACTGGTAATGACCTTGCCAGGCAGGATTTCTAAGCCGCCTGTGCGGCGGCTGACAATGCCTGCCAGTTGCCCACATCCCAGAACAGTTTCTAAGCCGCCTGTGCGGCGGCTGACGTAACCACCCAGAGCCTGGTTAATTGACATTGTTTCTAAGCCGCCTGTGCGGCGGCTGACAAATATGGCAGCCGTAACATCAGGTTTTTCAGTTTCTAAGCCGCCTGTGCGGCGGCTGACTCCCCGATTTTGAATCCGCCTTCATTTTCACGTTTCTAAGCCGCCTGTGCGGCGGCTGACTTACCCAGTTCTGTTTAGTCAGTTCCCGTGATTTTCTAAGCCGCCTGTGCGGCGGCTGACTTCTGGACGTTCCAGCTCAAAACTCTGGCAGTTTTCTAAGCCGCCTGTGCGGCGGCTGACAAAATGAACACGGGCCAATCCCTGCCCATTATTTTCTAAGCCGCCTGTGCGGCGGCTGACGCCGAGATCACGACAATATTCCCCGTATGTCATTTCTAAGCCGCCTGTGCGGCGGCTGACTCAGACCCATCAACCGCAGAGCGGCGGCATTTTTTCTAAGCCGCCTGTGCGGCGGCTGACTGATGGTCAGTATGACTGCTGGGGACTGTCAATTTCTAAGCCGCCTGTGCGGCGGCTGACAATGGCATAATTGCAGGGCATGGCCGAATACTTTTCTAAGCCGCCTGTGCGGCGGCTGACTGAGTAATTTCTGGGGAAACACGCAAGCAGATTTTCTAAGCCGCCTGTGCGGCGGCTGACGACACCGTCTGCCCTACTAGTTTTTTTGGTATTTTCTAAGCCGCCTGTGCGGCGGCTGACCATTTTCGTTAGGGTCAATCAGCTTTTCGTTATTTCTAAGCCGCCTGTGCGGCGGCTGACACCTATAAAAATGTATAACTCTTAGTTCAAGCTTTCTAAGCCGCCTGTGCGGCGGCTGACTCAGCCCGCATTGGTGTCGTAGTGAGCCTCAATTTCTAAGCCGCCTGTGCGGCGGCTGACCGCTGGTCTTGGGCGCAGGCACGGCATCAGGATTTCTAAGCCGCCTGTGCGGCGGCTGGCGCATTATCTGCGATAGAGCAGGTATTTTTAGATTTCTAAGCCGCCTGTGCGGCGGCTGACCTTACTCCAGGCTTGAGGCGGTTTTGGCAGATTTTCTAAGCCGCCTGTGCGGCGGCTGACAAAGTATCTGGTATCAGTGGGAACGCTGACCATTTCTAAGCCGCCTGTGCGGCGGCTGACGAGAATGAATTTACAGCCCGTGAAAATGAAGGTTTCTAAGCCGCCTGTGCGGCGGCTGACAGGCGGTTTTTCAGTGTTTGAGTATACCGTTATTTCTAAGCCGCCTGTGCGGCGGCTGACATCGTGTTGCCGAATGATGTTGTTGATCGTCTTTTCTAAGCCGCCTGTGCGGCGGCTGACGGTATCCGCAGAACAGGCCCGAATCAAGCTCATTTCTAAGCCGCCTGTGCGGCGGCTGACCGCAGGCGGCGAGCCTTCTCATTCAGCTCATTTTTCTAAGCCGCCTGTGCGGCGGCTGACCAAAAACGCCTTTCATCCCCCACCTCTCGGAATTTCTAAGCCGCCTGTGCGGCGGCTGACACGGGTTTTAGTTTGGATGAAATTGAGGCGCTTTTCTAAGCCGCCTGTGCGGCGGCTGACCCTGTGCATAGTAATGCTGCTGTTCTGCCAGATTTCTAAGCCGCCTGTGCGGCGGCTGACGTATGGGGTGGCAGTCAGTCCGATCACCCGCAGTTTCTAAGCCGCCTGTGCGGCGGCTGACATTCTATCATGTGGTTTCTAGGTGTGGCAAATTTTCTAAGCCGCCTGTGCGGCGGCTGACGTCTGTCTGCCCGCTGAACATCAGTAATTGATTTTCTAAGCCGCCTGTGCGGCGGCTGACGCGTGCTTCGCGGGGTCGAACTCAATGCTGGTTTTCTAAGCCGCCTGTGCGGCGGCTGACTATGGTCTGTTTTTGTGGTATTGTATGTACATTTTCTAAGCCGCCTGTGCGGCGGCTGACTGATCCTGTGCAGCATGTGTTCCATCGTGAATTTTCTAAGCCGCCTGTGCGGCGGCTGACATGACCTGCATTATGACGACTGGATTGCTGTATTTCTAAGCCGCCTGTGCGGCGGCTGACTCGCCAAAAGTCAGCTCGTAACCATTGGCATAGTTTCTAAGCCGCCTGTGCGGCGGCTGACAAAAGTTACTGGCAGAATGTAGCCGGATTTATTTTCTAAGCCGCCTGTGCGGCGGCTGACCCACCAAACAGTATGGACACCCTACCATGCCATTTCTAAGCCGCCTGTGCGGCGGCTGACGCCAAACCATGAACAATATAAACATTACCATATTTCTAAGCCGCCTGTGCGGCGGCTGACCATTAGCTGGTGGCCCGTTGGCTTTGCGTCAATTTCTAAGCCGCCTGTGCGGCGGCTGACGTTGCTGATACCATCGACCCCTCCAATAACAGTTTCTAAGCCGCCTGTGCGGCGGCTGACACCAGATCAACCAGGGGGGTGAATGTGGGTGTTTTCTAAGCCGCCTGTGCGGCGGCTGACGGCACGATTTAAACGATTAGAGGGCAGGCAGATTTCTAAGCCGCCTGTGCGGCGGCTGACTTTTATTTCAGGTGCAAACAGGTTTTCATGCATTTCTAAGCCGCCTGTGCGGCGGCTGACACCGAATCGCCTGTTTTGTTCCAGCAGATATTTTTCTAAGCCGCCTGTGCGGCGGCTGACTGGAACCATCAACAACAGCCCTGACGTATTCATTTCTAAGCCGCCTGTGCGGCGGCTGACAAACAATGGCAGCATACACCGGCATGGTCAGATTTCTAAGCCGCCTGTGCGGCGGCTGACCTTTGTTCAGGCACTGGCAGCAGTGGAGGGTATTTCTAAGCCGCCTGTGCGGCGGCTGACGAACAAAGGAAGTGCAGTCAGTTCACGCCAGATTTCTAAGCCGCCTGTGCGGCGGCTGACATAATGGTCAGCACTTTTGTTGCTTTTCTTTTATTTCTAAGCCGCCTGTGCGGCGGCTGACACTATTGATGAGAATAACGCTGTTTCCGCTAATTTCTAAGCCGCCTGTGCGGCGGCTGACGCACTACACCACTCACGTTTTATATAGCCTATTTTCTAAGCCGCCTGTGCGGCGGCTGACATCAACCTGTAACCATCAGTATTGCTGCTGATTTTCTAAGCCGCCTGTGCGGCGGCTGACGTAAAACACCAGACACAGTACACACAGATACATTTCTAAGCCGCCTGTGCGGCGGCTGACGCCGAGATCACGACAATATTCCCCGTATGTCATTTCTAAGCCGCCTGTGCGGCGGCTGACAAAACGCAGATGTATATCAGGCTATGCCATGCTTTCTAAGCCGCCTGTGCGGCGGCTGACGAACGGGTTTAAATGGGAAGTCCTGGGGGGTATTTCTAAGCCGCCTGTGCGGCGGCTGACGGGCGTTGGTGGAGGTGGCATTTTTAACGATTTTTCTAAGCCGCCTGTGCGGCGGCTGACGGTGATCCGAAGGTCGAACGGTGGGAAGGCCATTTCTAAGCCGCCTGTGCGGCGGCTGACATAGTCCCATTGCCCTGGTACGTGACTATGTATTTCTAAGCCGCCTGTGCGGCGGCTGACATTTCGGATTCTGCACCCCGTGCCAGTGCTATTTTCTAAGCCGCCTGTGCGGCGGCTGACATCCGGCAACAGGCCCAATACATCAGAGATATTTTCTAAGCCGCCTGTGCGGCGGCTGACTCTCGCGCATTTAACGGCGAGACAGCGCTTCATTTCTAAGCCGCCTGTGCGGCGGCTGACGAGATTGGCCCAGGTGTGACTATTGAGTGTGTATTTCTAAGCCGCCTGTGCGGCGGCTGACCAATAGCACCAGACACAACAGATACGTTAATCTTTCTAAGCCGCCTGTGCGGCGGCTGACGCAGCTCTGACCGGTATAGCACATGACGGGATTTTCTAAGCCGCCTGTGCGGCGGCTGACAAGCACGGGCCATTTAATCAAGCCAAACGGATTTTCTAAGCCGCCTGTGCGGCGGCTGACACAATAACCATCTGTCGGAATGGGCAGCATCATTTCTAAGCCGCCTGTGCGGCGGCTGACATGGCGATGGGAACCGCTGCATACGTGGCGATTTTCTAAGCCGCCTGTGCGGCGGCTGACGTGGAGCGGAGAGAGACAGGTGGATGTGGTCATTTCTAAGCCGCCTGTGCGGCGGCTGACAACAATACCATCCAGGTGGTGAGGAGCTACGATTTCTAAGCCGCCTGTGCGGCGGCTGACCTCAGAACATTCGCCGAAGGTGGGCTTTCCAGTTTCTAAGCCGCCTGTGCGGCGGCTGACTTCATGCAGGGTGGCGATGCAATCCGGCAACATTTCTAAGCCGCCTGTGCGGCGGCTGACGAACATCAAGCATGTCGCCCCGTCCGCTTATGATTTCTAAGCCGCCTGTGCGGCGGCTGACTGTTTGACATCCAGGGACCGGGAGAAGGGTTTTTTCTAAGCCGCCTGTGCGGCGGCTGACGTAGTATGGCAGCGTCCATCGTGGATGAAAACTTTCTAAGCCGCCTGTGCGGCGGCTGACAAATGAATGCCTACAACACTGACCTGTTTAGTTTTCTAAGCCGCCTGTGCGGCGGCTGACCCAAATGAGTTGCTGCACCTGCTGACGGTGCATTTCTAAGCCGCCTGTGCGGCGGCTGACAGGCACAGGTTGGGGCACTTCTCGCTCTGTCTTTTCTAAGCCGCCTGTGCGGCGGCTGACGCGAAGTCACTCAATATGCTTTTTTACTCACATTTCTAAGCCGCCTGTGCGGCGGCTGACATCGTGTTCAGTAGTATGGCAGCGTCCATCGTTTTCTAAGCCGCCTGTGCGGCGGCTGACTGCACTCAATTACGCGAAACTTTTGGGGATGATTTCTAAGCCGCCTGTGCGGCGGCTGACTGTTCATTTTAATATCTCCGGTTTTCGTTAAATTTCTAAGCCGCCTGTGCGGCGGCTGACTGTCCTGCAATAAAGTGCCGTGGTGTTTTCTTTTTCTAAGCCGCCTGTGCGGCGGCTGACCACCAACCAGGCCATTCTATGGGCATGGGCAGTTTCTAAGCCGCCTGTGCGGCGGCTGACTCTGTGGGCATGGCAGGCATGTTTAGTATAGTTTTCTAAGCCGCCTGTGCGGCGGCTGACTGGGCGCGTGAGAGCTGGCAAGTTGCGCCATATTTCTAAGCCGCCTGTGCGGCGGCTGACCTGCCACGCATGGCAGGCAGCTATGGCATAGTTTTCTAAGCCGCCTGTGCGGCGGCTGACCTGAACATGGAAAAACAAATGAATGAACTCAATTTCTAAGCCGCCTGTGCGGCGGCTGACAAGGAAAAACTGCGCTAGGGCGCAGAACAGGCTTTCTAAGCCGCCTGTGCGGCGGCTGACACTGCTTAGTGGAATCTACCAGGAGCGCAAGCTTTCTAAGCCGCCTGTGCGGCGGCTGACTCCATCATTTCTGGAGTGATGCACCTCTTGCGTTTCTAAGCCGCCTGTGCGGCGGCTGACGGCTGGTCTGCATTACTAATGAACATGTTGATTTTCTAAGCCGCCTGTGCGGCGGCTGACCACATCTGGCTGTAATATCTGTTCAGATGGTGTTTCTAAGCCGCCTGTGCGGCGGCTGACCAGTGGCAGGGTGCGCCACCTGCACCAGTACATTTCTAAGCCGCCTGTGCGGCGGCTGACCCAAGGCAAAGCAGCATGGTGTTTTGAGTCACTTTCTAAGCCGCCTGTGCGGCGGCTGACGCAACCACAGCGGCAATGGTGGCAACGGTTCATTTCTAAGCCGCCTGTGCGGCGGCTGACCGGATTCTTGAGGCTGCAGAACAGTGTCAGAATTTCTAAGCCGCCTGTGCGGCGGCTGACTCCGGTTGATACTGGACGGGCAAGGGCAAACTTTTCTAAGCCGCCTGTGCGGCGGCTGACGCCAGCAACTTAGTTGCAAATGCTGCCCTTATTTTCTAAGCCGCCTGTGCGGCGGCTGACTGCACTATCGGCAAGCCCCGCACCGGTATGCATTTCTAAGCCGCCTGTGCGGCGGCTGACTGACGCACGGGAATGTGTGCAGGTTTTGGGATTTTCTAAGCCGCCTGTGCGGCGGCTGACGAATCCGCACCGTGGCCGGGCTGGCTGATACATTTCTAAGCCGCCTGTGCGGCGGCTGACTACAAATTCATCTTGAAAAAATAAGTTACATCAAGCAGTTATCGCTAAAATACATGTTTTACCAACGTATTGTCTGCAAGATGTAACTTATTGATTTTAATGATGTTTGTCCAGGTGCTAAAATAA
>JAVERS010000046.1:0-12871 GCA_034007015.1 Desulfuromonadaceae bacterium
GAGTATGACCGCATGACGAAGCGCGGCTATGAGTGGACATACGACAGCAGCGGCAAGGGTGGCGGGTACTGGCAGAAGCCGCGCCGTTAGTGGGTTTTCTGTGTTCCGTCCGGGTTTCCGGTGGAGGTAGTTTCGTCGGTTCGGAGAAGCTGAGGAGGTGTAATCAATGATTCCCGAGGGCCTTACTGCAACCTCGCTGCTCACCTCGGCCGCTACGGTCGTAGGTGAGTTCGACGGGCTGATCACGCTCGTCGTCAGCATGTCGCTTGGCTTCTTCGTCGTGACCTGGATCATCAACAAGGTCAAGTCTGCCAAGCGGGGGTAGTCGTCGGGGGCGGCGGTCTGAACGACCGCCGCCCTTAACTGGGAGGGGTGTGTCATGCAGGGTGCGGGGATACTCACGCTGATGGGGGAGTTTGTGAGCCGGGTCTACTTCATCCCGGCATTTCTCATTGGTGGGTATGTGGTTGTCGCTCTGATCAACGCTGTGAAGAGGGGTTCTAATGTCTGAGCTGGCATCTGCTTCTCTTGCTCAAATGGCTTCATTCGTGTCGAATAACGCCGCACTCTGGGCTATCCCGATCGGTGTATGTGCGGTCGGGTTGGTTCTGTCGGTCGTCATCAATGCGCTTCGCAACAAGGGGTGACAGCATGCGCGTGCTTTCAGCCGTGTTGGTCTTTGTGATTACTGTCGTAGCGATTACCCCTGCATATGCTGCTCCGGTCTCGGAAATCGAGGCGTGGTTGCAGTACGTCGATGAATACATGGTCTACAAGACGGGGATGGGCTATTCATCGGCTAGCACTATCCAGCAGGTTGCTAGTGCTAGCGGTTTGAGCGAGTACCAAGCGGCGAGCGCTGTTCGGTCCACAACCGAGGCGGTAAAGACCTCAGGCGTAAAGCTGCCGGCCGGGGTGAGCGCGGCACAGCTTGCGGGGGGTATTGTGGTGACGGCTGGCTTGAGTATCGCGGGGGGCTGGTTGGCAAGCGGACTGTCTCCGGAGCCGCAGTTCTATTACTCCGATGGGACCGAGGCTAATCTTCTCGATCCGGCGAACTGGGGTCGTAAGGTATTTTGCTACACGCCGGATGGCTGGTTTCGCGATGCTGAATGGGCCGATGGTGAGGTGCCGCACGTTTTCCTGCCGCCGTTCGAGATTCCGAGCGATGCTATGCCGGTGTACACGGATTGGGAGCTCAAGTCTGGGTTGACCTATCCGAGGGCACCGACGTCCGAACCGTACTTGTGGCCGAACATCACTACATGGACCGTGGAGAATGAGAGTTCGGGGGTGTTTACAGAAGATGCTGCCTATATGTTGGCGGTGATCGTCGATGGATGGTCGCAAGAAGCGCCTATTAGGTTCTCGTATGGTGTTTCGGGCCAAGAGCGTGCATCCCTGGGACACCCTCGGAACTATGTGACAGGGCAGACATATACCGGTGATTGGTCGACTAACTGGTTTTTCCGCGCTGGCTATGATACCTACACCGAGAACACGTTTTCAAACAGAAACGGTGCGACTGCGTGGGCCAATCTCCGCCAATGGTATGACGGGCAGATGGCTTCGTTGATCTCGGCGGGGCTGGTGACGGTTACGTTGCCTGGTCCTACTACGGTCCCCGGTGTGAATGTTCCAGTGCCGGGGCCGCTGGCGTTCCCTGGTACGCAGACTTTCATCCAGACAGATACGAGCGTGGGGACATACACGCCTGACGAGCTGGAAGATGAGTGGAAGATGCCGGCATGGCTGCCGTCTCCGGTGGCCGATGCGATCACAGAGGCGGACCCTGATGTTGATGTCGATCTTCCGGTGGGCGTTCCGTCCGGTGTAGCGCGTTTCATATCTAGCACGTGGAGTGATATCACGGCTCCGGTGGTTGGGCTGTTTGAGGGTCTGGACATCTTCTGGCCGTTCCATTACATGGCTGAGCGGGGGTAGTGATGGAGTCCGGGGTCGGTGCGTTCTTGGGTGCCGTGGTGCAGCCATTGTTCAATCAGTTCGGGCTTGGGCCGATCATAGCGGGGTTGGCGGTTTTCGTGGTCGGCTGGACGGTCTTTATCACGGTTGTGGGGAAGAAGGAGTAGGCTATGCCGAATGTCGATGTGGTCAAGCTTGCTTTGATCGTCATCCTCGTAGGGGCTCTGGTCGGGGTCGGTGCATGGTTCTTTGATGAAGTTGCTCCCGACATCGTGCAGACGGGCACGCAGGCTACAAGTGCACTCGAGGCGAGTGCATCGGGTCCCTGGGGGCTGGTGGTGGGTCTCTTCGGTAGCACGTGGGGTCTGGCCTGGGATATTGCTTTAGGGTTTGTGGTGCTCACGGCTTCGGTTTTCTTCATCCTCCGTCTGATCAAGTGGGTGCAGGGATGATTTCGCCTATCGAACGTGGGCGGCTGGCGCTGTGGCGCTGGCGTGAGGGGGAGTTCTGGTTCCTGCGACGGTCGCACAAGACTATGGACTTGACGCTGTATGCGGGGCTACCCGGGTCGTCAAAAACGCTGTGGGGTGTGAGGGATGCAGTGCAGTTGCTCCGCGCGGGTGAGAATGTGTATTCGAATCTGTACATTCGTGATCGTCTGACCGGCCGTGAGGCGCTGCCGTGTCGCTCGTGGCTCGATATGATGCGGATTGCTGTGGATGCGCTAGAGGCCGGGGAATCGGCGTGGTTCTTCTGGGACGAGCTGCACCTATGGGCCGATGCCCGGGCATGGGCTCTCACTCCACCGTTCCTGTTGACTCTATTCGCGGAGCGGCGACACTACCGCATCGGTTTGCTTGCTACGACGCAGCATGTGGACCAGGTGGAAAAGCGGCTGCGCACGCTCGTTGATCGTATCGTTCAGGTGCGCCCGACAGGGCTTCGGCGTTTCGTCCGTGCATGGTTCAAGCGCGAGTTGCCGCTGTTCTGGGGTGAAGAACTCGACGGGGCGGTGGTTGATGCTGTCGCGCAGGGTACGGCCTCGCGTGAGGATGCCGTGCTCGTGCGCGGGCTGAAGTGGGCACCGTGGTACGTCTGGAACTCGTACTCGACGCACGAGATCGTGCTAGGGGAAGATCTGACGGTATACAAAGATCAGGAGATTCAGGCCGAGATTGCGGAACTGGAACGGCGGGCGGCCCTCTGCATGGAGCCTGACGAGATCGAAGCGTACGAGGACCGTGTGAACCTCGACCCGTTCGGTGTGGCGTCGTCCGAGCCGGCGTCGTGGGATGTGGGCGAGCCGTAGGCCGGCGGCGGGCCGCGCAGCGGTCGCCTCCGGCCGGCGCGTTGCGTCGCGCCTCGCGCCCCTCTCCTTGCCGCATCACTAGCGGTTCGGTGTGAGGGCACTTCCTGTACGCCGGGCATGGTGTTGCTGGTTGCGCTCGGCTGGTCCGGCGGTAAGTCGTAGGAGCCGAATGTCTTTGAGGCTCCGCGCCGGGCTTGCCCGGTGAGGCTTTTTGTGGTTTTCTGGTCGTGAGGTGATACACGTGCGCGATCTTCTCGGTAGTGTTCTGCTCGCTCTCGTCGTGGTTGGGGCTTCAGTATTTGGGCGGCGCACGGTGCGTGGTTGCGATCACGATTGGGGTATTGCTGAATCTTCGCGAGACTGGGACCAGAAGTGCCGAAAGTGCGGTGCGTGGCGTTCCGGATATGGCAGAACATGGTAGCGATTCTTCCAGCGATGGCCTGCCGCTGTATCTTATGCAAACTGATAGCGTATGCCGCTCGGGTGCATAATCTCCCCCCGCCGTTCGGGTCCTGGTCTCGATGCCTGATTCCGTGACGATCTACGGGGGTTCTCATGTCTGGTCTGTGGCGTTCTTGCGGCGAGTGGTGCCGGTGTTTCGTGCCCGGACGGTTCGCACACATGTGCGTGCTCACGGTGGAGACCGATGGAGTGGATGAAGCGACGCGCGTTTGCTACGGGCAGGAGTGCCGCTTCAAGCCTGTCACGCTTCCGCTGTTCACCGAGGGGGTGGCCTAGTGGATCGCATTAGTTTCAGCGACAGTGCATCGCGTCGCTTGACGGCGGGTGTAGCCGTCGATCGACGCGATACGGGGCACATGGATGTCGCGGTGTACCCGTGGCCAGAGGTGGTCGATGTTGACCCGCATGCTGCTGCGCGGGGCTGCGCGTTGCGTGAGCGTGATTTGCACGGGGGTGGTGCGTGATGGAGACGGCTATCTATCTCGTGGGGCTTGTGCAGGGGCTTCTCCTGGGCGGCTCGTTCGTGCTCGGGCGCTGGATGCGCTCGGAGCCTGGGCTGCGGCGGTGGTGGCGATGATGCGCCGTCGCTGGTGCCGCGGCTGTACGTACGGGGGCTGCGTGCGCGAGTGGTACGACATTGCGGCGGCGGCCGCGCGTCTTGAAGTCAACGCGCGCTGTGATGCTGCGACGGTCTGCCGGTGGTGGTCGGAATGAGCGCTCTGCCGTGTGAAGCGTGTTGGTGGTCGCCGGGGTGCGCGTTCGAGGAAGAGCGCGTCGGTGTGTGTGCCAAGTTCGAGCACGATGGGTTCTATCCCTTGGAAGAGCGCGAGAAACCAACGCCGGGGGCCTCGGGTGGCTCACTGAGTGGCGGGGGGTGTGGCGCGCAGGAGCATCGACGCGGTGGCGTGTCCGGAGGATGGAACAAGGAGGACGCCTGTAGTCCGACTGTCGCGGAACGGACTTTGTGCAGCGATTCCAAGCGCAGCGTGCCGGAGGACGTAAGCCACCAAGGAGAGCGCACAAGTGCCACACCCCCCGACACTCGCTCTTGTGAGCCACCCGAGGCCCCCGGCGTTGGTTTCTCGCGGGTTGAAGTGACCCGGTCGGATGCGTGTGACCACCTGTCCGAGCGTTGCGAGCTGTGCGAGTGCTGGTCTCGAGCGATAGTCCACCCGGAGGGTTCCGGGCACTACTGGCTTCGGAGTTGCGAGCGTGGCTATGCTTGTTCATCTGGGATGGTTTGTCGCTACTTCGGTCCGGCGGATGGGCATGCTTCCGGGCGGTGGTTGTGATGTCCGGGCCGTGCCGCTGGTTGCGGTCTGATGTCGTTGGTACCTACTGCTCCATGTGCGGTCTCATCGTGACACCCGGTCAGCGGTGCATCGC
This sequence comes from Desulfuromonadaceae bacterium, assembly GCA_034007015.1. Classification (GTDB taxonomy): domain Bacteria; phylum Desulfobacterota; class Desulfuromonadia; order Desulfuromonadales; family Desulfuromonadaceae; genus JAIVHC01. The sequence continues at coordinate 5,081 of JAVERS010000046.1, forward strand.
CCGGCCGCCTGTGCGTGTCGAATCCTGTTTCGGCGATCACGACATGACCTGCCGGACGTGTGCGTTGGCTTCCACGGACGAGTGTCCGGCGCACGACTTCGAGGCATGGGCGTTCCCTGATTGCCCGTTCTGGACGCCTCGCGCTCCCCTCCCCTCTCGGCCGGACGTGCCCAAGTTTCGGCAGATTCCGCTCCCGGGGTTCGAATGAGTGCGGTTCCCCCCCTCTATAACATGGGGGGTGCTTCCTACAACGACGACCGTTCATCTGCCGTTCACGTCCTCTGGTCGGGTGTGGATACGCTAGAGACCTGGTATGCGGCGTCAGTGCTCCCTGCATGGCTCGATCACCTGGAGTGGGCCAAGCTCCGGGCGCGTAAGCGTGACTTTCCCGAACCGGTGACCCTTGGGCTTACTCGTTACGGTGTGGACCGCAAGGGCTTGAAGCCGTGGGCGTACCTGCTACGCTCCCCTGATCTTCATCTGCGGCTGGGGCGGGGTAAGTCCGGCGCGTCTATCCGGTGTCTGTCGCTTGGTCTCGCGGCGCGAGGCGCGGCGGCGCTGTTGGCCGAAGGGGAACGGGCCATCGAGGCGTGCGGTGCGATCTTGCAGAAGCGTGTCTCCCGTATCGACGTGGCCGTTGATTTCCAGGGTTGGGCGCCGGGGCTCGACGAGATGCGTGATGCTGTGTGTCCAGCTTCCTTCAGGCCGATCTATCCGTCCATCGATAACCCCGAAACGTTCCAGTTCGGTCGGGGTGACATCGTGGGTCGTGTCTACAACAAGACGGTCGAGGTTGCCCGTGGCGGCTCGCACTGGCCGGGTGTGTGGCGCGAGGACCCTTGCTATGACGCTTCTACTGACGTGTGGCGCGTCGAGTTCCAGTTTCGTACGGATGCGCTCCGCGATATGGGTATTCTCACGCCAGAAGATGCCTTGTCGCGTGTCGGTGATCTGTTCGCCACCGGCTTGGATTGGCTTTCTGTCCGTCAGCGCAATGATGATACGAACCGTTGGCGGTGGCCGGAACATTGGGCATGGACGGCACTGCGCTCTGCCACTCCCACTGGTGAAGTGTTCGAACGCTGCCGTGATGAGCATGCCTACACGCACGCCGTCCAGTACATTCCGCAAATCTCTGGGCTTCTGGTGTCCATCGGGGCGCACCTGGGGCTGCATGACCCGTCCGAAGTGCTCGCTTGGGTGATGCGTGCGATGGGTGAGCATCATGCCGATAAGGTGACGGACTTCGAACGCCTCGTGATCGCGCGGCAACTGGAACTTTTCGGGGTCTCTACGGCTGACGGCCTGGAGCCGGTCTACGCGCATATCGGGCTGTAGTTCATGCGTTTCCGCAGCGTAGGGCCGTTGCGGCTGCTCCTTATGGCACTGGAAAATGGTTGCAAGATGTTTCCAGGATAAGGAGTGGTTCAGATGGGAGATTTTGGTCTTGTACTCACGGGTACGCTCCGCAACGTTTCCGAGCGGACCTACCGCACCGAGGACGGCGAGCAGCGGCATCAGACCGTGGCGATCGTCGATACGGGTCGTGACTATCTGGAGCAGGTGAGCATCCGTAAGGATGACGCAGGCTCCGCGCGGCGCGTTCTTGAGCCGCTGATCGGCTCGACCGTCGCTCTCGATGTGTCGGTGGGTAACTTCCGCCGACTGTGGTTCAACGGCGTTCTCTGATGCTCTCCCGCCTCGGCATAGTCGCGGCCCTGGTGCTGGCGCTCTCAATAGCGGGTGCCGGGGCCGCCTATGCTGCGGGGTTCGAGACCACCGTCACGCCCGTTGCCGGGGCAGTCCCGGTGTCTCTCGATGCAACGTCCGCCGCGATGATTGCCGAGGCTCTGCATGGTCTGGCGGTTGAAGCGACTGTTACGGCTCTACCCGATCAGACGGCTCCTACCACGATCAGTGTGGAGACCACTGTACCGGTTTCTCTCGCTGGTATCGCTGGGGTCTCTGCTCCTGGGTTTGATGCGCTCCTGCTCGCTGCTGGCGCCGCTCTGGGAGCAGGTACCTTCTATCTTCTGGTGAGAGTGTGGTACCCGCGATGATCGATGCCGTGGTGTTCGTCGGGTTTCTCCTGATCGCGGCTCTTCTGGCCGAGGTCCTGCGTGTCATGACGGGGGGCCGTGATGCTTGAGGCGTTCGTAGTGTCCTTTCTCGCGTGTTGGAGTGGGTGGATTCTCCGTGGATGGTTCAGTCGTAGGTCTTAGCGAGGTGCTGTCCCTGGTCTCGCAAACGTTTGGGGGCGCGCTCCCGAGCGTTCTGGCGTTCGTGATGGGTGGCTATGCCGTGCTGCTGATCGTTCGTTCCCTGAGGGGGGCCGTGCGATGACTGATGGTCTTCTGAACTTGGGTCCCATCTTTTCTGCTGCGTCTGCATTGGTCGCCTCGTACGGGGGGTACCTGGCGGTGATCGTGGGCGTGTATCTGGCTCTGTTCGTGATCGGGTTGGTCATTGAGGCCGTTCGGTCCAGTAAGCAAGGGGGTTCGGCGTGATTCCCGAGAGTCTGACAGCCACGGGTCTCGTGAGCGCGGCACAGCCGGTCGTGAGCGCGTTCGGTGACGTGCTCGCGCTTGTGCTCACTCTGGGTCTCGGCTTCTTCGTCGTGATGTACATCATCGCGCAAGCCCGGGCGATCACTCGTGATCTTGAGGTGCTGGGTTACGGCCGTGGACGGCGGCCAGGGCGACACAAGCCCGGGGAGTATGACCGCATGACGAAGCGCGGCTATGAGTGGACATACGACAGCAGCGGCAAGGGTGGCGGGTACTGGCAGAAGCCGCGCCGTTAGTGGGTTTTCTGTGTTCCGTCCGGGTTTCCGGTGGAGATAGTTTCGTCGGTTCGGAGAAGCTGAGGAGGTGTAATCAATGATTCCCGAGGGCCTTACTGCAACCTCGCTGCTCACCTCGGCCGCTACGGTCGTAGGTGAGTTCGACGGGCTGATCACGCTCGTCGTCAGCATGTCGCTTGGCTTCTTCGTCGTGACCTGGATCATCGCCAAGGTCAAGTCTGCCAAGCGGGGGTAGTCGTCGGGGGCGGCGGTCTGAACGACCGCCGCCCTTAACTAGGAGGGGTGTGTCATGCAGGGTGCAGGGATACTCACGCTGATGGGGGAGTTTGTGAGCCGGGTTTACTTCATCCCGGCATTTCTCATTGGCGGGTATGTGGTGGTCGCTCTGATCAACGCTGTGAAGAGGGGTTCTAATGTCTGAGCTCGCATCTGCTTCTCTGGCGCAAATGGCGTCATTCGTGTCTAACAACGCCTCACTCTGGGCTATCCCGATTGGTGTATGTGCTGTCGGGCTGGTTCTGGCGGTCGTCATCAATGCGCTTCGCAACAAGGGGTGAGAGCATGCGCGTGCTATCAGCCGTGTTGGTCTTTGTGATCGGTCTTGTAGCGATCACTCCTGCATACGCCGTTCCGGTCTCGGAGATCGAATCGTGGCTGCAGTACGTTGATGAATACATGGTCTACAAAACGGGGATGGGGTATTCATCGGCTAGCACCATCCAACAGGTGGCTAGTGCTAGCGGTTTGAGTGAGTACCAAGCGGCGAGCGCTGTTCGGTCCACAACCGAGGCGGTCAAGACGTCGGGTGTGAAACTGCCCGCCGGCGTGAGCGCGGCGCAGTTGGCGGGCGGGATCGTTGTCACGGCCGCGTTGAGTATGGCGGGTGAGTGGTTGGTGAATGGCCTGGCTCCCGAGCCGCAGTTTTATTACTCCGATGGGACTGAGGCGAATCTTCTCGATCCGGCTAACTGGGGTCGCAAGGTGTTTTGCTACACCCCTGATGGGTGGTTCCGCGATGCCGAGTGGGCTGATGGTGAGGTGCCGCACGTTCTGCTTCCGCCGTTTGAGGTTCCGACTGATGCTATGCCGACGTACACGGATTGGGAACTCAAGTCTGGTTTGACCTATCCGCGCGTGCCGACGAGCGAGCCGTACTTGTGGCCGAACATCACTACATGGACCGTCATAAACGAGGGCGATGGGGTATTCACAGGTGACGCCGCATATATGTTGGCGGTCATCGTTGCTGGATGGTCACAAGAGAGCCCGATTCGTTTCGGGTTCGGGTTCAGCAGCTCTCCCTATGGCTATGCATCGCAGGGCGTGCCTCGCAACTACGTCACAGGCCAAACCTATACCGGGTCTTGGTCGAGCAACTATTTCTTCCGCGCTGGCTATGACACCTACACCGTGGATACGTTCTCCAACAGGAACGGCGCTACTGCTTGGGCTGATCTCCGCCAATGGTACGACGCGCAAATGGCCGCGTTGGTCTCCGCGGGGTTGGTGACGGTGACGATGCCTGGTCCTACTACGGTCCCCGGTGTGAATCTTCCAGTCCCGGGACCACTGGCGTTCCCTGGTACGCAGACTTTCATCCAGACAGATACGAGCGTGGGGACGTACACTCCTGACGAGCTCGAGGATGAGTGGAAGATGCCCGCTTGGTTGCCGCAGCCGGTAGCTGATGCGATCACACAGGCAGACCCTGACGTAGATGTTGATCTCCCGGTCGGCGTTCCCTCCGGCGTAGCGCGTTTCATATCCAGCACGTGGAGTGAGATCACGGCGCCGGTGGTTGGTCTGTTTGAGGGTCTCGACATCTTCTGGCCGTTTCGCTACATGGCTGATCGGGGGTAGTGATGGAATCCGGGGTGGGTGCGTTTTTCGGCTCTGTGGTCCAACCGTTGTTCAATCAATTCGGGCTTGGGCCGATCATAGCGGGGCTGGCGGTGTTTGTGGTTGGCTGGACCGTTTTCATGGCGGTTGTCGGTAAGAAGGAGTAGGCTATGCCGAATGTCGATGTCGTCAAGCTGGCTTTGATCGTCATTCTCGTGGGGGCTCTGGTCGGGGTCGGTGCATGGTTCTTTGATGAGGTCGCCCCCGATATCGTGCAGACGGGCACGCAGGCTACGAGTGCGCTTGAGGCGAGCGCATCGGGTCCCTGGGGGTTGGTGGTCGGTCTCTTCGGTAGCACGTGGGCTCTCGCCTGGGATATTGCGCTAGGCTTTGTGCTGCTCACGGCTTCGGTTTTCTTCATTCTCCGTCTGATTAAGTGGGTGCAGGGATGATCTCTCCTATCGAACGTGGGAAGCTGGCGCTGTGGCGCTGGCGTGAGGGTGAGTTCTGGTTTTTGCGACGGTCGCACAAGACAATGGACTTGACTCTGTATGCGGGGCTACCTGGGTCGTCGAAAACGCTGTGGGGTGTGAGGGATGCAGTGCAGTTGCTCCGCGCGGGTGAGAATGTGTATTCGAATCTGTACATTCGTGATCGTCTGACTGGGCGTGAGGCGCTGCCCTGTCGCTCGTGGCTGGATATGATGCGGATTTCTGTGGACGCGCTAGAGGCCGGGGAATCAGCGTGGTTCTTCTGGGACGAGCTCCACTTGTGGGCCGATGCCCGGGCGTGGGCCCTGACTCCCCCGTTTCTCCTGACGTTGTTCGCTGAGCGGCGGCATTACCGTATCGGCTTGTTGGCTACGACACAACATGTGGATCAGGTGGAAAAGCGGCTGCGCACGCTTGTTGATCGTATCGTGCAGGTGCGTCCGACAGGTCTTAGACGGTTCGTGCGCGCGTGGTTCAAGCGCGAGCTACCTTTGTTCTGGGGCGAGGAACTCGACGGGGCGGTTGTGGATGCCGTGGCGCAAGGTACCGCCTCGCGTGAGGATGCTGTGCTGGTGCGTGGACTGAAGTGGGCTCCGTGGTACGTGTGGAACAGCTACTCGACTCACGAAATTGTTCTTGGCGAGGACCTGACTGTATACAAGGACAAGGAGATTCAAGCCGAGATCGCGGAGCTGGAACGGCGTGCGGCGCTCTGTATGGAGCCCGACGAGATCGAAGCGTATGAGGACCGTGTGAGCCTCGACCCGTTCGGTGTTGCGTCGTCCGACCCCGCGGCGTGGGATGTGGGCGAGCCGTAGGCCGGTGGCGGTCCGCGCAGCGGCCGCCTCCGGTCGGCGCATTGCGTCACGCATCGCGCCGTCTCCATGCCAAATCGTCAGCGGGTGGTCGTGAGGGCACTTCCTGTACGCCGGGCGCGGTGTTTCTGGTGGCTAACGGCTCGTCCGGCGGTAAGTCGCAGGAGCCGAATGTCTTTGAGGCTCCGCGCCGGGCTTGCCCGGTGAGGCTCTTTGTGGTTTCCTGGTGGTGAGGTGATACAGGTGCGTGATCTTCTCGGTAGCGTTCTGCTCGCTCTCGTCGTGGTTGGGGCTTCGGTATTCGGCCGTCGCACGGAGCGCGGTTGCGATCATGAGTGGGGCATTGCGGAGTCGTCGCGAGACTGGGACCAGAAGTGCCGAAAGTGCGGTGCATGGCGTTCCGGATATGGCAGAACATGGTAGCGATTTTTCCAGTCAACGCGTGCCGCTGTATCTTATGCAAACTGAGTGCGTATGCCGCTCGGATGCATAATCTTCCCCCGCCGTTCGGGTTCTGGTCTTGATGCCTGATTCCGTGACGATCTACGGGGGTTCTCATGTCTGGTCTGTGGCGTTTTTGCGGCGAGTGGTGCCGGTGTTTCGTGCCCGGACGGTTCGCGCACATGTGCGTGCTCACGATGGAGACCGATGGAGTGGATGAAGCGATGCGCGTCTGCTACGGGCAGGAGTGCCGTTTCAAGCCTGTCACGCTTCCGCTGTTCACCGAGGAGGTGGCCTAGTGGAGACCGCTATCTATCTCGTAGGGCTTGTGCAGGGGCTTCTGTTGGGCGGTTCCTTTGTCCTCGGGCGATGGATGCGTTCGGTGCCCGGTCTGCGGCGGTGGTGGCGATGAAACGCCGCTGGTGCCGGGGTTGCCCGTACGGGGGATGCGTGCGCGAGTGGTACGACAATGCTGCGGCGGCTGCTCGTCTTGAAGTTAACGGGCGCTGTGATGCTGCGACGGTGTGCCGGTGGTGGTCGGAATGACAGAGCCGCGTGTTTCGGATGCGTGCGCGAATCGTCCGGATCGGTGTGAGTTGTGCGAGTGCTGGCCTCGCGCCATAGTGCACCCCAAGGGCTCCGGGCACTCGTGGCTTCGGAGTTGCGAACGCGGGTACGCTTGTTCAGCGGGGATGCTGTGCCGGCACTTTGTTCCGGCAGACCCGCACGCATCCGGGCGGTTGTTCTGATGCCCGGGCACTGCCGCTGGCTGCGGTCTGATGTGGTCGGTACCTACTGTTCGATGTGCGGTTTGATCGTGACACCCGGACAGCGGTGCATCGCCCGGCCTCCTGTGCGTGTCGAATCCTGTTTCGGCGATCACGATATGACTTGCCGGACGTGTGCGCTGGCTTCCACGGACGATTGCCCGGCGCACGATTTCGAGGCATGGGGGTTCCCTGATTGCCCGTTCTGGACGGGTCGCGCTCCCCTCCCCTCTCCTGTGCGTCATGTGGTTTTCGAGCAGTTGATGCTCGGGGGTGATGGTTCGTGAGGACGTGCGAGCATTGTGGTGCTGTGCTCAGTGAGGCCAAGCGCAGTGATGCGCGGTTCTGTGATGTGCGTTGCCGCCAGGCGTATCACCGATTTAAACCCCGTCGCTTAAGGCCTTCGGATGGTTCGACGATGGCGTTTGCGTATGCGGACCCGCCGTATGTCGGCAAGTCGGGCTATTACGCCGATCATCCGGATTACGACGGAGAAGTTGACCACGTGGACCTGTTCCGTCGTTTAGAGATCTACGACGCTTGGGCGCTTTCGTGCTCTGCTGATTCCTTGCCGGGGTTGCTGCGTGTTGCTCCTGATGGCGTGCGCGTGGCTGTCTGGGTACGTGGTGTGCGTG
>JAVERS010000047.1:0-12494 GCA_034007015.1 Desulfuromonadaceae bacterium
TGCGGAACTCTAGTTATTTAGACAGATACTCATCCTTGGGGCGATCTTGCAAATATATGTGGGTATACGCACGTTTACTTAAACCGGCATACATTGCATAGGCTTTAGCTATACACTCTTGGCACGCCTTTCTGGGGAGTGTAATCGCGAAGATATGGGCCCGTTTATCATTTTTTGAATCGATGGTATTAACCCCGGAACAATGTTCACAAAGTGTAAATGTTTGCACTTGATGTTCCATAATTCCAGCAGTGTCGTAATAAATTTGGCGTTCCCGTGTCACTTCTTTTTTATTTTTAAAGTGTTCGTCGGCCAACTCTTCTTTGTGTTTCCACAGAGCATAGATCTCTTGTGCGAGGTGCTCGATATGCGCGGTTATCGCTGCATCTTGGCGCAATCTTTCCGCATCATAATCTGGCTCAAATACATGTGAATAATCAAGACCAGCCATGGCTAAAATAATACCTAAGTTAATATAAGGCAGTGCTCCCTCTATGGAGTAGCCACCTTCTAGTACCGCCATATCCGGGTCTAAACGTTCATTTAATATTGCATAACCTTGGGCGGTAAAGTTCATATTTGTCAGCGGATCACTGTAATGGTTATCCTGGCCGGCGGAGTTGATGATTATGTCCGGCTTAAAGTCCTCCAGAATTGGCATTACGACGTTATCTAGTATGTATAAAAACCCCTCTGCGCCAGTTCCCGGCGGCAGTGGAATATTAATATTGTACCCGTACGCCGCTGGCCCGCCAAACTCTTCCATGCCTCCTGTCCCGGGATATAAGCTCCTGCCATCTTGGTGGAACGAGATAAAGAGGGTATCTTTATCATTCCAATAAATATCTTGGGTTCCATCACCATGGTGGGCATCTGTATCAACTATCGCTACCCTTAAGTCGCCGTAATCTTGCCTGATCCGTTCCAACGCAACCGCTTCAACATTCACCACACAAAAACCCCGATCTCCATATACAACGCGGTGGGCATGATGCCCTGGAGGCCTGATTAAGGCAAACGACTTATCTACTTCTTTTTCCATTACGGCCTGGAACGCGCGGATGGCTCCGCCAACGGCAATAAAATGGGACTGTGTCAGCTGGCTGGCGACATCAGGCACGGCAAAGTGAACCCTTGCTATATCCTTTTCACTTGCAACACCTGGGTTATAGAATGTGATTCCATCTATATCTTGAATCCCCTCTTCAAAGATTTGATCCTGTGTGTACAGGAGGCGCTCTTCCCGTTCGGGGTGTGTGGCTGAAAGCGCCCAATCAAAAGCTGGAAAAAAGACCAGACCCAATCTGTTGTTAGCTTTAGTCATTGCCTCTATCCTTTCAACGCATAAATTAACCCTGGCGTTGTCTGCGCTCGTACCCTGATGTTTTTCGACGCCTTCGAGAACCCTCTGACCATGTTGAAGCTATTTGACTCCACGATTTCAGCTTCAATATTATCCTTGACTGCGCCGAGTTTAAGCGCAGCATCCGCAACGATCTCCAAGGCTCTGTTCTCAGCGCTTGCTAAACAATAATCCTGCCCAACCGTTTCATATATTTCAACTTCTGGTACAGACAATATTCTCCGCTGTGTATCAACGTGCATATTGATTTCCATGGTTGGCTTGGCTAGCGCCGCGCCTATTGCATTGGCAACGGCGTATTCTTGTGGATATTTAACCTTTAGGTGGAATTTTTCCGCCAGAAGGGGTGCGAGTATTTTAGCGGGACCACCAATAATATTGATAAATTGCGGCTGTACCTCTTTACCCTCCAGCAGCTCTTTAATGGTATAAACAGGGCGTGCGTTGATTGCTGCCAATGCAGCATCAACCCTCTCTTTAATCAGGCTAACCATCTCGTCCAAAATTTTATTGGCGCTCTCTTGTATCGATAATTTTAACTGCTTAGCCAGTTTGGTCAGCGCCGCAACTGCTTGTTCTTTCCCTATCGCCTCAAGTTTACCTAGCGCAACCATTGCATCCGTTGGGGTTAAGTGCGCGCCGCCGAAAGCAATTGGACGCCCCATTCTGTGTGGACCTATCCGAAGGTTATTGTTTTCCACCCGTACATAGCTGTCGCCGCCAAGGCCAATAGAGGTTGAGTAGATTGCCCTGATCAGCGTTTTATGCTTCCCTATGCTTATCCCCAGTGGTTCAAACAATGGCACACCATGGGCGAGGAAAAAAATATCCGTGGTGGTGCCGCCAATATCTAACAGGATTCCATCGGTGTTTTCTGAAAATAAGGCGCTCAGCCCCATGAAACTCGCTGCCGGACCGGATAGGATGGTTTCAACAGGTTTGGTTTTGGCTGTATCTAAATCCATGGTTCCACCATCAGCTTTTAGGATATGAACTGGAACATTAATTCCTTCTTTTTTAAGCGATTCCTCCATGTTGTCTGCAAAGTCTCTAAACGTTCTACTTACCGCTGCATTCAGATAAGTTGTGTGAACCCTGCGTGGAAAGTTCAAGCGCCCCGATAAACTATGTCCCATGGTAACGGTGTCAAAGTGATCCCCTAGCATCTGTGCGATCTGCTTTTCATGCCCTGGATTTCGAGTGCAAAACTTGCTCACTATTCCAATAGCTTCCATCGCGCTTTTGGTGAAATTGTCTTTGATTGTGCTTATTTCACGTTCCGCTACCTCTTTAACTACAACCCCACGATGATCCACATAGCCAGCAATAAACTCTACCTGATCTCCTGCAGCGCTAAAATCATAATTCCTGCCGGGGCCACTTTGCACTATCATACCAACCTTACTTACCTTGTTTTCCACAAGCGCATTGGTGGATACCGTTGTACTTAAGTGGATTCTAGCGATCTGACATTTATCGATATCCTTTATTAATTCCTGTAGTGTCGTCCAAATGGTTTTAAATAGATCATCTCTATCTGTGGTGTTTTTTATGCTTTTGAGTATCTTGCCGTTGGCAACAATTACGCCATCAATATGTGTTCCACCCATATCTATGCCGATAATCATCTATGCTTCTCCTGATTCCTCTGCCTAATTCCTCTGCTGTATCCCTACGCGAAGCTGCTCCGCCCTGTTAAGCGAGATGGAGGCGGTAGCTTCTTGTGGGGCAAATTCTTTTACGCCATAGTTCCTATGGTTTTGTGGAAGCGGGACAAGGCGACGCCGAAGAATATCGTGCCGCTTGAAACTAGAGCCAAAAACTGCGCCCAGACCACCTCTAAGCCAGCTCCACGGTAGAGGAGGAGAGCTGGCGTTGATGTTGGGACAGCGTGGCAACGCAAGTAAGGTAGGTATTGGTAGCTTGGCAGATTAAACTGATAGCGATAGTCCGCTGTGCTCCTTCGGTAGTCAGAAAGGATTCCAGCGCCACCGCGGTGAGGTTGTGCCTCCATCCAGCGATCTTTTAGGTTTTAAAGATCTTTATTGAGAGGGATTCCAGCCTGTCATCAGAGCCCTCATCCTCAACCCAGATCAGCTTTTCATTTTTGGCAACCATCCCAGTTGTAACTAACCATCCGGCGGGTATAGTGCCATTGTGGTCATTGGTATCAGCGAGAGCAACCGGATGGACCCCGTAAGATAGCGAGAGCAGATTGTTCGTTTTTTCATCCCCCCCATGCGAGAGGATCCAACACTCGGGTCTGAATCTTGAAAGCAGGCACGGTGCGGCTCTGCCTTGGGTGCGGGTTAAGATGTAACGCACCTTCAGGGCATCTGCCGATTCAACCGCATTCAAGGTGGCGATATCTTCGACGCTGGCGCTGTCGTGACTTACCGCGCTCCGAAAATAGGCACGCAAGTCTGCTGGCGCGCGCGCAGCTTTTCCTTCCTGTTCAATCGATACGGCGATCTTGCCAAGCATTTCAACCGCTTCGGCGGGGTAGCGTCCAATCGCGCTTTCTTCCGACAGCATCACCGCATCTGTGCCATCGAGAATGGCGTTGGCCACATCGGAGACCTCAGCCCGGGTGGGGCGGATGTTTTCGGTCATAGATACCAGCATCTGGGTCGCGGTTATCACTGGTCGACCCAGGAGGTTAGCCTTCCGTATCAGCTTCTTCTGTACCGCTGGCACGTCCTGTAAGGGGATCTGCACCCCAAGGTCGCCGCGCGCAATCATGATCGCATCCGCCGCAGAAAGGATATCGTCAATATTTGCAATCGCCTCGGCGCGTTCAATCTTTGCAACCACATACGCACGCTGCCCTTTTTTCCGGGCAAATGCCTTCACCTTCAGCAGGTCAGCGCCTGTTTCTGCAAAGGAAACCCCGAAGGTGTCTACCCCTTCCTGCAAGGCAAAATCGACAAACTCGAGGTCGGTTTGTGAAACTGCCTCAGCTATAATTTTCACTCCGGGGATGCTCAGCCCTTTGTGGGACAAAAGTGGTCCGCCGATAACCGTGCGGCAGAACACCTCTTCTTCCGCCACCTTTTCCACCCGCAGCTGGATGAAGCCGTCGTTGAGAAAAATCAGGTCTCCGGCATTCACGCTTTTGGGCAGGTGTTTGTAAGTGACCGGTATTTGGTTGGGGGCTTCTGCCAGGTCTTTGATGGTAAACACGGCCTCGTCCCCTTTTTCTAATTGAAGCGGCTCTTCCAGCAACTTGCCGATACGCATCTTGGGGCCAGGAAGATCCGCCATGATGAGGCAGTGGCGCTGCAGCTTTGTTGCCACGGCGCGGATACGTTTAATATCCTCGCGATGCCCCTGTTGGGTGCCATGGGCGAAATTGAGACGTGCCACGTTCATCCCTTGCAACATCAGTTGTTCCAGCACCTCTTCCGCGCGGGAAGCAGGTCCTATCGTGCATACGATCTTGGTTTTATGGGGCGGTAATCTCATGTTTTGTGCTCCTAGCTGTTTGGTTGTTGGCGGCGCAAAAACTCACCAACTGCGACGCTGCTGTAAATGTCTCGCTGCTTCGATGTACGTAAGTACGCCTCATTGCTCGATAATCACGCGCCTTGCATTTGGCGCTTTTTGCTTAGCCATCCAATTTTGTGCTTTCAGCGAAAGGATCTGGGTTGATAGCGTTCTTCATGCCTCTGCAAGCATCCCCGCGTACAATCGCTCTGCATCCTCTCTCCGGCATAGCTCTGATCCCGGCGTCATGACGGCAGCGGTACCGGTTGCCACGCCGAAAAGGATGGACTCCCAGAGGGGGGTTCCCCGTGCAAGGCTCAAAGCGATACCGGCCACCATACTGTCCCCAGCTCCGACCTTGCTGATAATCGGTACGGTGGGCGGCAGGATATGTTCAGTGAACGTTGCCGAAACCGCCAGGGCGCCGGCCGCACCAAGGGAGATCACGAGGACTTCGCACTGACCGCTGTCGACAATCTTGCGGGCAGCAGCCTTGATCTGTGCTTCCTCTTTGATCTCCGTTCCGACCAGTTCCTTGAACTCACGGATATTAGGCTTGGCTAAGAATATCCCTTCCTGCAGGGCCGCTTTCAGAGCTTCACCTGCAACGTCAACGATCACCTTTGCACCCCTGTTTTTGCCGACCCGTGCAATGCGCGCATAAAAGTCCGGGGGAACACCCGGCGGCAGGCTCCCGCTGGCCACCACATAATCGGGTGGGGGCTCCATAGTTTCCAGATTCTGCATAAGTAACTCCCACTCTGCTTGTCGCAGCTGTGGTCCCGGCATCACGAAACGATACTGTTGCCCGGTCGATTCCTCTAAAATTACCAGACTCTCCCGGTTCAGACCTTCAATGGGAAACGGATGGTGTTTCAAGCCTTCTTCATCCAGGAGCTCTTGCAGTCTCGTTCCGGTCAGGCCACCAGCGGGATAAAAGAGCAGGGATTCGCCGCCCAGTTTTTTGATAGCGCGAGAGACATTCACCCCGCCACCCCCCGGCTCGAAACGTGGCATTTTGCAGTACAGTTTGCGCTCAGCTACAACATGCTCAACCCTTGAGCTTTTGTCGATCGCCGGGTTCAGGGTTAAAGCCACAATCGTTTTCATGAACAAGTCTCCTTTGCTACAACCCTTTTTTCTCCAGCCATCTGAAGAACAGCAGCGTCCCCACAATAAACACGGGGATGACGACCCAGTGATTCACCCCCAGGATTTGGGGGACAGTGATACGCCCCAGGTTGCCCCAGGTGTACACGGTTTTTTCTAGGAGGGGGAAAGCCTCGGCATACAGACCAGCTCCCACGATCATACCCAGAATCCCCCACACCGCATCCCAGCGCCCTTCACCGAGGGCTCCGACAGAGGTGCCAGGGCAGTATCCCAGCAGGCCCCAACCGAGTCCGAAAAGCAGGCCGCCGAGAATGATGGGCCCGAGAACGGTAGCCTTGATGGAGAGCTTGGCTAAACCTAAATCGTTGAGCAGGTAGACCCCCACCATGCCGACGATTACGCTGGTAAGCATAAATTTTATGATGGTCATATCCTGCAGGCGCAGGGCACCGAGTTGCTTGTCGTAGCGCAGGACGCGCCCTTTTTGCAGCAGAAAGCCGAACAGCACACCAGTTATCAGTCCATAGATGAGAGTTTTCATCCTTTATTTCCTCCATACACCAGACGCGCAACGATGATGCCACCGACAAAGAAACACCCTAGAGCAATAAAACCACTAACAGCTAGTTGGAGCGAACCGCTCAACCCGTGACCGCTCGGTCAGCCGTCAGCCAGGCGCGCTCCAAACATCGCCACTATTCCGCCGAAAAAAGCGGTGACAGCACGGCGCGACACACTCCTGGCGCCAAAACGTGTAGCCCACATATCTGGTACGGCTTGAAGTTTGAAGGACCCGGAGGTAAGTGCCGCGATCATTGAGCCGAGGAAGATCCCCGCGACAAACATCCATTGCCAGTCGATGTGGGGGACGGTCTTGACGAAATAACTCATTTTGGCGACGCGTTCCGGACCAAAAAGTTGCTCTATCATCCCGGCAGTGCGCACAAACGAGGTGGAAGCGCCAAAAAACTTTCCGGTAACCCAGACCGAGAAAATCCCCACCACTCCGCTCAAAGCCCCTGCCAGATATGGGTTCCAAGCGCCTCTATCTTGTCTCATGCTGATCTCCTTTCGAATTGTTTGCTTAGGTTCTATGGAGGGTTTAATTGATTTTTGGTGCTGGGATCAGTGACGTAGCACTGCCGCAACAAGAGCCTGCTCGGGGACCTCTTCCGGGTGCACGACAAATACCGTACCACCCTTGAGCAAGGTTTGGATCGCAGTAAAATCCAGCAGGTCTTCATCCCCAGGCTGTGGAGTTTCGTGCAGATCAACGCGGTTGTTTTCTGAGTCAAATCGCCCCCATGCCTGCACACCGACGGCAACAAAGAGCGCCTCGATCCGTCCGTGGTGCGCCGCTAGAGCCGCTGCGGCAACGTCGGTAGTGGTCTGTCCGGTACCGGAGAGTTGTTGATACTGCGCCAAAACGGCTTTGCGCTCCTGGTTAAATATTGGCTCGACGATGGACCAAGCTTGGGGGAGGAAGTCCTCCGCCCTCATCGCATCAGGATTTCCCGGAATCCCTTTCTCTACCAGATGCGGATAGGTGTTGATCTCTCTATAGAGCGGAAACAGATTGTCTACCCCTGCCAGCACCAGTGGGGATTGTGTGCCGGTGAGAAGGTCTGTTACCGCTTTGTCAATGGTGCGAAACCACTGTTGGATATGTTTTTTGGTATCGTCACTGGGGTCGTGCCCGTGAAACAGGGGTGAACGCGTTCCCCCTGCCGAGGGTCTGCTTGTATGAGATTGGAGTTGTTTTTCTGGAAAACCATCCAAAAAGGTTGCAGCAAGGGATTCAGGCGTATCGCCTAAGTCCATCTCATCCACTGTGTGTCGCGTCCCTTCCAGTAACCGCAGTTGATTCTGGCTGAGCGCAAGGATGTAGAAGGTGCTGTCTCTGGCCAGAATAGGGAGCAACGGCTTTACATGAAAGCGATCTGTGAGCACGGTGGTCTCGGCAAATTCGACAGGCAGCCTAAAATATTGAAAGAGATCCTCGGTGAAAAATAGCGCCAGCCCGTCGCTTTGCCGCTGCCAGAAGTCTTTGTCCTGGAGTAGACGCTGGGGTTTTTTGAGTATTTTCTGCACTTCCGGTGAACGCAGACCGCTGGCTAACAGTTGTTCTTCCGCTTTCCGCAGCAAGTTTTTGAAACGGATCGGGTCTTGCTCCATCTCCCGTCCGGCGCGGTGGGTTGGCATGAACAACGAAACACACCAAGGGGAACGTATTGTCGAAATTTCTCTCAAATTCTCCATTGTGATTAAGTCCATGAGACAATCCTTTCTTTGTGATTATGCTGCCGGCAAATTGGCTTTTCTACTTGAATGGTTCCGGTATCATCCAAGCAGTGACATGCGCTTTACTGAACAAAAACCAGGGCTAGAGAATGGCTGCGGCGCATTTGACCTTGGCGCGCCGAAGTTATCTGCCTCGACCAATAAACAGTCTACCGTGCTATGCTAAGGTGGCAAGCTTCTAAGACTTTCAAGAATGGGAACGGTTTAATGCTGTAGTTGGAGTTTTAGCTCAGGTGTTGAACTGTAACCAGACGCGATCGATGCACAACACTGTGTACGTTGGCAGTTATGCAATTATTGCCCATTATAGCACAATAACTGGTGCGCCGCTTTGGCACGGGAGTTTTCCCTTCGGATGCCTTCAGAGTTATATTGGGTGCCAACTGTCGCCCCATCAGGCTTGATAATATACTCTGGCTCAATGTTTCCACAGTGGCAGGGGCAAGCCTTTAGCGGGGGGCTCAGATCAAAAGCGCTGTTGCGGATCAAAATTGAAGAGAATCAAGCCGGGGAAGTTGAGCGTTTTGCCATGGGCAAACGTATTCGCGAGGTTGAGCAAGGACCTAAGGGGGCAATATGGGTTCTGGAAGATAAAAAAGGGGGGCGCCTGCTGCGGCTCACTCCGCACGCCTAAACGGCAGTACGGTGGCGGTTGTTTTATACAAGTTGAACCTGGGCAACATAAAAGGGGAGCGAGGCACAATCTGCATGTGATGGTCTGCATGTATGGTCTGCATGTATGGTGCTCTGCGGGCTGCTCCCCATTGCCGGGGCATCCTGCACCTGAAGAGGGTGAACGAAACTGTTTTTTGAAGCATTAGAGCGGACCCTCAGGCGAGTCCGCTCTATGTGTAACTACATATCAATGTTGGTGAGAACCCTGTGCCGGGGTCTTAGCATGATGGGAAGTGGCATGAGCGACTTGCGCAATCTCCTCAACGTAATGAACGAATGCGACATAGGCTTCAACATATTCACGCCCTGCACCTACGCTTTTCGCGGCGTGTTTTTTTGTCTCTAAGGCGTGGTCAAAACGCTCGCGGATCCCTGCGTCGATATGGGTAAGAATGGCTTGAACCAGTTCGTCGACTGAACCCTGCTCCAGGGAGCTGTCCGCCTTGGCAACCACAGGGTCAATAGCTCCCGCCCCCTTTACCCCGGTATATGGGGCTCCCTCACCAGCGCGATGAATGCGCACCAGGGTCTCAAAAAAGTACATGTCGGCGAAGTTTTCGGCTTCGGGACTGAGCTCTCGCACCACCATGGTGGTGGCAAAAGCTGTGCGAATTTCTTTTTCTTCGGCGGAACCTACCCATTTGAGCACCGGAGTGACATCCCCTTTAGCCAGCGCAATGCGCGCATCCGCGACCACCGGCCCGTCAAGGGTGTCGCAGTGGGCCGCAGCTTGTATTGGCAGAAGCAGTCCGATAGCTAGGGCCAGAGCTGCTCCCAGTAGCGCCATTGGATGTCTCGATTTTACCTTCATCATTTGTCTCCTTTATGTTTGTTATGGGGATTTCCCCGATCATTTAAAGCTGTGATGCTTTTAAAAAAAGAATGTTGTTCTCAAGGTGGACGTGCTTATGCAGGTCCTCTTCAAATTCCTGCAGTTTCTTGTAGGTGACCACGAAGGTGTTGCACACACCTTCTGGTATGGCAAAATCCTTAGCCAGATGGCGGATTCGATGGACTGCATCACCGATCTCGTCATGCTCGCGATGGAGTGTCTCCAAAGATCCCTTGATTGTGGCGCGATCCTGAGCTTTGGGGGCGGTGCCATCCTTTTGCGCTGCAACCACCCGTTTGAGCGCGGGGAAGAAAACCTCCTCCTCTTCGCGCAAATGAGTCAGCATATCGGTTGAAATCTTGGCGAAAATAGTTGCGATTTCGATCACCTCAGGGTGATGAGTGCCGTGAACCTCGGCGATTTTGCGCGCGTATGCGGCAATTTGTTCCATCTCATCATATAGGTAAGCGTGGTGTGTGTTGACAATGTAGTCGGCGAGAAACGGCAGTTCCCACGCCGCGTAGTTCTGCCCCCGCTGAATCGGTTCGCTCTTGATCGCCTCAATCTCCTGTAGCACTTCGGCCGGGTCGAGCCCTTTGTCTTGACAGGCGGCACTCAGGGTAATCTGTCCGCCGCAGCAGAAGTCGATTCCGTAGCGTTCAAAAACAGCGGCGATCCGGTAATCCGCGGCGACGAACTCGCCGATAGTTTTATCCTCGTTTTGTATCTCCGTGGATTTTTTCATGCCAGCACCTCTTTTCTGTGTCGGGGTTTCTGAAAGTTTCTTCTACTCTATCGCAGCAGAAACTTTGTGCATTGATTTGGGTCAATTTTGAGAGATCTTTTCCTAGGTGGGCTAGCTGCAATTTATTGCGTTTTCGCGGGGGCCGCCATAGCGGCATGCGGCATGCCGATGTGGGCTTTGTGCCTGTAGGCAGTGCAGAAATAGAATCGAGCTAAACTGGAAGGTTGGGCCATTTTGCCCTTTTACCTCACTTAATCCGCGTTCAAAAGAATGATCTAAACGTGCGATTGCGTACCACCGTCCGAGGTAGCGCTCTAGCTCAAACGGCTCCACCGGTTTCACCCCTTCAGGTACTTCAACACAACCCGTCACCAACGCAGCTACCGAGGTAAACAGCTTTTTCAGCACCATAGCCTCCCCTTAATGTCCCCAGATTGGTTCCATACCGCCAAAAAGATATATAGCAGAAAAGTTGATGCGTGCATGTTTTAGTACGTAGTTGCGCACGCATTAAAATCGGCGCCGCGCTGCTTAGGGGTGGGGTGGGAAGCTGAGTTGGTGCTTGATTTTAGCGTTCCCAGGTTGAGTATGGACGTTGCGCCAGGCTGGCGTTGGTGTAGCGCGGATCGTGAGAGACCTCCGCCCCAAGCCACTGGGGGCGGGGGAACTCGGCGCTAGCGGACTCGAGCTCAATTTCAGCAAGGTAGAGACCGGCATTTGTGCCGAGAAATTCATCTATTTCCCATCTGTGCCCGTGGTGGAGGACTATATGGCGCCACTTTTCAACTGGCGGAAGGGGACACATCTGCGTCAACATCTGGCGTGCGTCTTCTAGCGGTAGCGGGTATTCAAATTCGGTGGCGCTGTAATTTGTGCGCTTTCCCTTCAGAGTCAAAAAAGCGCTGTCCGCCGCGATCCGGATCCGCACGATAGCTGCAGGGGTGACGCTAATGTACCCCTGCACTAAATGGGTCTTGGAGGTGCTCTGGTAGCGCCACGCCCCGTTGTGCAGAAGAAATTTGCGCTCGATCTCAATCCCCATCAGAACTATTTCCAGCAGGGCGGGTGTGACTCTTGAGTATCCAACCGTAGTGGCCGTGGGGATGTTGGACGTAGTACCACTCTGCGGCTTTTCCCACAATGGTTAGCGGTTGGCCGGAGAATGCTTGCCCAGTCACTGGATAGTCTTCACTGGGGCCGGAACGCATGTGGGTGCGGTCTACTTTCACCACCAGGTCACTGGCAGGGTAGGTGCGCTGGGTCTTGGGTAAGCTCAGTTCCGGTGCCTCCACCACGATATAGCCGCCGCGCCCTTCATTGCGATAGTAGACCCCATCTGCAATGTAGTAGGGGGTGCTATTAATGACTACGGTGGTGTAAGGGCGGGGCAGCGTGGAGACCCTGAAACCAAAAGGGACGTTTCTCCCCACATATGAGCTGTACCCAAAGCTTGAATAGTGGCGCGGATAACGATGCCATGGTCCCATATGTCTTGAAGGGATGTGATGGAGATTAGAGCGGAAGTGGGGGCGAAAAGATCTGTTGTGGCGCCATGGTGAGCGGGCAAAGGAGTGATCCTGCAGCGCCATCCCCACAGAAACTCTGCTGTAATGGCGCGCAGCTTGGGCTTCGGGGGTAGTTGCAGGGGCTACAAGGATGGTGAGAAATAACCCCAGTGGTATCAAACATTTAAATAACGTAACCATAGCTCAATTCTCCTGCTAAAGGTTTTGCGTTATGCCCAACTCGAAAAGGTGTG
This sequence comes from Desulfuromonadaceae bacterium, assembly GCA_034007015.1. Taxonomy (GTDB): domain Bacteria; phylum Desulfobacterota; class Desulfuromonadia; order Desulfuromonadales; family Desulfuromonadaceae; genus JAIVHC01. The sequence continues at coordinate 12,275 of JAVERS010000047.1, forward strand.
CAAGGGTAGGGCAAGGCAGGTGGAAATTCGTAGCTTGTGGCTAGCACAGCTCCACCTGCCCTGAGTCTACCATATGTTTTGCGCTTGCGGATTGAGATTAGCGACAGCGCTGCTGCATGCAGGGGGATTGAAAACCACGGTTGTTGCCACCTTTTTTACCTTGGGCATTGCACCCTTTGCCAAGTCCCTTCGGGCAGTCCTCTGCATTGACACCGCAGCA
>JAVERS010000011.1:0-63601 GCA_034007015.1 Desulfuromonadaceae bacterium
ATTACTTGAAGTATATAGCTAAAAATAGATGATTTGTTTCTGTAAGTACGCCATCTTTCTTAAAGTAAAGGTACCATATCCCTGCAAATATTTATTTTTAATTCTAAAATTAACCTGAACACAAAACCTCTGAACGCTACAGATGAAAGCCAAGGAAAACCGATAAAATCCAATATTTTGGTTGCACCCTCAACTCCGTTTTTCAGGATGAAACCGGAAGGATCAAGAGCTTTAGCGCGCCAGGGCAGTTGCACAGTGGGCGACACACCGTTCAGATGCAGGGTTATTCAAGCTGACACATTACCCTAGCGTACCGCCAGCTGATCAGGTGGTGTCTGGTTATGTGATCTCAATGGTTGCTATAGTGCTGCGTCTGCCTTAAAATAAGGGATTAAACTTGTAGCATTTAGTCCATAGCGGGAGAATAAACGTGCAGGAAAATGTGCAGGAAATAACCGTGGTATTTTACGCCAGAGAATTTGGAGAGAAATGGCAATATCCATTTGATGATGCCAGCATCGAACCTTTTTTTGCCCAGCTTAACCGTGAACTGGACGGGTGCGGAGTGCAGTTCAAATTCGCGCACGAACCCAACGTGTGCCTGAAGATAAACGGCTATCAGGACATGCTTAACAGTGTGCGCATCTGCGCCCCTACGCACGGATTCCAAAGCTTGTGTCTGGGGCAGTTTCTGGGTTCGAGCCAGGATGCTGACTTTCTTGCCGATGTGAAGCGGGGGGTAAGGCGGGTGGCATTTTCCCCTGAGAGCATTGCCCCTGCTGGAGGTGACGCACTGTGTCACAACTGTGGCTGTGGCTGCTGAGTCTGTCATATTGCTTGGGCAAAAGGTCAAGGTTGTATCCCAGAGCCTTGCAAACAGTCGTGCCGCAGAGCTGGCCGGAGAGCTGATGTATACGTTTATCGCCGCGCCGTGCCCCGAGTATAGATGTGGTATTGTGTGGGGCGATAAAGGTTTATATGCGGTATTTTTAGTCCCCCAGCACGAAGTAACATCATCTCTGCCTCCGTTTATTTGCCATCGTTGGCCCCATCTGCGCCCAAGTGCTGAATTAAACCAAACACACACTACTACCCCCGTCACGGTAGAGCTCCCGGCGCAAGCGCATGGCACTTTGGTGTTGAGTGGGACAGAGTTTCAACGCCAGGTGTGGCGTGCACTGCTGGATATCCCCGTGGGTGAAACCAGAACCTATGCTGACATTGCGCAGAGCATTGGACGCGCGCAAGCGTGGCGGGCGGTGGCGAATGCAGTGGCGGCCAATCCACTTTTGTACTTAGTTCCGTGTCACCGTGTAGTACCGCGTAAGGGTGGGGTGGGTAAATATCGCGGTGGCACTGAACTGAAACGATATTTTCTGGCTCTGGAGGGGCTATCTTTTACCGAGGAAGAGATTTTATGAGCGAGAGCTATAATCAGTATCCTGAACCCACGCCTACGCCGATTCAAGATACCGGACCGCACAAAGTTGTGTTGGATAAGTGGATCAGCTGTGCCCCGTTTGAGTGCGCGCTGGGGATTGAAATTATCTACGCACACCATGGGAAGTCAGAGTTAAGGATGCCCTTCGCATACACCTACGCCAATGGTGCCGCTATGCTCCACGGCGGTGCCATGAGCACCCTTGCAGATACCGCCGCCGTCTTTGCGTTAAAAAGTTTGCTTCCAGTAGGGACCCATTTTGCCACCACCCACATGGATATTGATTTTCTCTATCCGGTAATGCAGGGGTGGGTGAGCGCCAAAGCCAATGCTGTGCACGCTGGTGGGCGCACCTGGAGTGCAGATGTGTCTTTGTATGATGATGAAGAACAGGAAGTGATGCAGATGCACGCGACGTTCAAACTTGCGCGGCGTCAATCCAATCTCACTCAAAAGGAGTGCGATACCATCCCCGGAAAAATCATCGCCTCCGACACCCCTGCGGATTAAGTCGATGGAGTTTATCCCAGCTACATATTTGCAGATTCATGCGCTGGCTGTTGCTGGCGGCGTGGGCGTACTTCTGTTCCTTTTTTTTGCTTGGGCACGTGCGCGGCGTCTTTATAATGATGCACGCCAGGAGGGTAATACCCTAAAGAGCCAGTATCAGCAGTTGGAGCAGTTCCACGCTGATGCCAGGCAGGACGTTGCAGTTCTGGAAGAAAAGCTGCACACCACCCACGCGCACCTAGTGCGGGCGGAAACCCGCCTGGAAGAGCAGCAGCGCCATATGCAGGAGCGCGAGGATTTCCTGCGCCAGGCGCGCGACTCCATGCAGATGCAGTTTAAAGCACTGGCACAGGATATTTTCGAAGAGAAGGGGAACACCTTCAAGCACGAAAACAAAAGTGGTCTGAACGAAATTCTTGATCCGCTGCGCTCTCAACTACGGGAGTTTAGGCAGCGGATCGATACCATCCACGCCACCGATCTCAAAGACCGCACCTCCATGCAGCATGAACTTGAGCAGTTGCGCACGGCGAGCCATCAATTGAATCAGGATGCAGTCAATCTTACCCGTGCCCTGAAAGGGGAAAATAAATTTCAGGGCAACTGGGGCGAGATGGTACTGGAACGGGTGTTGGAACAGTCTGGTCTGCGCAAGGGGTACGAATATGAGACCCAAGTGAACTTGCGTAATGAGGAGCATCAACTCCTGCGCCCTGACGTGGTGGTGTATTTGCCTGAAGGGAAGCAGATCATCATCGATTCCAAGGTTTCCCTCACCGCGTACGAACGCTACTGCAGTGCAGAGGAGACTGAAGCGCAGCAACAGGCGCTCAAACAGCATATCGGTGCAGTGCGTCAGCACATTACGCGCCTAGGCTCGAAGGATTATGCTGACCTCAATGGGGTAGAGTCTCTCGATTTTATCCTGATGTTCATGCCGCTCGAACCCGCTTTTATCTGTGCGCTACAACATGCGGAAGATCTGCTTGATTTGTCCATGCAGCAGCGCGTGGTTGTGGTTACCCCCACAACGTTGCTTGCAACCATGCGTACGGTGGAAAATATCTGGCGCTATGAACGCCAAAACCAAAATGCGCGTGCCATAGCTGAACGGGCTGGAGCGGTGTATGACAAACTGCGTGGGTTTGTAGAAGATATGGAGAAGATCGGCACCCAGATCACCACTTTGGAGCAGCAGTACCACAGTGCCATGAATAAACTCTCGCAGGGGCGGGGGAATCTAATCAGTCAGGCAAGCCGTTTTGTTGATCTGGGCGTGAAGGTGAAGCGTAAAATCCCCGCCAGCGTTATCGAACGTGCCGAGATTGAAACCGATATGGAGGCAGATTCCTGATGCTTGAAGTGGGCGCCGCCATCATTGTAGAGCAGGGCAAGATTCTTCTGGGGCAACGTCTCGAAGGATCACGTTTAGGTGGATACTGGGAGTTCCCCGGGGGAAAAGTTGAATCCGGAGAGTCGGTGGGTGAGTGTATTGAGCGTGAAGTGTTGGAGGAACTTGGAGTTACGGCACGTTCCGCTACCCTGATATGTGAAAGTGTACACACCTATCCGTTTGGCACGATAAAACTGCTGTGTGTGCATACCTTTTTGCACGATACTGCTCTGAAGTGCAATGTCCACGCTCAACTCAAGTGGGTAGATCTGCGCGATCTTCCCACATATAATCTTGCTCCCGCAGATGTGCCGGCAGTGGAACATCTGTTGCGCTATTTTTCTGCATAAACCACATAAGCCAAAAAACAAAGGCTGGGTTAAACGTTGGGGATCTCTATGTTTAAAATAGGGGTTATTTCTGATACCCACTGGGGCTCGCTGGCTCAGGCTAATACCGCGGTAAATAAACTTTTACACAGCGTATTTGCCGACGTGGATGCTATCATCCATGCAGGAGATATGCTCCATCCAGACGTGGACATGGACTTGGCCTTTGCACCATACGAGTTTTACGCCGTGCGTGGGAACATGGATGAGCCCTGTGCGCAGATCCCTCTGAAGCGTATGCTTAAGTTGTGTGGGGTAAATATCGGGGTGATCCATGGATGGGGGAGTGGCAGCAATATTGAAACCAACGCCGCATCTGAATTTGATCTGAAAAATATCGATATCCTCATATACGGGCACAGCCATAGTCCCGCGTGCCATGTGAAGAACCAGACCTTGTTCTTTAACCCCGGGAGTGCGACAGAGCGCCGCCGCGCTCCATATCACAGTGTCGGATTGATCCAGATAGGTGCTACTGATCCTCTGTCAGCGGCGGGGCAAGAAGGGAACAAGTCTGAGCTGCGGCCCCTGAAACAGAAAAAAACATGGGAGGTACAAGCACGACAAGTGCTACACTTGGGAGCACAAAAACAGGTGGTTGCAGAGATTATCAACATTGACGCATTCTCTGAAATCGTCTAACGTCTGAACCATTAAATTGGCATCTACCATGTAAGCTTAAACGCACTTGATAAAAATTGAATCCTTAAAGAAATCGTTACCCCAACTTCAGTACGCAGCGGGAGATATGCAATGAAATTTTTAAAAATGTTTTTGGCTCTGATCGGTCTGGCACTGTTGTTTATATTTGTGCGCGACAACACCGAGAAAATTGTAGTGGAATTCTGGAACTACGCTACTCCCGAAATTGAGCTTTTCCTGATTCTGATTATCACCTTTGTTCTTGGTATGATAGTGGCGTCATTTGGTTCTACGCTCAAGATCATGCAACTGAAGCGTCAGCTTAAAAACGCACGTTCTGGAGTAAGTGAGAGCAGCAAAGAAAACAAAAAAGGCAAAAATAAAAAAGATAAATATAAAAAACCGCAGACGGAGCCGTTAGACACAAACACTTCAAGTACCTCTGAAACTTCCTCAAGTTCTGCAGGGAGTTATACTGCCTCCAGCGCTGCGGCTGGAGCGGCTGGAGCTGCATACACTACAGGTGCCGCAACTGATTCAGCTACTGACTCAACAACAGCATCTGCTCCCGACTCAGGTGGGTCGACAACCACAGTTAGTGATGCTCAGTTTGTTGAGGGGCAGGAGGAGGAAGCGAGTCTGGCGGCGGATGAGGTTCTCTCCTCTGCCTCGGATCCATCTGAGGATGAAAAAACTAGCATTAACCCTGAGAAACCCACCGTTGTGCACAACAACACCAGCGCCGATGTTATCGCGTTACCTGCAGATGAAATCACACCCGCTGACGAGGATAAAAAAGAGATAGATGTTTGATTCTGGTTCATATCTGCTGGAGCTGTTTGCGAAGGGTGGTTTGCTCATGTACCCCATCCTGGCTTGCTCAGTGCTGGCATTGGGGATTTTTTTCGAGCGTCTATGGACATATGTATCTTTGCAGCGGCGTGGGGTTAAGCTATATGCGGAAGTGCAGTCTTTGGTGGCAAACGAACGAATTGATGAAGCCAAAGCGGTGTGTGAGCGGAGCAACTTTATGCTTTCACATATCTTTCTCGCAGCACTTAACGCTGCCGGAGCACAACGTAAGCACATTAAAACCCTGGTAGAAGAAGCAGGTGCGTATCAGGTTGTGGCACTAGAGCGCTATCTGGGCCTGCTCGGTACTATTGCTGCCATCACTCCGCTCCTTGGATTGCTGGGGACAGTGCTGGGGATGATCCGTGCATTTAACGAACTCGCAGCTCAGGGGGTGGGAACCCCTGAAACCCTGGGAGCGGGGATTTCTGAAGCGCTTATCACTACTGCAACGGGGTTGGCAGTCGCTATCCCTGTTTTATTGTTGCATAAGTATCTGACCAGCAAGGCAGATATCCTCGCGGATGAGTTTGAACTCAGCTCATTGAAGCTGGTAGATAAACTTGCCACAGATTCTCATTCCATTGAACGGCAGAGCTAGCATCAACTATGGCATTCAGACGAAAAAAACGTGATGAAGTGAGGATAGAGATAACTCCCATGGTTGACGTGGTGTTTCTACTCCTCATTTTTTTCATGATCTCCACATCTTTTATCGATTCATCTGCCATTGGGATCAATCTGCCCCAGGCCACAACGGGGACTCCGGAAGGGGAGCAGGCTGAGGTCAAGGTGTACTTGGAAGAAAATGGGAGCATTCACTTCAATGAGCGCGAAGTGGATATGGCTGAGCTTGAAAAACTGTTGAAAAACTATACCGGCAATGCTGCCACAACAAGTTTTAAGTTGCTTGCAGATAAAGAGGTAAAGCACGGACGCGTTATTTCGGTAGTTGATCTCGCACGCGCACACGGTTTTGGTACGTTGGCGATAGCGACACGTAATACTGCACCCGCACACGGGGCAGAATAACCAGCAAGGAGTAACAACATGGCTAAGACAATTGCAATTCTCACTGGCGGCGGAGATTGCCCTGGACTTAACGCAGTGATCCGCGGCGTAGTCCGTTCCGCAATCAAGAACCACGGCTGGCGCGTATTAGGGATAAAAGATGGATTTGATGGTTTGCTCGAAGGCACCCCAGCAATGGAACTCACCTTGGATTCTACCCGAGGAATTTTGCAGCTCGGTGGCACCATCCTTGGCACGAGTAACCGCGGCAATCCCCTTAATTACCCGGTGCAGGAAAACGGGAAAACTGTATGGAAAGATGTTACACCTCAGGTGGTAGAAAATTTCAAAAAACTGGGAGCGGATGCTCTGATTGCAGTGGGGGGGGATGGAACCCTTAAAATCGCGCTGCATCTGCAAAAGCTGGGGATGAATGTTGTAGGAGTACCCAAAACCATAGACAATGATTTGCGCGCCACCGATGTAACCTTTGGCTATAACACTGCTGTGGGGGTGGTAACTGAAGCTCTGGATCGACTCCACACCACCGCTGAAAGTCATCAACGCGTAATGGTAGTGGAAGTGATGGGGCGCGATGCTGGTTGGATTGCCCTTGAGTCTGGCATTGCAGGAGGTGCAGATGTGATCCTTTTGCCCGAGATCCCCTTTGATATCGACAAAGTGTGCGCTTCCATCCGTTCGAGACGTAACTCAGGGCGCAGGTTTTCTATCGTAGTTGTGTCTGAAGGAGCGTATCCTAAAGATGGCGACCAAGTAGTGCAGGCCGAAGCCGGAGCTACCTCTACAGGGGTAAAGCGCCTGGGAGGGATCGGACATGCCGTGGCGGAACAGCTTACCAATTGCTTAGAGATGGAGGTACGAACCGTAGTATTGGGACATCTACAACGTGGCGGTACCCCCACACATTTTGACCGTATCCTCGGAAGCAGGTTCGGTGTAAAGGCCGTAGACCTTGTCGCCGAGGGAAAGTTTGGGCAGATGACCTCCCTGAATGGGCGTGAGGTGTGCTCGTCTCCCATCGAAGCTGCTGTTGGAGCGTTGAACCTAGTTGATCCTGAAGGGGAAATGGTGCAGGCGGCAGAAAAACTTGGAATTATGCTGGGTCGGTAGCGTTTTTTTCCGTCAGCGGTGTCCCTTTTAAACCACATGCCATGCTGCTTATGTTCGTACACTCGCACACAGGCATTTTATGACATTCTTCACAGGGAACTGGCTCCAGGTGAATGGTGACATCCGCCTGGGGCAAGACTGTGTGGATATTATCTTCAATAAGGCGCGCAGTTGCATGCGCCTGTTCTATGGTCTCTAATCTACAGACGCGTAGATGCAGGTCCACCATACGCTTGTTGCCGACGGTGCGTGTGCGGAGGCGATGGTAGTCGTTAAAGCGCTCTGAAACCTGATCAATACTCCGGGTGATTGCGCGCACTTCATCCATCGGCAAACTGCTTTCTAAAAATTCATTTAGGCTAAGACGTAACAATTTCCCCGCCTGCCAGATGATGTACACTCCAATTACTATGGAAAGTAACGGGTCCATCCAGTTCCAGTGAAATATTTTAGCCGCTGCAAGCCCAGCAAATAGCCCCATGTTGCTATATACATCAGTAGCATAATGCAGGGAATCGGCGCGCAGTGCGCTGGAATCGTATTTCTTCCCCACCCGGACAAGGTGTCTACTGATAAACCATGCCACTACTGCACTCGCGGCAAGAACAACAAGGCCGAGATCAAAGGTCTGGACCTGAACGCCTTGGTGCAGACGGCGCGCCCCTTCAAAGATTATAATACTTCCCGATGCCGTAATAAACAGCCCCTGAAACAGAGTCGCTAATGTTTCAAATTTTCCATGTCCGTATGGATGCTGTTCATCCGCAGGTTCACTGGCCTTTTTCAATCCCAGGTAGTTACACATCGACATAAAGATATCGATAATAGAATCCATGCCGGAAGAGAGTAAAGCCAAAGAGCCGGATAAAACTCCGGTAACAAGCTTTACCCCAGCAAGGAGGAGCGAAGCTAGAATAGCAACGCGAGTGGCGCGTAACGGAGCGTTGCTCAGATCTGGATTAGGTTCTATATTGTTAGACATAATGAGCTCGATATTTAAATATATTTAAGTGCTTGAGGCGGGCAAAGGACATTCTGCGCGCCACTTAAAATAACCATCGCCTTCAATAGCCCAAAACTCTTCAAGACGTTGTTTGAACCATTGCATATCTGCGCAGTCATTGCATATCTGTGCTACGAGGTGAGTGTCCACATCATGGTGTTGCGCAAGGAAGGTGTAGAATGCTGCAACTCCCAGCAACACCGGTAGAAGCTCTTCTTCGGTAGGCTCAAGGTTGTTAACAATGTACCAGTGCCCGGCAAATTGTTTGACACAGTCTCTATGGGGTGTGAATATGCTGCTGCGGCAAGCGCTGATGATAAAATCCCGCAGAAAATAATCTGCCCCTTGGGCCAGACTCCCTGCTACAAGAGGATCGGTTTGCTGTTCAATTAAATGGGTGTGAAAATCACGCAATATCTGAGTACATTCGCGATCTGCCTGCAGTTCAGCGGCCAAACTTAGTGGTGGTTGCTCTGGTGCCATTAAATGATTAAACTCCCTAGGGGTAAACGATTCAGTGTTTAGTGATCTATATCGGATGTGCAAGTCGGATGTGCAAGTTTTAAACCTGTTCCAGTGCTTAACTGGTGCTTTAACCTTAAGGATATAACATGGAGGCGATTGAGTGAAGATTAAATGCCCAGTTTGTGATAAATCTACCGAGTGGCACGATAATTCATGGCGTCCGTTTTGCAGCGAGCGCTGCCGCAATGTCGATCTGGGCAAGTGGTTCGATGAAGATTATCGTGTAGCAGGTGAATATGTTCCTGATCCGGAACAGCACCAGTCTGAGCAAAACCCATTTTAACCCTGAAAATAGAGGATAATTGCTGTGTATCGTCTTAAAATATTGACCCATTTTGCTGCCGCACACAATTTAATTAATTACCAAGGAGATTGCGAAAACCTGCATGGACATAACTGGAAGGTTGAAGTAGTTGTAGCAACAGAAAACTTGGACAAGGCCGGTCTTGGTCTGGACTTTAAAATACTAAAAAGAAAAACCAACGCTATTCTTGACACCTTGGATCACAAGTATCTTAATGATCTAGAGCCATTTAAAGAAAAGAGCCCATCTTCAGAGAATATCGCGCGTTATCTTTTTGAAGAGTTGTGTAAAGTTTTTACTGATGATGAAGTTATAGTTGATTCGGTAAACGTGTGGGAATCAGACAATGCCTGTGCCAGCTACTCCCGTACCTAAAGCACGCGCCGCAGCGCCACTCATTGAGGTGTTTTCCTCCATTCAGGGAGAAGGATCTCTACTGGGGCGGCGCCAGATATTTGTGCGCTTTGCCGGGTGCAATCTGCAGTGCGGTTACTGCGACACTCCACATACTCCGCGCCAGAGATGTAGGGTGGAAAAGGTGCCAGGAAGTGGATGCTTCACGACCTGGGATAATCCGGTAGAGCTCACAACCCTGGTAGATTATACCCATTCTTTGCTTGATTCACGCAGTACGTGTCAGCACTCACATCACTCATTTGCTTTCACCGGGGGTGAGCCACTCCTCCATGCGGAGTTGTTGCAGGAGTGGCTGCCTCACTTGGGCAACATTCTGCCGATCCAGCTTGAAACCAACGGAACGCTACCGCATGCGCTGGAGCAGGTCATACCATGGCTTGAGTGGGTGGTGATGGATATCAAGCTAGAATCACAGACTGGGGAATCTACCCCGTGGGAGTTGCATCGGGATTTTCTCCGCCTCGCGCTCCAGGCACAGTGCTGTGTAAAACTGGTGGTGGGTGATTCCACTCCAGACGCTGAGCTTCACACTGCGGCTAAACTTCTTACCAGCACACTTCCATCCGCTGGGGCCAATTTTGACGTGGTGCTCCAGCCGCGTACTATTAACGGGCGCTGTAGCATTTCTGGAACAACGTTGCTGCGCCAACAAGATATTCTTAGCGCCTATGCCCTTGATGTGCGGGTGATCCCTCAGACCCACTGTTTCATGCATTTACTCTGATGCAGGTTTTACTTGGCAAGGGGGAATTTCTCCCGTATGCGCCGCAGGACACACTCGGGAACGAAATCAGTAATGTTTCCACCTAATGAACCCATCTCTTTTACAATGGATGAACTCAAGTAGCCGTAGCGTACCGAGGTCATCATGAACATGGTTTCAATTTCTTCTTCCACCGAGTGGTTTACTTGTGCGAGTTGAAACTCATACTCGAAATCCGATACTGCGCGCAGCCCGCGGATAATGATATTGGAGCCCTGGCTTTTGACGTAGTCTATCAAAAGCCCGTCAATCACATCTACGCGGATGCGTGGATTGTTTCCCAGCGCTTCGCGCAACATCTCTACCCGCTCATTCACAGTAAACAGGTTTTCTTTTGCGGGATTCTTCGCTACCCCTACGATGATATTGTCAAAAACCTTTAAACCGCGGCAAATTATATCAATATGTCCATTGGTCACTGGATCAAACGAGCCTGGATAGACTGCGATGGTTTTGCCAACAATGGTTTTGCCCATACATATTTCTCCTTTTTATGCTGTATCTGCACTAAATAAATAGATGCAGGTATCTCCGTAGGTGCGCATATCGATACAAAAATAGTGACCGATACCAGGGGGAACGTGCGCACTTTTGCTTTCTTCAGCACAGATTATTCCTCCAGAGGCCAGCAGATTCAGGGTGCTGATAAGGGTAATTATTTCAGGGAGCATACCTCTATTATAGGGCGGGTCGACGAAGATCAACTCAAACCCAGATTCATCAAGGCGGGGGAGGGTTGTTTCGAACCCACCTTTGATTATATCAGCGCATTTCTCCACCTCACACACGCGGCAATTGTGCGTTATGATTTCAGCAGCCTGACGATTATTGTCAATGAATACCCCGCGTTGGGCTCCACGACTAAGAGCTTCAATGCCTAAAGCGCCAGTACCAGCACAGATGTCGAGCACCCGAACTCCTTCTAAGCTGCCTATTTTGCTGGTGAGAATACTGAACAATGCTTCACGTATTCTGTCACTGGTTGGGCGGATAGTGTTGGCTTTAAAGGTTCGCAGCCGCTTCCCGCGCGCACTGCCACTGATGATGCGCATCTGTATCCTATCTAGCTTTTGGCAGCTCAATCAGATTTTTATCTGAAGTGCGATACAGCAGGATGGTACGACCTAGCACTTGAGCCACCTCTGCACCAGTACCCTGAGCTAGAGTTTCGGCGACTTTGGCACGCGGCGTGGTGCAGCCCTCTTGTAACCTTACTTTGATAAGTTCGTGTGTCAGCAGGGCTTGATCAACCGAAGCGATAACCTGGTCATTTACTTCCTCTTTTCCAACCATGACAACTGGCTGCAAATGGTGACCGAGACTGCGTAGATAGCGCACTTGTTTGCCTGTAAGCATGTGAAAATATCCTTCTAAGATAAAATTATTTACTTTATTTACTCTATGTAACCGATTGAGGCGAACGTTGTTGGTTATACACCTTTGGAGGCAATGGAGGCAACAAGGCATATATTTTGATGCAGTCTTTGAAAAATCACACCTTGCAATGAATACACAAAAGTGCCAAAGAGTATGTGTTTGTTTGCCTAGTAGTGAGACGTACCTTGATGTGCCTATACATTAAAGCAGGGGTGACAATAGCGTCGGTAGTTAGCAATTGCGCTGCCATTAACGTTTAACCACCTTGTGCAACCCCGGTGATCGCGTGTACTATCCCGAGCGTAACCGTTAAATGTGTGACCTGAAAAATAAAAGGATTGCATAGAGCTCAATATGGACAAAGATCTGGCTCTTATATATTCACGCCGTTTTGACACTTATTCTTACGGTACTCTCCACCCGATGAAGGTAGAGCGCTATCGTCTTACCTACGATCTCATGGAAGCGTGCGGTCTGACTAGGCATTCAAACGTACAGATCGTTGATGCTGTCCCCGCCACCCGCGAAGAATTACTTAAATTTCACCGTAGCGACTATCTCGATGTTCTGGAGCAGTACAGTCGTGATAATAACAGTTATGCCAACTTCAAATACAGCCTTGGGGATATAGAAAATCCTGTGTTCGAGGGGCTGTATGACTGGGCTTCCCTTATGTGTGGCGGCACCATCACCGCGGTGCGTGAGGTTATGCAGCACGGTAGACGCGCCGCGTTTAGTATGGCGGGGGGGTGGCATCATGGTTTTGCTGCGCGCGCTTCGGGGTTTTGCTATCTAAATGACGTCGTTGTGGCTCTCCAGCCGCTGCTAGAGCAGGGGAAACGGGTCGTGTATGTTGATATCGATGCACACCACGGCGATGGAGTACAGCAGGCGTTTTACTCCACCGATCAGGTACTAACTATCTCTCTGCACGAAAGTGGGAAAGATTTTTATCCCTATTCAGGCTTTGTGCGCGAGTCGGGAGAAGGGAAGGGGTACGGCTACAGCGTCAATATCCCCCTAGCGCCCCACTCCGATGATCTCATCCTCGAACAAGCACTCCAGCGTATAGTTCTCCCTCTGATAGAGGCGTACAAGCCCGATTTGCTTATTACGCAGATGGGGGCAGATTTCATGCGTACCGACCCGCTTACGCGCCTCGAAGGTACTACGGCATTTATGGAGTACGCAGCACGCCGTTTTATGGCTACAGGATTACCCTGGGTTGCTGTTGGTGGTGGAGGATATCACAGCATCAATGTGGCGCGCGCATGGACAATGCTTTGGGCAGCTATGCTCGATGTTGACCTGGAGTATGTGCTTCCGCTGAAGTTTCAGGCTATTGTGCATGAACTGGGCATTGACCAAACCCTCCTGCGCGATCCACCCCATCTGGCCAATCCTGACGATTTTGCCCGCGCCCAAAAAGCACTGGACGAAAACATTGCCTTTCTGGAGCGCAGAATATTTCCTCTGCACCACATCCGCCCCGGAGGGATGGCATGACCTGCGCTATGGACAGCAGTGACCTCAAAGTGGAACACCTCATCGATCCATATGGTCTGCCGTTGTTTTCTCTTCTGGATATCAACGAATTGCCGCAGCTCGAGAAAGAGGCCATATACGCACAAATTGTGCCGGAGATCGTCTTTACCCGCTTCGGTTTTGACCGTAATACCCTAATGGCTCCGAGCAGAACGCATAAAATTGATATCATTGCGCCCAAAGGGTTAGGGCTTCTGCGTCTGGCAGTAAAACGTGACCCCACCGACATGGACAGTGTGTTTTTCGTCGAAGTGGCGGATACCCATTTCGGTCAGGTGGAACTCTCTTTTTGCCTTATCAACGATCCGGATGCGCCCCGTTTTAATGTAGACGTGGATACACATGGACGGGAAAACTCCTTCGGTACCCTGCGGCGCAATATCGATGAAGAGATCAAGGCGATGAAAGCAGGGCTATCGCCATATCAAGTACGGCGCGGGTTAAAAACATTTAAAAATTTTTTCCGCCGCTTTGAACGTTTTGTCGCCGCTCTTGGGGTGGATATCATTGTGGCGGAGCCTCTGTCGTACAGCAATGCGATTCGCTACGAAAACTACGGCTTTGACTACACCACGGGTAAACAACTCATGCATTGGATCAATGCCGAGTTTCAGCCGGGTGGCATTCTGCATAAACGTTTGGATAAGTCCACCCCGTTTCGCCATCCAGACATGGCATCAACTGTGCGCGGCAGGAGTTGGGCAATCCACGATGGCATCCTGGATCAACCTTGGGACAACATTAAAATATACAAAAACGTAGGTAGAGATGCCAAGGTTAATACCTTTCCCGACCCTGACCGCACCTATTGAACAACACATTAAAGGAAAAACAACATGAGCGTAGGCGATATCTTTATTAGCTTGATTATATGCGCGGTGATCTTTGCTGCTCTTTATGCAACCAATAAGGTAAAGAAATCCAAATAGATATCTACATTGGAGTATAAAAGGTTTTCCCTTGCACGATAGTGTTATTAACGATATAACAGCCCCGTTTTTAGTTTTTCTGCCACAGTTTTGATATTTTCGCAAAAAGTATCAAACAAGGATCCAAAACTTATATGCAAGGTGAAGAGGGAAGGTGAGGGGATGAAGGTAAGAACTCTATTGGGGCTGATTGTTATGTGCGTGGTTATCCCGCTTACAAGCATGGGTTCTGGGTTTCATATTCGTGAGCAGGGTGCCAAAGCAATGGGGATGGCGAACGCCTTTGTCGCGCAAGCAGATGATCCCTCCGCGGTGTTTTATAATCCTGCCGGAATTGCGTTTTCTGAAGGCACGGCGATCAGCCTTGGGGTTACTGTTATTAATGTACCGGAAACGAAATTTTCGGGCACCACAAAACTGGGCGATAGAGCTGCAGGCCTAGGTATTGAGAAGAGTGGAAGTACCAAGGCGCGCGATGATATCTTTTTCCCTCCAAACTTCTATATCACCACCAGTAAAGCAGACTCTCCGTGGGCTTTTGGCATCGGCATCAGCTCCTTGTTCCCGCTGGCGAAGCGTTGGGACACCACCAGTCCTTTCCGCGACGAGATCAAAGAGATAGCCATTAAGCCTGTTAATATAAATCCAACCATTGCGTATCGTTTTGATTCTCTGAATCTGGCAGTGGCAGTGGGTATTAATTACACCTATGCCGATGTGTGGCTGGAAAAATCCTCTTGCACCGATACCTACGCTTTCACGGCCAAAGGGATACCAGGCTATGCTACTGCACCTGGCGAACAAGTTATTCAAATGGGTGAACTGGAAATGGAGGCGGATGGTGATGGCTGGGGGTATAACGCCGGTCTACTGTGGAAACCAAGTGAGCGCATCTCTATCGGGGTATCCTACCGCAGCGAAATTGAACTCGATTTTGATGGAGATGCCGACTATCAGATCACTACAGCTGGGCAAAGTTTTTACACCCAAATGGGTTATTCCGATATGATTTACTCAGTCGGAGCTGTAACCAAAATCACCCTGCCAGATATGTGGAGCTTTGGGATTGCTCTGAAACCAACTGAACGTCTCACGGTAGAGTTTGATGCGGATCACTTTGGCTGGAGTTCCTACAGCAGCCTGAATATCTACTTTGACGAAAATGACGTTTTACCCAATTCTTTGACCCGTAAAGACTGGAACGATGTGTGGGCGTATCGGGTTGGAATGCAGTACGCAGTTACCGAAACCTTTGACCTGCGCTTAGGCTATGCGCGCGACAATAACCCCATTCCCAATGACACTATCGGCCCGGAACTCCCGGATGCGGATCGGAATAACTACACCTTCGGTTTTGGTTTCAAAGGGGAGCGTGCGGTGTTTGACTTTGCGTATATGTGGGTTGACTTCGATGATCGGGACGTTAACAATAATATCCAGACTGGAACTTATGAGAGTGATGCATACCTCTTTGCCGCTAACTTAACATATTTTTTCTAATATTTTGCAGCATTAGCAAGGTGCCTTCGGGCACCTTTTTTTATAACCCAGGGCAAATAAAAGCAGCATGTATGTACAATGATATACATTCGTCAATCCAAAGATTTGCAATATGTAGCCTTGCCTGAGTTAGATGGTGTAAGTGTTTGGGTCAGAGTTAGTTCTGTGTGCTTAAATGTGCTATTTCGGAGGTTTTTAGCATGACTAGTCAGCATCTTTTATTCGGTTTGCTTGGTGGTTTAGGTCTGTTCCTGTATGGCATGAAGATTATGTCGGATGGGTTACAGAAGATCGCTGGTGACCGCATGCGCAAGATCCTTGCTGCACTAACTAACAACAGGTTTATTGCTACCCTTGTTGGTATTGTAGTTACTGCAATTATCCAGTCATCCAGCGCTACCACAGTAATGGTCATCGGCTTTGTAAACGCAGGGTTGATGTCTTTGATTCAAGCTATTGGGGTGGTGCTAGGTGCCAATATAGGTACCACCATAACCGCTCAGCTTATTGCGTTTAAAATCACTAAATTTGCGCTCCCTGCTATTGGTCTTGGGGTTGGGCTGAAGATGTTCAGCCGCAGAAAAAGCTGGATCTACTTCGGCGAAGCGGTGCTGGGTTTCGGTTTTATATTTTACGGTCTTTCAGTAATGAAAACCGCCTTTGATCCGATCAGAGACAGCGGCGAACTGAACCAAGTGTTCCTTCTGGTTGGGGATCATCTGTTTCTTGCCGTTATTGTAGGCGCGATAATCACTATGATTGTCCAGAGTAGTAGTGCCACTATCGGTATTACTCTGGCGCTTGCCTCCAGTGGCATTCTCAGCTTTGAGACCAGTGTTGCGATAGTTTTGGGGGAAAATATCGGTACGACTATTACCGCCAATATTGCGGCAATTGGCACCAATGTCGCAGCTCGAAGAACTGCCCTATGTCACTTTCTGTTTAATGTTATTGGGGTGGGGTATATGCTTGTATTTTTCCCGCAATTTACCAGCCTCATCGAAGCGGTTACCCCCGGGATGGCGGATTTTGCCATCTCTACCCAGCAGCAGGCAGTTAGCTATGGGCTAGAGGTGGGAGATAAACCCTATATTGCAAGACATATCGCCAACACCCATACGTTGTTCAATATAGTCAATACCTTAGTGTTTTTACCCTTTATTGGAGTGTTAGCCACTCTGGCGAGCAAGTTGATATCCGGAGATGAATCCGATATGGATGTGCAACTTAAATATATCGACAATCGCATGCTGGAGACTCCACCATTGGCTTTAAGCCAAGCGCGTGCAGAGACTGTACGTATGGCTGAAATTGCACAGAACTGCCTCAATCGCACCATTGATTTTCTCCATCGCAATGATTTACGCATGCTGAAGGAGTTGCGTAAAACCGAAGATATGCTCGATATGTTGCAACAGGAGATTATCAACTTCCTTGTGGCTATCTCCCAGCGTCCTGTAACGCAGGAGGCGTCCAAAGAGATCTCTTCACTCATGCACATGGTTAATGACCTGGAAAAAGTGGGAGATTACTGTGAAAATCTATGGGAGCTGAATGAGCGCAAAATAGATAAAAAAGCAAAGTTTTCCGATATGGCGAACGACGAGATTGCAACCTTAGCTGCCAAGGCTAAGGAATTTCTCGATTTTATAACTACAGCGCTAGAAGAACGTAAGATCAAAATTGAACAACACGCACATGATCTAGAAAACCATATTGATGACTTGGAAGATAAATATCGTAAGCACCATATTGAGCGTCTGCATACTGGAGAGTGTGAAGTAATTCCCGGACTCATCTTCATCGATATGTTGCACAATTTTGAAAAAATTGGCGATCATGTACATAGCATTTCTCGCGCCATTATGGGTAAAAAGTAGATGGTTTTGTGCTGCAAAGGTGGGTACGTTTAACTAGCTTGCGCCAACCTTTTTCGTTGCATTGTCAGAATCAATTTGGTATAAACCCCCTGTTCGTGCCGAAGTGGTGGAATTGGTAGACACGCTAGATTCAGGTTCTAGTGTCCGCAAGGATGTGGGAGTTCGAGTCTCCCCTTCGGCACCATTAAATAGGTAACCGCTACCCGATACGGTAGTAGATTCAGATACACTTCCAATTTTGCACAAGAGACTCGAAGCGGAGCAAGCGCAGACTGAATGTCTGAAAAGCGTCCATGGAAGGACGCGCCAGCGCGCGTAGGGGAGCCTACGCAGAAGCCGCCCGGACGGCGGCGCCGAAGTGGGCGAGTCTCCCCTTCGGCACCATTAAATAAGTAACCGCTACCCGATACGGTAGTAGATTCAGATACACTTCCAATTTTGCACAAGAGACTCGAAGCGGAGCAAGCGCAGACTGAATGTCTGAAAAGCGTCCATGGATGGACGCGCCAGCGCGCGTAGGGGAGCCTACGCAGAAGCCGCCCGGACGGCGGCGCCGAAGTGGGCGAGTCTCCCCTTCGGCACCAATTAATAGGTGAATATTAAAGGCTAAAACTTTCGAGTTTTAGCCTTTTTTTTCTGTACTTTCAACCTCAAGGTGGGGGTCTGAATGGGAATTGCTGCAGACATAGTTATCATTATTGTGGCAGCGCTTGCCGGTGCATTGGTTGCGCAACGGCTGAAGCAACCCCTTATGCTCGGCTACATCCTCGCTGGGGTTGCGGTGGGGCCATTCACGGCAGGGATAACCGTCAGCGATGCCCACGAAATTGAAAAACTCGCCGAAATAGGGGTTGCTCTGCTTCTGTTCGGGATCGGTCTCGAATTTTCCCTTAAAGAACTCCGTCCAGTCCGCTCCATCGCACTAATTGGTGCCCCAATCCAGATAGTTCTTACCATTGTCTACGGCTATTTTATCGGCCAATGGCTCGGGTGGGAGCATATCCCCTCTATGTGGCTTGGGGGGATTGTCTCCCTCTCCAGCACCATGGTAATCCTGAAAACCCTGATGAATCAAGGGATGCTGGGTACCCTCTCAAGCCGGGTTATGATCGGTATTCTGCTGGTGCAAGATCTGGCAGTTGTACCGCTGATGATTTTGTTGCCGCAACTCAGTAATCCACAGGCGGGCTCCTCTACTTTGGTGTTTGCAGTCCTGAAAGGGGCGCTGTTTATCACCGTGATGTTACTCTTAGGGACCCGTTGGCTTCCGTATGTGTTGAAACTTATTGCGCGCTGGAACTCGCGCGAACTGTTTTTACTGTGTGTAACTGCCATTGGGCTTGGAATTGGCTACGCCACCTATCTGGTAGGGCTTTCTTTCCCTTTTGGTGCGTTTGTGGCGGGGATTGTTCTGAGTGAATCGGACTATGGGCATCAGGCTCTTAGCGATATCATCCCTCTACGTGACCTGTTCGGGCTGTTGTTCTTCACCTCGGTGGGGATGCTCCTCGATCCGGTGTTTTTGTTTGCCAATTTAGCCGACATCCTCTTCATGGTTGCCCTTGTTGCGTTAGGGAAAGGAGTGCTGATGGGGGGCATTGCGCGGGGCTTTGGTTATCGTAACGTGGTTCCGTTAGCGGTGGCACTGGCGATGTTTCAGATTGGTGAATTTTCCTTTCTTCTAACCCAGATCGGCTTTTCAAGTGGTGCTTTAAGCCAGTCCAACTATTCGTTTGTCATCTCCGCTACCATCATCAGTATGGTTTTGACCCCCATTGTATCGGGGTTTACCGCTCCGCTGTACCAATGGTGGCGTAAAAGTTCCAAACATGAGGCGCTTGAAACCATCAATATGCCTGATATGAGCCTTAAGGATCATATTGTAATTGCTGGTGGGGGCAGAGTGGGGCAGCATGTGGCGCGGGTGCTGCGCCAGCTGGATGTCCCCTTGGTTATTGTTGAGGCTGGACATCGCAATTTCGAAAAGTGTAAGGCGGCTGGATTGCCCACAGTTTATGGAGATGCGAGCAACTATGTAGTGCTGGAAGCGGCCATGATCGAAAACGCCAAGCAGTTGCTCATAACCATCCCAGCACCTATTGTGGCGCAGTCAATTGTACAACATACCCATCAGGTGCGTCCCGATCTTAGCATCGTAGTGCGTGCTGAGGGGGAGGAGCAGATGCGCGCCCTGTACGATATGGGGGTATATATGGTAATACTTCCTGAATTAGAAGCTGGGCTTGAGATTGCACGCCAGGCTCTGCTGCATATCGATATTCCGATACATCAGATTCAGGAATATACAGATACGATCCGTAAAGAGCTTTACCATCCCATCATGGACTCTGAGGATGACCTGAACGATATCACGCAACTGATGAACGCGCGTCAATTGCTCGAACTTTCGTGGGAAAAGCTTGAAGAGGACAACCCCATGGTGGGGCGCAATCTGCGCCAACTCGACTTACGTAGCAAGGCGGGAGTTTCTGTGGTTGGAGTTATTCGGGATGGATCCTTTATCCCCAATCCGGAGCCGGATTTTATCTTTGCCAGGGGAGACTATGTGGCCGCAATAGGTAATGCAGCACAGCGGCATCTGTTTAAAAGCCTCAAGGATTCGACCCTGGAGTATGAAGTAAGCTGACGCTGTGAAAACCTTTTTCCAACTATTGGGTAGGAGAACATTATGGCAGTAGTGCAGATAAGTTGCACCCCTCTGGGAGAGGGAACTGGTGGTATTTCAAAGTTTGTCGCTGGATGTCTTACTTTGGTAAAAGAATCAGGACTTAAATATCAACTCACCCCTATGGGGACTATTTTGGAAGGGGATATTGATGCAATTTTTGCGCTGGTGGCCAAAATGCATGAATCACCTTTTAACGCCGGTGCCCAACGCGTCTCAACGCTGATTAAAATTGACGACAGGCGTGATCAAGAACACACTATGCAAGGCAAATTAAATTCGGTTCAAAAACACTTTGAAACCTCAGAAAATGAATAATTCAGGCATGTTTTGCTTGCCGAGGGCACGCCAACACTTTTTGCCTTGACAGCATGCGCAACGATTTGTTATCACTACCGAGCCTACGCCGGATAGGCTAATGACACAAATTCGGCCCCGTCGCCAAGTGGTAAGGCAGAGGTCTGCAAAACCTTTATCACCAGTTCAAATCTGGTCGGGGCCTCCATTTAAAAAAGCCAGTCTGCATACATGTAGGCTGGCTTTTTTTATACCCGCTCCACAATGGCTTTGCCCCATATTCCACGGGATAGGCAGTGTAACCTCAGAGTAACCTCAGTGTAACCTCCACTAGACAAGCTTTTCCTTTTTCAACCTGTTCTCTTGCAGCAGCCATACAGAGGTTAAAAGTTAGAGGATGCTCTGAAGGGATCTCAATGTTACACTTGAATGCTACAAGTAATGGGGCGGCTTTAGCCAAAAATAGAGGAGGGGCAAATCATGGCACTAGCATCAAATCTACGCTTACCTGTTGTCGCAGGACAGTTCTATCCTGCTGATCGTGAAGAGTTAGAACGCCAGATTGAAGGATTTTATCGTGCCGCTGGGGCGGAGAAGAAAACCAGTGCGCGTGGAGTGTTGGCGCCCCATGCTGGATATGTTTTTTCCGGCGCAACTGCAGCGAAAGCTCTCAGTACGGTAGCGATCCCTCCAACTGTGATCCTCCTTGGGCCCAATCATCAGGGGCGCGGTGCAGCAGCTGCCGTATATGCGCGCGGTGCGTGGGAGACCCCTCTGGGTGTGGTGAAAATCAATGCCGAGCTGAGTGCCCAGCTATGTCAAGGGGTAACAGGCTTTAGCGACGACAGTGATGCCCACCGCTTTGAACACTCGCTTGAGGTGATACTCCCGTTTCTGCAGTATCAACGTCCAGATGTGGAGATTGTCCCGGTAATGCTGAAGGCGCACAGTTTCGCGGCGCTCGAACTAATGGGGCAGGAGCTAGCAGAAGTGCTGCGCTCCATGGATGGTGCTGGCGGCGATGTATTAATCGTCACTAGTAGCGATATGAGTCACTATATTTCCGCCAGCGCTGCACGGCAGCAGGATCTCCCGGTATTAGAACTGTTGACTCAGGGGAAGGCGCGCCAGATGTATACCCATGTGCTGGAGCAGCAGATCAGCATGTGCGGTATTTTCCCCGCTACCCTGATGCTCACAACCTTGAACGCCCTCGCAGGGAAACCATGTCAGGGTGAAGTGTTGGAGTACACCCACTCCGGTGTGGTTAGTGGAGATAATGCCGCGGTGGTGGGGTATGCTGCGGCGGTTTTTCATTGATGTTTTTTGCAACAGGAAAGGATGGAAAACTGTACCGGAGTGGAGTATATTCACGGTTTTACATCAAAGGTAATGGCGTTAAATAATAGCGTTAAACGCTAATCTTTAATATTTTGCATGGAGTAGATAGATGTCTGATATGCGTGTCCGTTTTGCCCCCAGTCCCACCGGTTATCTGCACATTGGCGGTGCCAGAACCGCACTGTTTAACTATCTCCTTGCGCGCCAAGCGCGTGGGACGTTTATTTTACGCATTGAAGATACCGATGTGGAGCGTTCCACCCAGGAATCGGTTGATGCCATTCTCGACGCTATGGAGTGGCTGGGGCTTGAGTGTGATGAAGGACCGTTTTATCAGTCCCAGCGCTTCGATCTATATCGGGAGAAAATTAAGTTTCTGCTGGATAGCGGTAAAGCATATAAATGTTACTGCACCGAAGAGGAGTTAAATCAAAAGCGTGAAACAGCGATCCAGCAGGGGAAAAAACCGCAATACGATGGCACTTGTCGCAATCTGACAGAAGAACGCCCCGGACTGCCCTACGTAATACGTTTTAAAAGCACGCACGAAGGCTTTACCGCGTTTAAGGACCTGATTAAGGGGAATATCAGTTTCAATAACAGTGAACTTGACGATATGATTATCCAGCGCACTGACGGAACCCCTACATACAACTTTGTGGTGGTGGTGGATGACGCCGAGATGGGGCTTACCCACGTAGTTCGAGGGGATGACCATGTTAACAACACTCCACGTCAGGTTCAGATCTACACAGCGCTGGGATATCCGGTGCCCCACTTTGCCCACGTACCTATGATTCTAGGGGATGATAAAAAACGTCTCTCTAAACGTCATGGTGCCACCTCAGTTATGGCTTATCGGGATATGGGCTATCTACCCGAAGCGATGGTGAATTATCTTGTACGTATAGGGTGGTCACACGGGGATGAGGAGATCTTCTCCATGGAGGAGTTGATCGAGAAATTCTCCCTCAAACATGTGGGGCGCTCAGCAGGGGTCTTTAATCCGGAGAAACTGTTGTGGCTTAACGAACACTATATTAAATGTGGCGCTCCACAGCGCCTTGGACAACTGCTCCTCGAATATCTGGAACGTGACGGAGTAACAACAGCTGGTGGTCCAGATGCGGCAGAGGTGGTTAAAACCCTGCAGGATCGGAGCAAAACCATGGTAGAGATGGCGCACAAAGCCGCATTCTACTATCAGGATGAGTTGGAGTACGATGATAAGGCAGTAGCGAAATTTTTCACCGCGGAGCAGGTTCCGGTTTTTCTGGCGGTGAAAGAAGCGTTAGAGCATGCTACCTTTGATGCTGAAGGGATAGAAAACGCCTTCAAACAGGTGTTGGAACATACAGGGCTTAAGTTTGGCAAGATAGGGCAGCCAACTCGAGTGGCGCTCTCCGGCGGTACCAGCGCTCCTGGGATCTACGAAGTAGCCTTGGTGTTGGGGCGTGAGCGCTGTAGCAAGCGCCTCCAGCGTGCGATAGAGATGTGCAGTGCGCCGTGCTAAGTAGCAGGCAGGCAACACTTAACCGCTGAATTTACCAAAAGGCCCCTGGAACACTTTCGCTTCAGGGGCCTTGGTGTATGTTATGTAACAACCCAGGACTTTGGAAGAACCTGTTTAAAAAGGGAAGAAAAACGGCAGTGCGATAACCATGATAATCCCCAACATTATCTGCAGGGGCACCCCAACTTTAATATAGTGAGCGAAGGTGTAACGCCCAGCTGACATCACCAAGGCGTTTGGCGGGGTTGAAAACGGCGAAGCAAAGCACATGCTGGCACCTATGGAGACCGCGAATAAAAACGGATACGGGCTGGCCCCAAGGTGACCAGCGGCGGTGAAGGCGATCGGGGCAAGCAGAACGGCACAGGCAGTATTGTTAATAAACAAAGTGAGCAAAGAGGCGGTAAAATAAACCCCGGCAAGCAATGCAACTGGACCATAACTGCCTAACGAACCTACGAGTGAATTTGATAACAGCTCCGCTGCACCGGTTTTCTCGATGGCGATCGACATGGGTATCATCCCCCCGATCAGAACGATACTCTCCCAGTTTATGGTGCGGTATGCTTCCTCCATATTGCGCACACACCCGAATGCTACCATCAATACAGCGGCGAGCATCACCGAAACCACCCCTGGAACAATCTCAGCAACCAGCAGAATAATCATCAGGAGCAGAATTCCAGCAGCTATGGGCGCCTTATGATCTAGCGTGACATTGCGCGCTTCTTCCAGAGGTTGGCCCACCACCACAAAATCGGTCTGCTCCGCGGCGAGCAGGGCGATATCCTCCCAGGTGCCCTGAATCAACAGCGCATCTCCAAGGTTCATTTTTACATCTTTAAGATTGTGGAGCAGTAAGGTGTCTTTGCGTTGAATCCCGAGAACATTCACTCGGTATTTATTCCGGAACCCGGCACGCATAACTGGTTGACCAATTAAGCTTGACCTCGGGGTCAGCATCACTTCTGCTATCCCCACCTGTGCGGTGGCGTAGCGCTCAGCACTAGGGTCATGCTGTTTTTCGGGTGCCTGATTGTCCAGCAGGAGTAGGCCACAGGTCTTTGCAAACTCACACACAGCGTCAAAAGAGCCGTACAGGTAGAGGATATCGCCCACTGCAATGCGGGTCGCTGGACCACCAATCTCTTGGTCAATCGTCTTGAGAAATTGGTTTTTAGTCGAGGTTTTACGCCGCACCTCAATAATATTCAGCCCGAACTGGGTCGAAATATCAAGTTCAGCTAGTTTTTTGAATTTAACTGTGGAGTTTTCTTTCACCCGCACGCGGAACAGATTCCCTGCCAGCTGGTAACGGGTCGCGAGTTCATCAACTGAGCGTCTTTTATGTTTTTTGCCCTTCACTACCTCGTTGGCGGGTAAAAATTTACGTAGAAAGAGCAGACCAATAATTCCGCTGCATAAGCCAACTAGACCGATGGGGGTGAAGGAGAAAAAGGATAGCCCTTCATGCCCTCTGGCAATCAGGGTCTGCTGAATCACCAGGTTTGGCGGCGTACCGATCAGAGTCATAACACCACCACAGCTGCTGGCAAAAGCCAGTGGCATCAACAGTCGGCCAGGATTTATCTGCGCGCTGACGGCGATACTGACAACGATAGGCATCATAACTGCGACGGTGCCAGTGTTGCTCACCATGGTGCTGAATACTGCTGCCACCAACATTATCGCAATCAGCAGTGTAGTTTCGTTGGTGCCCGATAATTGCAACAACTTACTGCTCACCATCTTCGCTAAGCCGGTGTGGAATATCCCCCCGCCCACCACAAACAGGCCGATCATCATCACAACAATAGAGTTGGAAAATCCACTCAGTGCTTCAACCGGAGTCAGAATACCGCACAGCATCATGAGGATTAATGCACTCAGTGCCACAAGATCAGAACGGACTTGGCCAGAAATAAAAAAAGCCGCTGCCACAGCCAGGATAGTTAACGTTATTATCATTGCGTAAATTAAACCTCGATACGTATCAAGCTAGATACGCGTTAGAGAAATGAATTTGTTGTTAGCATCAAATTCTAGACGGAAGCGTCCATGCACACCTGTGCGCTCAAGAAAAGGGCGGAACCTTACTGCGGGCAAACGTAGGCGGCGCCCATCATCGGCTGTAACGCTGACGCTGCTGGCTTGCCCCTGATAGTAGCGTAAAAACTCATCTGCAGAAATGTGAAGGTGAAATGTTATTACAGGCATTTTTTGCCTCCATCCACAGGGGCTCAGGTATCAACACGACCCTGTGGATAACATTTGGGAAAGCGGCTGTGCAGGGGGGCTAACTAGCGTATTTAAGGATAGTTTCCCCTTGCTGCACATTTTTTACGCACAAATAACTTCCTGTGTGAAAATAGTATGTTACATAAGTCAAGGGTGAATTTTATATGTTTATGTGCACTGTTTTACCTACAAGTGTTACGCAAATGAGCGCGTAAGTTTTCCAGCCCTTGTTCAATTGAAACTCGCGGTTTATAACCCAGGTCGCGTTGTGCGGCTGAGATGTCAAACCAATGTGCGGTGGTAAGCTCCCGCGCAACAAAACGGGTGATGCGGGGCTCGGTTTTGATATTGAGACCGGCATATATCTTTTCCATCAGCCAGCCAGCGGCATACGCGATGGGGGCTGGAATGTGGCGTTTCACTTCTGCCATATCGGCACATGCGAGGATAGAGTTTACAATCTCCCACAAAGGACGTGGATCACCCTGAGAGATGAAGTAAGCTTTTCCGCTAATGTGGGCACCTGGGGTGAGTTTTTCTGCCGCACACATGTGGGCGATGGCGGCGTTGTCAATATAGACACAGTCCACCAGATTGTCGCCCTTGCCAACAATGCGCAGTTGTCCTTTGCGCCCGCGCTCAACAATGCGTGGCACAAGATGGTTATCTCCTGGTCCCCAGATCAGGTGTGGCCGCAGCGCCACCGTAGCAAGGTTTTCGTCATTGGCATTAAGAATCTGTTGCTCTGCAATGGCTTTAGTCTCCGGGTAGGGTGCAGCATAGCGGGTCGGGTAGGGGAGAGATTCATTTGCCCCTTCAATGGAAGTTCCATCAAAAACCACACTGGGTGAACTGGTGTAGATCAGTTTGCGAATGTTCTGCTGGCGACACGCGTTTATAACATTCTGGGTTGCCGTTACATTGGCGCGGTAGTACGTGGCGTAACTGCCCCACACCCCTGCCTTGGCAGCTACGTGAAACACCCATTCACATCCTGCAAACGCGGGATGGTCCGCTTTAATGTCCGCCAGATCAGCGCAAAACTGCTTCACCCCACGCTCCACAAGACTCTCATGGCGGGAACGGGAGATACTGACCACTTCGATGTTATTCTCCAGCAGAACATCAACTATAGCCAGCCCTAAGAAGCCACCACCGCCGGTAACTAAGGCCTTCATGCCAGACGCTCGTGGGCCCACAGCGCGAGCTGCTCGCGAAAGATCTTCGCGTTATGTCTCACATCTACTGGGAACTGAGGATGGATTAAGAAGGTGGATATTTCTGCTGTATGGGGATACTGCTGCTGAATAGCCTTCAAGTCTGCAATAATGCTGGCATGTTGTTGTGCGGACACGTCTGGATTCAGTTCCACACACACCACCGCCCGTTGCTTACCGCGGGCACCACATCCAACCAAAGCGGTGCGCGCCACCTGCGGGTGAAGGTTGAACACCGCCTCACATGGGATAGTGAACAAGGTTGATTCTGCTGTTTCTACGCGATGGTTTTTGCGTCCGCAAAACCATAAAAGTCCTTCTTCATCCATATAGCCCACATCACCCATACGATGATAGAACGTGGATTTATCTGTGTATATTTTAGCGCTGCGCGTAGCCTGCTCAAGTTGATAATAGCCGGAAGTAACCTGAGGTCCGCGCACGCAGATCTCGCCTGTGCTCCCTGGCTGGAGGAGTGCTACATCATCCCAAGAGGGGATGGCGTCATCACTGATACGGATAATTTGCACATCGATACTGGCTACAGGTCTACCTATGCAGATCCCACCACCCATGTCGGTTTTGCCTGCAGTGGAGGACAGGATTTCATGACTACCGATCGAAGAAACCGGCAGAGCTTCGGTAGCACCGTAGGGGGTGAAAATCTGTGCTTTAGGGTTAAGCATCGATTCCATCTGGCGTAGAATCTGCGCTGGAACCGGAGCTCCGGCGCAGATAACCCGTTTCAGACTTGGGAGTTTTCGTCCCTGTCTGCACCCGTAGGTGGCAACTCGGCGCAAGAGTGCGGGGGAACCAAACAT
Organism: Desulfuromonadaceae bacterium; assembly: GCA_034007015.1. Taxonomy (GTDB): domain Bacteria; phylum Desulfobacterota; class Desulfuromonadia; order Desulfuromonadales; family Desulfuromonadaceae; genus JAIVHC01. The sequence goes on from JAVERS010000011.1 coordinate 27,726, forward strand.
GTTGGATATATGGAAATTATCCAACGCCTCGAAAATCCGCTCAGGATTAACCTGTCCCGGCTTGGAGGCATCCATATCGGGCACCACCGCAGTCATCCCCAGTGCTGGGGCAAATAGGGCAAACAGCGGGAAGGTACACAAGTCGATCTCTCCTGCTTCAATGGCGTACAGCTGTTTCAAACTCTCGATCTGGGCGAAGAAATTTTCATGCGTGTATTCAGTTCCCTTGGCCGGGCCGGTACTGCCACTGGTAAAAAGTATTGCCGCTAGTGAACCAACGCTGGGCGCATAAGGGGTGAAATTGAATGTGCTAGGGGTGTGGCGCAACAATTCTTGTAAGCGGGCGGTGCATGGTAGCACCATACTGGAGGTGGTGATGCAATGGCGCAGGCTCCCTTTACCCCAGCCCAGAATTTGGCGTGCGAGATTGGCTTTTAGATTGCCGATGAACACCTGTGGTTTAACCTGCTCTAGACATTGCTTGAGGTTTTTAATCCCCATTCCCGGATCAATCAAAACAGGGATGGCACCCAGCTTAAACAGTGCAAAGGTGAGGGTGAAAAAATCAAGCCCGGGGGGAAGCATAAGAACGGTGCGCTGTCCGGCGTGTATCCCATAGCGGTGTAACGCCAGTGCGACCTTGTTGCTGTCAGCTTCGAGCTGCGCATAGGTGAGGTGGGTGTAACTCACACGTCCGTAGGAGTCACGCCTGTGGGGATAAACCACGGCATGGCTCAAAGGGTGTTGCGCCGCACGCTCAGTTAAAGTGGTGGCGATGTTACATCCCGCGGATACAGGGGATGTATCCGCGGGAGATTTTGTGCTGCCGGATTCTATGTTGCAGGATTCCATGGCGTTATTTTTCCCGAATAAAGGTGCAGATCAGCGGGATAATTTCCTCCGCCACATCTTCAAGGATATAGTGCCCACCGCGCGCCCAGGTGTGGAAACGGGCGTGAGGGAACTTAACCCGCCACTGTTGCAGGAAGTGGTGGTCAAACACGAAGTCCCGTTCGCCCCAACACACCATGATAGGGAGATGTGCCAGCGTCGGGAGTTTTTCTTCCACCTCAATGACACTCTGATAGGCACGATCTGCGGAAGTCAGAGGGATGTCTTGGACAAAACGCAAGGTAGCAATACGATTGCGCCAGGAGTTGTACGGAGCGGTGTAGCAGTGGCGCAGAGCTTTCGGCAGTGGGTTCTGTTTGCACCCAATCCATGCGGCTGCCCAGCTGAACGCGTTTAGCCCACGAATCAGTACCGTACCTACAAAGGTTTCGCGCCCGAGTTTGAGGGCGAAGGGAAGTTTTTTGCTCTGGGGCAGGGGGAATGCCGCCGTGTTCAGCGCCACAATCTTTTTTATCCTGTGTGGGTGCAAGGTGGCATAACGCATCCCGATCATACCGCCCCAATCATGCACCACCAGAGTGATATTGTCTTTGACCCCGAGGGATTCAAGCAGGGCCTCCAAGTCCGCCACCCGCTGATCCAGCGTATAGGTGTAGGAGCTGTCCCCAGGTTTATCCGAGAGCCCACAGCCGATGTGGTCGGGGACAATCACCCTGTGGCTTGGAGCCAGGGCCAGAGCCAGATTGCGGTAGTAAAAACACCAGCTCGGATTGCCGTGCAACATCACTACTGGATCGCCGTTACCTGCATCCAGGTAGTGGAGTTTAATGCCGCGTTTTATTTCAAGATATTTGCCACTTAACGGTAATAGGCGTTTCACCACTCAACCCCCAACATCATACAGTTTAGCCCACTGCCGATCCCAAGAAATGCCACTTTTTGTCCCGCGCGAATATGTCCGCGCTCGGCACCCATTGCAGCCGTGAGTGGCAGAGACACCGTGCCTATATTGCCGAGAAAGGGATAGGTAGCAAAGTCCTTTTCCAGTGCGACACCCATACTACGTAAAATTGTTTTTTGATGCGCTTCCCCAACCTGGTGGCACACTACGCGCTCAACATCCTCACCATCCCACTCCATGAGGCGGAGGAAATCGTCCCACGTGTGTTTTCCTAGTTCAACTCCGTTGTTTAATACCGCCACGGCGTCCGTATGCATAAACTGCTCGAACAGATCTTCGCCCACCTCTTCAACCCCCCAACGGCACAATTCATGGTGCTGGGGGGCACTGCGATTGACGGCACCAAGGAGTTTATGTTTGGCACTGTTTGGAAACGATCCATCCGATATCACTAGCGCGGCAGCACCAGAGCCTCCGGTGAGGGTGGCAATTGAATGGGAGAAAAACTCCATATCCTCACGTGCAAGGAGGCGCCGAATTACGGTCTCATTGAGTTCGCGCGCGCTTTCACACGAAACTACCATCCCCGCACGGATCTGTCCCAGCTCAATGCGGTTGGCAATGTCGATAATGCCGTTGAGCACTCCCAGACAAGCATTGCTAATATCGTGGATAAAGGCCGTACCACCAACCCCTAAACCGTGGGCTACGCGACATGCAGTTGCAGGCTCGTACAGTTCTCTACATACACCAGTATACACCAGCGCGCCAATATCAGCTGCATCGATGCCACTCTGACTCAGGGCTTTTTTACCTGCGGCGATAGCTCCTTGCGACAACGGTGTGTGCGGCAGCCACCAACGCCGTTCCCGGATCCCCGTGAGAGCCTGGAGCTGTCCTTGGTGTATATGCAGTTTTTGGTACAGTGGCGCAAGGTGTTGTTCCAGCTCATGCGAAGTTACCACAACAGGAGGCAGCTCATAGCAGATGCTATTAAGATAAACGTTATTATATTTCATAGATTGTGTTGATATATGGAAAGGGGGTCAGGCTGTGAGGTAGGCATTGACTAAACTTCGCCCACCAGAGTTCAGCCATTTGTTACCGATGGAATACAGGCGTTGTGCGTCAATTTTCTGGTAAAACTGGCGGTAATGCTTAGCTGCGCTTTTGGTGTCTTCCGCAGCCCAGCGATAACCGGGGTTCAGATGTAACATATCCAGCATGTGTCTATCTTCGTGGTCCGGCGGCAGACACATGGCGTAACTGATAGCCCAATCGAGCATGGTAGGTGGATTAGACGGCGGATAATGCACATCCCCCCCGCTCTGGAGGAGCGCCACCCTTAGACCATTTTTGTGTAGTACCGCCTTGGCGAGAATATACACAGCTTTTTGTTCCGGTGTTACCAGCATGAAATGGGACCTTTAAGTTAAATAATAGACGCGGCGTATATTGTCAGAAAGGGGGATACAGTGCAAGTAAATAGGCACTGCATCCCCTGTTGTAGCGATACAACGGTGAAGAGTATTAGTGCTGATGCCAAGCTCTATTCTGAAAGCATCTTGGCATTAACGTAGGTTACTTTGGCCGGGTCACGCATCACGGTGCGGTGATATTTGACTGCGGGCTTTCCAAACGCCATCGCATACCCAATCACATGATCATCCGGTATCCCCAGACTCTTACGCAACGTCGGCGCAATATCCCGTATTGCCCACACCGCCAAGCCATCCCAGAGAGTGCCAACACCCAAAGCGGCAGCATACATTTCAAAGGTAGCCAAAGCAATGATGCAATCAGTTACAGGGGTAGGCAGCTTCGCCGGCGCAGAGGTTACCACCACATGGGGTGCGTCGCGAAACAGCGAGTCGATCCCTTTTTCTTCCCACCAACGCACAAAATCTACAAAATAACTTTTGCTTTCTGGCAGCTCTCCACGTTGTATCACCTTGCTGATTTCATCCATACACTGGCGCCGAAAGATATCCATACACTTACGCTCTTTGATCACATGAAAATGCACCTGTTGCACATTCACCCCAGTGGGCGCATGGCTTGCAACCTCAAGCAGTTTCTCGATGGTGCTCTGTTCCAAGTCTTCCTGCGCAAACTGGCGTACGCTGCGCTTCCCTTTAATCAGGGTTTCCATAGCGATGGGGGTGGGTAGGTGCCCGGAGATAGGCAGGCATTCCTCCACTGTTCTCCCACCGATGTTGAGTGCTCCATGTGGGCAGATAGCCATACAGTGCTGACAGTCGAAGCATAACTCCTCTTTGTGCGCCGGAATAAACGGTACCTTGTTTATTGCGCGATCAAGCTTAATGATTCTGCGTGGGCAATCTGCCACACACAAACCACATACATCACACTTGTTCTGGTCAATAGTAAAATTAAGCATATATTTAGGTACTCCTTTTATGGTGGTTGAAATTGAAAGAACCACAGCGTTCTGCTATTTTAGCCTCCATCTTTAAAAAAGATTTTTGCGGATGAGATGGTGAATGGTACAGAATAATACCTAGGTGGTGGAGTCAGACTTATCCTCCTAGCAAATCAAACAAAAGGACACATCGCAATGAAAATTTTAGCGTATCTCATATGGGGCGCTCTTGGGGGGTGCATAATTATTGGAGTGCTGGTGTTTGTGTATGCACACTTGCGTGCCACAACTAAAACAAGAGACAACCATACCCCTGTGGTAGAAACATCGCCTCTCACCACCTTTGCGGGGTTAAATGAAAAACGTTGGGAACAACTGATCAAGATGTTTAATCTGCGGGGATGCTCCCTCCCTGCTACCGCACAGGAACGAATAGCCTGGGCGCAGGAATATCTTGGTATTGAGCCAGCGTGGTTAGCGGGTGAAGATGTGCCTATGTTCCCCTTTTTAAGCTTTCACAACGCAGTTAAAGATGGCGTCAATTACATCAGGACGCTGAAACACGCCACCAGTGATGCCGTATTGTATGTAGTAAAGCCACGCGCCACCCTTATGGTTGAGGAGATCATGGATGCGTGTGCAGTACTCTGTTTCGCCACCCCTGTAACATACGCCGGAGGCAGCACATGGCGTTACGCCCCAGTCAATGTGTATTGGGAGTGGGGCTATCCACCAGAGCGGGTGCAGTGCGCGCAGATTATCTACACCGCGATGCAGGCTGGTGTTGAAATAAAAGGGGTTGAAGTGGAGCATGAGGAGATCTATGCCCTAGTAGAAGGGAAACATCTACCTGCCACACTGCTCGAAAACCCTGCATCGAGCTGGGATCCACGAGCTTTAGCCAGCGCTGGGGAAGATCTCGCTGGGGTGCGAAAAGGGATGCTCTCAGCCCAGGAACTGATGGAAACCATCTCAGACTGTGGAAGGGAGATAGAAGGTAAAGCCTAGCCTTTGCAACGCTTTAGCTTCATATCTTCCACCATTTGTTTCAACTCCCGCTCAATCTGGTTGGCATTGCCAGTGTTGAGTTCCAACAAACGCCGCAGGTGTGCCATGCTGTCAACATCGATCGCGGTAAAGCTAAACCCCACCGCGGGGTGGATATAATCAAAATGACTCGGTTGCGCCTGCACCACAATCTGCACATCTTTCGCCAGGCAGAGGCGGATCAGCCACATGTCTGAATCAACTTTTCCGGATGGGATCTCATCCAGCTTGATCAATACCCCTTTCATGGAAATATCGGTGACCACCCCAGGGTAGCGGGTGTCAGCATGGATTATCTCAATATCATCTATGAAGTTAACCCGCGCATAGCGACGTTTTTCTACCATTCTATCTCCCATATGGTTAGCGTAACGACTTAACCTATGCCTAATCGGTCCGCTGGCACTAGTACACTCTAACATGCAGGGGGGACAAAAGCAGTTTTGTGCAGAAAATAATCGAGGCTAAATGTTTTTATCCCGCCATGCATAATTTTGCTTGACCTGCGTCTGAATTATCATTAGTATCAGCGCCGCTCTTGGGGTGTAGCCAAGCGGTAAGGCAACGGACTCTGACTCCGTCATTCGGGGGTTCAAATCCTCCCACCCCAGCCACAAACAAATTATATATTGTGCGCTCTTCGTCTAGCCTGGTCCAGGACACCGCCCTTTCACGGCGGCGACAGGGGTTCGAATCCCCTAGGGCGTACCATTACATACTTTTATCCAGCTTCGATAAAGTTCAGATAAGCCCACAACCCGCCGAAATCAGGCGGGTTTTTTCATTTCTGCCATTTCTCCAGCTTTCCAAGGTGTCCAGTGGGGTGCGTTGACATCCCCCTTTTTTAAGGGTAGTTATTCAGGTGAGGGACGTTTTTTCCTGGGGTAACTTTTCTAAAAAGGGGATACACACCATGGGTAAGCTCACCGCCATAGCTGTCAAGAACGCCAAATCAAAAGACAAGCCATATAAAAAATTCGACGGGGACGGACTGTTCCTGCTCATCCAGCCAGATGGGAAAAAATACTGGCGCTGGCGCTATACCTATAATGGTAAGCAGCGCGAGCTGAGCATGGGCGTATACCCCCGCGTCAGTCTCGCGGATGCGCGAAAAAAAGCGGAGAGCGCACGCGATACCCTGTATGAAGGTATCGACCCCAGCCACAAGCGCAAGATGGATAAACGCAGGCAGCAGCTACTTGTTGAACATACCTTCGAGCGTGTGGCGCGTGAATGGCTCGAGCGTAAAGCTGAGGAATGGAAGCCCACCAACACTACCCTGGTAACAGGCCACCTCGAGAGAAACATTTTCCCCTGGATCGGGGATAGACCCATTGCAGAAATTACCCCGCCTGAACTGCTCCAGGTATTGCGTATGATTGAGAACCGTGGTGCCGTCGAAGTATGCGCCCGTATGCGAAGCACTTGTGGCGCAATATTCCGGTACGCCGTCGCTTGCGGCATTGCGGAGCGAGATATTACCGCAGACCTTCGTGGAGCATTGAAGCCACGACGCCGCAACCACCGCCCCGCCATAGTGGATCCTGAAGGGTTCGGGCAACTGCTCCGCGCTATTGACTCGCTTGAAGGCAGCTTGATAGTCAGATCCGCCCTGCAACTGCTACCCCATGTGTTTATCCGGCCTGGCGAGCTGCGCAAAGGTGAGTGGTCAGAAATCAACTGGGAAGCCGAGCAGTGGGAGATACCCGCCGAGCGCATGAAGATGGACATCCCCCATATTGTGCCATTGTCCCGCCAATCCTTAAAGATCCTCGAAAGTCTCTACCCCCTGACGTGTCAAAGCAAATATATATTCCCCTCACTGCGCAGTGCAAAACGACCCATGTCAGATATGGCCCTAACCACTGCACTGCGCCGCCTGGGGTATGAGCAGGGCACACATACCCCGCATGGATTCCGCGCCAGTGCTAGAACCCTGCTCGATGAAGTTCTCCGCGAACGGATCGACCTTGTCGAACATCAGCTTGCGCACAATGTGAGGGATGCCCTCGGACGCGCCTACAATCGCACATCCCATATCGAAGCCCGACGCGAGATGATGCAGCGTTGGAGCGACTATCTCGAAGAACTTAAATCAACCCCGTTACGCAGTAACGATTAATAGAGGTGGGAGGTTATACCATGGCAATGTCAGCAGCGGAACGCCAGGCGACATACAGATCCCGCAGATCCACCGCAGGGGAAAATGGAGAGCGGAGACTCAACACGTGGATCAGCACCGGCGCTGCCCTGGCATTAAAGCGCCTGGCGGCATATCACGGCAAAACTCAGCGCCAGATCCTCGATGATCTTCTCCTCGATGCTGAGGAGGATATTTTACATCGGCTGCACAGCGATGAAGCAGCCTTCAACCAGTTCCTCGAGCCAAACAGAAAGGACTTAGGCAGATGAACAGATCAATTGAATTGACATCGGAAGAGTACAGCGTGATACGCAAGCTCCGCAGATTGGAAGATGACGCCAGAGAGAGGGTAGGGGACTACATCGACGCAGCCCTGGTAAGCCAGACGGCAAAACGCAGAGATCCGGCAACAAGGGAGAGATTCGAAGCGGTAGAGATGATGTTCTCCGCTGGCGCGTAAAATGAGTTATTAGGTGTTGCTAAAAGCAAACCTGCTAACTCTGCTAAAAAGGAGGTAAAGACCATGCAGCTATCGCTACACGAAAAGGTGCTTATAGCAAGTTACAGACAAATAAAAAGAACTGACAGGCAACTTGTCTGGAGAATCCTAAAGGGCGCAATGCAGCAAATGGGCCGAAGGGTAAAGTTCACACCCTAAACAAAAGCGCCCCCGGCAGTGGTGGGCACCGCCAGGGGCAGGCCACAACCCAAGAAAGGGAAAAGATTATGACCAGAGACAAACTTATCAGAAACACAGTGCCTAAGCACAGCGAAATTGAATCAAGACTTGAGGCCATACTCAACAGCGCCTCAGCTGGAGACCTCGCTAAAAAGCAATTGGCAGACGAACTGCACGACGCATGGACCAACGACCGGCCACACAATGAATATCTAACCGGGAACCTGCTTTTCACTCTCGATGCCTTGCTCCGAGATATCTTTTCAAATGCCGAAATTCTGCGCGAGCAGCTGGAGGTAAAATAATGGCTCACATACTTGACACACCTACATCCGAACTCCTGCAGCATTGCAACGAATCCGAGCTACAGCACATCAGCCCCGCGCCAGGACTGCTTGCCAGGTTTATGGATGGCGAGCCCTTGCGTACATTTCCGGATCGTCTGCGCCACTACAGAGAGACCGCCCTGTATCTCGCTAAGCAGGATGCAACCGCAGACTGGGGAGAGTTCCCCATCCGCCAACGCGCTGCAGCTCTCGACGCGCTGTTTCTGAGTATCGAGCCGAACATTGCCCGGGCAGAAAGGGCACCCGAACTTCTGGCGGAGATATTCACCGGCGATGAGATGGAGCAAACCGCCTATGATCTGTATACGCTCCGCCAGAAAGTACAAACAGCAGACCGGATTCCGCAAAGCGCGGTGGTGCCGGTCACTCACCGCGAAATCAGAGACACCTCTTTCAGCACTCCAGAGGATTATCACAATCTGCGCGGCCACCGTCTGTTCGAGGTCGACATATACAGGCCCGAATCTGAGATCCTCGCAGGCATGAAAAAACAGATCGAGGCCATCCATGCTGAGCTGCGCCAGGATGATGCGGATCCGTGGGAAATGCCCCGTAGCAGGAAAAATTCAATCATGGAGGATAGGCTCATCACCTGGCGCATTGCCAAGTTCTGGGAGATGAACGCCGGCCTTGTAAGCAGGGCTCCGACTGAGGAGTGGGAGGCGTTCGCTTCTGAATTGGCAAAGGAGGGTGTGCTTCACACACTTATCCGCGAAAAAACATATGCCCCTGACCGCAGAGCGTATGAAGATATTATCGATGCGCAAAAAATCAAGCGCACCGAGCAGGCGGTAGAAGCGTTTAAACGCTGGCTGAATTTAAGCCTTGACGAGCAGATGAAGCGATTAAAAATGCTTGTGGTTCGAGAAATTGAACATGTTGAAAAGATCCTCAAAGCTATTAGCCAAGGGCATGATTCCCTAAAAGTCAAGAGGATAAATGTTAAGAAAAAGAACAAAAATGGAGTAATTGAAAGCACTGAGAACGCGAGCGCAGAAAGGGGATGTTGATCCGGGATATCCAGGTTAAGTGCCTGAATTTACAAATATTCCATTTTTATTCCAATCTCACAAAGTCTTACCGGACTTCTGTGACAAAGGAGTGACCGCCAAACGCTGGACAAGAGGTTTTCTCCGATGTAGGTTGAACTCACAAGCGACGTCGCGGAATTTGAAAAATTGAAAAAAGAGAGGGAAGGCACCAACCGACCAAAGTTAATTGCCTTCCCTCAAACAAAAACCCTAACCCAACACAGTGCAGACTCAGCCAAAGCTGCAAAGTGCCCCCGCACAAGACAAGCAAGCCAGACAAGCAAGTCAGACAAGACAAGTAAGTCAAGCAAGACGAGTCTCACGGACGCGCTAGCATCCGGCGGGACACAAACCAACGACCGCAAAAGGAGGTCACAACCAAAAAAGACGCGAACAACCTCATGCGGTAAACCCAGACCACAAAGTGGCCTGATTTGCCTCACAACAAAACAACGCTTTGAGTAACTCCAGAGCAGCAAGGTCAAGGACACATAGGTGGCCTAAAACCTTGCAACATACATAATAAACCCACGGAGCAGCGCTAGGCTGTTGGGTATGTGTGGGAACCATAGGGCCCTTGTCTCTATGATGACGCACATCAACACGATGTGCAACCCCTCATATGTACCCCGCCTGTGCTGCTCCAAACCTCAAAAAGGAGAAGTACAAATGGAAGCACCTACCCCTGACCGCCTACTCAAGATTGACGAAGTCCTGGAGCTTGTCGCCGTCGGCAAAACTAAACTCTATCGCATGTTGAAAGACGGTGAATTTCCACCAGCCGTACGCCTGGGATCGAGATCCGTCGCATGGAGACGAAGCGACGTCGAACGCTGGATATCTGAGCTGTAACAGTCCAAAAAAAAAGGACCGGGCACCTCGTAAAAAGTGTCCGGTCCTAGGACTGGCGACCGCCGCCAGGTTCGTGAATGAGCGACGTTTTAAACGCTATCCACAGGATTTATTATGTCAAATTATGCCGAAAAGTCAAGCACATCAGTCTTAAGAGATATGACTGCACATGAAGTTCCGCACCGTCCTTACGAAGCAGAACAGATAAACCAGGCAGCGCGTGGACGCTGGCCTCAAATACATGAGCAGTTAGGCGTTGACCCGTCTGCTATGGATGGCAAGCACCACCCTTGCCCCTTATGCGGAGGCACTGACCGTTTCCGCTACGACGACCAGGAAGGCCGGGGAACCTCGTACTGTAACCAGTGTGGTGGCCGAGATCATAACGGGGGCGCAATGGATGGCCTGGAGCTGGCCCACCGTCTATGTGGTGGACCCTTCCCTGACACTCTGGAAAGGCTAGCTGAGATCATCGGCCTTACCGCAGGCACCCGTTCCCTGGCGATGCCCGACCGTCGTGTGTATCGAGAGCCACCCCCCGCCAAACAGAACCGCGACGCCGCCGCATGGCTGCGCAAGCTGATACAGGGGCTCCGCCAGGATGACGGCACCGTGGAGAGATACCTCGATCAACGCGGACTTCCCGGCATAAATGGCGCTGCACTTTACCTGCACCCCGAGTGCTGGCACAGCGCCACCAGACAGACACACCCCGCCATGATAGGACTCATCACCAATCTGGACGGCCACTGCGTCGGTGCCCACCGCACATATCTGGATCCGCGCACCAGCATCAAGGCAGGTATCGAGCCTAATAAAATGCTGACCCCGGCCATCACTCCAGATGCCTATCGCGGCACATGTATTCACCTGTTCGATCCCCAAAGCGATGAACTATCCCTGGCGGAAGGTATCGAAACCGCCCTGGCGGTACACGCCATGACAGGATCAGCAGTGTGGGCCACATGCAGTGCCTCGATGCTGGCTCAGGTCGAGATCCCTGCTCACATATCCAGCGTTGATATCTGGGCCGACAACGACCGCAACAACGCCGGACAGGATGCAGCACGACAAGCCGCCCAGAGACTGAGTGCCCTCGGGCACCAGGCAACTGTACATATACCACCGCGCCCAGGCGATGACTGGCTGGACGTTTTAATCAAAGCTCAGGAGGTCTCCGCATGAGCCCAAAACCCGCTATACCGCCACATGATATTGAAATATTCGAATCTGCAGCGGAGCCCACGGAAACAGATAATACAGGGACCGACCATGCGGTGGAAGATACATGGAAGGCGGATGTTGAAGAGTATCCAGAGCTACCCCCGGAAGCACTACAGGGCATTGCAGGAAGATTTGTTGAGCTTGCTACACACAACAGCGAAGCCGACCCCGCCGCCGTTTTAATCCAGATGTTGGCAAGATTTGGGGCAGAGGCCGGTCGCAACCCGTATATCCGCGTTGGAGATACTCGACACCATTCTGCAATATTTGCCATCGTTGTAGGCCAAAGCTCCAAGGCCCGTAAGGGCACATCATATGCCCCGGTAGACAAATTATTTCAACTCAGTGCCTTTGATTATACAAATCCCTGCACCTCCAGCCCTGGCCCATTGTCTTCTGGCGAGGGCATAGTGTGGGCGCTCAGGGATGAGATCCGCGAATGGAATAAAAAGGCCAAGGAGTATGAGATCAAAGACCCTGGCGTTGAGGATAAGCGCCTTTTTGTAATAGATGAAGAGATTGCCGCGCTACTCCAGGCAGCCAAGCGCGATGGAAACACAGTGTCTGCAATATTGCGCCGTGCCTGGGATGGGAACAGTATTCAGCCTCTTACCAAAAATGACAACAACTATCGCTGTTCAGAACCACACCTCGTTGCAGTTGGCCACATTGTGCAGGATGAGCTGCTGACACTTATCTCCGCAAGCGACTGCTTCAACGGATTTGCCAACCGCTTTTTATTCTGCTGCGCAAGGCGTCAACGCCGCGTTCCCTTCCCACAGCCCATGCCAGAAAATGAATTGAAGGAGATCCAGAAGGATCTGAAATATGTGCTCACCGTTGCGCAGAGCATGGAACAGGAAATTACCTTCGATGATGAGGCAAGGCAGTTGTGGATCAACTCGTATGATGAGCTTACCGAAGCCGCACCGGGCAGACTCGGAGCCGTTACAAACCGCAGTGAAGCTCAGGTAATCCGTTTATCACTACTGTATGCCTTGCTCGGTGGCAGCGACCGCATCACGTACACACATCTTCGCGCCGCCCTTGCGTTATGGAGCTATTGCCGCGCCAGTGCCGCTTACATCTTCGGTTCTCAGGCCAGCAACAAGGAGCATCAGCGCGTGATAGATGCCTTAAAGGAGCATGGGAGCATGACGCTGACCCAGATCAGTACAAAAGTTTTTAAGTACCACAAAAAAAGCGATGAATTGCGGCAACTACTCACTCAGATGATTGAATCCGGCACTATCACACAAAAAACCATTAAAACTACTGGACGGAGCAGGACTGAATTTACCCTGACAAGTGCCAAATAAGCCAATTAAGCAAATTAAGGGCATAAGTGGCTGTAATAGTTCATAAACATAATTGGCAAGTGCTGCCAATTAAGTGCAAAAAAAGGTAGGACACAAAAAAGGAGACACCTTAATTTGCACATAATTGGCAAAGAAATGCCAAAAAAGTACAACACGTAACAACCTGATAATACGAGGTTTTATCCACACAGAGGGGCTTATTTTGCTTAATTTGCATAATTGGCAAGGTTTTGAACAGAAGAAGCCCACTGAGGCGCAATGGAAAGCCACCGGATGTGGCACTTGTAAATATTTTTGCTTCATCGGTCTAACACTCTGGTGCTGCCACCCAAACCACAACCGCCGGATCACTGGGCCTGGATGCAAAGGCGAGAGCTACATCGACCGCTATCAGAAAACTTTACCCGGCCACGCCCCCAGCTGGCCGCCACCTGTACCCCCGGAAGAAAGGACTTGAACCATGCCACAAAAAACACTCACCAGCGAAAACGACGCTCTGCGCTACTGGAACAGCCCATCAGGGCGACCCGTAGCGACAAGCGCAAAATTCATCCGCCATGACGATATTTTTCTACTGCGCGACTCTAACCGGCGCGTCGTGGGAGCCCTCACTCCGGAGAGGCACATCCTCGACCCTGAAGCATTGCGCGCCTACAGGATTATGAGCCATGGCCGGTAGAACGAGCCGCACCAAAGGTGCCGCCGCTGAGCGTGAGATTGCAAAGTTACTGCGTAACGAGCTGGGATTCTGCATCGAGCGCAACCTCGATCAAACCAGATCAGGAGGTTATGACCTGCTCGGGATCCCTGGCTGGGCACTGGAGATCAAACGCCACGAGCGCCCATCTCTGACGACATGGTGGCTCCAGGCGGTAGCCCAGGCAGAAGCGGCGCAACTCAAGCCTGCACTTGCCTGGCGCCAAAGCAGAAAGCCCTGGTCGATAATGCTACGCCTGGCGGACTGCCACCCCAGCATCGAGGATCCGGAACCGACCATCATCACCGACTTACCTACATTCTGCGCCATCGTGCGCGAGGAATTTTAGAAGGGAGACTACAGATGAAACTTTACGAAATTACGGAGGAATTACTCGAAGCCGCCACCGGAGGCGATGAATTGGAGGAGCAGGAACTCCACCAGCGCCTGAATGCCCTGGCGATGGACTTCTCCGAGAAATCTGAAAACATCATCAAGGCTGTACGCAACCTGGAGGCGTTCGCCACCGGATGCGGATCTGAGGCAGAACGATTGACCCGGCAAAAGCGCGCTACCGAAAACCGTGTCAAATGGCTGAAAAACTACCTGCGCACAAATATGGCGGAACTCGGCCTGAAAAGGTTGGAAGCCGGAACCTTTAAGGTCGCGATCCAGAAGAACCCGGCGCGTGTGGTGATAGACGATCCCGGGCAGATACCCATGGAATACGCCGAAGAAGTAACCGAATTGAGGATTGACAAAAGCGCGCTTAAATCTGCGCTCCAGGAAGGGCAGCAGATACCGGGCGTACACATCGAGCAGGGCGAATCTCTGCGCATCAGATAGGAAGGAGTCACAAAAATGCCACTTATTGCAACCGAGACCGGAAACGGCAACTTTTCACCCGTGCCGGAGGGCGTACACCTGGCAGTGTGCTGCTGGCTGGCAGACCTCGGCACCCAGTATTCAGAAGCGTATGGCAACAGCAGCCGCAAGATTGTTGTAGCGTTTGAGCTGCCAGAGGAACGGATCGAGATTGACGGAGAGGACAAGCCGCGCCTTATATTCCGCCAGTTTACCCTTAGTCTGCATGAGAAAGCCGCTCTGAGGGCTTTTCTGGAAGCCTGGAGAGGCCGCAGGTTCACAACCGATGAGCTTGCAGGCTTCGACCTCGGAAATGTACTCGGCAAGCCCTGCCAGCTGCAGATCATGCACCGTGATTCTGGCGGGAAAACTTATTCAAACGCTACAGCCGTTATGCCACCGCCCAAGGGCAGCAAGGCACCTGAAACAGAACTGGAACAGGTATTGTTTAGCCTCGATGACTGCAACCCGAGCCAGCCGCTTATGCAGCAGATCCCGGAGCATCTGCCCGAATGGATTGCAAACCTGATAGCCGGGTCCGATGAGGGCAAGGCATGGGGCAGCAACTCTGCCACAGAGCCGCCAGCAGCACCGGAGCAACCGGAGTTTAACGAAGATGACGAGATCCCTTTTTAGATGGAGGTATTAAAAACAATGACCACGCAAAACGCATACCGACTGCTGGACCACCTGCGCGCCAATATCCGCGACATGGAAAACGAGAAAATGCGCCGGTTATACCCGGATCTGCAGCAGGATTGCCGACAATACTTGTCAGTTTTAGAGACACACGTCTTGCGCCAGCACCAGCGGATTCTGAGCCTGGAGGAGAAGCTGCAAAATCTCAGGGATGAGCTGGAAGAGCCGGAGGGAGTGTAACAGAGGAGCCCGGCGGGGAGTGGGATCCCCGCCAGAACATCATCGGCCAAAATCGTGAGGGGTGAGGCCTAACAGAATTGGAGTATAGCACATGCGAAACCCCGAAATCAGCAACATTGAAATCATGGCGCGCGTTATGGCGCACATATCAAACCGACCTGTCCCAGAGTGGCGTCGCATTGTGCGAGAGATAGCACGACACCTGGACGCCACCGGTAAAGATCACGGAATGTACACCACCTATCCGCGAGCAGAAGCGCGGAAGATGATCAAAGACCTTAAAGCCGAAGCACCACGTATCCGCGCAAAACTTATCCGAGCAGCATTCGGAGCATAATCAATAAAAGGAGCACACATTATGAAAATCGAACTCGACACCACAACCCTGAGCAAGCGTATCACCGAGATCCAGGAGATCGTCACAGCGAAACAGCGCGCTAACGAAAAGGTCCTGGAAGTAAAAGCCCAGGTGCAGCAGCTCAAGGAGCGCGCGACCGAGCTCGAGGAACAGCTCGACACGGCACCAAAGGACTTTTCCGAGCGCGTTCTAAGCGGTGACATTAGCCTGGAAAGCCTCGACGATGCACTTGTGGACGATTCCGGCGAGAAGATCAGCGACACCCTGGACACTACCCGGCGCAAGATCAAAATTCTGCAGGATCTTGAATCCGATCTGCGCGATCGTGCCTCAACCCTGCAGGGTAAGGAGCGTGTTCTCAACGAGCTGATCCATGAGGACCGGCGCGAGATCCTGAAATCAATCTGCGCGCACTATCTCTTCAACGCCAAATGGAGCAACGAAAACGCAGCCCTGCTGCTGGCACTGAGTAACACCGCCGGCGTTGATCTAGCCATGCGCCTAAGCCGGGAAGGACTTATTACCTCAGAGGCAAACGAAGCGCTTGAGCAAGCAAAAGCGCAGTTACTCAAGGATGCAGGTGTTGCGGAGCTGTTCGGTAAATGCGACGCCGCAGCCTAAGCGCAACAACTAACCGGTTCGAGCAGCTGCAGGCGCGTAAAGGTGTATCACTACTGCGCGCCCTGCAGCAAGCTGGAGTGGATGCCACCAGGAGAGGCGAGCGCATCAATGCCGACTGTTACTCATTCGAGACTTGCGCAGAATGGCCCATTAACCTGGATGGTGCCTGGCTGGAGTTGGTGGAAAAGCATCAGCGCGAAAAGCGCGAATGGGAACCATGCCTGGCATGGCCAGACGGTAACAGCTGGAGCCTAGCTGTACCACTTGCAAGCCTCGACTATCTCACCGCCGGACCACCACTGCGCCACTTTGCAGTGCTAACGCTCGAAGCCTTCGCCGCCCTTATAAGGGGCCGCCAGTAAATTGAAGGGGTGCGGGGACCCGCTGGAAGTCCCATAAGGGGCTCCGCTTCCACCGACAACCGCACCTCTTCCATACAAGAAAGGATCAAACCATGGCAGCAAAAAAATACGACCTGGAGGGAGCCGCACAGATTGCGGAATATTTCGGAATACCAGTTGACGTGCTTGTGGTTGACTGGCGTCGGTTCGACCCGCCCGTGCCGCTGCACCGCAAGGATGCGATCATCTACGCGAATAAAAAAGAAATTGGACAGTGGATCGAACAGATGGGAATCAAAACACGGGAGCTCTGATTATGTCGAAACATTGCGAAGATCTGCTTATCGGCTGGCAGGAAATCAGCGCCTACCTGGGAGTTACCATCAGCACTTTGAAGGTATGGCGCGATAATCTTAATCTGCCCGTAATAAAGACCCCGGCACCAGGCAAGCAGCCGGATAAAACCTGCGCAAGTAAAAGCGCCCTCGATGCCTGGGTGAAGGACGCGTTTCTTCCGAACGGAGACTACAAGCACCACAATGTGGAGGTTCTGTAATGTTGAGTATGCCGGGCAAGGTGTCGGATCTGCTCAAGCAGCGCAGAATAATGCTTTTCGGTACTGTTTCCGAAGAATCCGCGCAAGCGGTATGTTCTCAGGCGCTCTACCTGGGGAGCTACAACCGCGAGCCGATAACCCTCTACATAAACAGCCCTGGCGGATCCGTATCAGATGGACTGGCAATGCTCGATTGTCTGCATGGCGCATGTTCGGAGGTGTGGACCGTCGCCACCGGGAGGGCTGCATCCATGGGCGCGGTACTACTCGCAGCCGGTACACCGGGCAGGCGGTACGTAACGAAAAATTCAACGATAATGCTGCACCAGGTGGCTGGATTATGTGGTGGATCTGCACCCGACATCCACCGACAACATACGGAGCTGCAGCGCATTAACAACCACATGGTGGATCTGCTGGCACGCTACACCGGCAAGGATCCGGAACAGATCAAGAGGGATATTGACCGCGATCTATATCTTACCCCGCAGCAGGCTATCGAATACGGCATTGCGGACCACGTTACGCAGTAACTAGGGCCGGGGGATGGATGCGCCCCCGGCATTTTTAGCAGGATTAGCAGGTTTGCTTTTAGCAGCCCTTCAAAACGAAAAAACAAATCAGCCAGTTTTTAGCAGAATTAGCAAGGTTATCTTTAGCAAGCGTCAGAAACCAAAAAAAAAAGGAACAGCCATGGAAGATGAAACCCTGAAGGCCAAACAACTGGCGCAACGCCTGGAGGTGTCACCGTCTACGATCGACAAGTGGTGCAAGGCAGGTTGTCCACGCCATGAGGATAAATCATTCAGCCTGGTAGACGTGTGTCGGTGGCTATCTGATCGAGCATATCGCGGCAAGGCAAAACAGCGCGCCTGGGAGATATTGAGGGCATATCAACCACCGTCAGAGGATGAAAAAGTGGCTCAGACAGAGCCTCAGGAGCTCGGCATTTCGCCTGCACTGGACCGCTTGCGCAGTGCTGAAGCATTGGCTCATCAGGCATGGCTCGAAGCTCACAAGAAGGCTGATCCGTCGGTAGCAAGCCGCCACAAAGAGTGGCAACAATGCCTTGAGGCACTGCGCCGCATGGAACAAAGTTTACTTGAGGTACTGGAAACCCGGCGCGAGCTACTACCCACCAGCGAGGTTAAAAACTGGATGGCGACACAGATTGAACGCAGCAAGGCGGCACTGCTGGATATACCCGCCAAGGTTGCCCCGGAGCTGGAGGGCATGACCTGGCCGCAGATCCAGAAGCGCCTCAGAGAGGAAATAAGCGATGCACTTAAAGACTTGTCAAACGCGCCTTAAACAGTGGTGGCGCGAATACTGGACGCCACCTGCAACAGATGATCCGGTCCAATGGGCTGAAGCAGAATTGCAGTTCTCATCCCGAAGCAGTGCCTACCCCGGACCATACCGCGCAGACCGCACCCCGTATGTAAAACAGGTATTACGTGATTATGCGGATCCGAATATCCGCAAGATTGTACTCTGCTGGAGTGCTCAAAGCGCCAAAACGACGACCGAACTTGTGGGCCTGGCTTATTCAATCGCAAACAATCCCGGACCGGCCATGTGGGTTATGGCGTCGCAGCAGCAAGCGCAGTCATTCTGTGAAAACCGCCTGCAGCCATTGATCCAGGATTGCCCGAGCCTGGCAAAACACATGACGGAGCGTAAAAACGACTTCAAAGTTACAGAACTGCACCTTACCCGCCAGACAATCGCACTGCAGGGAGCACAGAGCCCCCAGCAACTAGCATCCCGACCGATCAAGCTGTTGTTTGCCGATGAGCTCGACAAATGGCCGGCAGCGTCAAAAAAAGAAGCAGACGCATTATCTCTGGCGCTGGAGCGCCTGAAAACATACCGCGACCATAAAGCAATACTATCATCAACACCCACCACTG
Organism: Desulfuromonadaceae bacterium; assembly: GCA_034007015.1. Taxonomy (GTDB): domain Bacteria; phylum Desulfobacterota; class Desulfuromonadia; order Desulfuromonadales; family Desulfuromonadaceae; genus JAIVHC01. The sequence goes on from JAVERS010000011.1 coordinate 46,733, forward strand.
AATCAGGTCCTATCTGGCAGGAGTACCAGGCAGGGTCCCAGCATCAATATCATGTGCCGTGTCCACATTGTGGCGTGTTCTTCGTAATGCAATGGGAGCAGATTCAATATCCAGCGGAAGGCACAAGCGAGCACATTCGTGTCAATACCCGCCTGATATGCCCGGAGTGTGGAACAGCTATAGAGGAGCGCCATAAGCACGGCATGTTAGAGCATGGCGAATGGCGTCAGAGCAACCTCGATGCACCGGAGGAGGTGCGATCCTACCAACTCAATGAACTTTACAGCCCCTGGAGCAGCTGGGGAGCCCTGGCGGTAAAATACAAGGCCGCTGAACAACAATATGAGGCGGGGATTATCGGTCCAGCGCAGAACTTCTGTAATTCATCCCTGGCGATGCCCTGGAGGGTGAAGGGAGAGACCAGCACCGACAACAACAGACTGCTTAATCTGCGCGATGAACGCGCCCGAGGTGTTATTCCTTCCGGAGCCCTGGCGCTCACCCTGGGAGTTGATACGCAGAAGCTCGGGTTCTGGTACGTATTGCGCGCCTGGGGGGAACAGCTGGAATCCTGGCTCGTGGATTGTGGATTCTGCACCAGTTTTGACATTGTGCGCGATATAGCATCCACCAGGTACGCCACCGCCGATGGTAGAGATCTGCATATCAACATGGGATTGATCGACTCAGGCGGTACCACCAGCAGCGACGGTGCAAACAGCCGTACTGCAGAGGTGTACGAGTTTTGTCGCCAAGTACCAAACATGGCACCGATCAAAGGCTATTCACGCGGATTGACAACGCCATGGAAGGTAACGCGCCTCGATGCCATGCCAGACGGTAAGCCCTTAAGGGGAGGACTGCTGTTGTATCGGCTCCAAACAAACTATTTCAAAGACACATTATCCGCCAAGCTGCAGGTTGAGCCGGGGAACCCTGGCTGTTTCTGGCTGCATGGCGAGATCCAGGAGGAGGGCGACTACATTAAGCACATGACTGTCGAGGAACGCCAACAGGACGGCACCTGGCAGAATCCACGCGGTAAGCGTAATGACCTCTTCGACGCTGAAGTTTACAACCTGGCTGCAGCAGACATCCTGCGCTTACATACGCTGCGCAAACCGAAGGATCCAGGACCACCCCGACGGAACATCAGGTCCCAGGGAGTAAGCAGGGAAAACGGACCCCGGTTCTGGTAATGGCGGGGAAAATTTACGCCGTATCCGTACCATATATGTACTAAAGTAAAAAGCGCGTAACATATAAGGTATGAGATAAAACGCACATTTTTCATGTAAAAAACCTGTTCAAAACACCCCGTCAAGGGCAATACGGTAGGCGGTAAAAACAAAAACCCTAGTATAAATAGCAATTTACCAAATCGAACGAGCACAAAAAACAGCGAAAATGTGGGGCTTTGCCGCCCGCACTACGCGCCAGCGCCAGAAGGACCCGCGAATATACACACGATATGAGATAACATATAACGCAGAAGATTAGAGAGGCGGCAGAGTTCTGTTACTCTTCGCGCCGACCAGGAGCACACATCATGCAGGACAATGAAACCCTCGACGAACAAACCGTTCACGCTCTACTTGAGTTTGCAGCTGACAACCCCAGGAGCAGCTGGGAAAGGTGGATCACATACAGAGAAGTATGCACTCGAACAGGTCGGTCGGTGTTCTGGCTTATGCGACCACGCCACGAAGATCATACAATAACCAGGGCTACCCTGGTAAGCGGACGCATCATCGAAGCAGAGGAGCGGCACAGCCTGTTCAATAAAATCCTGGATCTGCACCCGGATCAGGATGATGTGTTGGTTTATGTTGCATCATAATAAATACCCCGGTATGATCCCCCGAAACCTACCCCGAACCAGAAAAAATAAACATTGGATAAAAAAAATATTTCAGGGGTACAAACAGGGGCTGTTAAGTATTTACTTAGAAATAAACACAATAATTATAAATACTTACACCGATTGTTCGAATCCCCTAGGGCGTACCAATTCAGAAAGCCCCACTGACACATGTCGGTGGGGCTTTCTTATTGTAAGCGCAATGCTAGCACGAGGAGAATGCCAGCCTAAGAGGTGCCATTCTCCTGCTTCTGCTTTTCATGCCACTGGACCACTTTTTGGAGAAAATCTTTGTACAGGCGGATTTCATCCGATTCTATCCCCCCAGCTTGGGATGAGGTTTGAAGTTGCAACACTTCCTGCGGAATACCCCCATACTCTTCCTGACAGCAGGCGTTAAGCGAATCACTGATGCGCCACAGGAATCCGTCCGAACCCTCAATGGCACGGATCCGTTGGAGTATTTCGTAGGTGATAATGGTTTCAAGCTTGCGCTGATGGCGCGCAGCAAAAAAGAACAGGAGGATACCGGTGATAAGCGACATCAGGATCGGAGTGTTCCCAACGGAGTTTTTAGCTACCAAATCCGCCACCCAGAACGCAAACCCAACAATTATAAACGCAGACCCCAGTCCCACTAGGGCAAAGGTGCTTTTGGAGCGCTGCTTCAGAACCTTGTCGTATTCAAGCGCATCAAAATCGAGATCTTTGGCGATATTGAGGTAGCTTTGCTCATCTTCGTATAATGTGGACATGTATGCTCTTTAGCTTGACAGCGGTTGATTGATACTGGTGCGTGCTTGAGAAATACTCCATTGCGGACAAACGGTTCGAGCTTTTTGTTGTTTCTCCCAGACGCTGGGAGAAAGAATAGCAAGGTTAACCCCGCTACCCACGGATTAAACCATTGCTTCTGCAGTAACACCGGCTCCCCCCACACTTGCACATGCATGGCAGGGGGAGCCGGTGTTTTGCTTTATGGTTTATCTACCCGGCCGATGCGTGTGGCAACCACTACATTTTACTGGACCAGCACCCATGTCGTTATGGCAGGTTCGACATACGGCGTGGAACTCTTTACGGCTCATTTCAATCCGGCTCGGGGGCTCGGTAGGATGACAGGTGCTACAGCTGATGAACTCAGTGTGCGCCGCATGATTAAATGCCACTTTCCCATATTTATTCTGCATAACTATAGTGTGGATAGAGGTGCGCTCTGGCGTGGGTTCCTCGCTTGACTGCATCTCGGCGCGCGTTTTCTGTGCGGGAGTGGTGTCGGCAGCTTCTTGCGCAGAGGCAGGGGTAACATCAGCTCCACTCGCACTCACTTCCGCAGCTTGCGCTGTGGTTTCCTGCTGCTCTTTTGTTTTCTGTGCTTCAACATGCTTTATGCCACTCTTCAAGTTCGAACTCTGCGTCTCTACTTTTACACTTTGCTCCTGTTCACTGGTACCGCACCCAGTTGCGAGTGAGACTAAAGCAGCCATGAGTACCAATTTTTTTAACATCTTCATCCTCTAATCCTCCTTGTTATTGTATGCTACCACATTTTTCTGCAGGCAAAGCCACACTATAAAAAACTCATATTACTCTATATAACACATGAGCTATCATGTCTAACTTATCAGTTTTACACAGAAATCCTGCATAGAGTAAATAGTTTTCCCATCTACGAGCAAGTAGCCATCTGCGGTTATTTGGCGCTGTCCATCATCAATCGCACTGATTGATGCCTCCACATGGATCTCCTTGCTGCTTGGGATGATTTGCCCGCGATACGACCAGTGATGCTGAGTATTGTTGGTAGTTGTTTCAAAAGTGGTGCTCGCGTTCCCACCCCAACGTTGCACAGCCGCATATTTAATCAATTGGATGAAGGATTCAAGCCCTAATGAACCCGGGCATACCGGATCTTGATAAAAATGGGCGGCAAAAAACCACTCATCCGGGTTTACGATTTTACGTGCACGGATAAAACCGAGACCATGGGGGCCGCCGTCGCGGATATAGAGTTCAATTTCATCCACCATGCGCAACTGTACATCTGGGAACGGCGCCTGCACCGGGTAGGGACCCGGGGTTTCGTTCCGTTGCAGCTCTTGCTCCTGAGGTTGATAGGGTTTAGCGCCCGGAATTCCCACTTGGTTTGCCAGGGCTTGTTCGCTGAAGAATCCAAATACGGTATCTCCGCGATACACGGGACCAAGGTTATCTGCAACCTCAAAATCGTAGTTCTGAATAATCATTCCGCCACTGCTGGAAACCCGCGTCAGTTTGGCTCGAGTTGTCAGGGTGCCGCACATGTTCGTGAGCGGACGCAGTATTTGCGCCGTGCCGTCGAGGTTGCGAAAGCATAGATCCACCTCACTGGTGAGGGCAGAGCCTACGTAAGCCGCAAGCCAACCACAGGGTTGGAGCGCGATCTCAAGCAGAATACTGAACGGCATGTTGTGTGAGCGTTCCTGCGCAAAAAACCAGCCATCCTGGGGCACATCATACTGTGCTGCCACACTTCCTCCAGCTACCATCTCCCACTGGGTGGCGTCGATCTCGATAATGCGGTCTAGAAACTGGAAGGGGGGACGGGGCAGGCGCGCAATGCGGCGCTCGGCATCAAAGATACGGTAGCGCTCCCCAAATGCATCGGAAGGGTTCCCGTTGGAGAACGCGAGGATGCTGGCATAGTCGAACAGGGGCGGCTTTTTCTCCGCAGCTGGTTGTGCTTCAGAGGATGGTTGGGCAGGCACTACTTTAGGAGCGCCTGCAATTGGCGCAGAGCCGCTCCAGCGTGCTTCCATCGCTGCACGATTCAGACCGCTGAGCTGAATGGTCATGTTGGTGATCTCCACGATTGCTTTGGAGTCAGCATACATAAGCGCATCCACAATGGCGTACGGCTCCGGGCGATAGCCAATCTCTTTTATATTGACTTCAAAGGTCGCAACCTTGGTTTTTTCGGTAACCTGTCCCCGACATTTAAGTTGACTTTCGATCCCGGGAATCGGCTCCCAATGTCCTTCACCCTCTGCTGTTACCCAACCCATCCGCATCAGAAATACGCGCAGGGTGTGGAGGCAGCACTCATACATAAGGGTACCGGGCATCACGTTGTCATCGCAAAAATGACACGTGAGGAACCAGTCATCGGGCTGGATATCCATCTCGGCTTTGATCTGTCCAATCCCATAGCGTCCACCAGTGGGATCCATATGAATCACCCGATCCACCAATTCCAGATTCCCACCCGGTAGCGTGTAGGGATTTTGAAGCGTCAGGCGCGCAAATTCTGGACCGAAGCAAGCCGCAAGGTCGCCGCGGCGCAACGCCTGAATCTGGGAAGCGCTATACTGCTCCACTTCCTCCAGCGGGACCAGCTCGTTCCAGTCCGAGGTGCGTTTCCCCTGCATGGGGCGCAGATCAAGCGCGGTATGCACCACGCCGCGCCCAGCGTTGAGCTCCTGTTGCGTGAAGAATCCAGCGCAGCCATCGCGCATACTCATCAAGGGTTTGCCGTTCACACTACTTTCATAGTTAAACCTGAAGAGCCACGTATCTCCCTGGCGGAAGAACCGTTCTATGTAGATGTCGTAGCGGATCACATCGCCGGGCTGTGGCAGGGAATCGTGAAATTTCACCACTGCATCCAGCAGACGATATACCGCTTTCCCTTTGGTCTGCAGGTCTGCGCCCAGATAAGCGGATAAAAACAGATCGGCTTGCCCAGCTTCTACTGCCACACAGGTGGGGATATGCCCCCCATCCAGGTACCAGCGCTCTGCAGTGACATCGTGTTCGGTGACAACTCGACCAGCGCCCATGGAGCACGGTTCCCCCTCAAGGAGGAGAATACGATCCACCAGCATCAGGGGCTCATCGGGCAGACGTACCCGCGTGGGGTGGGCGTCGATGGAGGCAAACTGCGGCCCCAGCATCTTCCCGATCGAGCCGATGGCGAACTCCATACACGCGGCGCGGTCAAATAGCGGAGGTTCTGCCTCGGGCAAGGGGGAGGGCGCTACTGAAGGGGTAGATGGTTGAACTTGCTGCCCTTGAGCCGTGGGTGGCGCTACTGGCTCTGGGCTGGAATGCCACTCTGGGGCAGAAATCCCCATAGCCTCAGTATCAGCACCGAATTCTTGCTGGAGACGGAAGTTCTCTGCCATCATCGCATGCAGTTCTGCGCGCAGACGGAGGAACTCGCTATGCGCTGTGCTGTGCTGCACCTGCATCTGCTGCATGGAATGCAGCACCCCAAGCATAGTTTCCGACATATTTTCCACCGCATTGGAGCCACCACCACTTATGTTATGCTGCGCCACAGAAGGGGTGGCGCATGGGCAGTTATTCGTCTTGGGTGCAACTTCCTCCTTCTTGCTTTGGGGAGGTATGCTTCCAAGGGGAGGCAGCGCAGAATGTTTTGTCCCTTCACTTGTATCCCTTGGCGGCAGGGTTATTTGTTCAATTCCGTTATACAGTTTCACCATGTTCTGTTTCATCGTGTTCTTTCTTGGCGCACTTGGGGATGTTTCGGTGCGGTGTGGTTGCGCCGAGCACACCAGCGGACGCAGATCAGCTATATTGCAACGAACCCCTTCCGCTTCCAGTTGCGCAATCAACGTGGCAAAAGTGGTGAGGGGAGGTTGTCCTTCCACACAAGTGGGGCGCACCATATGGGGTCGATCCCCAAGGATACGTGTCAGCATCCGGGTGCAGGAATTTCCGCTCCCGCTTTCGATAAAGATCCGCGCGCCGCCAGCATAGGCATTGTTGACCACGCGCGTGAAGTCGATAGTGTCGGTTGCCTGCGCCAAAATAGCGTCGGCGCAAGCTTCAGTGCTTGGGGCATAGGGTGTGCCGCTGGCACAGCTGAATATTTCGGTGGCAACGGCATGGGTTTCGAACCGATGCAGAGCGTGATACGCCTCTGCCACCACCTGCGGCACCGGACAGTGCACCGTAGTCACCCCATTGAGCTCAATAAAGGGAGGGTTCCCAAGTTTGTGCAGCACCTGCTCCACTGCGTGGCGTTGCCCCCCGATAACACACTCCTGTGCGGTATTAACGATAAGAAGATAGGCGCGTTCAACCTCTTCGATATGGGGTTTAATCTGTGCCGCCGGAAGAGGGACAATTCCCAGGTACCAATCAACCGCTTCATCCTCTGGTAACTGCCACAGAGTGCGCGCCGCAACGCAAGGCCCAGCGAGATCGCGGGTAAAGAGTGGCGATTCTTCGATCCGTTCCAACATGGTGTCGCGTTCGCGCCATACCCCTAAGGAGAACAGGCTCGATGACTCTCCGAGGCTGTAACCCACAGCCATGTGTGGCTCAACCCCAAACAGGCGCACTCGATCGCTCAGAGCAGTACAGAGCGCAACGTGGGCAAGAATCATAGAGTTGTGATCTGCTTCGATCTGCTCCAGAGCGGCACCATTCCAGAACATCTCTGTGCGGAATTGACGTTGCAGATAGTTGTTGTTGCGGTGCTGGCGCTCAAACACTTCCGGCCAGGTACGCGCAAATTCGCGCCCCATGTTGACAAAGTGATTTCCCGAACCGGGGAACACAAATGCCACCTTCCCCTCCGCCGCAAGGGGAGTAGGGGAGTAGAACACCTTGTCGCGCGCGCATGCTGGAATCCGCGCGCCACCCTTGCCATCCAGGCGCTGCCCTGGCGTACGTTCCAGGTGCTTGGCGGCAAAATCGAGTTGTGCTTCTAACTCTGTATGGGTTGTAGCGACACACGTCAGACAGAGACCCTGCGGGTCAGGTGGGTTGAGGGTATCCCACCTGCACGCCAGTTGCGCCAGAGGCTGCTGCGTATTCAGGTGTAATTCTTGCTGTAGCTGTTTAAGCGCAGTCCCGATTCCGGCAGCGTCCGCAGCATAGATACGCACCAGGGTAGCATCTCCCGCGCTAGTATCAGCTTTAGCAAGGGGGAAGCGCGCAGGGAGGGCGGCAGTGGTGTCGGCGTCAGCAGTGGGGGCTTCACGCAGCGCCACCAACGCAATTTGCCCACCGGTAGCTATCCCCTCTACCAGAGCGCGGCGTGCACCTGCGGCGGCGTTGTGGAGCCAGTAGTCAGCATCAACTTCCTGCCCCTTTTCTCGCCGTGGCGGCAACACCTTGGCGTGCAGGGCAAGGGCGGTTTTAACTACGGCGAGGAGCCCGCTTGCCTCGCCGGCATGCCCCAGTTGAGTGGTTGCAGGGAGGGTAAAAGGGGTAGTGGGGGCGGCTTGTTGCTCAGCGCCCGGAACTGAGCCATCCGGCGCACTGGTTTCGCTGAAACGGTATGCAGTTATTTCAGCACCGTTGCAGGCTTGCAGCTGCTCCAGCGCGCGTGTGCGCGTGTGCTCCTGCACTTTGAGCAGGGTGGTATCGGCACCAGTGGCTTCGGCATGGGCATCAATGAGCGCATACATGGTATCCCCAGCAGCGCGCGCATCTGCAACCCGTTTTAGAATCAGGGCACAGGCACCATCGTTAACCCTGAGATCACGCCCGAGGCGCTGATTACTGAGTTGTGCGCGAATATCGCCGGGCATGTCCACCGCACCCACAATAGCGAGGTTGATCTCCTTACGCTGCAACGCATCAAGGGCAGTGCGCAACGCATGCAGACCGGAATTTTCCTCACTTGCGAAGGTGAAGCTTGGTCCCCCGACGCCAAAGGCACGCGCTATGCGGCTGGCAACAATGCTCCCCAGTGCACCCATGGTGCGATTCGCGCTCAGCGCGGGGGAGAGGATATCCTGCAGTGCTTCGAGGGGAGGCAAATCATTGATTCCCTCCTGTTGCCACTGTTTGTACAGCGCGGGGAGCTGCCAGCGCAGACTGAAGCTGGTAGCATTGAGATCGAGCCCAGTACCGATAAACACCCCAGTATCGGTGTGTTCCAGTTCTTCAGCACCGGCATCTTCCAGCGCTGCTTCGGCACACAGCAGCATCAGCGCCTGACGCGGCAGCATTTCACCCATCTCGGTGGGGGGGATGCGAAACTTGCCTGCAGGGATAGATATTTCATGCAGATACGCGCCGTTACAGGGGGTAAAACCCTCATCTTTCCACCAGCGGCTCTGGTGCGCGCCACCCCAGTGCTGCGGGGGATGCAGGGCAGGACTTTGTGTTGTCGCCGTAAAAACCTGATGCCGAAACGTTGCGGTGTCTTCACTTGCACCACTACGCACATCGATACCCACAATTGCAATGGCATCATCTGCATCCCTCATTGGCTCAAAACCAACCGAGCTAGGTGCATCACCCTGGGAAGATTTTTCATGTGTATAGATGTGGGCGCAGCGCTCCTGATCCCACTCCTCCTGATCCCACTCTTGTAACAGCACATGCGCATTGATACCGCCAAAACCGAAGGCACTCACCCCAGCGCGGCGCAGAGCGTTGGGATCACGCCGTTCCCACTTCTGTGCTTGACTCAATACCTTAAACGGCACCCCCTCTGTGCTTAAAAGCTCTCCCGGGGTGGCGAAATTTGCAGTGGGGGGGAGGGTTTTGTGTTTGAGGGCAAGGAGGGTTTTAATCAGTGCGGCAGCCCCAGCAGCGGTAAGGAGGTGACCGATGTTAGACTTTACCGAGCCGAGCACACATCCCTGCGCCAGCGCTTGCTCTCGATGCACATCTGCTGCGGTCCCACTCTGTGCTTGAGCCCAGAGCTGGTGTAAACTTTCAACTTCCACTGCGTCGCCTACCGGCGTGCCGGTAGCGTGACATTCGATATACTCAACCGTGCGTGGATCCCAGCCCGCTTGCGCATATGCTGCCCGCATGGCACGCAGTTGCCCTTCCGAGGTGGGAGCCAACAGACTGCCGCCGATATCGTTGGAGAGCCCGATTCCCTCGATAGTGGCGTAGATGTGATCTCCATCACGCACCGCATCGGCAGTGCGTTTGAGCACAACCATCCCCGCACCTTCACCCACTACCAGGCCGTCACCATTGCGATCAAAGGGGGCACAGGTACCAGTAGGGGAGAGGGCACGCAACTGGGAAAAACCCATCTGGGTATACAGAGAATCTGGACGTGCCACTCCCCCTGCAAGCATCACATCTGCACGTCCGCTTCGCAACTCTTCTGCCGCAAGTTTTATTGCATACAGCGAGGAAGCACAGGCCGCATCGAGGGTAAAGCAGATGCCTCCCAGCCCCAGTGCCTGCGCCAATACTGCGGCAGGGAGTCCCGTGATAAAACGGTTCAGCGCCGCAGTAGAGCTTGGTGTCACTGAGCGACTGAGGATCTGTTCACTCAAGGTGCGCCCGAGGTAATCTTGCGCCAGGCGTGCGCTGGTATCGGTGGGGAGGGCGAGATTGCCTGCAATTACCCCGATCCGTTCGTGTGATGCGGAATCAAGTGCGGCATCAAAAAACGCCTGGGTGCCAGCATGTAACAGGAGTTGGAACACCGGATCAAGCTGTGCCACCAGTTCCGCACTGATGTTAAGCCGTGCATAGTTGAGTTCCACACTGTGCTGGTCCACAAAACAGGCACGGCGCGAATATACATGGTCTGGCTGCCCTTTTTGGGGCGCAAACGCCTGTTTCAACGGCAGCGCCCAGCGTCCAGATGGCGGCTCCTCCGCAGTATCGACAGCAGAATGGACAATATCCCAAAGAGTGGCGGGATTGGGTGCATGGGGGAAGATCCCGCCGATGCCAACTAGCGCTATTGAAGATGTTGATTTCATCAGATTCCACACTTTTGTATTTATAATTACAGCATTATCTTAAGAAAGCTTTACTAATATTATTACTATATGTACTGGTCGCACTGGTTAGCTGCCAATGCGGCAAACTGGAGGAAAACGTTTTACAAAGCGTCTCACAAAGCGTCTCTTATACTACAATCTACCTCAGTTGGGAACCCAGACCCGCTCAACCAGGTAAACCATCCATGCAGCAACTGTTCAGGAAGGGTTATAGTGCCCTTGGAAAGGACACCGCAACCGCCTTGGCGCGCGTGGATAATGAATAGCCTTACCCCTTTAATCTGCGCCAAATTCCCCCACAGGAGCTATTTCACCCCTTTGTTTCAACGCTTGAGGTAGAGCGACAAGAACCTAATCCTTAACATGATTACCCCCAGCTCGTATCCAGTAAATTCTGCAGTTGGAATTGACAACAAAGCAGGCATTAAACTATAGTTTGCAGATTTAGCCAAGAAGCAGCGCTTAAGTAGCTACGCACACATTGCTTTGTTTACTGTTTTGTGCGCATAACGCGTCTGCAACGACTGTGTGCGAGCAGTGTTTAATGCTCAGAGATACCTAATAGAGACCACTTGGGAAAACCACTTGGGAAAACCTATGGCAGGCACGAAAGGAACATATATTGTCCATGAAACGTGAGATTTTGTCTGGTAATGAGGCCATCGCACGCGGTGCGTTTGAGGCTGGGGTCAAGGTCGCGGTCGCATACCCTGGCACCCCCAGCACAGAAATCCTGGAGAACACCGTCAACTATCCATCCATCAATTCATCCTGGGCGCCCAATGAAAAGGTCGCCTTAGAGGTGGGGATAGGGTCATGTTTCGGTGGTGCGCGCAGCTTAGTAGCGATGAAACATGTAGGGGTAAATGTGGCTGCCGACCCCCTTTTCACCCTGGCATACACCGGCGTAAATGGCGGGCTGGTGCTGGCGGTGGCGGACGATCCGGAACTACATTCTTCCCAGAATGAACAAGACAGCCGCCACTATGCGCGTGCCGCTAAAGTGCCGATGTTTGAGCCCTCCGACAGCCAGGAAGCGCTGGAGTTCACACGTTTAGGGTTTGAAGTGAGTGAAGAGTTCGACAAACCTGTCTTTGTGCGCACCACCACCCGGATCTCGCACTCTAAATCGATTGTCACCTTAGGAAAACCGCTCACTGGATTACCCGAACCTAAGCTGGAGCGAAATCCACCCAAGTATGTGATGCTCCCCGGCAATGCGCGCAAACGCCACCATGTGGTGGAAGAGCAGCTTGAAGCCCTGGCAGCGTGGTCCTGCACCCAGCCGTTTAACCGTGTGGAAGAACGCAGTTCCAAGGTGGGAGTTATTACCGCTGGAATTTCGTATCAGTATACGCGCGAGGTGCTTCCAGAGGCTTCGGTGCTCAAGCTTGGTTTAGTGTTTCCGCTCCCAAAACAGCTCATCCGCGATTTTGCTTCCAAATATGAAATCCTATACGTAATTGAAGAGCTGGAGCCTTTCATCGAGGAGCAGGTGCAAGCGATGGGGATTAAAGTGCTGGGCAAAGAGCGCCTCTCAATATGTGGCGAACTAACCCCCGGACGGATAAGAAGAGATCTGCTGGAGCAAGATATCCCCGAGTATTTCACCCCGGAGATGGAGTTGCCGCCACGTCCACCGAACATGTGTCCCGGGTGTCCGCATCGTGGGGTGTTCTACGCTCTGAAGCGCCTGAAGGCGTTTGTCACCGGCGACATCGGGTGTTACACCCTCGGTTTTATGCCACCGCTCAGTGCTATGGATACCTGTGTGTGCATGGGGGCTAGCGTTGGAAATGCCACCGGCCTCAATAAAGTACTCAGTAAAGAGGAGAAGCAGCAGGTTGTCGCGGTTATCGGTGATTCCACCTTCCTGCATAGCGGCGTTAACGGCCTGATGGATATGGTGTACAACAACTCCACTGCCACTCTCATCATTCTGGATAACCGCATCACCGCCATGACCGGTAGACAGGAGAACCCAGCCTCAGGCTTCACCCTCTGTGGTGAGCCCAGCCCAGAGATCGATCTGGAGCAATTGTGCCGCAGTGTTGGGGTCAAACATGTACGTGTAGCCAATCCCTGGGATATGGAGCAAACTAAAAATATCATCCAGGAAGAGATGGAGCGCGAAGCACCCTCGGTGGTTATCACGCGTGGTCCCTGTGTGCTTATTAAACGTGATCTGGGGCAGCATAAGCCAGCGTTGATTATTGACGCAGAAAAATGTACCGGGTGCAAAGCCTGTCTGCAGATAGGCTGCCCCGCCATTGAATGGCAGGCAGATGAAGGCAAAGCGTACGTAAACCAACTGCTGTGTGTCGGGTGTGGCATCTGCGACCAACTGTGCAAATTTGATGCATTCAGTTCTAGCGCAAACAAGAGTGACAACGCGGACAAGGGAGGAAAATCCAATGGCTGATTCGGTAACCAACATACTCCTGAGCGGAGTAGGGGGGCAGGGGATCCTGCTGGCGAGTGAGGTCCTCTCAGAAGTGATGATGTTAGCTGGCTACGACGTAAAAAAGAATGAGATCCACGGTATGTCCCAACGTGGTGGTAGCGTGGTATCCCATGTGCGCTTTGGTAAAAAGGTTTATTCCCCCATTATCCCCGAAGGGGAGGCCGATATCCTGTTCGGGTTTGAACTGCTGGAAACCTACCGCTGTCTGCCCTTGTTGGCACAGCATGGCAGCGTCATTGTCAACCGTTTAAAGTTGATGCCCCCTTCGGTCGCTATCGGGCAACAGATCTACCCGAAAAACCTTGAAGAGCACATCGCGCGCCAAGTAGACAAGAGCGTGATTGTGGACGGACTCGAACTGGCGCTCCAGGCCGGAGATCCTCGCACGATTAATACGGTACTCCTTGGAGCTCTATCTAATATGCTGCCTGTCGATACCCAGCTATGGACTGAAGCGCTGCGCAAGCTGGTGCCGCAGAAAACTCTGGAGCAAAACCTGAAGGCGTTTGAACTCGGCCAAGGCAGCAATGCTGCAGGCCAAGCAAAGCAGTAGGTGATAGCGTATGCTCTGGAATGACGAATTTGAAACCCTGCCGCGTGAAGCCATTGAGGCCTTACAACTAAAACGTCTGCAGCAAACCCTGGCGCGGGTGTGTGCGACGGTACCTTTTTATAAGCAGCACTTCGCCAACGCGGAGATTACCCCGGGGATGGTACGCACCCTCGATGATCTGCGCCGTCTTCCCTTTACCTTAAAACAGGATATGCGCGACAACTATCCGTACGGTCTGTTTGCGGTGCCGCTGGATCAGATTGTGCGTATCCATGCCTCCTCCGGTACCACCGGCAAACCGACGGTGGTGGGTTACACCAAGCGCGATATCGACACCTGGGCCGAACTGATGGCGCGCTCCTTCGTCGCTGCGGGGGCCACCAGGGGCGACGTGATCCACAACGCCTATGGCTATGGCTTGTTTACCGGCGGGTTGGGTGCCCATTACGGGGCCGAACGCCTTGGCGCTTCGGTTATCCCCATGTCCGGAGGGAATACCCAAAAGCAGATGATGATTATGCAGGATTTCGGTTCCTCGGTGATCACCTGCACCCCGTCGTACAGTCTGTATCTGGCCGAAGCCCTGAAGGAAAGCGGCATCGAACTGAGCAGCCTTAAACTGCGCATCGGCATTTTAGGTGCCGAACCCTGGAGCGAAGAGATTCGCGTTGAAATTGAACGCAGCCTGGGGATAAAGGCCATCGATATCTATGGCCTCTCTGAGATCATGGGCCCCGGCGTCGCCATCGAATGTATCGAAGCCCAGCACGGTCTGCATATCTGGGAAGATCACTTCATCCCCGAAATTATCGACCCGGAAAGTGGCGAAGTACTCCCAGACGGCGACAGGGGCGAACTGGTGATCACCACCATCACCAAAGAGGGGATACCTCTCATTCGGTATCGCACCCGCGACATCACCCGCATCATCGCCGAACCCTGCATCTGTGGGCGCACCCATCGGCGCTTGGAACGGATGAGTGGCCGTTCCGACGACATGCTCATCATTCGCGGAGTTAACGTGTTCCCGTCGCAGATCGAGAGTGTGCTGTTCTCCATGGATGGAGTCGAACCCCACTACCAGCTTATCGTCGATCGTGAAGGTACGCTGGATACGCTGGAAGTACAGGTAGAGGTGAACGAAGAGACCTTCTCCGATGAGATCAGAAAACTGCAGCAGTTAAGTCAGAGCATCAGTCGCACCATCAAAGACCTGCTCGGGATCACGTGCAAGGTTCGTCTGGTCGAACCGAAAACCATAGCCCGCAGTGAAGGCAAGGCCAAGCGCGTCATCGACCGCCGGCAGCAGTAGGGTGCCAGCAGGCCCCAGAAAGTGAGGACAGCATGAAAGTTGAGCAGATATCCATCTTCATCGAAAACAAATCCGGGCGTCTGGCCGATGTGACCCAAACCCTCGGAGACAGCGGCATCAACATCCGCGCGCTATCTCTGGCGGACACCTCCGACTTCGGCATTCTGCGCCTGATTGTAGATAAATCCAACCTGGCAGAAAAAACCCTGAAAGAGCACGGGTTTACCGTCAGCAAAACAGAAGTCATAGCGGTAGAGGTTCCAGACCGACCTGCGGGCATGGCCAGCATCCTCAAAATTCTGGACGCCGGACAGGTCAATGTGGAGTATATGTATGCCTTTGTGGAGCGTTGTGACGGCAATGCGGTAATCATCTTCCGTTTTGACGACCCAGAGGCAGCTATCAAGGTACTTACCAGTAATGGAGTCCATGTCTTGGAAGGCAAGCAAGTCTACAATATGTAAAAAGCTGCGTGGTGCAGTTTTTTGCCACTGAAAGCAAACCATGAATAATGACAATAAAATTTGGGATAGAGAAAACGAATGCATGAGCCGCGCTGCGCTGGAACAACTTCAGCTGCTGCGCTTACAGCAAACCGTTGAACGGGTACAGCAGAAGGTCCCCTGTTACCAAGAAAAATTCGCACGCGCGCAGATAAAACCTGGGGATATACAGTCCCTCGACGATCTGCGCCGCTTGCCCTTCACCACCAAAGAAGACCTGCGCCTGAACTACCCCTACGGGATGTTCGCGGTGCCCATGCGCGACGTAGTGCGGATCCACTCCTCCTCCGGCACCACCGGCAAACCCACCGTGGTTGGCTACACCCGCAACGACATCCGTATGTGGACCCAGATGGTGGCGCGTTTTATGACCGCCGCCGGAGTAGATATCAACGATATCGTCCATATCGCCTTCGGTTACGGCCTATTTACCGGTGCTTTTGGGCTCCACTATGGCGCCGAAGAGATCGGCGCCTCCGTGATCCCTATCTCCAGCGGCAACACCGACAAACAGATCATGATCATGCAGGATTACCGCTCCACCGCGCTGGTGTGTACTCCATCCTATGCCCTGACCATTGCCGACCGCATGGAACAAAAAGGGATCAGCCCCAAATCACTGGCGCTGAAATACGGGTTGTTTGGCGGAGAACCCTGGAGCGATGAGATGCGGCGCGAAATTGAACAACGCCTAGGGCTGTTGGCCACCGATAACTACGGCCTGTCTGAAGTGATGGGACCCGGAATCGCCGGCGAGTGTCAGTTTCAACAGGGGATGCATCTCTTCGAAGATCACTTCATCGCCGAGATCATCGACCCAGACACCGAAGAGGTGCTGCCGCCCGGCGCTGTTGGCGAACTTGTACTGTCCAGCATCAGCAAAGAGGCATTCCCGATTCTGCGCTACCGCACCCGCGACATCACCCGCCTCGATTACACCCCGTGCGCATGTGGGCGCACCCATGTCCGCATGATGAAAACCATGGGGCGCTCCGACGATATGCTTATCATCAAAGGGGTAAACGTGTTCCCAACCCAGATTGAAGAGGTGCTGTTTCAGGCAGAAGGATGTCAGCCGCACTATCAGCTTATCATCGACCGCAAAGGCTCCATGGATACGCTGGAGATCCAGGTTGAGGTCAACGAATCAATCTTCTTCGATGAGATGCGCAAACAGCGCGAATTTGTAGACCAACTGCAAAAAAAGATCATGTCAGTGCTTGGGGTAGGGGCCAAAGTAAAGCTGGTCGAGCCATCCAGCATTACCCGCCACGAAGGAAAAGCCCAGCGCGTCATAGATCGGCGTAAACTGTAACAAAGGGAATAATATCGCTTGACTTGGATGCCTCAATGTCACATAATCCCCAGCGTTGAAACGTCGGGGCGTAGCGCAGCCTGGTAGCGCACATGCATGGGGTGCATGGGGTCGGAGGTTCAAATCCTCTCGCCCCGACCA
>JAVERS010000056.1:0-8863 GCA_034007015.1 Desulfuromonadaceae bacterium
CTGATGTCGAGGCGGACTAAGGCGCTTTGAGCTGCGCGTCCCGCTGGGGAGGGTGAAGATGCTGCGGCAGCAAAAAACTGCTTTGCTGCGCCCGTATCACCCTTATTCAGCGCTAGTTGCCCCATCCCATTGAGCGCCGGTGCGGTGGGAAGAAATTTAGTGCTGCGCTCCAGGTCAGCTTGTGCCAGCTGGGTATGGTTGAGTTTTTGATGTGCCAGGCCACGTTGCAGATAGTAGTGGAAGTAACTGTCGTCCAGCGCTAGAGCACGATCGAAGTTGGAGATTGCATCTTCATAGCGTTGTTGTTTGAGGCGAATATCTCCACGCAAGCTGTGAAACAGCGGCTCTTTGGGCTGCAATGCCAGCGCTTCCTCGGCGCGGCGCAGCGCGGTGTCCACCTCCCCTTGTTCCAGCGCTTTGCGCCCTTGGGCATATTTTTCGTACGCTGGTTGATCTCGAAACAGCGGTTGCATCACTGCGGCATAGCGCTCAATGCCAAGCTCACCCCCGCGGTTCAACTCTGCGGCGGTGCGCTGGTTCGCTTCCACCCGCTCCATAGAGGGGGGATGGCTGGCAAATAATCCGTCGAGCCAACTACTTTGGCGCCCTTCGGAGAGGCGCACGAAGGTGCGCTGGAGTTCCACCGCCGCCTGCGGATCGTATCCTGCTCTGGCCATGTACTGCATCCCGTAGTAATCCGCTTCAAGCTCCGCGCCGCGACTGTACTTTTGTGTAATGAGTTGCGCCGACAGCCCCGCCCCGCCGACAGCAAGTCCGGCGTATTCGCTGTTGCTAGTTGCAACGGTGGTGGCCAGCAGCGCACCTTGTAGCAGCATGCCCCGCTCCATGTTCTTCGCACCGTGGCGTGCAGCGCTGTGGACAATTTCGTGCGCGAGCACGGCGGCAAGCTCGGCTTCACTCTTGAGTTCAGGCAGAAGACCGCGATTGATGGCAATTTTTCCCCCGGGTAGCGCCCAGGCGTTTGGAGTGCCATCGTTGAGGACGTGGAACTCATACGGCAGGCCCCGATCACTTACCGCGGCAAGGCGCTGCCCTACGGAGCGCACATAGGTGACAATTTCGGGGTGGGTGGTGTAGTCGCCCCCCTGCATCTGACGCCCGGGGCCGTACTGTTCTGCTCCAATGTTGATCTCAGTTGCTTCGGGCACAAAGGCGAGTTCGTTTTTGCCGGTAACCGGATTGATGGCGCAGGCATTGAGGCTGAGCAAAAGCCCTAATACAGGAATAGCCGTGCGCACGGAGTGTAAAAATATGCCCATAATGTAATCCTCTTGGGGTAACGGTTAAAAACGTATCTCCACCCGCGGTTCGCCAGATACCGGAGCGAGAAGCGGCTGGGTGAGAAGTACCTGATTGTTGTGTATTTCACCATCCTCAAGCAGCCACTCTTTGACGGCATTGAGGCGGTGCTGCAGGAGCAATGTCGCCGCAGAGCGAAACTCCCTCTCACTCATGCGCGCAGCTTCAGTTGCTTCAGCGCTGTTGTCTGTCGCATTTTCTCCCTCCGCTGCAGGTGGGCGCAAGGCGGTGGCATCCGCTGTAGTTAAGGGGGCGCGAAGAACTACCCGCAGTTGCGGGCGCTGGGTCAGTAGATCACGCAAAGGCTTCAGGGTGGTCGCTGGGTCGAGCAGGTTCATCTGCATAGGGATGAACAGAACTGGTGGCAGTTCCAGCTCTCTGCCGATGCCAAATAACTTTCCTGCACCGCTGATAACCCCCAGCGGTTTTAATGCAAGCTTCACCGTCTCCTGCACTGCACCAAACAGGGCCTTGCGCACCACCGGGGCGATAGCGATATCGGGACGTGACAGATCACCAGAAACAGGAATATCCAGATGGATATCGCCGTTGTTATCCCGCAGCAGCGCCAGCGCCAGAGATAGAGGCAGTCCCAGATTGCTCGAGATCCGCTCTTCCTGTTCCGCAGTCATATCTCCGAGGATAAAGGAGCGCAACACGGTCTGACTCTCGAGTTTAAGGATGTTGTTGTTAATGGTTGTGGCGGCGTCAAAGTCCAGTTCCCCTCGCTCAATCCGTGCCCCAAGCGTTTTTTCCACATAGGGGGCGATACTGTAAAGCTGGAAACCGTACAGCTTTAGCTCCACCTCTCCTTCAGGTTTTGGCGCTAGTACACTCACGTGGCCACTGGCTTTAAGGGTGGTAAAGTGCCCAAGTTTGGCGTCCAGATGGAGGGGATTGCGCGTCTGTGATGCGTTACTGTTGAGGTGTTCCACCCTGAGATTCAGAGCGTTCAAATCCAGGCTCACCCCGGGCTTGGTAGTGGCATCGGTAAAATAGACAGCTGAATTGCCCTCTATGTGTAACTTGTCCAGACTCCAGCGTAGAGGTGGCGTTGCGCTATCCTCTGCTTGGGTGCTGACACTCAAAGCTTCCGCATTTTCAGGTGTATCGGAGGTGACAGTTTCGGCGCTAGCGTCGGCTGCAGGGGTACTCCACTGCTCGATGTTGGTGTGTCCACTCGCATAGCGGATCAGTTCAACCTCGAGATCTCGCAGGGTCAACTCTTTGAGGGAGATCGCGGTGCCACCATCCTCCTGGGCTAAATCTACTGCCAAAGCGGTGAGGGCAAGGGTGCCGCAGCGCGCCAGAGGTGGTTCCGTCTCCGCCGGATTGGTAGAGGGGCGCAACGCTATGAGTTCCGCAATGTTAAGCTGGCCCAGCTGCAGTTGATCGCGCGTAAAGGTAAATCCTGAACCCTCCAGCCCCGCCCAAGATGTGAGCAGGCGAGAATGCGCCTTATCCACTACCTTCAGGTTGGCGGTGCCGAAGTTCCCCTCCACTTTAATGTCTGGTTCGCTGTCATGCGCCAAAACTGTAGCAACAGTACCACTCCAGTGCAGCCCCTCCTGCTGAAGCGCCAACCCGCTCTCCAGTGCTTCCATATCCAGTGCCGGAATCTGCAAGGTGCTCTCGAGATTGATCCGCGTGACAGAGTTAGGTGAGGTAGTGATGTTCCCCTCTCCTTCCCACTGGAGCTCAGCCTTGGCCACGTGCACCTGCGCAGTGCTCAATTCCGCATGGGTTAGACCGAGTGAGCCATCCCACTCCAGGCAGATTTCCCCAGCATCTGTAATAGAGATTTTATGCTCCAGGTTACACCTGAAGATCCCTGCGATGTCGTGCACTCCGGCGGGGGCGAAGATGGGAGCAAGTTTTCCAAGCGCAAAAGCCTCTATGTTGATGTGCCCATTGATGCTACGTTGGTTAGCAAAGGGGCGGGTCTGCGCCGTGATACCCACAGGGGCATCGTTGAGACGCAGCTCTAGGTGGAGTTTGCTGTCGGTGTTGGGCTTCCAACTTGCGACATCCTCCAAATATGCGTGTTCGATAATTAGATCTGCACTCCACTCCGGTTGGCGCCACACTATTTTGGCATCATCAATCACCACACGGTCCCACCCAAATCCCCACACCGAAGGGGCGGCTTCTGCCTCCGTAGCGTTCTCCGGGCCTGATGTTGCAGCTGCGCTTGGTGGCAGCAATAACCCCCCGATACGCAGGGCATCGGAAGTTTCTGCTGTTTCAGGTGCAAGCTGCTCCAATATCAGGCGCACCCCGCGCAGTTCCACATGGTCGATGAAGGCATGTTTATCCCACAGTGGCAGGTACTTTGCCGCCACCGTAAGGCGCTGAACTTCGGTATGCGGAACCCCCTCATACTCGATCTTCAGTTCTTCAAGGGCAAAGGTGGCGCTGAACAGGTTGAAGTCGATATTGCCGATTTCGGCGGCGATGCCCGGCTGTTTGTTGAGCCAGTATTCCACCCCCATACGTAACCCCATAGGGAGGAGGGCGAGAAATAAAAATAGCGCGACAACAAGATACACCCCTACACGTAGGATCTTGCGCAGGCGTGGGCGCCATCTGCTCGGGGCAGGTGAAGATTCAGAAGCGGGGGCAGATTCAGGCGTGGGATGCGACATAAATTTTACTCCGCAGGGTATGATTAATTGAGCAGAGATTGAGAAATGGACCTCAGCAGGTTATTCTTGCATAAGTATAGATGGCTTACATATGTTTGTAAATGTAACCAGGTAACTGTTTAGTAAGAGCTTTTGCGCCCATTCCAAGGGATACCCAAGCCCTTGGTGTTAGCGGAGGGGGAATAGTTACTAGTAGGCAAAGCACTTTTATTCCGAAGGAGGAGAGAGTATGCCCATAACGTTTAGAGCTATGCAGGTGACCCAAACGGAGGATAAACACTTCGAGCGCCATATTATAAAGCGCACCACCGCGGAACTTCCCGCCGGGGAGCTCCTAGTGCAGGTACACTATTCCTCCCTCAACTACAAAGATGCTCTCTCCGCCACCGGGAATCCGGGAGTGACACGCAATTATCCCCATACGCCGGGGATTGACGCCGCCGGCGAAGTGGTGGAGTGCAGCGATGATATGTTTAAACCCGGCGATAAGGTGATTGTCACCAGCTACGATCTGGGGATGGAAACCGACGGTGGGTTTGGGCAGATGATCCGGGTACCGAGTGCGTGGGCGCTGCCATTGCCGGAGGGGTTGAGCCTGAAAGAAAGTATGATGTACGGCACCGCCGGCTTGACCGCAGCGCTGTCAGTGCGAGAAATCATCGAATCGAGCCGCATCTCCGGGCAAGAGCCGGTGCTGGTCACCGGAGCAACCGGCGGGGTGGGGAGCATTGCGGTGGGGTTGCTCGCGCGCGCCGGATTTCGGGTGGTTGCTGCTACCGGGAAGCCGGACGAAGCACAGTATCTGGAAGCCCTTGGGGCGCAAGAGATCATTGAACGCGCAGAGGTGACCGAGGGCAATGAACGCCCGCTGCTCAAGCCGCGCTGGGGCGCCGTGGTGGACTGTGTCGGGGGGGAGATGCTTGCCGCCGCCATCAAAGCGACCTATTACGACGGCATTGTCACCTGTTGCGGTCTGGTGGGTGCACCGGACCTTAATATCAATGTGTTCCCCTTTATCCTGCGCGGGGTGCGTCTGGTGGGGATCGATTCCGCCGAATGCCCTATGCAGCGACGGCGTAAGGCATGGCACTACCTCGCCGGAGCGGGAAAGCTGGAGCAACTGCCGCAGATGTCTGAGGAGGTTGGGCTGGAAGAGCTGGACGGACGCATCGCGACCATGCTTAAAGGGCAACTCAAGCGCCGTGTGCTGGTAAATATGCAGCCCTAATCCACCAGCTACACGTTCAACCTTGGGAGAATCTATGCCAGAGTATGTCCTCGCGCTGGATCAGGGCACGACCGGGACCACCGTCCTTATCTTCAACCATGCCGCAGAGGTGTGCGCGCGCAGCTATAGCGAGTTCAGGCAGTACTACCCGGAACCGGGCTGGGTGGAACACGACGCCACAGAGATCTGGCGCGTAACCCTGCAGGTGATTCATACGGCGCTGCAACACGGTGGCATTGAACCGAAACAGATCCGCTCCATCGGGATCACGAATCAGCGCGAGACCGTGCTGCTGTGGGAGCGCAGCAGCGGCACCCCGGTGGGGCGCGCCATTGTCTGGCAGGATCGGCGCACCGCCGCCCTGTGCGCAGCATTGAAGCAGGAAGGGCTTGAAGATACGTGGCACAAGCGCACCGGCCTTTTCCTTGATCCATACTTTTCCGCCACCAAGATTCACTGGCTCCTGCGCGATCCTGAAGTGCGCCGCCGCGCCGAAGCGGGAGAATTGGCGTGCGGCACCATCGACACCTGGCTGCTATGGAAGTTCAGCGGTGGGCGCTGTCATGCCACCGACTATTCCAACGCCTCGCGCACCATGCTCTACGATATCACCCGCCTGAGCTGGGATGATGCGATCCTTAAACGGCTGGAGATCCCCCGCGCCCTTCTCCCCAGCGTCAAACCATCGTGCGGGGTTTTCACCACCACCACGCCCGAGGTGTTCTGGGGGCAGGAGATCCCCATCACCGGCGTGGCCGGAGATCAGCAGGCGGCGCTGTTCGGACAGGGGTGCCATATCCCGGGGATGGCGAAAAACACCTACGGCACCGGTTCCTTTCTCCTCCTCAATACCGGCACCAAACCGATTTTCAGTACCGAACGCCTCCTTACCACCATCGCGTGGGGGATTGAAACCGAGGAGGTGGTGTACGCCCTTGAAGGCTCCATCTTCGTAACCGGCGCCGCAATCCAATGGTTGCGCGACGGTCTCGGCCTGATTGAGGATGCCGCCGAGACCGAAGCTCTGGCCACCGAACTCGATAGCAATGACGATGTATATTTTGTTCCAGCGCTGGCCGGATTAGGGGTCCCCTACTGGGACCCATATGCACGCGGGATGATTATCGGTTTGACCCGTGGCACCACGCGGCACCATCTGGTACGCGCCGCGCTGGAGAGTATAGCGTATCAGGCCTGTGATGTGGTTGAAGCGATGCAGCGCGATGCCCAAATCGATTTGCGCCAGCTCCGCGCCGACGGGGGCGCAGTTGGCAATCGCTTTCTCATGCAGTTTCAGGCCGATATGCTTGGCGTACCGGTAGATGTCCCCCCCATCGCCGAAACCACCGCCCTCGGCGCCGCCTATCTATCTGGGCTGGGGAGCGGCTTCTGGCACAGTCGCACCGAACTAGCCACAAGCTGGCGCCGTGCCTGGCATTACACCCCCAACATGGAGCGCGCAGAAGCCAAGCGCCTGCAGCAGCGCTGGCATCAGGCTGTTGTGCGGTCGCGTGGGTGGAGTAAGGGAGAGTGAGGTGGTGGGAATGGATCTTTTTCCAGGAAAAGCGCTGGAAGGACAGAACAACCGGGGAAGAAGAACGGCAGCATGTTCTTTTGAGGGTCTTTAAACCCGTTTAGGCATGTCTGCCTATGTTTGACGGTTAAAGTTACACAAAGTCTGAGAAAAGCAGATATTATGGGCGACGATGTAGGGTTGGCTGGCTTTTTGTTAATAATTTAAGCAGACAGGTTTGTGTCTTTGTTTACAGTTTTATACAGACCTGCCCATTTGTAGTTAGTTGCAAAAATGATTTAGGCTACTCAATAGGGAACTTTTGTTTTTGATGAAGAACTCGCAGAATGCGAATCGTGGATCCGTCAACAAAGTATGATACGAGCATTGAAATTTCAGGAATAATGAGCAATCTGCCTCGAATACCATCTCGTTGAACGCCCATTAAAGGTTGTTCAATTAGGTTTTCAACTTTGGCTTCAATGATTTCATCTGTTTTTTCAGCAGCATCTGAGTTGAAGTCATAAAGAAACTCGAAAATTTTTTCACGATCATTTAAAGATTCTTCTTCCCAAAAAATCATTGGTGGCCCCGATTGCGAACCTTGGCTTTACGTTCAGCCATTTGATTTTTTGCAGAGTCACTGTCGATAAACACCGCATCACCAGAATCAAGCTTTTCGAACGCAAGGTTAACTTGTTCGGTAAGCCAAGTATCATGAGATAACGCCTTGCGCTGTAGCTCGGCGAGCTGTTCAGCTAGTTCACGGCAAGCGTCGCTAAGAGTGCGACCTTGGCTTTCAGCCATTTGCTGGGCTAAGCGTTTTGTTTCATCGTCAATGCGAAATTGAATTCTGGTGTCCATAGGTTGCTCCTGCAATTAGTGTGTGTACAAATGTTAGCACTAGCGTCGCTGAAGGGCAACTAGCAATTTAATCAGCCAGACGGAAAATACTTCCAGGGTGCAGGGGTCGGAGAGGGTGCAGGGGTCGGACCAAGCTAACTAGCCAAAATGAAAGCAATTAACATAAAAAAAGCATAGTTTTTGGGTCTTAAACACACCTTTTGCTGGTCCAAAAGCATGCTTTAAGGAAATTGTTGTGGCTAGAGCTAATCGATACCACAGACCCAACCGGGGCTGCCACATTACCCACCGATGCCATAAAAGAGAGTTTCTTCTTAAGTTTTCATTGGATAGAGGTCGGCGGATGCAATGATTGTTTAAGGCAGAAGCGGCGCTACAAGCTTCAGGTTCTTGGTTTTGTAGTTACTCCAAGCCATGTCCATCTGCTTGTTGTCGACAGGGATAAAAGTGTTATCCCAAATAGCCTTCAGTTCGTTGCGGGGGAGAATAGTGCAGGAGTTCAATAACAGAAAAAAGCGCAAAAGGTGCGTGCTGGGATGACAACCCCATGACTACCTCTTCTGCCGGCATGTGGTTTACGGTTATTGTCTGTGTCCAGGTTTCGCTGTAGCAGGTTCAGTGGTACAAGAGATGAATGAGAACGTGTGCGGACAGCTCAAAGTAGCCCAGCCATTTTGCTTTTATTGAAACCTAACATAGAAGTAGACGGCAGTCAGTGTTCTGGAAGCTGAATCAGTGTTATATTGTTGTTAACAGGTAAGACTTGACTGCAGCAACAGTGTAGGCAGAGTTCAACCTGTATCGATTGGTTAGGTGTCAGGGCTTGCAATACATTGTTTAAAGCACAAAAAACGAGGCGTGCCCTTTTACTAATTTAAAGACCAAATTAACTACTATGTAAATAAAAGGTTTCTACTATGAATCTCCAGAGAATTGAAGACGAAGCGCTCAATCTCCCGAAAGAGGAGCGAGCACAGCTGATCCAGCGGTTGGTCTTGAGTTTGGAATTTCCGCCGGGAGAAGAGCTTAGGTCTGACTGGATACTTGAGGCCCGACGAAGAGCAGAGGAACTCGATAATGGCTCAGTTCGAGTTGTGTCAGGTGATGATGTTATGAAGAAGGCTCGGGCGTTGATCAAGTGAGTTATTCTTTTCACCCAGCAGCGGAAGCCGAGTTCTTGGAATCAGTCGGTTATTACGAATCCAAGGTTCCCGGATTGGGCGGTGCCTTGATAAAGGAATTTGAGGCACTTGCCAAACTAATTGGTGAGTCTCCCAATGCCTGGCAGGTTGA
>JAVERS010000048.1:0-11859 GCA_034007015.1 Desulfuromonadaceae bacterium
TTATCAGAATAAAAGTCAGGAGTTCAAGGAGGCCTTTGTGCTCGGGCATCAGGGGGAAGAGGAGGAGGCTCTAAAGCGTTTAGGAGCACTACCGGCCGCTGAACAGGATGATCTGTTTGATTTCGAGGCCGGCTGTCTGATAGCACGCCTGGGTGAAGGGCCCAAAGCCTGCGATGCCCTGTACTCCGCTCTGCAGCAGAATCCTACCCTCGAACTGGCCACAGAGATCATGGTCTCGATTCTCATTGGTATGCAGGAATATCAGAAAGCCGTCAATTTTATTCAGGAGATGATGGCGAAAAACCAGAGCCCGCCTTTTTGCCATGCCCAACTCGCCACGGTGTACTACGCTCAGGATGACGCCGATAGTACCCTGAAGCATGCCCTTGAAGCGATTGAAGGGGGGTACACGGATACAAATATTGTGCTGATGGCTGCCATGCTGCACGAAGCAAGGGAGCAATTTCGGGAAGCCGAGGCACTCTACCGCAGAATACCGGCGCCGGCAAAAGGCTGCGGTGCCGGAGGAATGAACCTGTATCTGGCCGAATTTCTCCTGCGCCAGAAGCGCGAGCTGCGCCAGATTCTGGACGCCTTTAACAGTGCCTGCCGCCAGGAGCCGGACAATCCGCGCTGGCAATTGCGCGTAGCGCAGACATATCTGGGCCTCGGATGGGAAAAACGTGGACAGAAGCTCCTTAAGCTGGTGGTACGCGACCCCAATTTGATGGAAGCATTACGCAGCGAAGCAAAGGCTATGCTGGTAGAATGAAGCAAAACATATACGTTTCCACTGCTGCGCTAGCACAAGATGAAGCGTCTGCGCGTCAGAGTTTCCACCAAACTCCATGCCTGCCAGAGGTTTTCCATGTCTGCCGATTCTGATCAATCAGAGATGTCTGTGCGTATCCGTGAGATGTCAATTGATGACTTTCCGGTAGTTTTTCATATAGGCGAAGATCTGTTTACGTCAGATTATTCCCCCAGTATGTACCGCACTTGGGACGAATATGAAATAACTACACTTTACAATTCTGATAGCGAACTGTGTTTAGTGGCCGAATATGGAAAGGAAATTCTTGGCTTTGCCCTTGGTACTACGGTAGAAAAGAGCAATTCATCCTGGAAATACGGCTACCTGGTATGGTTGGGAGTTAAGCCTGGCACCCAGAACAGTGGGGTAGGGGAAGCGCTGTTTAAAGAGATCAAGCGCCGCATGCGTGAACAGGGGGTGCGCATGGTTATTGTCGATACTGACGCCGACAACGAGGCGGGCATCCGCTTTTTTAAAAAACAGGGATTCGGCAATATTCAGGAACATGTCTACATGACCCTTAATCTGTCGCGCAAGAAAAAGCGCAGGAAGGGGAAATCCGCATGAGTGCGCACCGTCTGGAGCGTGTCTGGCATGCCATTGACCCGGCGCGCCTGCGCAGAATATTGCTGGAGATGCTGGATATATATTCCCCGGCAGGTAAAGAGGAGGATGTTCAACTCTACCTCGAAGATCTCCTGCAGCAGGGCGGTTTCAGGGTGGAACGCCAGATTGTCGAAGAGGATCGCTACAATCTGCGTGTGGTGCTGGGGAAGGAAACGCCGCGCTTCTACCTGGTGGGGCATGTGGACACTGTTCCGGCCTGGGATCTGGAAGAGTTGGGGCCCGTAGAGGAGTGGGGTGTGGTGCGTGGCCTCGGCAGCGCGGATATGAAAGGGGGATGTGCTGCTATGGTGGAGACCTTCTTTGCCCTTGCATCTCTGGCGGAAGAAGAGCGTCCGCCCGTAGGGCTGCTTCTGGTGGTGGGGGAGGAGGAAAACGGTGACGGCAGCGCGACCTTCCTCGAAACCGAAACGCCCTCCTGGGTGGTGATCGGTGAACCTACCTCCCTTACTCCCTGTTTCAGTCACTACGGTTACCTGGAGGCGGGCCTGATTACGCGCGGGCGCCGCATCCATTCATCCCTGCCCGAACTGGGACACAACGCCATCGAGTCGATGTTGCGGGTGCTGCTGCATTTATGGCGCCATCCGCTCTTCAGCAGCGAGACTTCCGAGCTGGTGTATTCCATTCGAGAACTCAGTTCATCCCAGGCCGGTTTTGTGGTGCCGGATCGCTGCGAGGCGTGGATTGATATCCATCTGGTTCCTGAAATTGATTCTGCCCGTGTGCGCGCGGAGATGGAGAAACAGATTGAAGAGGCTGCAGCCTTTGTCGACAACCTCGATATCGATATTTCGTTCACCTTTGATTCGCGCGGCTATCGTCTGGACCCCCACAACTGCCTTAGCAGTGTACTGGAGAAGATATATCCACGCCTGAATTTACCCCTGCACCACGATGCGTTTCGCTCCCACTCGGACGGCAACCTCTTTTTCGAAGCCGGGGTGAAGCCCCTTATCCTCGGACCCGGATCTCTGGAAACCGCGCACACCCCTGACGAGCAGACCACCCTGAGCGAGGTGGAAGCTGCAGCACGCATCTACGCTGCTCTGTGCCTAGCCGATATGGAATAAGTTCTTTGAAGAAAACCTGCTATCTGCCTGCGCTACTCCACCTTTCTGGCGATATACACACCATAGCTGTAGCAGTTGCTGTATTTTTCATGCAATTCAATTTCGCGCTCTTCAGCCTCGACAATGGCGCGTGCTTCTTTGCTGTCGCCATTGCGGGCAAGAAAATCCTTAAAGCTGTTCTGCAGGGGGCGATAGTAGTTCTCCAGCCAGCAGTACTCGGGCAGAACAAAATACCCCAGCGCAGAGAAGCCGCTCTGTTCCAGAATGGCGAACTTGGATGACGCCGTATCTATTTCAGGATACTCGCTCTCCCAATGCTGCCTGATCTCCTCCGGAGGCGAGGCGCTAGTCCAGGTGATCTCAGAGACAGCCATTATTCCCTCCTTCTTCAGGTAGCGTTTCCACTCCTTGATCCCTTGTGCAAAGCCGATGTTGTATATCGCCCCCTCAGACCAGATAACATCGTATTCTTGTGCCTCAAAGGGGAGGTTGTCCATGGAGCAGCACAGCGGGGTAATTTTATCCTGCAACTCCAGAGAAGCGGCCCTGTCATTAAGGATATCGAGAAATTCCTGCAGAAAATCCACCGCAGTTATTTCGGCATTTAAATGCTGCGCCAGCATCAGGGTCGAAGCCCCTGTGCCGCAGCCGATATCAGCTATTTTCAAAGGGGTGGTACGATCCAGCCTTGTCAGGTCGAGAGCTCTCAGGGTTTCGGCATCCGCGCCAGGTCCCTGGCGTTGCGCATGTTTGTGCAGGTCGATCAATAGTTGAAGTTCATCCATGTGGTTATCCTTGTATTTATGCAAGTGAAGGCCTGTCTGGTTAATAAAGGTTTTTCAGCGCCGGTACCAGCGCGCCAGGTGTCGGGTGGGGATGTGGAGATAGTAGCCGAGAATCATTATCTGGTTGCACAAGGTGGTGAACAGGCAGCCACGCTTCTGCCAGCGCCGTGCCGAGGTTATTACCTCATCGGAGAGCACCGAGATGTTACCGCCACTGCGTTTGAACTTCCGCACAAAGGCGAAATCCTCCATGATCTCCATTGCGGGGAACATCCCCAGGCGCATGAAATCAGAACGCCGCACAAACAGCGCCTGATCCCCGTAGGGGAGGGCAAACATGCGGCTGCGTACATTAGCCCACCAGCAGATCCATTTCATCACCTGGGTATCAGCATTAATGTTCAGATTAAATGCTCCCAGAGTCAGATGTTCTCCTTCCAGGGCAGTGCGTATATGTCTGTCGAAATGGCGGGGCAGAAGGGTATCGGCGTGGAGAAAGAGGAGTATGTTGCCTAGGGCGTGTTCAGCGCCGAGGTTCATCTGACGTGCCCGCCCTTTGGGTCTGCTGAGGATACGGAGGGTCATTCCGTTGTTTTGAAGTTCAGCGGTACATTGATGCGCTCGTGCCATGGTGGCGTCACTGCTGCCTCCGTCCACTACAATAATTTCAGTTGCATCGGGTGCTGCGCATCGCTGCGCAGTTGTATGCAGTACCTGCGCGATATGGTTCTCTTCATTCAGGGTCGGAATGATTATCGAAATCAGAGGAGGCGCTGAAGCGTAAATGTCTGCGTGCATATGTGAATTTCAGGGGAGCAGAAAGGTGCCCCGGATTGATTCCAGATCTGCCGGGGTATCGATATCCCTTAATGGATGGAGGTATTCAATGCTCAAATTCTGTTGCTTTGCTTGTTGAGTTGTCTGAGCCAGAACCCTGTCACTGCCCCACTCTATGCCTTCAAACAGTTGCGGTATCGTCTGGTTTAAACCGAGGAGGTAATACCCACCATCTTCTGCCGGGCCGAGGACCAGGTCTGCACTGCGCAGATATTTCAGCGCCTGGACCACGGTGGCGCCTTCGATGTCCGGACAGTCGGTGCCGAGGATAACCGCGCGATTATATCCGGTGTTAAAAATATGCTTAAAGGAGTTGACCATTTTTTCGCCTAAATTGCTGCCCTGCTGCGGTTGATACTCAAAGGATGACCCGAGCCATCGCTGCATCTGCTCGTTGCTGCCACCATTGAAAAAAACAAACAGATCAGCAGTTTCTATATCATGCAATGGTTGCAGTGTTGACATAGTGTGTTCAGCCATGCGTTTGTGCAGGTTAGCAGCGCCATGTTCTCCCAGAGTTTCAATAAGGCGGGTTTTTACCTGACCTGCTTCAGGGTAGCGCGTCATAACAATTACGGCACAGCGTTCGGCAGAGATTTCCTGGTCTTGAGAATCCATAGCCAACTAACTCCTTGAAATCGTTTGTATATAATTAAATCATGTAAAAACCAGTGTACGCGTATGCGGGTTTTCTTTAGATGACGTCTTCGACGCAATGCTAAACTGCTACATGTACCAGGACAGGGTTCAGGATGGATTTTAATGTTTCCGGTGTAATGCATACCAGCAGACCGCGTCTGCCTCCGTTGATGTATATCTGCTCCAGTTCCATAATACTTGCTTCGGCATAGAGAGGCAGCTGTTTGCGTGTGGCAAAAGGTGACGTGCCTCCGACCATGTAGCCGGTGTGACGCTGGGCCACTTCGGGCTTGCAGGGAGAAAGCGCCTTGCATCCGATAGTGCGAGCGAGTTCTTTAGTAGAAACGCTCAGGTCCCCATGCATCAGGATAATGCAGGGCGTTCCAAACTCATCCTCCATTACCAGGGTTTTGATCACCTGATGTTCATCCACTCCCAGTTCTGTGGATGAGCATGCTGTGCCCCCTTGGTGGGTATACTTATACTCGTGGACGCTGAAGGCGGTTCCATGCTGCTGAAGTAAACGGGTTACCGGAGATGATGGGGATTTCTTTTTTGGCATAATTCTTCCACAGGCGTTGCTATTATTCTAATTTAAAGCCAGGAAGCCACCAGCAAGCCCAGGCTGAGGGCGATAGTTATCACGCTCGCGATAAAGAGACCGTTTATCAGGGGAGCCAGGGTGCGTCGGACCTGGATAGATATGGGGAATATCGCCCCTAGTGCCGCACCGCTCAGGGCACCTCCAAGGTGAGCGGCATTGTCTGCCCCCACCAACAGACCGAAGACAAATGCAAACAACGCCCACTTTAACATGAAATCGCGCTGGGCGTGGGCAAAGTGACCTCCGATGCGGTGGAAATAGGTTACGGAAAAACCGATGAGACCGAATAGCGCCCCGGATGCCCCGACAACAATTATGCCCGGATGCCAGAATAACCCTAGCACTGTCGCTGCCAGGGCAGTGAAAAGATACAGAAATGTGAACCCGGCGGTGCCGATTTCGCGCTCCAGTTGAGGACCAACCTGGTACAAAACCATCATATTAAACGCCAGATGTATGAGACCACCATGGGTAAAGGCGTAGGTGACGCAGCGCCACCATTGTCCGTGATCGATAACCAGGGGCCACCATTGCGCCCCCAGCTCAACCAGAGTTCTACTATCTGGTGTTAAGATGCTGCTCATCCCATGTCCGCTCATGGCACCGCGTAGAACCAGAATGGTGAAGAGACCCAGGTTCACATACAGCAGAATCATGCTTGCAGAGATGTCAAAGGGATTGTTGCCCTTGCGGATCTGCCCGGCACGGTGTTGCCAGCGGATGATGCGCCACTGCCATTTGGTGCCGTTCATCCCTATTGAGTCAAAAAGTTTTTTCCAGTCCAAACTGCGTGCTCCAAGTTGAGGGTGTCAGTATGTCAGTGTGTGATTTATCGCGAAACGGAACTATTGCAGAAAAGATTGATGGGGGCAAGGGAGATATGATGTTTATTGTTGCATGAGATAACACTCAAGCAAGACCGCATCTCCCCCTTGAACTTAATCTATGCTGAGGTATGATGCACAAATTGGATCGAACGGAAGAGGTAGAACTGAATGTGCTGATAGCGTTTATATTTATTTGGTGGAGGATAGCTGATATGGCAATTGAATCGTTAAACCCAGCAACTGGAGAATTGATTAAAACCTATGCTGAATGGTCTGATGAAGAAGTGGCGCAGACTATTGGTGCCGTACATGAGGCCTATCTTGACTGGCGTACTACAACTTTTGCGCACCGCAAAGAGCTGATGTTGCAGGCTGCAGCGGTGTTACGCAAGCGCAAGGAAGAGTTCGCGCTGTTAATGGCACGCGAAATGGGTAAGCCTGTGACCGAAGGGGCAGGTGAGGTCGAAAAATGTGCCTTGGTGTGTGAATACTACGCCGAGAATGCAGCACAGATGCTTGCGGATGAGCCCCTTGAGAGTGACGCTGGGAAGTCGTATGTTGCGTATCGTCCGCAGGGAGTAGTCCTTGCGGTGATGCCGTGGAATTTCCCGTTCTGGCAGGTGTTTCGCTTTGCGGCTCCGTCACTCATGGCCGGCAATGCTGGGGTGCTCAAGCACGCCTCCAATGTGCCTGCGTGTGCTCTGGCGATAGAAGAGGTTTTTGTTGAGGCAGGTTTTCCTGCAAACATCTTCCGCACCTTGATGATTGGCTCCTCCAAGGTTGATAAGGTGATAGAAAATCCCCTGATAATTGGAATTACTTTGACCGGAAGTGAGATCGCGGGGAGTAAAGTCGCACAAAAAGCGGGCGAGATGCTGAAAAAGTCGGTAATGGAATTGGGTGGCAGCGACCCGTTTGTGGTGCTCGAAGATGCCGATCTGGATGAAGCTGCTGCTATTGGGGTGAAAGCGCGCTGCCTTAATTCAGGGCAGAGCTGCATTGCAGCTAAACGCTTTATTGTGGTTGATGCAGTTTATGCTGCGTTTCTAGAGAAATTCAAAGCGGGTATGAAAGCGTTGAAAGTGGGTGATCCAACCGAGGCAGAGACTCAGATCGGGCCCCAAGCACGCGAAGACCTGATGCATGAACTGCACGAGCAGGTGCAGGCGAGCGTGAAGTGCGGAGCGCAGGTTGAGCTGGGGGGTGAACCCTGCGGCACGGGAGCGTTTTATCCTCCTACCATCCTTGCAGCGGTTGATAAGGGGATGCCCGCCTACAGTGAGGAGTTTTTCGGCCCCGTGGCTATTTTTATCCGAGTAAAGGATGAAGCAGAAGCACTCTATGTAGCCAATGATACCCCTTTCGGCCTCGGTGGGAGTGTGTGGACTGCTGATTCCGCCAAGGGGGAAACGTTTGCAGGGCAGATTCGCGCCGGTGCGGTGTTTGTAAACGGGATGGTAAAGAGTGATCCGCGTCTACCCTTTGGCGGGGTGGGAATTTCCGGGTTCGGACGTGAGTTATCCCATTACGGTATCAAGGAGTTTGTAAACATCCAGACGGTTTGGGTTAAGTAGGCGCGAACTAAAGAAAATAGCGCTGATCTGCCCGGGGTAAATCCACAAAAATAGCTGCTCACGGTATTAACCGGAGCAGCTATTTTTGTGTAACGCGCCGTTGCAGTATGCGTACCTACTCGACAAGAACAGTAGTGCTGCTCTTCAGGCTACAGATTAGAGTTTCAACTTCTGCGGAAGTGTAGGTCTCTGTGTGCTCTGTATAGCCCCAAACTGGAGCAGGCCAGCACGGGTCGGAATGGTAGCGTGCAATAATGTGGACATGCAGCTGACTCACAACGTTGCCGATGGTAGCTGTGTTGATTTTATCTGGATTAAACTCGCACCGCACAAATCTGCTGAGATCCCCAATTTGTTGCATAACCCTGCGAAGTTGTTCCGGCTCCAGATCAATCAACTCCTGCTCTTGAGTGCACGGAACTAAAATAAGCCACGGGCGAAACAGACGGTTATTCAGCAGCAGTAGTTCACCAGCGGTGGTGTGCCCCAGCTTGATACAGTCAGCGGCCAGCCTCGGATCGAGGCTGAAACCGCGTTGTTCATCAGTCATGTAGTTGGGTTACTCCTTATTGAACAAACCTTTAAGTTTGTTTACCGCTTCGTCGGTTTGTTGATTGAGAAGCTTATTATCCCCCTCGGGGAGTTGTGTTCCCTGGAGGAGTTTCTGTTTGGCTCTGTCAATTTCAGCACCAGCTTTTTGTTGCACCTGGTCAGAGATGTTCTGTTTGAAACTATCTATATTGATCGCTTTACCTTCCAGCAGACCGGAGAGGGAAGAGGATAGAGTGCCCGAATTATTGATCGAAGCATTCAATATAGCATTTACTAACTCTTTGATTATCGCTTCCAAAGGGAGGCCATCAGACGACTGGCCAATATCCTTTAGTTGAATGGAAGGGATGGTGACGCTGGCATTGGTTAAAACGTTATTCATGGCACTTATTTTTGCATTTACTTTGATATTGTTTAAAACTACACGTTTTATGATGAACTGTTTGGCTGCTGTTGAACTATCTCCATCCTGAGTCCCTCTTTTATCAGCTTTATCTGTGTCTGAGGGGGTTTTGGTGCCCATGCCATCCATCAGTTTTTTAACGTTAGAAGTGCGATCTTTCTGCTCAATATTCAGGGTAAGGTCAGCGAAACTGATTTCCGGGATGATGATCGTATCCTGTGTAAGCGATTGGAGGTTTATCGCCAGGGTTCCTTTGCCAAGTTGTAGCAGATGTGGCGCATCAAAGCCTTGCGGGTTGGCAATGTTCAGGTTTTGCATAGAGGTGCGCCCGTCCATGAGGGCGATATCAATACTGCCCAGCGAGGTGTTAACCCCCAGTGCTTCAGTGCCGCCATACTCAATGGCTTTTTTGGCGATAGAATCTATGTAGTAAATACCCACGCCAAATGCGATCACAACTAGAACAAACAGCGCAATGACTGTTTTAAGGATGAATTTCATTAGTGCCTCCATGCAAAGCAAAGTTTTGAAAAATCTGGATCCCTGCGCCTATCCACTTAAGTCTGCGTATACTCTTTTTAGGGAAGTGACCAGTATTGATAATAATATCGCTGCGCTGTTTGTGCCACCAAAAGATTGGCGCGCGCGGCTCATGCGTAGAGAATAATGCATTAACGATAACATGTAGCGAATGTTCACTCCAATCTTAAAGTTAGAAATGTATATAGCAAGTTAAAATGGCTATCCCTTAAGGGTTCGGAGTTATTGCTTTTGGCGGTCTGGGTAGGGTATATTCTCGCCGCAAACGTCAATACGTAGGAGTTTTAACGCGCCACTTAACCTACACATACACGCATAAGCACAAAAACCAGGCCACGAGGTGGATAAGGAGATTTTTACATGATAACAGCAATCAGTCCCATAGATGGGCGCTACGCGAATAAAGTCACAGCATTGCAAAATTGTTTTTCTGAATATGCGCTGATGCGTAATCGCGTAAAGGTGGAGATTGCGTGGTTACTCAGGATAAGCGCGGCAGCAGATATCCCTGAATGCCGTGCTCTAAGTGCAGCAGAAAAAACCCACCTGCACGCTATTGTGGATAACTTCACTCCGGATGAGGCACAGCGGATCAAAGAGATTGAGGCAGTAACTAACCACGATGTAAAAGCAGTGGAATACTATATTAAAGAACAGCTTAAGGATTCATCTGTTGTTGATATTGCGGAGTTCATCCATTTTGCATGCACCTCAGAGGATATCAATAACCTTTCCCACGCATTGATGCTTAAGGATGGATTGGCAGTTGTTGCACAGCAGCAGCAGGAGATCATAACTCAGCTTACCCAACAGGCACAGGAGTTTAAGGATGTATCCATGCTTGCACGCACGCACGGGCAGACTGCTTCCCCTACAACGGTGGGAAAAGAGCTGGCAGTATTTGTCGCGCGTCTACGCCAGCAACAGCGCAAAATAGGTGAAGTGGAATTGCTGGGTAAATTGAATGGCGCGGTGGGCAACTTCAATGCGCACATTGCTGCGTATCCGCAGGTAGATTGGGGCGAACTGAGTCGGGAGCTGATCGAAGAGGATCTTGGTTTGAAGCAGAACCTCTTTACCACCCAGATTGAACCGCATGACTATATGGCCGAGCTGTTTGATGCCATCTCCAGGTGGAATACCATCCTTACTGATTTGAATCGGGATATTTGGGCTTATATCTCTATGGGATATTTCGGACAGAAGACCGTAACAGGTGAGATAGGCTCCTCCACTATGCCGCACAAGGTCAATCCCATCGATTTCGAAAACTCTGAAGGCAACTGTGGCCTCGCCAACGCAATTTTTCAACATCTGAGCTCAAAGCTCCCGATTTCGCGTCTGCAGCGAGATCTCACTGACTCGACAGTGCTGCGTAACATGGGAGTAGGGTTTGGCTACAGCCTTATCGCGTATCAATCAACCCTGAAGGGGCTGGGGAAACTTAAACTCAACACAGACGTGCTCCAGCGCGACTTAAACAACGCGTGGGAGGTGTTGGCGGAACCGATTCAGACGGTGATGCGCAAAGCGGGGATCGAAAACCCATATGAAAAACTTAAAGATCTTACCCGCGGGCACCAAATTACTCCCGAAATTATTCGCGACTTTGTTGAGAATCTTGCTCTGGCGCCAGAAGATAAACACTATCTGCAAAACCTTACCCCCAGCACTTATGTCGGGATAGCGGGGGCAATTGTCGATAAGCTTGAAACCATCTGATATTGCTGCTTTTACTTAAAATAAACCACGTTTTAGGGCGCGGCTTTTCCCTTGACACTTAAGGGGTTACTGTATACTGTATACACCGCTTCGAGTGGATCTTAATTTCAGACCCGCCGAAGGTTGCAAAGTGTTGTGTCACTATGGATGTTTCACCACTTTATAATTATCAGGTGGATGTCGGTAGTTTTGTTGCTGGACTGAGGAAGGGTACTGGTGCTCAGAACAGACTGGTCTGATTCAGTTCATGGGTAATGATCGTTTAACGTAATTAAGGAGAGAACATGTCGAAGATTGTCTGGACAGAAATTGACGAAGCACCTGCGTTGGCAACGTACTCGTTGTTGCCGATTGTACAAGGATTCACCAATGATGCAGATATCGAAGTAGTGACCAGTGATATTTCACTTTCAGGTCGCGTACTCGCCAATTTCCCCGAGAAATTGACTGAAGATCAGAAGGTAGCAGATAATTTGAAAAAACTTGGTGACTGGACTCAGGATCCCGAAGCCAACATCATCAAACTGCCTAATATCAGTGCATCAGTACCGCAGCTTCAGGCATGCATCAAGGAATTGCAAGAAAAAGGCTATGATGTGCCGAACTATCCTGAAGAGCCTAAAAACGATGCAGAAAAAGCTCTGCAAGAGCGCTATTCAAAGTGTCTCGGTTCCGCAGTTAACCCAGTTCTGCGTGAGGGTAACTCCGACCGCCGCGCTGCTGCTGCAGTTAAGAAAAATGCACAGAAAAACCCACACAGAATGATGAAAGCATGGCCAGAGAAATCTGAGTGTCGTGTTGCGCATATGGAGTCTGGCGATTTTTACGCTACTGAACAGTCAGTGACTCTGGACAAGGCAGACAC
>JAVERS010000049.1:0-11599 GCA_034007015.1 Desulfuromonadaceae bacterium
GGCTGGCAAGCTACAACAACATGTGGAGAACGTACGACAACCAAATTGTTTCCGATGATACTACTAACGACACCATGGGGGAGATCAAGTACCGCCTGTGGACCACTATCGCCAGTGACGGTGGTGCCATCAAAGGGGTGTATGCCATTGAGGTTGGGGGGATTCAGTTTGGTGACAGCAACAAAGGGGGGCAGTTTTCCGGGGACGGCGTCAACGTAGAGACGCGCTGGGCGTATATCGACTTTGCTTTAGGGCAGGGGCGCACCCGCGTGGGCTTGATGCCGGTAAACATCAACAAGTTCTTCTGGGTTGAGACCGCAACCGGGGTTGACTACAAAGTGGCGGCAGGTCCCGGGGATTTGACTGTGGGTTGGTATCGTGGGTATGAGGTGATTGCCTCGCCCGGCGATAACGACTTTGAAGATCTTGACTCTTTGTATGTGCGCTACGACCTGAAGCCGTATGCAGGAACCAAACTCGGGCTCTTCGCGGTGTACCAGCACAGTGATGGGGTTGGAACCGGTGATGGATATGGCTTCAGTGATATTTCTCACTATTACGTCAAGGGCTTTGCCGTTGATGGTACCCCTGCAGACCTGAATCTCTACACCTTCGGCATCGACGGCAGCTGGAAAGAGGGTGACTTCTTTGCCAACTGGGACCTCATGTTCCAGACTGGTGATTTCATGAATGACTATGATTTCGGTGGTTACTTTGCCCACTTCGATGTAGGGATGCACATTGGCAAAGGGAAGCTCACCTACACCTTCTGGTATGCGTCTGGTGATGATGATCCTACTGATACCGACCTCGACGCCTTTGTCGCTACCGATGTTGACATCAACTCTGAGTATTCCGTGGTGTTGTTTGAAGGTTATACCGATGACGACTATTTCTCTGCCTCACCCTATCTGCAGGATAAAGGTCTGATCCTGAACCGCCTCGGCTATGACTACCAAGTGTCGGATAAGCTCAGAGTTGGGGCTGCGGCACTGTATCTGATGACTGCAGAAGATATTGAATACAGCGACAATAACGGTAAGTGGCGTAAAAACGATAAGATTGGGGTGGAGTTTGATGCGTATGCCAGTTACCAGCTGTTCAGCAATACTGAAGTAGCTCTTCAGGGCGGTTATCTGATTACTGATAACGCCATGGATTACTATGAGATCGATCGCGATGGTAGCTCTGATGAGGATATCTATATCATCAGCTCCCGTATCCGCTACAAGTTCTAAACAATGTTGTATATGTAGGAATAAAAAAGCCGGGCCCATAGCGCCCGGCTTTTTTGTTGGTTTTCAGTTTGAGTGTGGGCAGTCCCAGGCGATCGCGCTATAATTCGATAAAACGTATTTTTGATGCTTGGTAAAAAAAGCGAACAACATGTTGAATTTGGCATATGGAGGGTTCAAGTTGAAGAACTTCAGTTTCACGGTAACGGCGTTGTTAGCAGGGGTGCTGCTGAGTGTGTCTGCTCTTGCGAGCGTGGTTGAGAAAGTTGAGAAAGATTTTTCCCCCACCTCCGGTGTAGTGGTGATGGCAGCCAGTATCGATGAATATATTATCGATCTGGATGGTTCCAGCGGAGTGGCGGTGGGGGATTTGCTGGCGGTGGTAGAGGAGGGGGCGCAGATAGTCCATCCGGTGACGAAGAAGATCCTCGGCACGCTGGATAAAACCATGGCGGTGCT
This sequence comes from Desulfuromonadaceae bacterium, assembly GCA_034007015.1. Lineage (GTDB taxonomy): Bacteria > Desulfobacterota > Desulfuromonadia > Desulfuromonadales > Desulfuromonadaceae > JAIVHC01. The sequence continues at coordinate 1,695 of JAVERS010000049.1, forward strand.
TCAGGTCACCCAGGTTAAAACCGGCTACTCTTACGCAAAGGTGCTTGAAGCTGAGGCCTCTGCCGCCATCGACGCGGGGACAAAGTTGGAGCGCTTTAGCAACCTGAGTGCGATATTTAAAGATGAAACTGGCGTGTCCGAAGCGATGTACGCCGATCTGAGGCGTGCGCTGCCACAGCTGGAATGGCAGGAGAGCATGAGTGCCACCATTGCGGATCTGTTTTTCACCGTGACTCCCAATGGTCTTGAGGTGCGCGATAGTAAAGGGGTTTTGATCCGCTCTTATGCGCCGGAGAAACCAACTACAGTGGCGGCGCAGGGCATCCCTACCAATCTCATTACAGCCCCGGTGGTTAAGGGTACTTCCAGTGCAACTGCAGGCGGTGCAGGGGTGGCCGTAGTGGGGGGCGCCGCAGTGAATGCACTTGCAACGTCGGGAGCGGGTAAGGGCGCAGTTCAGTATGAAGCGTCACCCTCGGGTGAAACAGCGCAAGCAACTACCGGTGTCGATATCTTTAATATGGAGTTTCCCCGCTTCAATAAGGTTGGACAGTTTAAGAAAAAAACCGTAATGGCTGACTTTGAGAAGGTAGACGGAAAGCTTCTCCTCGCTACCACTGATGGCGAAACCATTGAGGTGTTTAGTGTAGAGGAAAAGCTGGAATTGGTTGCAACTGGTGATAGCACCACTATGGGGCAAATCTTGTCGCTGAGCTGGTATCAGCCCGAGGCGGGGGAAGCTTACCTCGCTGTTACGGTGTGGCATGATGAGCAAATCAGCACCGATCTGCTCAAGCTGGAAGGCTCTACCCTTGCGCCGGTGATTCGCGGTTATCCCCGTATGGTTGCAGGGTTTGATGTCGATGGGGACATGCGTTCAGAATTGCTTTTGGGGCAAGAGTTCGAACGTGAATACTTCTACGGCAGGCGTGTGGATGCGTTGACGTTGCGCAACGGTAAGTTTGAGGCATCGCCGCCACCGATGGTGCTGCCACGCTCGTTTCAGATTTTTGGTGCACTCCTTGCTGACATAACTGGGGATGGCAAGGTGGAGGCGATATATATACGCAAACGGCGTCTGTATATATTCCAGGGTACGGAGCAGATCTACAAATCGAGCAGCGAGATTGGCGGTTCGGTCTCTACTGTGACCTATGACGTGGACCCCGATGCCCAGAATCCGATGATTAACAATGCCAGCATTGAGGTTGCGCCGGTGGCGGCAGATCTGAATGGCGATGGTAGGCGAGAAATTGTGGCACCAGCTGCAGATGGCAATATCCTGCGCAGTGTGGGGGTCGCCTCTGCCATAGATAACAGTTGGCTTGCGGTGTTTAAATACCGCAACGGCATGGTAATTAAAGGCTCCGTGGGAGATAGGCTTGAGCGCCCTCTCCAGGGGATCTGCATTGCCAACGGCCAGGCATACATGCTTGCAACCGACGTAGGCAATCTGCTCGACAGCAATGAAGCCAGCTATCTCCTCAGTATCCCCCTGCAGTAAAGACACCTCTTCTTAAGGGTAATTTCACCGTAAGGGGCACGCCACAGTGTGCCCCTTACGGTGCTTCCTCTCCTACCACCATGCATTAAAATAGACCACCGCAATGTAGCGTAGCCCTTTACCCATGGCGACCAGCGGCAAGAACAGCCACAAGGGGACACGCATGATGCCGCCGATCAGGGTGAGGGCATCCCCACCAACAGGGAGCCAGGCAAGCAGCAGGATCCAAAAGCCGTAGCGCTGGAACCACTGTTGCGCGCGCTCTATCTGGCGTGCATTAAAATAGAACCAACGTCGGTGGCGAAAATGGAGGATATATACCCCCATCCACCAGTTGACCACGGCACCAAGAGTGTTCCCAAGAGTCGCGACAGCAACCAACAATGCAGGTGCGTACCCTTCGCGCAGCAGCGCAAACAGAACCACTTCGGAGGAAAGCGGCAGAATGGTGGCGGCAAGAAAAGCCGTGCTGAACAGTAGCAGCAGCGAGAGGAGCATTTAGCTATGGTTTGTGGTGCGGCAGGTTTGTGCTCTGGATGCAGGCGTAGATAACTCAGATTCAGCAAATGTAGAGGTAAAATTAGCCCTATGTGGCATGGGTGGGAATCCTTCGAAGGTGTGGAGTGGTTTAGATGAAAGAAAGAGGCAACAGCGCAGGTGGTGCCCTTCCACCTGCGCGTAGCTTGTTCAGCGCCTTGCAATAATCCAGATTGCGTGCACAATTCCAGGAATGTACCCGAACAGAGTGAGAATGATGTTGAGCCAGAAAGCACCACCGATGCCAACCTGCAGAAATACACCCAGTGGTGGGAGGAGTATGGCACAAAGTACTCTAATTAGGTCCATGGAAATCTCCTTGTTTAGTGGGATAAATAATAGTTTTATTTTGCGTATTATCCTGGTTTATACGTGAGCGTCAAGGGGTAGTACGCGCACGACTTCAGTTTGGTGCGACCTGATGCGTGTGGGAATGCTGCTTATGTGTAGGGGCAGATTTGCATGTGTCGTGTTGAAATGTTAGTAATCTCAAGCTATTTTTTATTGTATGTAACTGAATTGGGCCAGATTTTAACATGCTGCGCTAACGATTTATGGATGTGGCGAACTTAAAGCTGGTTCAAAATCTATATTGCTCGCCAGAAGCGGGAGCATATTAAATGTGGGAGCTATGTGTATGGAGCAAAACGATCGCAAAAATTCGGAAGAGGGGGGATGATTTCACCTCAATGTGCATCCCTAGGTGTTTTTTATCTCCGCCGGGATGGGGATTGGCCCGTTGTTTTATGGGGTGGCGGAACCGATGTTTCATTTTGTCGCCTCCCCGTTGGTAGAGCCGGGCACGCCAGAAGCTGCACGTGTCTCTACCTGCTCTCAGTATCCCATATTATCGCGCATCTGATTGTAGTGCCAGCGCCCCCGGGGAACGAATTTACCCCCATCAGTCTATGAAGAGTAAAATTTTACTGTTCGATAATATGATTCACGACGGAGACCGTGGCGGCCCACTGGTAGGGTAGAAGATGGACTCGTGATCGGAATTGTCAACGGACGTTTCGACGCAACCAGTGCAGCGCTGGACTACACCGATGGAAGCAAGACCGTGAAGGCTATGACCAATATGTCCTATGCTGTTGCGATCGACTACGGCATTGAACTTATGGAAAAAGAGGGGCTCAAGGTGCTCTGATACAGAAGCACCAACACCCCATAAGCCAAAAACGGGCCGAATTCCAGCGCTGTCGGGGTGCGGCCTGTTTGTTTCTATTTCAAAAACATTGTTTGCTGCATGCAAATCCTCCTGTTATATTGATGCGGTTAGTTTTAAATAATTATCGTCAACACACAGGTGGGACATGCTTGCAAGTTTATATTCAGGGGCACTAATCGGTATCGACGCATATCCAGTTGAAGTGGAGGTGGATGTAAGTCAGGGGATGCCCCAGTTTGCTACGGTGGGGTTGCCGGAAGGGGCAGTAAAAGAGAGTAAAGATCGGGTGAAGTCCGCAATTAAAAACAGTGGCTTCGATTTCCCGGTCCGCCGCATTACGGTTAACCTCGCTCCAGCCGATATCCGCAAGGATGCCGCATCCTTGGATCTGCCGGTTGCGATTGGAATACTGAGTGCAACTGGTACTCTGAAGGAGAATGCGCGCCGCTATCTCTATATGGGAGAGCTCTCCCTTGATGGACGGATCAAGCCGGTGCATGGATGTCTGGCGGTGGCGTGCGCTGCACACCAATGGGATGTGGATGGTCTTATCCTCCCACAGGAGAACGCTCCCGAAGGGGCGGTAGTGAACAATCTTCCCGTGTATCCAGTGCGCGATCTCAGCGAAGTGGTGGGGTTTCTCAACGGCGAATGCCGCATCGAGCCGGAGCCAGTGCCCGAGGTTTTTGATCCTGAAGTTGAGACTGGGATGGCGGATTTTTCTGAGGTGCGCGGGCAGCAGCATGTGAAGCGCGCTCTCGAGGTGGCCGCCGCCGGCGGCCACAATATGCTGATGGTTGGTCCCCCCGGAAGTGGTAAGACTATGCTCGCGCGGCGTATCTCCACTATCCTCCCCCGCCTTACTTTTGATGAAGCGCTCGAAACCACCAAAATCCACTCTGTGTGCGGGCTGTTGGCAAAGCGCGATGCCCTGATAACCCAGCGCCCTTTTAGGGCACCACATCACACCATCTCCGATGCAGGGATGGTTGGAGGCGGCAGTTATCCGCGCCCCGGTGAAACCTCCTTAGCGCACCGAGGTGTACTTTTTTTAGATGAATTAACTGAATTTAAGAAAAATGTATTGGAGTTGCTGCGCCAGCCCCTGGAAGACGGCATGGTAGTTATCAGTCGTGCAAGCATGAGTTTGACCTATCCAGCCTCATTCATGCTGGTGGCGGCGATGAATCCGTGTCCGTGTGGCTATTTAGGCGATAGCCAGCATCAATGCACCTGCTCCATTGCCAACCTGGAACGCTATCGCAACCGCCTTTCCGGCCCCCTGCTAGATCGTATCGACCTACATGTAGAGGTGCCGCGCATCCCGTATCAGGAGTTGTCACAACAGCACCAGCCTGAGGGTTCCGCCACCATCCGCGCGCGTGTGGAAGCTGCACGTGTCATACAGCAACAGCGCTTTGCTCAGCTTAACATCCACTCCAACAGCCAGATGGAAGCGCGGCATATCCGCAAGTTTTGTCCTATCGATGCCGAGGGGGATAAGCTCCTGGAGATGGTGACCGACCGTTTGGGGCTCTCGGCGCGTAGTTACGCACGGATCCTCAAGGTTGCCCGCACCATTGCCGATCTGGCCGGGGCAGAGAATATTCTCCAACCTCATCTGGCCGAGGCGGTGCAGTACCGAAGCTTGGATCGTAAGATGGTACCTTGATTATGCTGAACTAGCGCTGCGGTTAAACAACAGCTGGAGCGAACCCTTGGGGGTCCGCTCCCTGGCAGTGAGATCAAGTGCTTAGCTCCTGACGGGCAACATGGAAGTTCTCGCTCCTATTCCTTCCAGTGGATACATTCCACCGGGCATTGGTCGATCGCTTCGCTTTGAATTTCATCTTCACTGGCGCCGGAGCTATCGAAGGCTTCAGCTTTGCCCTCATCGTTGTACCTGAACACTTCGGGGAGATTATCTATACACAACCCGCAACTGATACACTCTTCCTCGTCAACCCATACTGTTTTCGCCATAGCTTTTGTCTCCCTGTGTTAGTGTAAATAAATATATTGTGCTGCATTCCTCAGTTTTGATGTCTGCCCAAGGTTTGCATTTTACCTCTGAAGCTTACCCATAAAATTGACATCTATCAATCCAGGTGGAACTTTTTTCGAAATTTTCAATCTATCAGGGGGCGGCCAGTTTGTGCGCTGTTAGGAGTTATCCTTTGCCGCCGTGGCAACCTTATTTTTGCGGTTTTTGTTGTGCGGCGCCGCCCCATATGGGGTCATAGGCAAACTGGTCGCGCAAGCGCGCTTCCGGATGCTGCTCGAATAACTCCTCTTTACTGAAGTTGAACTGGTAGTTGGCGCAATACTCCTCCAATATCGCGTATGCTTCATTGATACGTCGAATCATCTCTCCATCAACGTCTGCATTGTGATCTGGGTGGTATTGGCGGAGCAGTTCCCGGTGCCGTTTTTTGATTTCTGCATAACTCGCTTTATCTCTCAGGCCAAAAACTGCGCATGCGCGCTCTAGATCTGTAAATTCCATGTTTTTTCCATATGCTGGCAAGTAAAATAAGATTTAGCTTGGTTGCTTCATGTACATCCACCCCGCAACTGGTATTATTCTTTAAGTATCAAAGCTGTTACCCAAACTATTGTCAAGTTAGAGCGGTTTTTTTGACTTCAGTCAAATGCAACACTGGTTTGCATCTGTAGAGTGGGAGGAAAATAAACTTTTTTAACCTGTACCTCTAGGAGGAAAAATATGTCTACAGCGCTTGGTTGTAAAGAGTACATGCAGATTATTCAACATGCGCCCGACGCGATCCTGCTTTCTGACCGCGAGGGGATTATTCGCCTCTGGAATGAAGGGGCCGAACACATTTTCGGCTTCAGCGCTGCTGAAGCGATAGGACAATCTCTAGACCTGATCATTCCAGAACGTCTGCGCCAGCGCCACTGGGATGGATATAACCGCGCCATAGAAACCGGAGAAATTCGCTACGGCAAATACGAGTTACTTTCGGTTCCGGCCCTGCGTAAGGATGGTAGTCAGCTTTCCTGTGCCTTTTCAATGATTATTATGCGAGATGACGACAACGAAATTACCGGAATGGCCTCCATCCTGCGCGACGTTACCAAAGCCTGGAACAAAGAGAAGGAACTTAGACAGCAGATCGCAGAACTGAAGAAGAATCATCCCTAGGCGGGCTGATGACCCAGAAAGGCAAGTCTATGCAGATTCAGATTAAACGTGCGTATGAGGACTCCGCTCCCTCAGACGGCTATCGCGTTCTGGTCGACCGCCTATGGCCGCGCGGGGTATCTAAGCAGAAATTGGCTCTGGATGAGTGGAACAAGGAGATCGCCCCTTCGACGGAGCTGCGCAAATGGTTTGACCACGATCCGGCAAAGTGGGAGGAGTTTAGGGTGCGCTACCTTGCGGAGTTAAAGGATAACAGGCTGGGCGCAGAGCTGCTTAAGGGTGTGAAGCACAAGCGCCTTACCCTGATTTATGGCGCGCGCGACCCGGAGCATAATCAGGCAGTGGTATTGAAAGAATATCTAGAATCCTGTCAGGGCTGAGTTGTTCTGTAAGGAGAAACTGCAATAAACAACACGAAAAATCGGGCAGATAGTAGCTGTTCTAAACATACTATTTGCCCGATTTTGTTATCTGTGGCTGTGGCGCAGCGCCTTAGGTTTTTAGCCCAAGAGCGTAGGCCCATAGCTGTTCTACTTGGGCTATATCTATCCCCGCTTCATGCATGAGCCAGTCCCAATGCGCACCGCTGCGCACCAGGCGCAGATATTCGGATGCGCTCTGCTTACCATATTGCTGGAGCAGAATGCTGGCAAGAAACTCCTTCGCACTTGCGTTGAGCTCGAGTAGTTCCTGTAATTGAACGGTATCAGCAAGGTTATGTTGCACCAGAGCCTGCATCAGGGTTTCCTCTGTTATGTTGCTTGGTTCTCCCTGCAGGGCGCGCTTGAGCTCAAGGCTTAGGGTATCGGCCTCGATCCCTACTACTTTCAGTGTGTCATCCCAGCTGGTATGCTGTAGTCTGGTTGTGAGCAGTTGTTCCAGTTCATTAGTGTAGTTTTGACTTAATGCAAATGCGAGCCACAGATCTTCTTCGTGCAAGCCGCGCTGGCGCGCGCGCACGATTATTTTTTTGCTCGCTCCCCCAGCCTGAGCATAAAAGGCGTTGTGGGTGGTAGCGAGATAGTAGGCGTCTGCAGCTCCGGGTTTTTTCGTGTCAAACATGCGCTCTTGGAAGCAGTGGCATTGGATGGTGGAGTTGGCTTGCGCTACCTTCATACCACCGGAGGCGAGGAGCATTAGGGCAGCTATGAATATGATACCGCTATAGTGAAACAGATTGGTGCGCATAGCACGAAGGTTGAGATACATGTTGCAGCTCCTTTAGGGGAAGTTTTGGTGTTTAATTGTTGCGTGTTGCTCTAGCGTGGGCTGAAATTATGCCATGCTGAGAAGGTGGCGCCATTGATGCAGGTCAATTTTTTATGTGGATGCGACTGAGCGTGGTGAATCGCACTGTCGCCACAGGACATCTGGGTAAAGAGTAGAGCGAAACAGTTACTTTAGTTTAGGAAGGTGATATGGGGAAGCAAACACCAACACCGAAATCTGCCGCATCTGCAGAGGGTGAAGCACCCCCACTGTGGGAGTTTGTTTCACCGAGTGCATTTGTTGCACCTAAAAGTGGCGCAGAGCATATTGTCCGCCGCTGGGATGCCGTTAAGCGGATATTCAAGCGTGATTCAGCGGAGGAGGAAAGCCCTTTCAAGCCGGAATCTGAACTGCAGCGTCTGCCTGCCGAGTTTTTACAGCTCCTCACCGGTCCGGTGGATTGGAGCGGCGCTTTGTCAGCGCTGGAGGAAGCCCTTGGCGGCTGGAGTGGGGCTGCCGGAGAGCCTAAGGTGGTTTTTGTGGTTGGGGCGCCGTGGAGCGGGCATGCCAAGATTTTACGTGCCTGGGCCGCGGCACGCCAGGCTTCATGTTTTGAAGCGCCCAGCTATGTTGAGATTCTGCAGTACAAGCGCACGTGGGAACAAATTCCGCAACCTGGAGAGCAGCCTTGGGTGCTGCCCGAGTTGGAGCGCTGCTATGTGCGTCATGCCGAGGGGCTCAATCTGGTGCGTCATTTTCTCGAACAGGCGCTGCGTGGAACTTACGGTGCGGGGATTATAGGGTGTGATAGCTGGGCGTGGGCATATCTGCAACATGTGTGGCCAGCACAGTTTTCCAGCGTTCTTACACTGCAGGCGTTTGATGGTGCACGTCTGACCCGCTTGTTGCGTCAGTTGAGCGTGACCCATATCCGTACCCCTTACACTTTCAAGAACGCAAGCAGTGGCGACACGGTGCTCTGTGCCGAAGATGGGAGTGATGCACAGGTGAGTGCGGCTATGGTAAAGCTTGCGGTGCGTACGCGCGGCAATGTGGGGCTGGCGCTGCGCTACTGGCGCGATGTTCTGCGCTCCGAACCGGAATCGGCGGAAACTAAAGAGGGTGGTGCGGACGTTGGTGAATCCAAGGAAGACGCCGCCCCCACTGTATGGGTTGCTCCCTTGCCTGCAAGTCCACTGCCTCCCGCGGATGGCACGGACAGTGTTGCCCTTATCCTCCACACTCTACTTTTACATCGAGGACTGCCGGAGGAATTGCTTCCCCAGCTCCTGCCCATGTCGCATGCGCGCATAATGGCAACGTTGTTGCGTCTTCAGGGACGGGGAATTGTCGAGGAGTGTGAGCAGTTCTGGTATGTAGCTCCGCTCGGGTATGCTGGCACCTGTACTTACCTGCGCGAGCGCAACTACCTAATAGATCAGTTTTGGGGGTAAAACAGATGGAAAAAGTAAAGATCGCGGATATATTCAATTCCCTCGATCCATCCGCAATGCTGCACCTTGCCCTGATCTTGGCAGTTGCCATAGCAAGTACCATGGTCCTGCAGAAGGTGTTCCCGTGGATTGCCGCGCGCCTGCACGATCAACGGCGGCATTACATTTTAGCGCTGGTGCCGCTGTTGCGACTAATCATCATAATTCTAGCATTTCTTCTCAGCGTTCCTATCATTATCGAACCCTCGCTGCAGAATATGGTGGCACTGTTTGGTTCTCTGGGGATCGCTCTTGGATTTGCCCTCAAGGACTATGCCAGTAGTCTGATTGCAGGGATTGTCGCTACGGCAGAGCGCCCGTACCGCAGCGGCGACTGGATCGAGATTGGAGGTGTGTACGGCGAGGTAACCCATGTGGGGTTGCGCACGGTGCAGGTTACCAGTGCAGATGATACGCTGTATCACATCCCGCACCTGAAGATATGGAATGAAGTGGTCGCCAACGCCAACAATGGTACGCCTCGGCTGCAAACGGTAACCGATTTTTATCTTGATCCACATCATGACGGGGGCAAAGTGCGAGATATCCTGTACGACGTTGCTCTGAGCAGTGCGTATGTATCTCTTAACGAGCCTATTGTGGTGGTACTGAAGGAGAAACCTTGGGGCACGCATTATAAGGTTAGAGCGTATCCAGTCGATCCGCAGCAACAATTTAACTTCACTGCCGATATAAGTATTCGCGGACGTGAGATTTTGCAGAAGAATGGCTTTAAATTTACCTTGGCGGTATTAGATTCAGGGGCGGAGTAGAAAAAGCGCCGCGAATGGATGTGGTTCAGGCAACAGCGCCGGCCCAGCGGAG
>JAVERS010000050.1:0-11285 GCA_034007015.1 Desulfuromonadaceae bacterium
AGAGCCCTACATGTTTTTATATAATAGTATTGATAACTAATTGACTCCCTATAATAACGGTGGTATATTGTAATTGTAAATAGATAACCTTTAAGAGTTGTCGGAGAGGAGAAAAACATGGTCAAGAGTTTAATTCAAGCAATGATTGGCTCAGTAATTGGGTTAGCGTTGCTACCAGTTGTAGCGAGCTTTTCAGCCGATTTAACTGGTACTGGTGGAGCTTTAGAGCTATCTCCAGTTGCTCCGTTAGTCGATTTAGTACCTACTCTTTACGTTATCGTCTTAATCGTCGGTATTGTAGCGTATGTGTATATGAATAGAGACTAATAGAGTCTAAATTAAGAGGCCTATATTTAGGTCTCTTTTATTTTACCCTTGACATTATGAGGGTAAGAAGCTAGAATAAAATCAAGGAGGACGAAAATATGAAAAAATTACTAGCTGTAATAATGTTTTTAGGTATTATATTTAATTTAAGCTCTATAACAATTTTTGGAGCTACAGAGGTTATAGATTACACGCTTACGTATACAGATAATAAAGAATGGGATATTAATAACGGTAATTATTTAACTAATACAAATTATATGTCAAGTAATAGAGTTAGAATCAGAGAGGATATGATTACTTTAAATAACCTCTATTTTAGTCATATTCTTTTTTGGTCTGATACGGTTTATTTGGGTTATTATAATCCTAGCTCTGGAGGTTATGAGGGTACTAAGTATTTAAATGATACTACTATAAACGTTACACCGCCAGCAAACGCCACTTGGTTTAGCTTGACCGCTTATAAACAAAGTCCTAATGAAATACCTATCGTCGAATTAAACAACCACACGTTAAGAGAAGTGTTTGAGTTGGGTAATTTATTTACTAACCCTAATTATAACAATTCTACAATAGAGTTTTATAGTGGGGCTTTTGAAATATTACAAATAGTAAATAATAGACTTGAAATATTGGCTAACAACCAATGGGATGTAGCGTATAAATATACGACATTACAAGTAGGGACAAAATTATATTTAAGGTTTGATGTTGAAAACTTTAATAATACAACATATATTATGTATAATAACGGCTCTAATTATTTACCTACTAATACTATACTAGATAGAAAAATACAAAAGGGAATTGTTACTATTAATATAGCAAATTCAAGTATACAAATTGCAGACGCTAACACTACATTTTCTATGAGATATGTATATAGTAATCACGCTATTGATTTAACATCTCTCGGCATATCCGCCCTAACTGTTACCCAAATGGACACATATTTTTATAAATATCAAACAGATTCTGTATGGTCTAATGGTTTAACATTGTTATTGTTTTACTCAATGGAAGCTACATACACCAGAGAAGAGGTTATACCAGACAATAGGACTGTTATAGAAAAAATAAACGATTGGTTAGATGATTTTGGACTAGGAGATTATATAAAAATACTAATTAGCTTAGTTTTAATGGTTTCAATATCTATTATTTTATTTATCATGGGAGTAGAGACGTTTTCTATCCTAATGGTTGATATGGTATTATTTGTTATGTTTACAGTCTTCGGCTGGTATCCTATTTATCTAGTTATTATAGTAGGATTAATACTCTTAGGAGTTATATATTTCATGATTAAAGGAGGAGCTTAATATGTTTAAAAAATTAATCATGTTTTTAAGTTTTACGTTTCTAGTACTATTTAGTGTAAAAATACAAGCTTCCAGTATAGATTATAACGATTATATTAATAATCAATATAATAACTATTGGGATACATATTTTAATTTTACTAACGGTATAGGAGATGTAAGTCCACAAGTATTTTGGACTAATACAGTCGACGAGTTAGCTGTTTCTAGTCCTAATTATACGGCTAATAGTTTAAACTACCATATTGAATATCTTAGAAGTATTTCAACGGACGCTACAGAGTACGCTACTAACATAGACGAGTATCTTATTTATGTAAATCAGAGAGGGATTAGATTAAATATCCCAGAATCAGCTGGAAATATTGTTAAGTTTGGTGTATTTGATTATGCCAAAGCTGGTAGTAACGCTAATTTTCCAGTTTTTGATGAAAATTATTTTCATAATTATCTAGGCTCTTATAGTTTCGACGAGGTTGTAATTACCTTTCAAAACTTAACTTATACCGGCACTTTTAATTATGCTATAAATGCCACATCCCAGTATTTTCTTACAGCAGATTCTGCCACTTATTATATAGGAGGGATTGAGAATCCTATAGAGACTATCGTAGTAGACTTTGATAACTTATACAGAAATAACGTAATTGACTTAGGATTTTACTATATCCCAGCTAGTTACTACGTAGACGCTTTAGAAGATTATACATTTACTCATGATGTTTGGACTTATAGCCCAGATGAAGACTATTACTATTTTAATGGTTATACTAATAACAATAGACAGTATAATTTAGACTACTTTTATGACTTCGTAAAAGCTGAAATAGAGCCTATAGCTACTAATGACGAAGAGTTTCAAATCTTACTAGGAGCAATAGCTAACGAGATAGCTACTAATGGTATAGATACTACACTTCCAGACGGTAATTTATGGCGTTTCGAGGTTAGTATTGGTGGACCTTGGGAGATTATAGACCTCTTTAACTATCAATCGGAAACCTTATTAAATATTAAGTTACAAAACATAACTATTAATAATATAGTTTATGGTCAAACTGGAGGAGACTTCCAAGCCGAGTACTTATTACTTAGTTATAATGGATTAAATAGAAGTATACCATATTTAAATTATCCTCAAGCTGAAATATCTATTAGGGTAAAGGTAGCTAGTTTATATACAGTTAGTTTTGATGTAAATGACGGCTCAGCTGTAGCGAGTCAAAACAAATATACAAATCAATATCTAAGTACATTTACAGCTCCTACTAGATTAGGTTATGAGTTTCTAGGTTGGAGTAATGATTCATTTTATGCAAGCGTAAATGTAATAGGATTTGATGAGCCTTATAGCGTAGTAGACATTTACACGATACCAGTAACAAACAATCAAACTTACTATGCTTTATGGCGTAGAAACGTACATCAAGTAGATTTAACACTTAACGGAGGACAATTTACATATTGTACATGGCAAGTATGCTACTTACCAGTATTAAACGTAGAGTATAATGATACTGTATTAAACAATCTTCAAGACTGGACTTTTAGCGGTATAGTTACTAAAGCTGGAAACACGTTTGATGGTTGGTATTTAGACGCTAATTTTACTACTCCATTTAATCCAAGTACACCTATAACAAACGATTTAACCATTTATGCTAAATGGTTACCAATCATTTCTACAGAGGAAACGCCTAATCTTATTAATACAGTTATGAATAATTTTGGATTATATAATAACGCTGGATTTATGATTCTGTACGTGTTTATCTTAATAGGTTTAGTTATATTGTTATCAGCTATAGGAGCGCCAGATTTAATTAATTTAATCCTATTTATGGCTCTAACTATTTTATGGGGTTATATGGGTTGGTTAACACCGTACGCGATAATCTTATTTGTATTAGTAGATATAGCTTTATTTTTAGGGATTATGAAATGGAGGTCTTAAAATGAGTAAATATACATGGGTATTTATCATGGTACTAACTATATCCTTTACAGTACTTTTAGCTAATTCTGTAGAGATAGCTTATAGTGAAGGGACAAGCGTAGATGTAACGCTTCCAGACGATAATTTAGTATCGGCTTTTGGATTATTACAAACTATGTTTAGACTCTTAACATTTAGGTTATATGGTGTACCGACATTTTTAAATGTATTACTATTTATACCGTTTGGATTTGTAGCTATATTTATGCTAGCTTCTTGGGTAAGGGGGACAGACTAATGACTTTAGAAACTACATTGATTTTATTATTAGGACTCATGACTATGTTTTTCATTTTTATGAGATACAAAACCGATATCACTATCTTTAACTTACTAGCTATAGGCTGTATAGTATCGTTAGGATATCAGTATTTAAGCTTTGTACCGGTATTAATTGTATTTATCGGTGCTATTATTTGGTTAGTTTATGATACTTTCGCTGGAGGATACTAGTATGATATATCTATATATTTATTTGTTTATCGGATTTATAGTTTCAATTACTCAATTTGATGATATGTACGATTGGGCTAAAGAAAAATATCCTACTCTTAAAAGAGAGTATGTTAAAGCTTTACCTAACACGTTACAAGGTAAGTTATCAAAAATGATGATTGTAGGAGTATATGGAGTGATAGCGATTTTGACTATTATAGCTTGTGAAATATTATGGATACCTCTAGCTATTGAGTATCTAATTTCTGGGAGGAAAAGAAAATGAGTAATTTTGTAAACAAACATTTTAAGAAAAAGAAAAGCATTAAGTTATTAATACATTATCCAGACCATACATCAAAAGAGTTTTGGGTAATACCAAAAAATAACGCTGTAACTGTAGATAAAAAAACATTTATCATAGATTCAGAAAACATTTTCTATATGAAAAATAGACGCTGTTACATGTATAAATACGATACAGTAGCTCCTATTAATCCTCTTAACTTTACAGCTAAGTTAAATATGACCTCTGAGGGTTTATATCAATATGCAGAGACTAGAGTATTTGACTCTCTAATGAAGGCTACTGGAAGTATGGATAAATTATTTATGATTTCTATAGGTTTATCTATCATGTCTCTTTTAGGTCTAATATTCATGTTTACGACTCTATCAGATTCATTAAAAGAAATTAGAGAAGCTCTAGAAGCTTTTAGAATAGGAGGCTAACAATGGCTAAAAAGGTTAAAGACCATGATTTAGAAATAAATAACTTTAAATCTAGAGACAGTCTAGACAACGTATTTCAACCAATTCAAACTGAGCAAATGCCTAGCAATACAGCCCACTTGGAGAGGTTACTAGAAGAGGTTTACAGTAAAAAAGATATTGAATTAAAAACTGAATTAAATACAGCTGAGATTATAGCTCTAACTCAGCTGGACGCTTACGCGAGAAGATTTAAATCTCCTATAGCTAAGTTTGTCTCTATGAGATTTAAAGAGTTAAATGTCTCTAAGAAACGTCAAGGCCGTAAAGAGTTTGTACAAGTCTCTAAAAGTATGCAACCAAGCGTAGACTTTGAAATGCCAGAGCCTCGCTCAAGATTCTTAGGTAAATAATATGGCTGAGCCTTGTATCTCTTGTGTGATTGGAGACTTTGGGACTGGTAAGACTACATATTTAGCTTACTTAGCTAGGTCAAACGCTGAGAAAAGAAATATATTTGCTAACTTTACTTTGTACGGTATAGAATATACACCTATATCAGTAGAGGATTTAGCTAATTTTCCAGACTGGGTAAAAGACGGTATAGTACTTTTGGACGAGGGACATGTAGGAGCTAACATTTATAATGTATTTAAAAAGGATGTAAAAGAGTTTTCTATCTTTATATCTCAAATACGTAAACGTAATATCTACGTTTTCTGGTCAAGCCAATTTTTTTCAAAGGTAGCTAAACCTCTGAGAGACTATACAAAGTACATGTTTCAGTTTTCAGAAATTAAGGATATCTATGGAAATCAGATAAAAGGTACAGCTACTGTAGAATTATTTGACTTACATAACTATTACCAATACATAAACACGTTTAACTTCGACGGTAGGCCGTTATTTCCTTATTTTGATACTAAAGAATTAGTTACAAATAGTACTGTAAAATCAGACGGTCAAAAAATATTTAATAAACTTTCATCAAAGCCCTTGACTCCATAGGGCTTTTTTGATAAAATGAAACTACCTCAAAGAAACAGCTTGAGGGGGAGGGGTACACCCTCAGAAAAGGAGACTTAAAATGAGAAACTATTATATTATTAAATGGAGTACAAAAAATGTGGTGGGTTTAGGATTTACAAACGGTGTGGAAGTATTTAGGACTAGAAAAGATTTAAACCGTTATTTAAAAGAAACAAACTTAAAAAATGATGTTTACGGTTTTGAGGTAAAAGAAATTACTGCTGAAGATTTAAATGAATTAATATGGTATCCAAAAAATCAAGACAAATCTATTAATAAAGATTATGATTTACCAGTACAATTTCACTAAATCGAAACTAGGCTAGGCCTAGTCATACACTACCTCTTAAAGTGTATCTGATGAGATGAGGAGAAGGAGATTAATATCATGTATACCGGAAATAATGGAGTTAGTTATTACAAGAGGGGTAGAAAATACTACTCAAATAGTGGTTGGTCAGAGAGAGAAATTTCCAAAAAAGAATATGATGAAAACGTAAATAGGATTCTAGAAAAAGATGTTTATCATCAAGATATCAAATTTATTTTAACATCTGAAAATAAAGATATGGCTGGTTTTGTAAGAGTACAAAGTAGCACTTTAGAAAAATATGTTATTGAAAATGAGCTACGAGACAAATCTATTAATAGGTTTATGGTGTTATACATAAAAGATACATATACAAACAGATTGTTATCAAGAGATGAGCGTATAGAGTTAGACCATTTAACAGATATACTTTCAAAGGGATTAAAAATATGATTACAAACGCCTTAGCGATAGCCGTCAAAGCTATAGAAGACCAATCTGAATATATTGAAGTAATTAAAGCAGAGATAATTCAAAAGGACGAGACAGAGACCGTTACAGTGGATGTAGATTTCCTAATTTTAAAGTCAAAGAATAATACATATGAGCGTTACACTGGAAGAGTTAGAGTTAAAAATTATCTAGTTATAACTCTGGTATTAATAGCATAATGAGTAAAACATATTATCAATATATGACTAGAGGCTTTGAAGTAATAGCCTCTAGTCTCATAAATCAGTTTCAAATTACTATAGAGAAACACCCTATTTGGAGGTTTCATAATGGAGATAGCTACATAGCATATATAGAGTATATAGTAGTTATCGTAGATACATCTTGGAGAGTAGTAAAGTATAAAAATAAATACTATTGTGAAGAGAGAGCAAGAGAAAAGTTTAACGAAATGACTGTTAAATACATAGAGAGGTATAAAAAATGATGTCATTATTAATATTAGTGTTTTGTTTAGGATTCTTAGGAGGTAGTTTTACTATCTTAATCGTTATTAATAGTTTTATTAATATAAAGGGGGTGGAATAATGTTTAATCTATTGAATAAAAAGAAACAGCCTTTAATGATTGGCGGTAATGTATTATCGTTTAAATCTGAATATGACGCTAAAAAGTTTTTAGAGAAACAAGGTTATTTTGAAACTAAGACTAATAAGAGCGGTCATTTTAAAGATAAACCTACTTTTATAGGCTCTGTAGACGGTAAGAGATATACTTGGTTTGTTATGGAGGTTATATAAATGGAAGAGTTAGAGTTTAAAGTAACAGAGACTCCTTTAGTTTATAAAATCGAGTACTGGGCTTGTGGGTGGCAGTTTTATTGTTACTGTACAGAATCAAGCAAACAAACATATTTTAAAGTAGCAAAGGCCAAAAGTCCTATAAGTTTAGCTAATGCTGTGAAAATTGAAATTAAGCACTAAGGAGGTGCAATTATGAGTAGAGATGAAAGACGTAGAATGAAGTACAGAAAACTTGTAGAGTGTGGGTTTAGCTATCTAGAAGCTAATAAATATAAAGACCTAGCTTTATCAACCGTAAACTCTTTATGTGAAAGTCAAAAGAAACACGTAAAAGAGTTTCAAACACTAGAAGAGAGACGTCTAAACGACATAAAACAAGTGAGGGGTAAATAATGGCTAAAAAACAGTCTAACACTCCTAGAGCGTTAAAAGAGCGTAGAATCTATAGAGCTTTAATTAATGCTGGTGTAGAGCCTAAAACGGCTAGAAAATATAGAGGTAACTCCGAGAAGTTTATCCTTGAAATGACTGGGGTTAGAATCCCTAAAAAAGTCCCAAAGATTAAAGAGTACACTAAAGAGACTTTATCTAAAAAGCGTAGGGAGATTATTAAATATCAATATGCTAGAGAAAAAGGTCTCGATATTAAGACAGCTCAAAAGCTTAAGAAGTCTTCATATAAGTTTATTGAAGAGAGAGCTAGATATATTACTCCAGAAAAAAGACCTAGAGAGGTTAAGTATGGTAAATCAGATAGAGACGTTAGACAAGATAACTGGAGAAACTGGGCCAAAGAGCAAGAGTTTCCGGATTTTATCGAGCGAGAAGCTGAAAAGATTAATTTAAAAGAAGGGTTTGATGTTAACGCTTCTTATGGCTATACAGTAGCATTTTATGCTTATATAGAAAATGAAAATATTGACGATTGGCATGATAGAGTAACAGCCGATAAAGTTACAGAGTCAGCTGTATATAGTTATAGTGCTTTAATCAAATAAAGGAGTTTAAAATGGCTAGACGTAATAACGAGTTATTTATAGGTAAACAATATTTAAACATAGAGGGGAGAGAGATAAAACATCCGTCATTAATCAAAGTGTATGGTACTATTAATATTAATAAAATATCCTCGAAACCGATAAACGTTATTGGTCTAGATTTAGAAACCGATTATAAAACTTCTGAGTTAAAGCTCTTAGGATTCTATAATGGTCAAAAGTATAATCATTATTATAAAGCTACTTGGATAGAGTCATTATTTTCAGTAGTTAGATATGCTGATAGACAAGATAGAGCTCTAGTTTATTGGAATAGGTTAGACCCCTTTGTATTATTCAAACAGTTTTTATATTATTTATCAGAAGAGGATAGAAATAGAGCCTTATATCAATTTGCTAAAATCTCTGGAGAGTTTAATAATAAAGAATATAAGTGGGATGTACCTCCAGTAGTAGAGATAAATATTGGTAGTTATAAGTTTGGTATAAAAAATGTAATTAGGTCCTCAGTACAGTTTTATTTTCATAAAGAAGGTAATCCTATACGTACAGTATGGGCTTATGACGTAGCTCAATTATTTCAAGGTGGTTTAGAGGCTACGGCACTAGGTAAAAAGGATAAGAAAACTGGAGAGTACTTAAATAAACGATTACCTTATTATACTAAGATGTCAGAAGAGTTTCATAAAATAGATTGGGTTAGATTTGATAATGACGAAACATTTAGAAAAGGCGTATTGATGTCCAATGAATTAGACGCTAGAGCTGTTTATGATTTAGCCTATCAAATCCAAGAGGAGTTTAAAGAATCTTTTAAGTATTATCCTAAGACTTTAATATCACAAGGCTCTTTAGCTAGAAGTGCTATAGTCGCTACGATTTGTAACATGTATAACTTAGATATTACAAAAGAGATAGAGGATTATGACTTATTAGAAAAGGTTTCCAATGATATAAAATCAATTGCCTTTATTAATTACTACGATAGCTGGTATACCAAATATGGAGGAGATTTCTTAAAAGATTTATACGCTCTATCCATGGAGGCCTACTCTGGAGGAGAGATTGAAGCTTGGGCTTATGGTACAGCTGAAAAGGGGGCTATAGCCGATTTAACTCAAGCATATCCAGCTTGGGCTGAAAAGCTTTGGGATTTAAGAGATTGTAAAATAACAACCGGTCAAGGTACACCACCAAAAACACCTTTTAGTTATTGTTTAATTAGAGGAGACGTAGATATACCAAACCACATTATATACCACCCTCTAACCGTTAAACACCCTATTTCTAATATAACTAATATTAGACCGGTAGGAGAGTATAGAGCTAGTTATACACTAGACGAGAGAGATTACTTAGTTAAGCGTGGAGCTACATTTTCAAACGAAACTTGGTATAATATCGAAACAAAAGGAAAGTTATCTCCTATAGCAATCGTAACTAAAAGTCTTACAGATTTAAGAGCAAAGTTAAAACCTTTGAATAAGGATTATACAGCTAAAATAACCTCAGCTAGTATTTATGGGTTGACTATGGAAGCTGTAAATACCTACGAAATGGAAAACGATAACATTATTAGAGCTGGTTACCGTGCCGGAGAGTTTTTTAATCCAATTTACGCGACTTGGATAACGGCACAAACTAGAATCCAAATCTCGGAAGCTTGCGACATTATAAAAGAGGCTGGAGGTATACCGATTTTGGCTATGACCGACTCCGTAATCTGGAAAGGTACGCCAGAAATGTTACCAAAAGACTTATGGAGAAATCCAAAAACCGTAGGCTACTTTGAAGAGCCCTCAGAAATTAAAAATATAGTTTGCTTAGGTACTGGACGCTATGGCTATGAAGATGAAGAGGGTAAAAAGACGGCTAAAAAACGTGGTCTAAATGCTGTAGATGTACATAATCCAGAAGGTATATCACTAGAGGAGTTTATGGATGAAGAGACCAAACAAAAAGACTTTGATTGGTATAATGTACTAAGTATCATGGCAAAGAATAACTCTGAGCTTGTAGATATTAAAGTAAGAGTATTAGTCTCTGTAGGCTTAGTAAATCAAAACTCAAACTATAATTGGCAAGATTTGGGTAAAGTAGTAGAAGAGTTAAGACATGTACCGGCTATCGTAGGTAAAACTAAGAGAGTGGTAGATGAAAGTTTAGAGCCTAAAGTATTAGCTAGAGGTTTAGTAGAGACAAAACCGGTTTATTTAATTAGAGGTATGAATGGTACTTATGAATTAAATGACCAGACATTACCTAATTTAAGAAGGCTAATGATGTTAAAGCAAGTAGTTACAGCCAAACAAAAAAGAGCTAATGTAGAAAAGAAGGCTTCTAAGAAATACTACGTCTCTAATAAGAATAAAAAGAATGATTTAAGGCGTAGTAACTACGCTCAGCTAAAAGAATATGGTTACGACTCAAAGACAGCTAGTTTAATGGCTAATTGGTCGTTAGAGAAGATACAGAAGACCTTATTGGAGGATAATAAAATATGAATATGGATGAAGCTTTAAAAGCTTTAGAATAGGAGGCTAAAAATGACAAAAGAATCTTTAATAATAGTATATGAAACACTAGACAAAGAGTTTCTACAAGCTCTACCAATTATAACCATATATGGTAAAATTACATTTTCAAACATGATAGACTTCGCTAACGGTGGCGGAGTCTTAGGATACATAGTTACAAATGATACAAAAGAGTCTTGGAAAGTAAAAGTATTTTTTAAGAATCTAAAACCAGAAATATTAGCTAACGGTACGCTAATACGCGTTACCGGACATTTAAAAAAGAATATCTACAAAAATAAAGAAGGAGAAACAGTAGACGGAGGTTTAGAAATTATAACCTCTGGAGATATTTTAGAGTTTAACACTGGAAATGTTAGAA
>JAVERS010000058.1:0-7569 GCA_034007015.1 Desulfuromonadaceae bacterium
GATTCTTGCTTCATCGTGATGATTCACGCCTTTTTAGAAAATGGTCAAGACACTAGATGTAGTGTCTTGATTGTGTTTTACTGGCATCATCTTGGTGTCTTCCCCACGCCCGTGGGGGTGTTTCTAGCAAACCATGGACTAAATCGCGCTGGTAGCGGTCTTCCCCACGCCCGTGGGGGTGTTTCTAAGAATGAATCCCTCTCCTCTTTATCGGAAGCGTCTTCCCCACGCCCGTGGGGGTGTTTCCATCGTCCTCTGTCGATTTTTCACCATTGCAACGTCTTCCCCACGCCCGTGGGGGTGTTTCCGACAGCATCACAGATTTTTAAATTTGAAATACGTCTTCCCCACGCCCGTGGGGGTGTTTCCCCTCCAAGGTGCGTTGCTATGCACTGGGTAATGTCTTCCCCACGCCCGTGGGGGTGTTTCCAAAGACAAAACCTTCGCCCGAGGGCTGATATTGTCTTCCCCACGCCCGTGGGGGTGTTTCTCATCAGAATCAGACATGAAAGATTGATAAAGCGTCTTCCCCACGCCCGTGGGGGTGTTTCTGCCATCCTCGTCAGAGTCTTGTTGGCCGTTTTGTCTTCCCCACGCCCGTGGGGGTGTTTCTCCTTTTTTAGTCTGGCGAATATCACCGAGGGGGTCTTCCCCACGCCCGTGGGGGTGTTTCGATTGTCGCTTGGTTCTTCGGTGTATTGTGTAAGTCTTCCCCACGCCCGTGGGGGTGTTTCTAGCCGCTGCTGCGATTAGCAACACCTGGTTCAGTCTTCCCCACGCCCGTGGGGGTGTTTCCAAAGCCGGCGATATGTATGCAGCGCCGAAGCCGTCTTCCCCACGCCCGTGGGGGTGTTTCATCTGCAGCGTATCGCCCACTAAAACCAAGTCGGTCTTCCCCACGCCCGTGGGGGTGTTTCTTTATCATTCCCGTATCAGGCACATCGGGGATTGTCTTCCCCACGCCCGTGGGGGTGTTTCCATCGCCCTGCAAGCGCGTCTACGCCGCAAGATGTCTTCCCCACGCCCGTGGGGGTGTTTCCAATACCGGCGCTGCGCTGCGGCAAAGGTCAAGGTCTTCCCCACGCCCGTGGGGGTGTTTCTGCTCTCCTCCAACTTGGCGTTCAAGCGCCCCCGTCTTCCCCACGCCCGTGGGGGTGTTTCTTGCTGGGACGAACAGGTGTATATCGGCTTGTCGTCTTCCCCACGCCCGTGGGGGTGTTTCTTATTCGAGATGGATTTTAGGCGGCGCGTTATGGTCTTCCCCACGCCCGTGGGGGTGTTTCCATACACGGTGCAAGCGATATCACGCCAGCTCAGTCTTCCCCACGCCCGTGGGGGTGTTTCTCGGATAAATGGCATCTGTTGGAGTTTAAAACCGTCTTCCCCACGCCCGTGGGGGTGTTTCTGATACCAGCCAGTGCGTTACTAGCAGTCTCGAGTCTTCCCCACGCCCGTGGGGGTGTTTCTGTCTTGTTATGTTTGGAGCATGACCATGTTCCGTCTTCCCCACGCCCGTGGGGGTGTTTCTACCATTGACGCGGCGATAATTGGATTATTAGCGTCTTCCCCACGCCCGTGGGGGTGTTTCCAGTAGAGCCCCAAGGCTCATTCGACCCCATCCGTCTTCCCCACGCCCGTGGGGGTGTTTCCAAGCTGACATTATCGGCTTCGCGCATGAGCCGGTCTTCCCCACGCCCGTGGGGGTGTTTCCGTACTGCTTGGCCTCCTCGATGGAGTTTGCTTGTCTTCCCCACGCCCGTGGGGGTGTTTCTCAATCAGCAGGAGCCGCTGATTAGCGTGCAAAGTCTTCCCCACGCCCGTGGGGGTGTTTCCAGCGCGAGGCTTGCAAAATGCATATAATGCGCGTCTTCCCCACGCCCGTGGGGGTGTTTCTGAACAAGCGGGCGAGTGGTGCAGAACCGGACTGTCTTCCCCACGCCCGTGGGGGTGTTTCTATTCATCTTCCGTCATCATCGTAGTACACCTCGTCTTCCCCACGCCCGTGGGGGTGTTTCCGCTGTCCGTGCAGCGAAGGAGGCGATATAATGGTCTTCCCCACGCCCGTGGGGGTGTTTCCATCAGCGCCAGTGCGACCCTTTTCGACCAGCGGTCTTCCCCACGCCCGTGGGGGTGTTTCTGTAAACCATATAAACACGGTTGTAAAGAGTATGTCTTCCCCACGCCCGTGGGGGTGTTTCTAAGATATACGCGTATCCTTATACGCCGTTTCAGTCTTCCCCACGCCCGTGGGGGTGTTTCTGTCGGTTACATGCGCTTCAACTTCTGAGGTGTGTCTTCCCCACGCCCGTGGGGGTGTTTCCAAAAAACTCATCGCCACCCTCATCGGCTCCGGGTCTTCCCCACGCCCGTGGGGGTGTTTCGGCACTGATGGTGGTGCCGTCCGGGGTGGTGCCGTCTTCCCCACGCCCGTGGGGGTGTTTCCCAGCCCGACGAAGCAGCACCTGCGCAACACGTGTCTTCCCCACGCCCGTGGGGGTGTTTCCGCACGATCTACCGTGTCGGCGTTCCAGTTGCCGTCTTCCCCACGCCCGTGGGGGTGTTTCCGACGCGGCGGCGGCGATAGCGTGTTTTCCGCGGTCTTCCCCACGCCCGTGGGGGTGTTTCCATCTTGAACAGAAATGGCACAGCTTCGGGAGGGTCTTCCCCACGCCCGTGGGGGTGTTTCCGCAGCTCGTAGCTTTGCTTTGTCCTCGTCAGAGTCTTCCCCACGCCCGTGGGGGTGTTTCCATCAGCGCCTGTGCGGCCTTTTTCGACCAATGGTCTTCCCCACGCCCGTGGGGGTGTTTCTGCATGGCAGTCGGGAAGCATCCGCGCATCGCAGTCTTCCCCACGCCCGTGGGGGTGTTTCCCATATAGCAACGACAATTAATGGCCTGCCCGGGTCTTCCCCACGCCCGTGGGGGTGTTTCCCGTTCTTTTCACGTTTTGCAAAACTCGGAATTGTCTTCCCCACGCCCGTGGGGGTGTTTCCTCAACTCATGGGGGCGGCTGGCATCAATGCAGGTCTTCCCCACGCCCGTGGGGGTGTTTCTACTCCGCGAGCCGCGCATAGTGCCCGTGTGGGGTCTTCCCCACGCCCGTGGGGGTGTTTCCCGCGCCCAGTGGGAGATCCGCGCCATGGCATAGTCTTCCCCACGCCCGTGGGGGTGTTTCCCCCCCTATGCGTCAAATCTTTTTCGGCGTTACGTCTTCCCCACGCCCGTGGGGGTGTTTCTCTCTACAGCGGCTACACCGAGCACCAGCTCAAGTCTTCCCCACGCCCGTGGGGGTGTTTCCCCTGCTTGATGGAGCTCCGGAGCGCCGCCGTGGTCTTCCCCACGCCCGTGGGGGTGTTTCCTCGAAGATGCCATCACCCTGCGTAACGGTGCTGTCTTCCCCACGCCCGTGGGGGTGTTTCCGCCCCGCTCTGGCTGGCACGTACCACAATGCAGTCTTCCCCACGCCCGTGGGGGTGTTTCCTTCATGCTCTCCTCCTTCTCAGCGCGCGCAAGGTCTTCCCCACGCCCGTGGGGGTGTTTCCGGTGGTAGGTGCGACGTTGATGCTCAAGGCCGGTCTTCCCCACGCCCGTGGGGGTGTTTCCGCCACCGGCTACACCCTTGAGGGTTCCGTGGCGTCTTCCCCACGCCCGTGGGGGTGTTTCCACCACATTCCGCGCTACGCCGTCGTGCATGGTGTCTTCCCCACGCCCGTGGGGGTGTTTCTCATATTGTGATTCATCAAGTGGTTCATATTCAGTCTTCCCCACGCCCGTGGGGGTGTTTCTCGATGTCTGGCCCGGCACGAGCAAGCCGATCCGTCTTCCCCACGCCCGTGGGGGTGTTTCCCGCCGGGGCAAGGGTCGCGCAGGCCCTGTGGCGTCTTCCCCACGCCCGTGGGGGTGTTTCCGACCTTGACCGCTGCCTTACGTCCCCGCAACGGTCTTCCCCACGCCCGTGGGGGTGTTTCCGAACCACTCGGTAGGCTCTGATGCCGCCCTTTGTCTTCCCCACGCCCGTGGGGGTGTTTCCCCGCGAAGCCTTCGACCGCCTGTATCTGGATGGTCTTCCCCACGCCCGTGGGGGTGTTTCCACGCCCGCAAAAAATCAGCCAAGGGGGAAAGCGTCTTCCCCACGCCCGTGGGGGTGTTTCTGAAAGGAGGTGATTTTTATGTTGAAGCGTATTGTCTTCCCCACGCCCGTGGGGGTGTTTCTCAGATAATGCCTGATTTCACGCTCAAAAAAAAGTCTTCCCCACGCCCGTGGGGGTGTTTCCTTCAAGTGAGTCGGGCTCTTCTGACTCTCCTAGTCTTCCCCACGCCCGTGGGGGTGTTTCCGGGGTAGTTGGGATTTTCCCGAAACCCCTGAAGTCTTCCCCACGCCCGTGGGGGTGTTTCCAATTTTTAATCGTTGGCGAGTCATGATTGTTAGTCTTCCCCACGCCCGTGGGGGTGTTTCCTGTACACTACGCAGTTATACAGAGCGGTTTCGGTCTTCCCCACGCCCGTGGGGGTGTTTCTCTCGGCCCATGTCCCGGCAGCAGCACCCTGCGGTCTTCCCCACGCCCGTGGGGGTGTTTCCTCCAGCCCGTGTCCCTTGCGCTGCCACAGCACGTCTTCCCCACGCCCGTGGGGGTGTTTCCACTAAGTACCCGGTGCGGATGTAAGGGCTGCCGTCTTCCCCACGCCCGTGGGGGTGTTTCTGGATATGGAACCCAGCGCATGTTGTACGTACTGGTCTTCCCCACGCCCGTGGGGGTGTTTCTTCAAGCGGCATACTCTGCCGATCCGCTAGTTCGTCTTCCCCACGCCCGTGGGGGTGTTTCTCGTTTGTGTTGATTCGACTAGCGGAGCGGTAAGTCTTCCCCACGCCCGTGGGGGTGTTTCTTAGTGTCGATACCCTCGCGGACGCGTACTATGGTCTTCCCCACGCCCGTGGGGGTGTTTCCGTCCATGCCGCACCCTTGCGCAGTAAGGACCCGTCTTCCCCACGCCCGTGGGGGTGTTTCTCACGTTCATAAAAAAGTTCAAGTGGCCGGACAGTCTTCCCCACGCCCGTGGGGGTGTTTCCACCACACTCCCCCCCTGCTTACGGATCATTGGGTCTTCCCCACGCCCGTGGGGGTGTTTCGACAAGACAGCGGCTGCAGACCATGCTGGTCTAGTCTTCCCCACGCCCGTGGGGGTGTTTCTCAGGTCTGCGGCTTTTTTAGCCAGACTACCGGGTCTTCCCCACGCCCGTGGGGGTGTTTCCTCCATAGCTGAGTCGTTTTATGCGGAAGTCAAGTCTTCCCCACGCCCGTGGGGGTGTTTCCTCTTCAGCAAGCAGCTTTCTCGATTGTAGGCCGTCTTCCCCACGCCCGTGGGGGTGTTTCTAAATGACGGATTTGACCCTGAGCTGCACGCGGGTCTTCCCCACGCCCGTGGGGGTGTTTCCGTAGCCACATCAGCTGTGCCAAGACCAGTTGCGTCTTCCCCACGCCCGTGGGGGTGTTTCCCCGTGTATGGCATCACTTTGCGGTTTATTTGTGTCTTCCCCACGCCCGTGGGGGTGTTTCCAGTACAATATTTTTTATGTCTTTTGTTTTTCCGTCTTCCCCACGCCCGTGGGGGTGTTTCCGTCTTCCTCCTCCTGAAGTTCATCAAGGGTAGGTCTTCCCCACGCCCGTGGGGGTGTTTCCCTCTTTCCTGACATGTCAAGATTGGATAGGACGTCTTCCCCACGCCCGTGGGGGTGTTTCCTTTATCAACAGTTTGGCATCGGCACCCAAAATGTCTTCCCCACGCCCGTGGGGGTGTTTCTGCTCATATCCCTCACCGCCCCCTCAGACAAAGGTCTTCCCCACGCCCGTGGGGGTGTTTCTTCACGGAGGTTGCCTTCCCCTTTGACCACTGTGTCTTCCCCACGCCCGTGGGGGTGTTTCTTATTTTACTTAGGGGGTTTGTATGTCTATCTCGTCTTCCCCACGCCCGTGGGGGTGTTTCCACCAAGGTTAAGTGGGCCATGAAGATGGAGAGGTCTTCCCCACGCCCGTGGGGGTGTTTCTCATAGGTCGTATCTAATTCGAGTACCTTGCCAGTCTTCCCCACGCCCGTGGGGGTGTTTCCTCCGCTAAGTACTATGTTTCTAGCGTATTCCAGTCTTCCCCACGCCCGTGGGGGTGTTTCTGGATACCGTCGGCATGCCCTACGTGCGCGAAGGTCTTCCCCACGCCCGTGGGGGTGTTTCTGTAGCGCTTGGAATTTATGGCCATGCAAAGAAGTCTTCCCCACGCCCGTGGGGGTGTTTCTTCCAAAAGCTAGACATAAAACTGATGGCGTCTGGTCTTCCCCACGCCCGTGGGGGTGTTTCTAGCGGCAACCCCTTGGCCTTTGCTTCGTGTACGTCTTCCCCACGCCCGTGGGGGTGTTTCTCATTGGCAACGGCGCAATGGGCGACAATGTGGGTCTTCCCCACGCCCGTGGGGGTGTTTCCCCTTGATGCAGTGTGTTTCCAAGTTTCCCTGCGTCTTCCCCACGCCCGTGGGGGTGTTTCTTGCTAATACCATAAAGGGATTTAACAGTGTCGGTCTTCCCCACGCCCGTGGGGGTGTTTCCTATGAGACAGGGGTAGTGTATTTTGTGTCAGTGTCTTCCCCACGCCCGTGGGGGTGTTTCTATTGTCGTATGGCGTCAACTAGCTGAAATTTGGTCTTCCCCACGCCCGTGGGGGTGTTTCCATCTGATACTTTTTATCTTCTGGCGTTGTATCGTCTTCCCCACGCCCGTGGGGGTGTTTCTCGCACAAAATATCGTGTACCGGCCACCCCTCTGGTCTTCCCCACGCCCGTGGGGGTGTTTCCTACCCATTGGTCAGCATAGGTAGTTGCGCAAAGTCTTCCCCACGCCCGTGGGGGTGTTTCCGTTATTCCTTTGCTTTCTGTTTTAGAAGCTGAGTCTTCCCCACGCCCGTGGGGGTGTTTCTTTGATATAGGCTTATGCAGTCATAGTGCAGATGTCTTCCCCACGCCCGTGGGGGTGTTTCTCATCGGTGGATTGTTAGTTTTTATCGGTGTCGTCTTCCCCACGCCCGTGGGGGTGTTTCTCAAGACGGGTTGGTGCTGCGCTTCCGGTGTAGGTCTTCCCCACGCCCGTGGGGGTGTTTCTATCCGGCTGGTACCGTGCCCCAAGGCAGCGCCGTCTTCCCCACGCCCGTGGGGGTGTTTCCCCTTCTCTGACGGTCAGGCGTGGGTTGATCTTGTCTTCCCCACGCCCGTGGGGGTGTTTCCTAACCCAGTCAAAACCCCCACCGTTGTGTGCAGTCTTCCCCACGCCCGTGGGGGTGTTTCTATATGTGACAATTCTGGCTGATTTCTAACTGTGTCTTCCCCACGCCCGTGGGGGTGTTTCTGTCAAAGGAGGCAGACACCTGTTCACCACCTGGTCTTCCCCACGCCCGTGGGGGTGTTTCTTAAGGGAGGACAGATAATGCAATTATTTACGAGTCTTCCCCACGCCCGTGGGGGTGTTTCTCAGAGAGTTTCAAGCTTTGCTACTTTTATAGAGTCTTCCCCACGCCCGTGGGGGTGTTTCT
>JAVERS010000103.1:0-3361 GCA_034007015.1 Desulfuromonadaceae bacterium
GTCTTCCCCACGCCCGTGGGGGTGTTTCTTTCTACCGATGAAAAAGTCCCCTCGCCCGAGTGTCTTCCCCACGCCCGTGGGGGTGTTTCTTTGACCAAACATGACTGTTGCAGCTACGCACCGTCTTCCCCACGCCCGTGGGGGTGTTTCCAAGACTGGGACGATACAGCGGCCAACGCTTTGGTCTTCCCCACGCCCGTGGGGGTGTTTCTATGGAGTGGATTATCTTCTTTAGTCAGTCCAGGTCTTCCCCACGCCCGTGGGGGTGTTTCCTATCAGTAGTAGTGCTAGAAGTTGAAATATATGTCTTCCCCACGCCCGTGGGGGTGTTTCTCCAGTAAGATCCATTTACTTGCAGCAGAGCGAGTCTTCCCCACGCCCGTGGGGGTGTTTCCATTATGACCAGACCGCCAGAGTAAATATGTAGGTCTTCCCCACGCCCGTGGGGGTGTTTCTCTGTAGTATACGAAGTCGTAACTGTAGTCTCGGTCTTCCCCACGCCCGTGGGGGTGTTTCTGACAACGTTAGAGATTGGATTAAATCAGCCGGGTCTTCCCCACGCCCGTGGGGGTGTTTCTTACATCTTTATTGAGCGTAGCCATATCTTGAGGTCTTCCCCACGCCCGTGGGGGTGTTTCCCCATCAGGAGAGTCAGAAGAGCCCGACTCACTGTCTTCCCCACGCCCGTGGGGGTGTTTCTAATGAATCGACGACGCCGATTTATGACATAAAGTCTTCCCCACGCCCGTGGGGGTGTTTCTGTCTTGCGAACTGCTTTTTCAGCTGAGTCGTTGTCTTCCCCACGCCCGTGGGGGTGTTTCTCGAAGACCCAGATGTACTCCAACCCACGCGTGGTCTTCCCCACGCCCGTGGGGGTGTTTCTTCTGTTGAGGTTGGTTGTATTAATACTATTGAGTCTTCCCCACGCCCGTGGGGGTGTTTCTAGGAAACTCTACTTTTACTGGCTGGCAAGATTGTCTTCCCCACGCCCGTGGGGGTGTTTCCTTCCTTTTCACCGTCTGATGAGGGGGGGGGCAGTCTTCCCCACGCCCGTGGGGGTGTTTCCGTCAGGCGGCACTTGCTGGATATCGAGATATAGTCTTCCCCACGCCCGTGGGGGTGTTTCCCACTCCTTGTAGCATAGTGATATTCGAGCATAGTCTTCCCCACGCCCGTGGGGGTGTTTCCCCCTGTAAATTTGTGTTTGTAACTTGTGTATTGTCTTCCCCACGCCCGTGGGGGTGTTTCCCTATTGCTAGGTCTTCACGTGTTTTCTTGCCAGTCTTCCCCACGCCCGTGGGGGTGTTTCCAAAGATACTTTCGATGTCCGTTTCCCTGCTGAGTCTTCCCCACGCCCGTGGGGGTGTTTCCTAAAGGTAATGCCATTATTTAACAGCCCCCCAGTCTTCCCCACGCCCGTGGGGGTGTTTCTATTGTGGGTTTGGAAGTTGGACGGTACGAGTAGTCTTCCCCACGCCCGTGGGGGTGTTTCTTTTCTGTGATGTGGAAAAGCTCAAAATCGTGTGTCTTCCCCACGCCCGTGGGGGTGTTTCTCACCGAAAAGACCGGCGGCACTGATGCTGGCCGTCTTCCCCACGCCCGTGGGGGTGTTTCCAGCTGACATTGTGGAGGATGGTTTTTGCCTGCGTCTTCCCCACGCCCGTGGGGGTGTTTCCATGGCGAGGACTTTACTTTCAGTGCTACGGTAGTCTTCCCCACGCCCGTGGGGGTGTTTCTGACTTAAGGACGGAAGAAGAAAAGCTTACTGAGTCTTCCCCACGCCCGTGGGGGTGTTTCTCAAGGCAGATTCCGCCACCGACTAGCATCATTGTCTTCCCCACGCCCGTGGGGGTGTTTCTAAAAAGCTGTTAGAAGGTGCGTTGGGAAGGTTGTCTTCCCCACGCCCGTGGGGGTGTTTCCCTACACCACTGCTGGATGGGGAGAGCAAGAGCGTCTTCCCCACGCCCGTGGGGGTGTTTCTACAAGAGATGACCTGTTACTGCACTTGATACTGTCTTCCCCACGCCCGTGGGGGTGTTTCCACAACCAAGGTTGGTTATGTGCCCAATCGTGTGTCTTCCCCACGCCCGTGGGGGTGTTTCCTACCCAGACACTTTGCTGCACGAAGGGCTCAAGTCTTCCCCACGCCCGTGGGGGTGTTTCCGACTGGTTTTGCTGAGGATCGCTCTGGATGTAGTCTTCCCCACGCCCGTGGGGGTGTTTCCATCGCGTGCTGGGTTTGCAACACACGGCGTTCGTCTTCCCCACGCCCGTGGGGGTGTTTCCTCCTTCCTCTTCGTACGCGTATGCAATCCTCAGTCTTCCCCACGCCCGTGGGGGTGTTTCCACCAGTACGTGATGCGCTTCGCCTCGGTTACCGTCTTCCCCACGCCCGTGGGGGTGTTTCTAAAAACTCCAGGTGTTACGCGCCGTACTCAAGGTCTTCCCCACGCCCGTGGGGGTGTTTCCGGATATTGACAAGTACCGCGTGAAGTTAACCAGTCTTCCCCACGCCCGTGGGGGTGTTTCCACGTTCAGGAATCTGCTCCTTAATCAGCGGGTGTCTTCCCCACGCCCGTGGGGGTGTTTCTACACAGGGGGGGGAGTGAAAAAGTATAAAAGAGTCTTCCCCACGCCCGTGGGGGTGTTTCCGATAGCCCGAGTACTTTAATTATGGGAGATATGTCTTCCCCACGCCCGTGGGGGTGTTTCTGGGTCAGTCCATCTTAATGGCCTGATTTCGTAGTCTTCCCCACGCCCGTGGGGGTGTTTCTTCCAGCAGAGCCTGCGCTTTGGAGATACTCTGGTCTTCCCCACGCCCGTGGGGGTGTTTCCTACAGAGTGGCACAACATCGTTGTATGGCGTCGTCTTCCCCACGCCCGTGGGGGTGTTTCTTTGGATGGCTGGTGCCAAACTACTTTTTCGGAGTCTTCCCCACGCCCGTGGGGGTGTTTCCCCAAGCAGGGCGTGTGCCAGTGACCGCAACGGGTCTTCCCCACGCCCGTGGGGGTGTTTCTCAGGTAAAATCTGGCGCCGCCGAACTCTGGTAGTCTTCCCCACGCCCGTGGGGGTGTTTCCTATTCTGCGCCGGTTGCGGCATCCCCCTCCTGGTCTTCCCCACGCCCGTGGGGGTGTTTCCTTTTAAGCGGCTCCTCAGCCATGTAGCTAAAAGTCTTCCCCACGCCCGTGGGGGTGTTTCTCAATCTCGAGAAGTGCTTGGAACTGCTGCATTGTGTTCGGCGACAATTAACCTGTCCGGTCCGGCGTCAATTAACTTGGCCGGTTGAGTGTCACTCCAGTTAAGCTACTCCTTGATCTCAAAAGGAGGCCGACTTGCCTGGTAAACATATCACTCAAAGA
>JAVERS010000051.1:0-10996 GCA_034007015.1 Desulfuromonadaceae bacterium
CAGTTGCTCAATGCAGGATATGCTCCGCATCCATCTGTTTCAGTTTCATAGTCTCGACAACTTTTCCGACAAATTCGCTATCCAACTCAACGATACCCACCCGGCTATCGCCGTGCCTGAACTTATGCGGCTTCTGGTCGATGTCCACCACTATGAGTGGGCCCCTGCCTGGGAAATTACCACCCACACCTTCGCCTATACCAACCATACTCTGCTTCCAGAAGCGCTGGAAAAATGGCCGGTGGCGATGCTGGGGGAACTTCTGCCTCGGCATCTGGAGATTATTTATGAAATCAACAGCCGCTTTCTTGACCAGGTGCGTATTAAATATCCTGGCGACGAAGAGGTAGTGCGGCGGCTGTCGATTATCGATGAAACCGGCGAGCGCTATGTGCGCATGGCCAACCTCGCCTGTGTCGGCAGTCATACAATTAACGGGGTGGCCGAGCTCCACACCAGGCTGCTCAAAAGGCACGTCTTAGCCGATTTTCATCGGTTGTGGCCAGAGAAAGTGATCAATATCACCAACGGGGTAACGCCGCGCCGCTGGATGGTAGTGAGCAATCCGCGCCTCACCGAGCTTATCAGTTCTGCCATCGGAGATGAGTGGATTACCGACCTGAAGAAGCTGCGCGCGCTGGAGCCGCTGGCGGAGGATCCCACGTTTCGCGAGAAATGGCAGCAGGTCAAATTTGTCAACAAACAGGATATCTGCGCCATGTTCGCGTGCGAACATGGACCGAGCTACAATCCGCATGCTCTGTTCGATGTGCAGGTCAAGCGGATCCACGAGTATAAACGTCAGCATCTTAACCTGCTGCATATTGTCACCTTATACCACCGCCTGAAGAATAACCCCGCGCTCGATATCCCACCGCGTCTTTTCGTCTTCGGCGGGAAGGCCGCACCAAGCTACTTTATGGCCAAGCTCATCATAAAGCTGATCAACTCCGTGGCTGAGGTGATCAATGGTGATCCTGACGTCAACAAGCGCCTGCAGGTGCTGTTCATCCCCAACTATAACGTTAAGATTGGTCACATCGTTTATCCCATGGCCGACCTTAGTGAACAGATCTCCCTTGCAGGCAAAGAAGCCTCGGGTACCGGCAATATGAAGTTTGCCATGAACGGCGCCTTGACCATTGGTACCCTGGACGGAGCCAACGTGGAGATCCGCGAGGAGGTTGCGCCGGAAAATTTCTTTCTGTTCGGCATGAACGTGGAGGAAGTTGAGGCGCGGCAAGCGGCTGGCTATAACCCTCAGACAATCTACACCCAGAACGAGGAGCTGCAAGCTGTAATAAAGCTGATTGCCACGGGCCATTTCTCCCATGGCGATCGAGATCTGTTCCGTCCGCTCCTCGATTCCTTGCTCTATGATGATCCGTTTATGGTATTTGCCGATTACCAGGCCTATGTGGATTGTCAGCAGCAGGTGGGGGAGGTCTTTCAAGACCCGCAGCGCTGGACCAAAATGGCCATTCTAAACGTCGCGCGCATAGGCAAATTCTCCTCGGACCGTTCAGTTGACGCCTATTGCCGGAAAATATGGCAGGTCAAACCCTTCCCAGTGGCGCTTACCTTGCAGCGCTTGCCGGAAGGGGGGATTAAGTTTCCCAAGCGCGACCCAAGAGCGCGGATCTGAGCGTGTTTGTTGGGGAGTAACCCTTAAAATACACGAGGTTTTACCCCTCTGCTTGATAGCACCCGTTTAACGGGTGCTATCAATATTTTAGTACTGGGTTTAATCAGTTTGATGGCAGTTTTAACCCCTGGCTCCTGCGCGGCGATGTTGAAACGGGCCACATAAGGTTAAAAACAGGTAGAAAGCCGCTATCAATGGATTGGGAAGAATCTGTAGTGCTTAACCCTAAGTGTGATCGAGCTGGTCGACATTTTTAGCCTTAGGTGCATAGATATCTGCCGCCGTCTGTGTGCTCGTTAATGCCTCGCCGAAGCTGCTACGTTGCTCAAGCGGTACAAGCAATGGCTTGAAGGCACATATACCAACAAAGCCAAATAGCAACAGGTGAACCGCGCTGCTGAATACGTACAGTCCACTTAGTCCCAAAACGCCCATACCCTGTGTTGCAAGCAATGGTTCGACAACGGCGCCAATGCTAAACAGCAGGGCGGCGACCTTTGTTAGTGTGCGCTGCATTGTGTTTGCCTGTAAGGATGTGGGTTTAACATAAACCCGCCTTGATACGTAAATTCGGTTTTGAGGTGGCTCCAGTTTTCTTCGCCTGCGTATAAAGGCTCAGGTTATAGTGCTGCAGCCAGTGACCTGTGTGCCCAGGGTGTCAGCCTTAGCCCCTAAGCCAGCAGAATCAAAGGGAGCTCATTGTCTTCACCCCCCAGACGGCTTACTTCACGCAGTAATTCATGTTCTCCCACCGCTCCTAGCTGCAAGACGTTGCGCAAACTTTGCGTAATTCGACTGGCATAGCCCAAGTCATTCATCAACGAGCTAGCCTGCATATTGTCCAGTTGCTGGCTCCGCACCTCACTGAAGATACGATGGCGGAAGTCGGCATCAAATTTAGCTGCGTGGTCACCCATCCAAGCCAAGCGGGTGCGCCAGACGTCATCGGGGAGATCCTCTAAGCGGCTGATTTCATGCACTTGGCGCAACACCCACATGAGATGGCGGCGTAACTTTAAATAGTGGATGTGCGCATGAGAGCGCTCATCGCGCAAATAGCGCCCTAGGTTTTTCTGCAAATGCTTAGCGTCTTTCACTGCATCCACCAACTGTAACGCCACCATTTGGCAAGTCATCCAAAATGTGTGATGTTCTTCATCCATCTCAGCATCAAGGCGACTCATAAAGCCCAACAAATCAGAGTAGACCCCCTTAATATGGCGCTGGTACAACTCTCCTGCATCCAAGCGTTCCGCATCATGTGGTCGTGAATTTAAACGTGCCTCATCTACTCTGGCATCAGATAACTGGGAGACAGGCTGATACAGGGCATGACAAATCACTTCTAAACTTAAGCGGCCTAAATGGCGCAATTCCTGCACTACTGCGCGCGAAGCTGTATCCACAGAAGTTAGCGCCGCATCGCTTAAATAACGCGCACGGGTTTCAGGCAGGACTCGTTGCTCCACAATAGAGCGCTGCTCCGTCTGTGTCTCCACAATCAGGACATTGGGCTCGGTACGGTCGGGTAAAAGGCGCCGCAGCCAGACTTCTAAATGGCGCTGCCAAGGCCAAAACAACAACACACCGATAAGATTAAACAGGGTTTGAAACATCGCCAGCTGGAGTAGGTCGTTAGCGCCAGCCCCCAAGCCAGTCATAATCCAATGCACCAACCACATAAGTGGAGTCAGCAGCAAAAAAGTTATTACCCCGGTACAAACATTAAACAGTACATGCACTGTGGCGAGACGCTGACCACAACGATTACCACCTAACCACCCTATCACCGCCACATTTAAACTACTGCCAACGCTGCCGCCAATGGCTATGGAGATCCCTTGCCACAGCTCTAATTGGCCGGCGGCTAACGCCGCTAAAATCAGCATTAACGTGGCATGGCTCGACATCAGCATGGCAGTCAGGAGTATCCCTATACCCACAAAGAGTATTTGCTCTAAGTAGCCACGTCTGAGCTGCTCAAGAACCTCAAGATGACCCCCAAACTCAACAAAGGCACCTTTAATCTGGTCAATACCCAAGAAGATAAAAGCAATCCCTAAGATAACCCAGCTAATGCCTTTGCCCCTTCCATTGCTGAAACCTACCAACACACCAAATACCAATAGGGGCAGTGCGAAAGGGCTTAAACTGAAGTTTTGTCCGGCTGCAGCGAGTAGCCACATACCCCCGCTGGTACCTAAGTTAATGCCCAGTAAAATCGAGATGCCACCTGCCAACTGAATCAGGCCGGTGCTGATAAAAGCAATGGTCAGCAACGACATCAGTGTGGTCGACTGCAGTATCATGGTGCCACCCACACCAACTGCAAAGCCTTTAAAGGGGGTTGCCGTGCTGCGCTCTAAAAGCTGCTCTAAACGCCCACCTGCCAGCTTCTTTAAGCCTTTTTCCAGGCACTGCATGCCAAATAAAAACAACGCCAGGCCAGCACAGAGCTGTAGCCAGCTGGGGCTGTACCAAAAACTTGCAGATAAGACTGCCAGCGCTAACACAGGCAATAAAAACGACCTAAGTTTGTCCATACACTCCCCGCCGCACTGACCAATGAGCAAGAAAAACTATTAAGGCACACAACCCGTAACTCACAGCTGGTTAAATGGGCAATATGGTTGTCTAAAGCGTAGATCAAACACAACTTACGCCACAACTACAATCGTTGCGGCGCAAAATAAAACAGACAGCGTATTATACGTACTTTACGCAGCAAAAAAGCTGCCTGCACAAGGAGGCGGCTCTTATAAAAACCGAGGCGTAGAATCATCTGCTGTGGTTGAGAGGCAGTGCGCTACGTTTTCATTTAAGTTGGTCACGGTTATGCGGCAGAGTAAAATCCTGCTCCGGTCCCAGCGGCACTATCCGCGTCGGGTTGATAGTGGCGTGACTGCCGTAGTAATGTTGTTTGATATGGGTAAAGTCCACCGTCTGCGCCACCCCTGGCAGCTGAAACAATTCGCGCACGTAATTGCTGAGAGCCGGATAATCAGCTATCCGCTGCCGGTTGGTCTTAAAATGTCCGTAGTAGACAGCATCAAAACGGATCAGCGTAGTGAACAGGCGCCAATCCGCCTCGGTCAAAGTAGTTCCCACCAGGTAACGCTTGCGACTTAAGATTTGTTCCACCCAGTCCAAGGCATCAAACAGTTGGTGATAAGCGTCTGCGTAGGCCTGTTGCGAGGTGGCAAATCCGGCGCGGTACACGCCATTATTGATTGAGGTGTAAACCCTGTCATTGATGGCATCGATCTGCGCTCGCAGCTCTGCCGGATAGTAATCATTGGCGTTACCTGTGAGGTGATTAAAGGCGCTGTTAAACATACGGATGATGTCAGCCGACTCATTGCTGACAATCGTCTGCGAGTGTTTATCCCAAAGTACCGGAATCGTGACGCGCCCTTCATAGTCGGGGTTCGCTTTTAAATAGAGCTGATACATATAATCGAGACCGTATTGATCTCCTTTTAACTCCCAGCCATTGCTCAACATCAATGGCTCTACCACGGTGACATCGATTAAGTCTTGCAGCTCTTTGAGGTGCCGAAAAATCAGGGTGCGATGCGCCCAGGGGCATGCCAATGAAACATATAGATGGTAGCGTCCTGGCTCGGCCTTGAAACCCTTGCTGCCGGTAGGCCCGGCTCCACCGTCTTTAGTCACCCAGCTGCGAAAATGGCTGTCTTGACGTATAAATTTACCGTCACTGGTTTTGGTGTCATACCATTCATCCACCCATTGACCGTTCTGTAATAAACCCATACCTAGATATCCTCTAACGTTTTATGGTCCAGCAGCCAGTCAATTTGCTGCGGGCCGTTGCTTAGTCTCGATCAGACGCGCCAGCGATGCGCTAGCTTCCCTGTAATTGCCGCTGGACCATCTGCAAGATGCCGCCGTGCCGGAAGTATTCAACTTCTGCCGGCGCATCTATTCTTACCACTGTATCGAACGTCATCTGCGAGCCGTCCTTTCGGGTCACTGCAACCCTGGCGCTTTGACCTGGTTCAATGCCTGCATCAATGCCGGTGATGGTAAAAGTCTCAGTGCCGGTTAAGCCCAGCGATTTTGCTGAGTCGCCGTCCTTGAATTGCAAGGGCAATACCCCCATGCACACGAGATTGCTGCGGTGAATACGCTCGTAGCTCTCGGCGATAATTGCCTTGATGCCGAGCAAGGCAGCGCCCTTGGCTGCCCAGTCGCGTGAACTCCCCGCGCCGTACTCGCGCCCTGCGATGACAACCAACGGTGAGCGTTCATCTAGGTAACGCATTGCCGCGTCGTAGATGCTCATTTTCTCGCCGCTCGGTACGTGCAAGGTCCAGGGGCCCACGCTGTCCGGCAGCATCAAATTACGCAGCCGAATATTACCGAAGGTGCCGCGCATCATAACTTCGTGGTTGCCGCGGCGGGAACCAAAACTGTTGAACTCTGTCACCGGTACTTCATGCGCCAGGAGATATTGTCCGGCGCTCGAATCGACGGCGATCGCACCGGCCGGTGAGATGTGATCGGTGGTCACGGAATCCCCGAGTAGCGCAAGCGCGTGTGCGCCTTCAATATTTGCTGGCTTGGCAGGAACATCGGCAAAATCGATGAAAAAAGGTGGTTCGCGTACGTAGGTTGAAGCGTCGACCCAATCGAACAAGGTGCCCTTTGGTGCGGGCATGCTCTGCCACGTGTCATCGCCGTCGAAGATGCGTCCGTACTCAAGGTCGAATTGCTCCGCTTTGACCGACGCGGCGACAAGTGTTTCAATCTCTTTGGCCGTCGGCCAGATATCCTTAAGGTAAACGGGTTGACCGTTGGTGTCCGTGCCCAGCGGGTCCACACTCAGATCGCACAGCACTGTACCAACCAGTGCGTAGGCAACGCACAGCGGCGGGGACGCAAGGTAGCTCGCCTTCACCTGGGAATGAATCCGACCTTCGTAATTTCGGTTTCCTGACAGCACAGCCACGACCGACAGATCTTTTTCATCGACAACTGCGGCGATCTCCTCGGGTAAGGGACCCGAGTTGCCGATGCAGGTCGTGCAGCCGTAGCCCACGAGATTGAAGCCCAACTTATCGAGATATGGAGTAAGCCCGGCTTTATCAAGATACTGGGTCACGACACGCGAGCCAGGAGCCAGAGAGGTTTTCACCCAGGGCTGGCATTGTAAACCAGCCTCGACCGCTTTTTTGGCGAGGAGGCCGGCGGCGAGCATCACCGACGGGTTCGAGGTATTGGTACAACTGGTAATTGCGGCAATGACGACCGAACCGTGGGTGACACGTTCAGCCGCGCTCGGTTCGTCCAACGGCTCCGGCGTGGCTTTGAGAAAATCACCGGCCGCAGCGCAACTCTCGGTAACGAGGCGGGCAATAGCAACGGCTTTCACCTCCGCCGCCGCGCTGGAGTTGAAAGATTCCCTGACATCGGACAGCGCGACCCGGTCTTGCGGGCGCTTGGGGCCGGCAACACTCGGTTCGACCTTGCTCAGATCAAAGTCGAGCGTCTCGTCAAAACGCGGCTCAGGGTCGGTGCCGGTGCGGAACAGTCCCTGCACCTTTGTGTAACGCTCGACCAATTCAACGCTGGCACCACGTCCGGTAAGGTGTAAATACTTCAAGGTGTTCGCATCGACCGGGAACAGCGTTGCCGTGGCGCCAAACTCGGGCGACATATTCGAGAGCGTCGCGCGGTCGGCGATACTCAGACTGCTCAACCCGGCGCCGAAAAACTCGACGAATTTACCCACTACACCATGGGCGCGGAGCATTTGCACGAGGGTCAGGACAAGGTCGGTAGCCGTCGTGCCGGCAGGCAGGGTTCCACTTGTTCTGACACCGACAACAATCGGTTTCGGCAGGAACATGGGCTGACCGAGCATCGCGGCTTCCGCTTCGATCCCACCGACACCCCATCCCAGGACACCGAGACCATTGATCATCGGCGTGTGCGAATCGGTGCCCACCAAGGTGTCGGGGAACGCCCAGCCGTCGCGTTCGCTCACCACTTGCCCGAGGTGTTCCAGGTTAACCTGGTGACAGATCCCCATTCCGGGGGGGACCACGCGGAATTCAGCGAATGCCTGCTGCGCCCAGTTCAGCAGCGCATAGCGTTCGCGGTTGCGGCGGTA
Source organism: Desulfuromonadaceae bacterium (assembly GCA_034007015.1). Taxonomy (GTDB): domain Bacteria; phylum Desulfobacterota; class Desulfuromonadia; order Desulfuromonadales; family Desulfuromonadaceae; genus JAIVHC01. Next base: position 7,782 of record JAVERS010000051.1, read on the forward strand.
TTCCCACTCCAGGTTTGCGGCATACGCATCAGCACTGCCGAAACGATCAACCTGAACCGAGTGGTCGATGACAAGATCGACAGGAATGAAAGGATTAACCCGCTTCGGGTCACCGCCCGCTCGGGCCAAGGCGCTTCTCATTGCAGCGAAGTCAACCACAGCCGGAACGCCGGTAAAATCCTGCATCAACACTCGCGCCGGCATAAACGCAAGCGCTGCGTGTGCACCATTCGGCCAATTCGCAAGCGCTTCGACGTCGGCCTCTGAAACGTCCCTGCTCCCTGCTCTGCGCGCGATATTCTCTAACAGAATCTTAACTGTGTGCGGCAGTCGCGCGATATCCGCGCCGGTTCTGTCAGCAAGCTTTGCCAGGCTCGCATACTTTACCGCTCCCGCTTCTGTTTTCAGGGTTGATGTGATTCCGAGCAGATCGTTGGACATGGGTGACCTCCATCCATTTATAGCGTGTATCCATCTGGATTCTCCGGATGGATACAGCGATCATTCTGGCGCCCACTTCTGGCGTCCGTTTCTAATTTAAATCCAGCAGTTTTTTTTTGCAAGGGGAGGAAAATCAAGCATTTGGTTGTAAAAAAGTGTGGCTCCCGAACAGACCTGGCTCGTATCAACCCAAGTTCGCGTTGACAAAGTTCCGGTGGTGTTTTTCATGACGAAACTCAAAGGCATTGTTGTCCAAAGGTAGATCGGGTAGTGTGATTGGCATAGTTACCTCCTTGAATGAGTTTGATAAATCACCTTGAAGCTTAACGCAAGTCATGGGATCCGCAACCAGTGGCGAAACTACAAATTAGTTCAAATCAATAGCGACCAGTCCCCCCTTTACAGAGCGATGCGTCATGATAAAGGTGAGATCAGGCGGGCTTGCTTTCAGGTTACAGAGGCTACACATGTTGACATGGTGAAAAATCTTCTGTAATCGTTGTCGCATGCGACCGCCTCCTACAACCTGGTTCTCTAAATGGGGCAGTTATCCAAGGAATAGCTTGACCAGATGTGTAAACCTGAAAACATTATCGATTTACGCCAGATCCCTGAGGCCTGATGGACACTTTTCTAGATATCTTGCCTATTGTAGTTCTGCTGGTCGAAATATTGGGTGTTTTGGCCGCCGTCCACGCGGTGATGAACGTTCGTACCTCCCAAGGGGCAGTGGCTTGGGCCGTAGCGCTGGTGACCCTGCCGTTTATCACTCTTGGGTTGTATGCAGTTTTCGGGCGCAACAAGTTTCAAGGCTATGTCAGTATGCGTTGCCAGCAGGATGCCGCCATTCACCATCTCAGTGACACTCTGCAGGTTGATGCGAAGAGCAAAAACCTGACCCGAAAAGCTGTATCGAAAGCCAATGGCGCCCTAGTAACCTTGGCCGACATGCCTATTTTCGGTTTCAACCAAAGCCAGCTTCTCATCAATGGGCAGCAAACATTCGCGCAAATGTTCGAAGATATGGCGGCTGCCAACGCTTATATCCTGGTGCAATTTTACATCGTCACCGATGATCACCTCGGGCGCCAGCTAAAGGACCTCTTGATCCACAAAGCGCAGGAAGGGGTCAACATATTTTTTCTTTACGACGAAATTGGCAGCTACCAATTACCCAGCACCTACCTGCAGGAAATGCAGCAGGTCGGTATCCATGTCTCCGCTTTTCACAGCACCCGGGGTAAAACCAACCATCTTCAGCTCAACTTCCGCAATCATCGCAAGATCGTCGTGATCGACGGTAACTGCGCTTATGTCGGCGGGCACAACGTGGGGGATGCATATCTGTCCCGCCACCCTCGATTCGGGCACTGGCGCGATACCCATGTCAAAATCCAAGGGCCGGTGGTCAAGACTATTCAATTCTGCTTTGTGGAAGATTGGCATTGGGCCACCTCTGAGGTTCCCACTCTGGCCTGGGAATTAACCCCTTCTCCCGGTGGAACAGAGGAGGTTCTGATGGTTGCATCGGGACCGGCCGACACCTTGGAGACCTGCGCCCTCATGTTCGTTCAGGTCATCAATATGGCCGAGGAAAGGATCTGGATCACCAGCCCCTATTTTGTCCCGAACCTCCAGGTTCTGGGCGCCCTCAAGCTCGCCGCTCTCCGCGGGGTGGATGTGCGGATTCTGCTCCCTGAAAGACCAGATCACTATACCGTCCACCTGGCGTCTTTTTCATATTATCCGAATATCCTGCCGGTGGGGATCAAGCTTTACCGCTACACCACCGGATTTCTGCACCAAAAAGTCTTTCTGGTGGACCATCAATGTGCCGCCGTGGGCACGGCCAATCTGGACCAGCGCTCTTTTCGGTTGAATTTTGAGTTGACCCTCTTAAACTATGACACAGCTTTTGTCGCGGCTGTTGCAGCTATGCTTGAGGAAGATTTTCACCACAGCCGCCGGGTAAAGCTGGAAGACTACACCGAGCGCTCTTTCATCTTCAGGTTTGCCGTGCGGTCAGCCCGGTTGCTGGCGCCGATTCTCTGAGCGCTCGTTGTTCTTCGCCAGAGTCCGCTCAGGTGTGAATTTATAGTGAAAATCAGGAGAGACCAGCATCGCTTACCACCTGTAATCCAATTACGGAAATAACCAACGTTGAGAGAAACAGCATGCGCCAGAAAGTCACCGGCTCGTTGAATAATAAAATGCCGGCGCCAACTGTTCCAACCGCACCTATGGCACCCCAGACGGCGTACGCCGTCCCGACAGGGATCGCTTTTTCCCCCCCCATCGCTTTGTACAGCAGCAACATGCTTATGCTCACACACACGGCAAAAACACCCAGCCACAACCACGCTTCTTTGCCCGAAGTCGCTTGCGCTTTCCCCATACTTATTGCGAATCCTGTCTCAAAAAAACCGCCAATAATCAGTATTATCCAGTTGATACTCATGTTTTAACGTTATGCCCCCCTGCATCAGGCCCAGGTAAAGAACCTATGGGTTTTTGATAAACTCATGCAGCCATTCTTTTACGAAAAAAGTCCATTTGCGTGCACATACCACCATCCCCTAAAGCTGACCACAAAGCGTCAAAGTGTATAAACCAAGCTTGTGTTCAGGGAGTCGGCAGCGCTACGATTTGCGGAACTCTAGTTATTTAGACAGATACTCATCCTTGGGGCGATCTTGCAAATATATGTGGGTATACGCACGTTTACTTAAACCGGCATACATTGCATAGGCTTTAGCTATACACTCTTGGCACGC
>JAVERS010000014.1:0-56669 GCA_034007015.1 Desulfuromonadaceae bacterium
GGAGTGCGATACAACAGGCGCAACGGATAGAGGATCTGCTGCCCTACGTAGACCCGCTCCGGCACGGAGCCGTGCTCCAGAATAACCTGCGCCTCCGCGGGAGTGGGAGGAGCGTCGCTAACCTCAATGGTGAAGGGATCGGAGCAGCTGGAGGCCGCACACAGTTGTGGCAGGGTGAGAGTGCCGCTGTATTTTGGCAGCAGACGCAGAGACCAGGTATTAATCTTGCTCATAGAGCCATTGATGATATTCACCTGGGAACCACGTGCATGCGCTACAATTTCGAAATCACGCTCCAGCGGGGTTAAGTCGAGACTATCCGGGTCTCCATCTTCGAGGATGATCTCAATCTGAAGCGATTCATTTATTCCGATGGCATCCCGCACCGCCTGAACGCGGAGCTGGGTCCACCCTTCAATGGGGACAATCAGCCCCGCCAGCAACAAAATTGACAGCATATATGTGGTGCTTTTCCCTCTTACCATGGTTTTTCTCCTGCTCTATTCTGCTGCTCTGCCCCTTGCTGTTGATACTGATACAGAAACTTGCGCCGCAACAACCCACCGGGGTCGTCCGCCACTCGGCGTAACAGACGCTCAGTGCGTTCCTCCTCGGCTGCAGAAGGGTTTGGAGATGCTTCCTCTGCACCCGCAGTCTCCTGCTGCTCCTGCTGCTCCTGCTGCTCCTGCTGCTCCTGCTGCTCCTGCTGCTCCTGCTGCTCCTGCTGCTCCTGCTGCTCCTGCTGCTCCTGCTGCTCCTGCTGCTCTTGCTGCTCTTGCTGGTCCTGCTGCTCTTGCTGCTCTTGCTGCTCTTGCTGCTCTTGCTGCTCTTGCTGCTCTTGCTGGTCTTGCTGGTCTTGCTGGTCTTGCTGCTCTTGCTGCTCCTGCTGCTTATCCAGAAGATCCTTCACTATGTTACGGTTTATTATGGCATCTTCCATATCAGGCTGCAGCTTAAGTGCCTCATCATACGCCTCTAGCGCCTTCTGCAATTCGCCCATCTGAGCGCGGGTGTTGCCGCTGTTGTACCAATCATCTGCGGTGGTGGCGGGCTGCCACGCCGCAAGCGCTTGCGCATATCTCCCCTGCCGATACAGAGCGCTGGCGCGCCAGCGCTGGTCTTGAAAGGTAGAGCTTGCGGCTTCATAGTTTTCACGCGAGAAATGTTGCGCCCCCTGTTGATCGGCATTGTGCCACAGAGAATCCCACCTTGTAGCGCTACCAGCGGCGGCCTGCACCCCTGGAGGCAACATAAAAAGGAGTGCAATACACAGGAGCCAGCCACGCCGGAAAATAAAGGCAACTAGGAGAGCGAGAGGCCACAACAGCCATACCCCTGCATCGCGCCACACTTGACCCAGAGGGTTTTGTTGCTCCCCGTTCAGGCTGTCTTCTACTTCCCCTTGCGGAATAAGGGCACTAAAGTCTGAATCCTCCAGCCGTAGGCGCCGATACTCTCCCCCTCCGGCGGCGGCAAGCTGCTGCAGCCCCTCCTCGTGGAGTGCAGGGAGCACGATGTTGCCCCCTCCATCACGCACAAACCCGCCCCCGCGCTGTGGCACCGGGGCGCCCTCCGTGGTTCCCACGCCGAGAACACTTACCCGATACCCACTTTGATGAATCTCTCTTACCGCATCCACATATGCTGCAGGTTCATCCTCATCCGTAAGCAACAACAACGTGCCGCGATCGTGTCCAGCTTGACGCAACAACTGCACCCCTTTTTTCAATGCAAGAGCGGGGTTGCTTCCGGGCACTGGCATGATATCGGGATCGAGGCTATCCAACAGCGCTGCAATGGTGCGGGTGTCATCGGTTAATGGAGTGACGCTATAGGGTTGTGCCGCAAACACCACCAGCGCGGTGTAGCCTTCGTGGCGCTGTTGCAACAGATCGGCAATTTTCAAGCGCGCCTGCAGCAAACGACTCGGCTTGAGATCGGTAGCATACATGGAGGGGGAGAGGTCGAGCACCAGCACCAATGCCGAAGTGCGACTAAACAGGGGTTGCTCCACCCGCTCCCAGGTGGGGCCAGCGAGGGCAACGCTAAACAGAGCCAACGCCGTAAGCGTTGCTCTTAAGCCCCAACGCTTCTGCGTGCTAGCGGAATTTACCAGGATATGCGGCAACAGGTGCGGATCACACACCTCTGCCCATCCGCGGGTGGGACAGGCATGGCGGCGCCGCACCCACAAGAGCAGGAGTGCCAGAGCGGGAAAGGCCAAAAGCCACAGAGGGCGTAAAAAATGAAAGTCTGAGATATTCATTTCAGCTCCCATGTTGCCTCCCATCTCTACCTGGCTTTTTGTTTTCGCTGCATGATTGACTTCCACCTAGGTTAACCTGTAACAAAAGCAGGGTGAGGAGCACTAGCGCCGCCCCCAAAGGCCAAGGGTAAAGTTCGGTGAAAGGGCGGTAGTAACGCGCATCGCTATCTACCGGTTCCAGTTCATCTATGCGGGTGTAGATCTCTTGCAACTCGAGCGTGTCACGCGCACGAAAATAACTTCCCCCAGTGGTTGTAGCAATGTGGCGCAACGCCTTTTCATCCAGATCGGCAGAGGGATTTACGGTTCGGGAGAACAGCATCCCCCCTACTTCCATCTGTTCGGCGCCAATACCGACGGTATGGATGCGGATCTTTTCTTGCGCTGCAAGTTCGGCACCCTGCGCCGGGGTGAGGGCACCGCTGTTATTGCTGCCATCGGTGAGGAGAATCATCACTGCACTTGTGCGCGCTACGCTATGCTCGCGCAGCCGTTTTACCCCCAAGCCGATGGCATCACCGATGGCGGTGCGCTCACCTGCAAGACCCACCACAGACTCATGCAGTAGTTGACGCACCGTTTTATGATCAAAGGTAAGGGGGGTCTGGAGGTAGGGTTTATCCCCAAACAGAATCATGCCGATGCGGTCACCCTGACGCTGGCTAATGAAATCATCGGCCACCGCTTTTAAAGCGGTAAGGCGATCGACCTGGCGTCCGCCGAGGGTAAAATCTTGGGTATTCATACTGCCGGAGAGATCCACACACAACAGCAGATCGCGCCCCGCTAGGGGTAATTTAAGCGGCTCCCCGAGCCACTGCGGGCGCGCACACGCCACCACCAGCAGCACCCAGATCAACCCCAGCACCAGTACGCGCGCACGGGGTTTAGCCTTACCCCCTGCACTGCGTGGCAGGATGGCATAAGGGGCGAGACGCGGCACCCACAGCGCTCCCCCGCCATCCTCGCGCTGCGGCGGAAAGAAGCGATACACCAGCAGAGGCAATACCAACAACACCCAGGCCCAGGGCCACGCCAAGGTCAACATCTTTTCCTCCCGGACTGGCGCGGTAAATTAGCGTTGCGTCTCTTTTTTGTTGCTACCGGGGGAAGGTTTTTTATCCAGCACCGCGTCAGTTCCACCAGCGCATGGGGGTCAACTTCGCTCTTTAGCGCAGGGCGGTAAGGTGCATCCGCCAGACATTGCCCCGCCCCAGTGCGGAAGGGTTCAGCTTTAATTTTTGGACCCAAGGTGCGATCCAGAAATTCGAGCCATTCCTCCCCTGCAAGACCAGCGGAGGAGGGAGAGTGGAGGGCGGCAACACGGCGCAGAAGAACTGAAAGCTCACGCACCAGGGTTGCAGGTGCGCTCGCATGTTGCGCTGCGAGGTGTTCAAGTTGGCGCAACGCTGCGCGCTGATAGGAGTGCTGCTGCCATTTGCGACGCCATCGCCACACCAGTACCCACATCAACACGAGGATTGCGCCTCCGAGCGCACCCAGAGCCCACCACGCGGGCGCGGGGGGCCACCAGCTCACCTCTGTGGGGAGGTGGATGTCGCGCAAGTGCGCGAGGGGCCCTGCACCTTGAGTCTGACCATGAGCTTGCAGCATCAGCGCCTCCGTGGTTCCAAGGGGCGAATTTGATCGACACAAGCGGCAACTGAATCAGTGGTAGAGCAGGGGATATACGCCGCCCCGCGTCCACTGCAAAACTGCTTCAGTTGCGCACAGTGGGCGGCAAATCCCTGCGCATAGGTGGCACGTGTCTGCGCATCGAGGCGCAGATGCAAATGCTTGTGTCCATCGCTTAAGGAATATCCTCCGCCCGGCGGCAGTTCAGCTTCAAAGGGGTCGTAACAATGCACCAGGGATAAATCGCAGTGGCGCGTCAGAAGGGTAATCTGTTTTTCCACCGTCGGGTTCCACTGGTTGAAATCACTTATGACGACGATAAAACTCCCAGGGCGCACCACTCGGCGCATCTGCTCGAGCGTATGCTCCAGGCGTTGGTGCGGTTCAAAGGGCTGGTGTATATCCCGCTCCCACACGGGGTCTGTTACCATCTCGCGCAACACGCGGAGTACTGCGCTTTTTCCCAAGTGTGGACGCAACCCGAGGGTGCGCTCTTCAGAGAACAGAAAGGCGCCAAAGCGATCGTTGTGACACAGGGTCTGCCATCCGAGCAAGGCGGCAAGACGCGAGGCCTGCACCACTTTAAAACAGCCCCGCGTGGCAAAAAACATCGGGCGCCGATAGTCCAGCGCCACTAAAACCGGACGCTCCCTCTCTTCATCAAATATCTTGGTATGGGCTTTGCCGGTACGCGCGGTGACACGCCAGTCGATGAGGCGCACATCGTCGCCGGGCTGGTATCCACGCACCTCTGCAAAGGAGATCCCCCGCCCCTTGGCGTGGGAGCGATGTCCCCCTTCCACCGCCGCACGACTTTGGCTGCGGTGGCGCTTTCGCTGCACCAATTCCTGACGACAGGCGATGAGCTCTGGCAGGTCTATACGGATTGGGCTGCTATCACTTAGGTCCGACATGGTTCAAGCTCCTACGGCAGCGGTACACGTGCGAGGAGTTCTCGAATGAGATGGTCGCAGCTGATCCCTTGCGCCTGCGCTTCGTAAGTGAGGAGAATTCGGTGGCGCAGGACATCATACGCCAGACTCTGGATATCTTCGGGGGTAACATAATCGCGTCCGCTGAGCCATGCGCGTGCGCGCGCACACCGATCTAAAGCGATGGTGGCGCGTGGGCTGGCACCATACTGAATCCACCCCGCGATATCGTCCCCGTACGCCAGCGGTTCACGTGTTGCCATGATCAGCTGCACCAGGTATTCCTCCAGATTGGGCGCTAGATATAGACCCAGCACCTGGCGCCGCGCCTGCGCTAGCTCGGCGCGGCTGATTTCATCCTTGGGCGCTTGTGTGGCCACAGAGCTCATCTCTTGCTGCGCTTCTGCACGCGCTAACTGAAGAATCGCACGCTCGGCTTCTAATGCCGGATAATCAATGGTCACATAGAGGAGAAAGCGATCCAGTTGCGCCTCAGGAAGCGGGTAGGTACCCTCTTGCTCGATGGGGTTCTGGGTTGCCATCACCAGAAAGGGTTCACTCATGGGGTAGGTGGTATGGCCGCAGGTTATCTGGCGTTCCGCCATCGCTTCGAGCAGGGCAGATTGCACCTTGGCTGGGGCGCGGTTTACCTCATCGGCAAGGATAAGATTGTTGAACAGCGGTCCCTTGTGAAAGGCAAAGCTTCCGTCCTGCGGACGGTAGATCTCGGTGCCGGTCAAATCTGCGGGGAGCAGATCTGGCGTAAATTGGATGCGGTGAAAATCCCCCTGGATATATTCGGCAAGCAGGCGAATTGCGCGGGTCTTCGCCAGTCCCGGCGCTCCCTCCACTAACATATGTCCATCGGCGAGCAGGGCAATGAGCAGACGCTCAATCAATTTCGGTTGCCCAATAATGCGCCCTCTCAAAGCATCAGACAACCCAACAAAGCGCTTCTGTAACGATTCCATCCCAGCTTTTCCTCTGTAGAGTTTGTGAATTAAGTGTATCCTTTAAAGTTAGCGTCAGAAGAGTAATAACTCCAAGGGTTAAAATCAAGGGATACAGAGCAGAACTGTGTGGAAGCACAGTAGTTTTCTCGTTTGATGGCAAACAATACCTTTGAGTTTGTACCGCCATTTGCAGCTCTTTAGTCCGGGTTAAAAGCGTCACCCTTGACCCTGCCCCCCCGCTGGTGCGAGTATACGCATGTTAAACCACCTTAAACAGAGCTAGCTCTGAATTTTCGCCCCAACACGGCACACAAAGAAGGGCCAATGAGATGAACCAATGTTTTGATATTGAGCAAAGCCAGCGCATCTCTAGCGCGTGTTTTATCTGTGGAGTAAAGAACCAATACGGGGTGAAGGCCCGCTTTTACCAAACCCGCACCAAAGAGGTGATTGCACGCTTCACCCTGCAACCCGAGCATCAGAGCTATCCTGGCATCGCCCACGGAGGGTTATCCGCTGCAATTCTGGATGAAACCATCGGGCGCGCCATAATGGCACATCACGACCATAACACCTTTGGCGTTACCCTGGATCTACGCATCCGCTATCGACGTCCGGTACCACTGGACACGCCACTACATGCCATCGGGCGCGTTACCAGCGAACAGGGACGAACCTTTGAAGGAAGTGGTGAGCTAATCCTGCCCGATGGGAAGGTGGCGGTGAGCGCGCAGGGGAAATTCATCAAAAGGCGCGCAGATCAGATCACCGATGCAAGCCTTGGCACCGAGCTGTGGTTCAAGCCCCAGGAACCAACCCCACACCAGATTGAGATCCCCACCCCTAAAAAATAAGCGGTCTGTGGATTCTCGCCACACAGATGGCAAAATTTTCGTTCACAAGATTTAAATGGAGCTTTGCATGGCGGAACAACGGGAAATGCATACCGAGCTACAGCATACACAGATCATTCTGGATAGTGTTTCCGATGGGGTGTTTACCGTAGATAACGATATGTGCATCACCTTGTTTAACCGCAGCGCGGAACGTATCACTGGTTTTTCGCGCCAACAGGCGCTGGGTCAACCGTGCTGCGAGATTTTTCGTACCAACGCCTGCTTTGATAACTGCCCGTTGCGTCAAGCGATTGCGTGCGGTAAAAACATCAACAATAGGGAAGTTACGATTCTGGATCGTGACAATAGGGAAATCCCTATCTCGGTGAATGCCTCGGTACTCGTCAATCTCGAAGGGGAGGTGATCGGTGGGGTTGAAACCTTTCGCGACCTGTCCCAACTGCGCGCCTTGAATGGAGAGATCCGTAAGAAGTTCAGCTTTCAAGAGATGATCAGCCGGAATCACATAATGCAGCAGCTGTTTGATATCATTCCCGACGTGGCCGAGAGTGACGTAACCGTGCTGCTTCAGGGAGAGAGCGGCACCGGCAAGGAACTCTTTGCGCGCGCCCTGCATAACTTGAGTGCACGCAAAGAGCATCCCATGGTGGTGATAAACTGCGGCGCCCTCCCAGAGCAGTTGTTGGAAGCGGAGATCTTCGGTGTACGCCAAGGGGCGTACACCGGTGCCACCATGGATCGCCAGGGACGCCTCGCCACTGCAGAGGGGGGAACCCTGTTTCTGGACGAGATTGGCGATCTACCCTTATCCCTGCAGGTAAAACTGCTCCGCGTCATGGAAAATCGTGAGTATCAGCCCCTTGGCAGTGACACCACCAAGGTTGCCAATGTGCGCTTTATCACCGCCACCCATCACAATCTCGCACAACAGGTGGAACAGAAGCGCTTCCGCCGCGATCTATTTTATCGCCTTAACATTGTCACCCTCAAGATTCCCTCCCTGAACGAGCGCCAGGAGGATATCCCGCTCCTGCTTGATATCAGCTTGGAACGCTTTTGCAGTAAACATGGGAAAAAGATCTACTCCTTCAGCCCCGAAGCACTGGAGTTGCTGCTCAACCATCACTACACCGGCAATGTGCGGGAACTGATCAACCTGGTGGAGCGCGCGGTAATTTTATGCCGGGGTGCGCAGATAGAAGCAAATCATCTACCGCTGAAAGCGGACACACCGCAGGCACGCCAACCCTCCACCCCCGTGAGCGAGGCCGAACTCAAACAGCTTCTACTGCGCTTTGGAGGGAAAAAATCTCAAGTAGCTGCCCACCTTGGTATCGACCGTACCACCCTGTGGCGGTGGCTGAAAAAGCATCACATACAATAAAACGTTGCAACGTTGCACCAATGTTGCAACAACCCTGCAACACTCCAACCACCTACTATACCTGGCGTCCACCCACATCAACCTGGTTTCATGTTGCACATGCAACACCCAGGTAGCACTACCTGTCTGCCACTATCTTGTCTAAGTTGCTGTATTAGCACGCTTAATTACACTCATACGATTTTTGGCACACCTAGTGCATTAGAAATGAGGCATGAATTCAAGCCCAGCCCACATAGCCATCCCTAGTTACGATGGTCGAGTATTCCCGCGCTTTGATGGTGCAAGTTCTTTTTGCTTTTTTAAAGTAGACAGATTCAGCGGTGCATACACCTTAACCGAGCAGGTAACGTGTCCCCAAGGGGAAGAGGTGTGTGCGTGGCTGGCACAACGGCAGGTGGAAGGGGTGATCTGTTCCGGCATCCAGCGCGAATATCAACTCAAACTCAACCGCGCTGGCATCTGGTTATGCTGGGGCATTTCAGGCCCCATTACCCAAGCGCTCAAGCAGTGGTTGCGCCAGCAATCCCCCCAAATGCTGGACGCATAAGGCTAAGAACGCAGGTTTTAAAATTTATATGTCGCTATGCAATTGCCACCGCCGCGATGTGGTGGGTATGTAATGGAGGAGTTCGGACAGCTTTTTTTATTGTGATGTGATGTGATTAGGCACGGCAGGGCTGCAATGTTTTTATGTGATGTGATTATTTTTCGCCCTGCCGCCAGCTTTACTCTGAAGTTTGTGCTGTCTGCATCTGTTTGTATTTATTGTTATTGTCATGTATTATCTTCATGCCCGCTATATATATTTATAGCGGGTTTTTTTTGCTGTTTTTTCTATTTTCACTCTATACCAAACTTCACAAGATCCGTAACAGGAGGTCTGAAAAATGTCCAACACCCTCGAAGTTTTACGCAAACGGCGCAGTATCCGCAAATACTCCCCCGAGCCCTTGAGTGCAGAACAACTGAAACAGCTGCAAGAGATAGCCCTACGTTCCCCCTCTTCCCGTGCTCTTATGCCGTGGCAATTTATCTTTGTTAGCGACAAAGAAAAGCTCTGCGCCTTGGGGCAAAGCAAGCCGCACGGTGCTGCATTTTTAGAGCAGTGTGCCCTTGCGGTGGTGCTCTGCGCCGACCCGCAGCGCAGCGACGTGTGGATCGAGGACTGTTCTGTGGTTGCAACCCTGCTCCATCTTGCAGCGGCGGATATGGGGCTGGGTAGTTGTTGGGTGCAGATACGTAAGCGCCAGCATGATGACAGTATTGATGCTGAAGCCTACGTACGCTCCACGTTGAACATCCCAGAACAGCTGCGGGTGGGGATGATTATAGGAATCGGACATCCGGCGGAAGAAAAGGCGGGGCATCCACATGCAGAGCTGCCGGCAGCACACATTCACCTAAACAACTTCACTCCAAAATAAACATACGCCATGCTGAGTTCTCTGGAACACCACATCCCCTTCCTCCCCTACTTGATCCCCCCACTGTTGGGGGCACTGATCGGCTATGTTACTAACTATATAGCGATCCGTATGCTGTTCCGTCCTCTGCGCCCCTGGCACATATTTGGACTCAGGGTACCCATGACTCCGGGAATTATCCCCGCGCGGCGTGGTGATCTGGCACGCAAGATGGGGCATATGGTGGGGGAGCATCTCCTCACCTCTGGCGATGTCGGGCGCACCCTGGACAGGCCGGAATTTCGGACCCAGGTGTATAATGCCTTGGCCCACAAGCTTGATGCCTTTATTCAACGCCCACTTGGCGCCCCCATCAGCCTCGTACCCCGCCGCCTGCGGCGGCGTGTTGGTGCCATTGTAGCGCAGATTAGTAGCAGAATTGGCACCCAAGTGGGACACGTGGTGCAATCGGCAGTGTTTGCGCGTCGTCTTGAGCACCTAAGCACCCAGGCAGCGGAGGAACTCCTCGGACGGGAGTTGCGCGAGATTCTGGATCAGGACAGCTACACCCGCCTGCGCACCGAGGTAAGCACTGCAATGCTGGGGTGGCTCCAGCGGCCAGAAACCAAGGAACACCTGCAACGCTGGTTTGACACTAAGGTGGAATCTTTCCTCAACAGTGATACCAACCTCAACGATCTGCTCCCAGAAGAGCTAAACCAGATCCTCACCGAAAAGATCCGCGCCCACATCCCTGCGCTGGGGCAAGAACTGATCCAGGCACTACGTGCAGATGAAAACCACGCGGAACTGGAGCGCATGGCGCGTACGGGAGTGGATGAATTTATTGAATCGGTGGAGGGGTTGTCTGCCCTGGTGAGAGCGCTGTTCGACATGAATATTATCTATGCGCGCCTGCCGAAACTTATCGACAAAGGCCTCGATTCCGTGGAGGAGTGGCTCCTGACCGAGGCGGCGCAGGAAATGATCGGCTCCGTGGTGGACAAACAGATGCAGGAGTTAATACAGCGTCCGGCAGCCGCATGGGTTGAAGGCTTAAGTTATGCACAGGTGAGCAAACTCAAACGCAGCTTGAGCAAGGCCGCATATGATTTTCTCGCTTCGGATGCAGTACAAAAGCGCGCGTTGGAACTCCTCGACACCGCCTTCAACGCGCATGGGCATCGGACTCTGGGTGAGCTAAGCGCTCCGTTCCTCGGGGAGAAATCCTCCACCCGCGCCGCCCGCCTCGGAGCCGGAGCTAGTCGCTACATGCTGAATTTTCTCCGCTCGGACAAGTTTTCCCGCACTAGCAGCGCGTGGATGGAGCACCAAGCCAACCAACTGATCTATAAGCGTCCCCTCGGCACCCTGGCGACTTACCTCCCCAGCGATGCGCGCGAAGAGCTGTATCACGGGCTGATGCGTCAGTTTATCCTTCTGTTAAAAAAGGAGCTTCCCCCGATGATGGAAAGCCTCAATGTTGCGCGCATTGTGGAGGAAAAGGTAAACCAACTCGATCTCTTAGAGGTGGAAGAGCTCCTTATGGGTATCATGCGCGAGCAGTTCCGCTACATCAATCTATTCGGGGCACTGCTGGGTTTTATCCTCGGACTTCTCAACCTGGTGTTACTGTATATCTAGGTGGGTGCAAGGGTAGAAGCAGAATCAGCGCTGTTGCGCGCGCAGATGCATCCCCACCCAGCGGCGCGCAAACTGCATGGCGGTGCGTCCGCAGCGTTTGCTCTTATCATGCGACCACTGAATTGCAGCTTTTTCACTCTCCGCCGTCCACGGCAGGGTGCGGTCCAGCTCGCTACACAGACGTTCAATACACTGTTGCACCACATGCAGATATTGCTCCTGGCTGAAAGAATCGAAAGAGATCCACAACCCGAAGCGATCGGCGAGGGAGCTCTTCTCTTCGATACTTTCTGAGGCGCGGATTTCACCCCCCTTTACATGATTGCCGAGGTTGTCGTAGTCGTACTGAGGAATCAGATAGCGCCGGTTGGAGGTAACATAGATCAGACAGTTGGGTGGGGCAGAGTAGATCGAGCCATCGAGCGCACTTTTGAGAATCTTGTAGCTGCGCTCCCCCCCTTCAAAAGAGAGATCATCGCAGAACACAATAAAGCGATAGGGCTGCGCCTTGATCTCGGCAAAGATAGCGGGCAGATGGTGCAGATCATCCCTATCTATCTCCACCACCCGCAGCCCTTGGGCGCCATATTCATGCATTAGAGCGCGCACCAAGGAAGATTTCCCTGTCCCCCGTGAGCCCCACAGCAGGACATTGTTTGCTGGCAACCCTGCAACAAACTGGGCGGTATTGTCGGCGGCTATCTGCTTCTGTCCATCGATCCCCAGAAGATCATCCAGCTGCATCGGGGAGGTGTCCGGCATTGCTTCCAGATACCCCGATACCGCATGGCTGCGCCAACTCGCAGCTAAGGTATTCCTCCAGTCCACCGGCTCCACTACGCGGGGCAAAATCTGCTCCACCGCGGCAAGAACCCGTTTCAGTTGTGCTCTCAATTCTGTATCAAGTTCCATGGGTATACATCTTTCCTATTTTATTGCCTTACTTCAAACCGTTACGCTGCCTATAAGCAGCAGAACCATATAAATACTTCTTTTATTCCATCCCGGTTACATAGTTAAACGGGGTCGTACCGTGAACCTTGCGCCCTTGACGATATGCATCGAGCACCTGTTTCCCCTCCTGACTAAACACCCCAAGATGGGACAGATCCAGAATTGCCCCGCGGCACCCCATCTCCATTAGCTCGCGCATATGTTCACAGAGGGAGAAATCACTTTCTGCACTCAGAACGGTCAAGCCTCCGCTGGTACGCACGCGGTAGTGATCGCCGCGATCGGAGACAATGGGCTTATCGCCTTTTAGTTTAGGGATCTTGATTCTGGAGGTAAGCATCGCCACACTGCTATACACTAGAGCACGCAAGGGCAAGGCACTACTGTTGCGCACCACGGCGGCCATATTGGTAGCATCATCTTCAAGATAGAGTTCACCCGAGGTGGCGCCGAGCTGCTGCCATGCGCGTGCAGCATAGCTGTTGAGGCAGAACAGGCGATAGCTGGTCTCCAATTGTGCCTCAGGATGCTTGCTAAAGAGGCGAAAGTGGCTGAGGTTATTGAGGCGGAACTGCTCGAACCCACAGCTGATGAGATAATGTACAGCCTGCTGCAATCCGTCCCAATCGCGATCAAACACGATAAAGGGGATATCCCACACCACGCTGCGCTGTAGACGCGCAGAGACCTTCCAGCGCCGGTGCAGCACTGCTGCAGTCAAGGGGACAATCACCCTGTCCACGTCTGGTGCTTCCATGGCACGTATTTCGCGCAGATCGCGCACTATTAAGGAGGTATCTGTGCGGGGAATATGTGCGGGAGAGGTATCGGGAGCAAGGGCCTCTCTTCCCACAGGGGAGTGCAGGTCTTCCAGCGCGCGTTGGCGCTGTGCTTTGCGCCGCTGCGTCAGTTCTGCGCTTAAAGCAGTACCGAGCTTGGCGTAAAAATCACGCCGGATCTGCTTAAGCTGCCTGGGAGGAATAATCACCGCGGGCAACTCCTCCAACTCAAGGGTGCGCAACTGGAAGGGGTGCGTATCGCTCTGCGCAAACACTTGCTCCAGCGTCGCGGCATCCAGAGGACTCTGTTGCGCGGCAAACACCTCTACTGCGTAGGTTGAGCTCAACTCCACCCCATCGACCTGCGCATGGAGGTGCAGGTTCTGCTCCTGCAGCACCAGCTTCAGATCCAGTGGAAGTGTGCGTGGTTTGACCTGCTGTAAGCGCTTTCTGCACGCCGCATCACTCATAGAGAACGCCTGTTGGGACGATACCTTGTATACCGCATCCCCGACGCGGAAGCGGTCTTTAAACGGGGTGGCTACGCACACTGCTCCCGGCCCCATGGCGCTGGTTTTCCCTTTAGGGGCAAACATCTGCTTGACGGTAAACGCGGTCCCCACTTGGTCGTTGCGGGGTTGCACCCGCACCCGATCCCCAAGGAGCACCTTGTCCTTGCTCATAAAACTTAAGCGCCCTCCATCTACCCGGGTTACGTCACCCAGAAAACGCCCTGTGGAGCCGCGCCGTTGCGGGGTGGCGAGGTCAGCAGGTTGCTCTCCACTCAAAAACCCTTGCGTGGGGGTGCGCCCAAAAGAATATTTTAGCAGCTGGCGTGCTTTCTCGCGCGCGCTATTACGCTGTGCTGGCGCAGCATCCATTACAAGACGATAGGCACGCACCACATTTGCGACATATTCCGCGCTCTTCATGCGCCCTTCGATTTTAAAGCTGCTCACCCCAGCCTGCTCAAGATCGGGAAGGAGGTCAATAACCGAGAGATCGTTGGGAGAAAAATAGTACCCGTGTTTTCCCCCTACGTTGTAGCGGCGCCGACACGGCTGCGCACAGCGCCCACGATTACCGCTTTTCCCCCCCAGATAGGAGGAGAACATACACTGACCAGAAAAGCTGAAGCACAGCGCCCCGTGGATAAAGTGTTCCAACTCCATCTGAGTCTGGGAACGGATATGCGCTATCTCTTCCAGGGTAAGTTCACGCGCAAGCACGGCGCGGGTGAAACCCATCCGCTCCAGTTGTTTCACCCCTGCAGCATTGTGCACGGTCATCTGGGTTGAGGAGTGGAGCTCAAGTTCGGGAAAATGTTCGCGCGCTAAACGCCACACCGCCAGATCTTGCAGGATCACTGCATCCACCTGGGCTTCGCTTACGGCGCCAAGCATCTCCACCAGCTGGGGCAACTCTTCCTCTTTAATCAGGGTGTTGAGGGTCACAAAAAGTTTTCTATCCCGCTCATGCGCGTACGCGCTCATGGCGGAAAGGTCTTGGAGGGAGAAATTTTTCGCCTTGGCGCGCGCAGAAAAAGATTGCAACCCGCAGTACACTGCATCGGCACCTGCCTCCATCGCAGCAAAAAAGGCCTCTAGACTTCCAGCCGGCGCAAGCAGTTCCGCGCTCACCTTTTTCACCTGTGCTTTGGGTAGAGTCTCCTGCACGGCGGCTCTGGAAGAAAAATCTCTGCGTTGTTGTGGCGCTGCTTTTTTAGCACCATGTTTTTGCTGTTTGGGTGTTCTCTTACTCAACGAGCTGGCCTCCGGATAAAAATTCAAGAAAACTATTCACCATCTACTAACAATAGGGGCTTGTGGTGCCCATGAACACCACTATAGCACCCGCACTCTTTCTGCCCCAACGCAAAAAGCCCCTCCAGCTGGAGGGGCTTTTTGCATCTTGTACCTATTCAGGCCTTAATTTCAGGCTGAGCTGCCTACATCATGCCTCCCATGCCACCCATTCCGCCCATGCCGCCAGGCATTGCCGGAACGCCATTGTTGGCCTCAGGGATGTCAGCGATACACGCTTCTGTGGTCAGCATCAGACCAGCTACAGAGGCAGCGTTCTGCAGAGCAGTGCGGGTAACCTTGGTAGGATCGAGGACTCCTGCTTCGAGCAGATCTACATACTCTTCTGTTGCAGCGTTCAGACCGTAAGCACCTTCGTGCGCCAGAACTTGATTAACTACGATGGAACCTTCGAGACCAGCGTTGCACGCGATCTGACGCAGGGGTTCTTCAAGCGCGCGCTTTACAATCTGCACCCCGAAAATCTGCTCCCCACCTACCTCAAGCTTTTCAACCGCCTTGATGCAACGCAGCAGAGCTACACCACCACCAGGAACAACACCTTCGGCTACCGCTGCACGGGTAGCATGCAGAGCATCCTCAACCCGGGCCTTGCGCTCTTTCATTTCGGTTTCAGTGGAAGCACCCACCTTAACTACGGCAACACCACCTACAAGCTTTGCGAGACGCTCCTGCAGTTTCTCACGATCGTACTCGCTGCTGGTATCTTCGACCTGGGCGCGGATAGTCTTCACACGATTCTGAATATCTTCGTCAGTACCGGCACCGTCAACGATAGTGGTGTTGTCTTTGTCCACTACCACGCGCTTTGCTGTTCCGAGCATATCCAGAGTAGCGTTTTCGAGGGTGAATCCGAGCTCTTCGGAGACCACCTGACCACCGGTAAGGATCGCAATATCTTCAAGCATTGCCTTGCGGCGGTCGCCAAAGCCAGGGGCCTTAACGGCACATACGTTCAGGGAACCACGCAGTTTGTTTACTACCAGGGTAGCCAACGCTTCGCCGTCGAGATCTTCTGAAATAATCATCAGGGGGCGACCCTGCTTTGCAATGGGCTCCAGAATCGGGAGCAGGTCACGCATTGCAGAGATTTTCTTATCGGTGATGAGGATCATAGGATCATCCATCTCCGCAGTCATGCGCTCGGAATCAGTAACGAAGTAGGGGGACAGATAGCCGCGGTCGAACTGCATCCCTTCTACGGTTTCGAGGGAAGTTTCCATGGACTTCGCTTCCTCTACGGTAATAACTCCCTCTTTACCTACCTTATCCATCGCTTCGGCGAGAATGTTACCGATGGTCTCATCGCTGTTCGCAGAGATGGTACCAACCTGAGCAATTTCTTTGTGATCAGAGATCGGTTTGGAGAGCTCACGCATCGCCTCAACCGCAGCAGTTACCGCCTTGTCGATGCCACGCTTGATCTCCATGGGGTTATGTCCCGCACTAACCAGCTTAATCCCTTCGCGGTAAATAGCCTGCGCAAGTACGGTTGCAGTGGTAGTACCATCACCGGCGATATCAGATGTTTTAGACGCGACCTCTTTTACCAGCTGTGCGCCCATGTTCTCAAACTTGTTTTCGAGCTCAATCTCACGCGCTACGGTAACACCGTCTTTAGTGATCAGCGGTGCGCCATATGATTTGTCAATTACAACGTTGCGCCCTTTGGGACCCAAGGTTACTTTTACGGCATTGGCGAGCTTGTTTACCCCAGCCAGAATCTCGGCGCGGGCATTTTCAGAAAACTTAATTTCTTTTGCAGCCATATCTAAACTCCTCTTTTCGTATAATTATCTAAATGATATAAGTAGTTGAACTTCGTTACTGGAATAGTATCGACCTTAAGGGTATCGACCTTAAGGGCTCAAACCTACTCAACGATCCCGAGAACATCTTCCTCACGCATTATGAGGTAGTCTTCGCCGTCGATCTTGATATCGGTACCGGCATACTTGCCAAACAGAACCTTGTCATCTTTTTTCACCATCATAGGCAGAACCTTACCCTCATTGGTTACTTTACCGGGGCCAACGGCTAAAACTACACCCTGCTGGGGCTTCTCTTTGGAAGCGGTGTCGGGAATGATGATACCGCCTGCGGTCTTGGTCTCTTCTTCCACACACTTTACGATGATACGGTCATGTAATGGTTTAATGTTCATTGTTTTTTCTCCCTCTATAATTAATATTGGTTGGGTTCTCGGCATACTTGCCGTAGATTAAAGCCAAATCCTGCTAGCACTCTATTTTGACGAGTGCTAACAACAGTGGACAATATAATCAGCCACGACGCAATGTCAAGGGGTAGTTCCACAATTATTTTTACTTCTCGTCTCCTGCGCCGCGTGGGGGTAGAATAGGGGCTCGAGCACCGCTTGACAGCGAATATACTGCGTGCTACATCAGCAAAATCATTATAGAACAGCCTCTTACCTAGTACTCAATGTGCGAAAGGATCAAAGTAGATGAAAAAGAAACTCTTCATTCCCGGCCCGGTTGAAGTCAGTGCCGATGTTTTCGCCGCGATGTCTAGCCCGATGATTGGGCACCGCATGCCTGAATACGCTAAACTCCACGCCAGTGTCACCTCTCAACTACAACGCCTGCTCCATACGGAAGAACCGGTATTCCTCTCCACTTCGAGTGCATTCGGCATTATGGAGGGAGCGGTGCGCAATCTGGTGCAAAAACGCTGCGCCAACTTTGGCAACGGTGCATTCAGTACCAAATGGCACGATGTCACCAAACGCTGTGGGCTTGAGGCGGATCTTTTTTCTGCAGAATGGGGGCAGCCTATCACCCCAGAGCTAGTGGATGATGCGCTCTCTTCGGGCAAGTACGATGCTATGACTCTAGTCCACAACGAGACCTCCACTGGGGTGATGTCACCGCTGGCAAGCATCGCCGAGGTGATGAAGAAGTATCCGGATGTGAGCTTTATCGTGGATACAGTCTCCTCTATGAGTGCGGTTCCCATCGACTTCAGCACTCTAGGGATGGATGTGTGTCTTGCTGGGGTGCAAAAAGCGTTTGGGCTTCCGCCTGGGCTTGCAGTATGTGCGGTATCGCGCAAGGCGCTGGAGAAAGCCAAATCCACCCCGAACCGAGGCTACTATTTTGACTTCGAGGAATTTGAGAAGAACGATCTGAAGCACAACACCCCCAGCACTCCATGCATCAGCCTTGTCTACGGCATGGATGCACAACTGCAGAAGATGTTTGCCGAAGGGTTACAAAAGCGTTACGAACGCCATGCGCAGATGGCCGCAATGACCCGCGCCTGGGCACACAAGCAGGGCTTTAAGCTCTTTGCCGCCGAAGGCTACGCCTCCATGACTCTGACCTGCATCCATAATACGCGCGGTGTAGATCTGGATAAAACAAAGAAAGTCCTAGGCGAGCGAGGCTACGCCATGGATAACGGTTATGGGAAGATCAAGAATGAGACCTTCCGTATCCCCCACATGGCAGATATGCACGCACTTGATCTGGAAGAATATTTTGCGGTGTTAGAAGAGGTGTTACCGCCGGCGTAAGGGGCAAATTTTCCTACCGCAACAAATAAGTATAGGAAGAAACACAAAAGAGAAGTATAGGGGGCGACCGCCTGGTCGTCCCTGGCTGATACACAATCTGCTAGATTTCTGGCAACAACTCTTACGCCCTTCACAGTATCTCTAATCCAGCAAACTTGAGCAGCAACCGTTTGGGTCCAAAGCGGTTGAAATACACTATCACCTTTTGTTTGTCTCCCGCTCCTTCTATGCGACGCACGGTGCCGACCCCAAAGCGGGTGTGCTCCACTCTGGAACCGATACGCAAACCACGCTCGGGCGGGGCGCTCGGCTCCACTTCAATCACAGGCTCCTCCGCCACAGGGAGAGCCGATGGGGGAACTCCACTTGGATCTGTGGGCAACTGGGCAAACAGGGAAGCAAGGTTGTGGGTTGGAGTGGGGCTTTGAGTTGTAGCAACACTGGTGTTTACACCTGAACCTGAGCGTTCCACCAGGTGGGGGGGGATCTCTCCTAGGAAGCGGCTGGCGCGGTTGAACTGATAACTGCCATACACACGCCGCCGCCGTGCATTCGTCAGGTAAAGTTTTTCACGCGCGCGCGTCATCCCCACGTAACACAGACGGCGCTCCTCCTCCAGTTGTTCTCCACTGTCACCGGCGCGTTCCCCAGGGAATATCCCCTCCTCCATGCCGGTCATGAACACTACCGGAAATTCCAACCCCTTGGCTGCGTGGAGGGTCATCAGGGTGATCCGTTCGCTCTGCATCTCTTTGGTATCGAGGTCAGTAACCAGGGCGATCTGCTCCAAGTATTCATGCAGATCCTGCGCGTTACCACTGCGCTCCTCCATCCCCGCAAGAAGCTGATCGAGGTTATCCATCCGATCCCGACTTTCCTGGGTATTGTCGCTCTTGAGCATCTGTGCATAGCCGCTTTCCTGAATAAGCTCAGCTGTCAGTTGCGGGTAGGGTGTTTCTTCAAGACGGGCGCGAAAATCTTCCATAAGAGCGACGAAGCGCTCCACTCGATTTGCCGCCGCCCCAGAGAGGATGTTCTGGCTTAATGCGCTACGGCAAGCGGGATAAAATCCCCCTGCATCCGCTTCGAGTGCACCAATTCTGGCCACTGTTGCGGCGCCAATACCGCGCGCTGGCACATTAACAATGCGCCGCGCCGCCACTGAATCCGCTGGATTCACCAGCACGCGCAAATATGCAAGGATATCCTTAATCTCCATCCGTGCGAAGAAACGTGTGCCCCCAAACATCACATAGGGAAGTTGCTCCCGCATCAAGGTTTCTTCCAACACACGTGACTGTGCATTGGTGCGGTACAAAAGCGCGATAGCGCCAAGGTGGCGCCCTGCATCGCATTCACGGCGCACACATGCCACAATGTGGCGTGCCTCCTCCAGATCGTCGTCCAGTTCAGCGCAGCTGATGAGATCGCCACCATCTTTTTCGGTCCAGAGGGTTTTTCCCTTGCGCCCAACATTATTCGCCACCACCTGCCCAGCTGCCTCTAAAATCACCGCGGTGGACCGGTAGTTCTGCTCCAGACGAATGGTCTTACATCCGCTGTATTCCCCTTCAAATCCGAGGATATTCCCCACCTCGGCCCCACGCCAGCGGTAGATCGACTGGTCATCATCCCCTACCACACACAAATTTCCGTGCACGGAGGAGAGCATCTGCATCAAACGGTATTGCACGATATTTGTATCCTGAAACTCATCCACCAAAACGTGTAAAAAGCGCGCGGCATAGTTCTGCAACACCGCTGGATCTGTGTCAAACACCCGCACACACTGCAGCAGCAGATCGCCGAAATCGAGGGCATTTGCGCGGCGCAGACGCTCCTGATACTCGGTGTAGATGCGCGCTATCAGGCGTTGTTGTGGGGTGTGTTGCGGGTAATTCTCTGGCAGCTGTCCCTTGTTTTTAGCGGCATCAATCGCCCCCGCAGCGGCACGTGGTTTCAACTCTTTATCGCTGATCCCCAGCTCTTTAAGCACCAGCTTCAGCAGGCGTTCCTGATCCTGATCGTCATATATGGTAAACGAGCTACTGAACCCTTTCAGCACCCCTATTTCGCGGCGCAAGATACGCACACATGCAGAATGGAAGGTGGAGATCCACGGTGATTCGCTCCCCTCTAGACTCGCTTCGATACGGGTACGCATTTCAGCCGCAGCCTTGTTGGTGAAGGTCACCGCCAGGATCCGCCACGGCGGAACTCCCCGTGTGTTGATCAGGTGCACCACGCGCTGGGTGAGGGTGCTGGTCTTGCCCGATCCAGCTCCGGCCAAAATCAACATTGCACCATCACCATATTCAACCGCTTCACGTTGCTGCGGATTGAGGGTGGGGGTGTTTTCAGACATGTTCTTCCTCCAAGGTGCGCGCCATGAGGGCGCGATTGTACGCCGACACCATATCGCGGCGTGAAATCAGCCCAATAAGTTTTTTATCGTTGTTCTGCGCTACCACCGGCAGTTGCTCAATATTGCGATAGCCGATTTTACGCATCGCCTCGTGCAGATTCTCCCACGCATACACGGTGGTCACATCTGTGGTGGCAAGCTCCTTTACTATTACCAAATCGAGCAGATCCTTCTCAAACACCACCCCGAGGAAATCCTGCACCGAGATGATCCCACTCAGCTCCCCTTGGGCATTAATTAGGGGGAAGTTCGTGTGGCGCGTATGGGAGATAAACTCGGCAAACTGACGCAGCGTCATCCACTCTGGGATGGTCTCAGTTTCTTTCACCATCACCTCGCCAACCTTGATCGATTTCATGATGTTGAGTTCTTTCCCTGCAGCGAGATCAATGCCGGCACGGGAGAGCTCAATGGTATCGATGCTGTCTTTTTGGAAATGGCGACAGATGGTGGTACCGATGACACAAGCGAGCATGATGGGAACGATAACCTCATACGAAGAGGTGATCTCCCACAGCATGAATATTGCGGTCATAGGAGCATGGGTTGCGGCAGAGAGGAATGCCCCCATCCCTATGAGCGCGAAAGCCCCAGGTTGGATAGCAAGTGCAGGGAATAAGATAGCGGCAATCTTGCCGAAACCTCCGCCGGTAACTGCGCCCAAATATAGCACTGGGGCAAACATCCCCCCCGGCAAACCTGAGCCAATAGTGATGGAGGTTGCCAGCGCTTTGAACAGAATCAACGCCAGGAGCAGCACAATAGTACCCTCACCATGGAGAAACTGATCCATAAATTCGTAGCCGTTACCGAACACTTGCGGCATGGCGATGCCGATAACCCCTACCAGAAAACCACCGATAATTGGCTTGGTAAGACGGGGGAGGCGCACTTTATCGAACCAGGTCTTAACCTGCATATGCATCGTGATAAAGCCTGACGCCAGCACCCCGATCACCACTCCGAGGAGGGCGTACAAAAGTAGTTGCCACAGTGACCCTGCCAGATACGGCGGCACACTGAACACCACCTCGTTGCCTAAGAGTGCGCGTGACACCACAGTGCTCATGCCACTGGCAATAACAATATAGGTGAAGCTGGAGAGTTCAAACGACGCCAACAGCACAATTTCGTGCGCAAAAAACACCCCCGCAATAGGGGCGTTGAATGTCGCAGCCACCCCGCCGGCAACTCCGCACGCTACCAGCACCTTCAGGCGGTTGCCACTCACCTTGAACCCCTGCCCAAACTTGCTCCCTACTGCGCCGCCTATCTGGGCAATGGGACCCTCCTGTCCTGCACTACCGCCGGTCCCGAGGGTGATGGCACTTGCTAATCCGCGGGTGACAATGGTGCGGCCGGGAATTTTCGCCCCGTGCAGGTTGACTTGCGCCAGAAAAGAGGAAAATCCGAATTTCATATCTGTAGCAAAAAAGATCCAGAACGGGATCAACAACAGCGCCCCCGCAACCGGGAACAGTACCACCAGCAATCGACTTGCGCTCCAGTGTTCAAAGGAAATATTGAACAGCATCAGCCCCTGTTCCATCACCAACCAGTGAAAAAACTCTATAGCGCGTCGAAACAAAAAATTGCACACCCCTGCCAGAACCCCAATGAGGAAGGCAAGGGTAACCATAAAGGTGTTTTCACTGACGGAAAAACGGGTCAGGAGCGCGAGGGTGTGTTGACGCATGTAGCGAAGCATGGGAGTACCGCCTGTTGCTGGTAAATGTTACCCCGCTAAAAAAGGGATAAAATGCTGAGAAAAGCAGAAAAGAGCTAATACTACGGTGCTTTACCCCTACTGTAAAGGGCAAAAGGAGGTCTTTAACTGGCAAAAAAGGAGAGGGGCACGCTATCGCGGTGCGGGTAACGGTTCTATCTGCACATTAAGAAGAGCAAGAAACTCCTCCTCAGGTTTGGGTTTAGAATACAGATAGCCCTGCGCAAATTTGAAACCCATCTGCTGCAAACATTCTGCCTGCACCTGATATTCGATCCCCTCTGCTACGAGTTGAAATCCCATAACCCGGGTAAAGGCAACCAAGGACTGGGCCAGTGCAGCATCACTGCGGCTTTGATGGATATCGGTTACAAATGCGCGGTCGAGCTTGATTTTATCTACCGGAAAGCGCTTCAAATACGCAAGGGAGGTGTAGCCAGTACCAAAATCATCCAGCGCCAGCCCCACGCCGATGGCACGCAATTCATTCATCCGTTTTATCGCCTGTTCCACATCCCGCAACATCAAACTTTCGGTCAATTCAAGTTCGAGACACGGTGCTGGGATGGCATAGCGCTCAATGATGGCGGCTACAATCTCGCCAAAATCATCTTCCATAAACTGCTTGGCGGATACATTCACCGCAATATACAGCCAGCGTTGATGCTTGGCGTGATAACGTTGAACAAGCGCTGCCGCCTGCTCCATAACCCAGGTACCAATAGGGATGATAAGTCCACTCTCCTCAGCCACTGGGATCATACGGTTCGGCTCCACCCAGCCTAACTCAGGCGAATTCCAGCGCAACAAGGCCTCTGCACCCACAATGGTTCCTGAAGTAATTTCCACCTGAGGTTGATAGTATAACAACAACTCATTTTTTGACACTGCTTGGTGCAACAGCGCTTCGAGCTTCAGATCTTCGGTAATCTCGGCTGAAAAGTCGGTAGAGAAGAAACAGTAGCGATCTCGCCCACGTTCTTTAGCCTGATGCATGGCGATGTCCGACTGCTGTAACAACCTTTCGCAATCAGAGGCATCCTGCGGACATATGGCGATGCCGATACTCCCGGTCATAAACAGGTCCACCCCCTCTACGTGTAGAGGTTCACGCATCGTACTCAACAATTGTTCTGCTACATGACGCAGGGCATGCTTATCCCCAACTTCGCGCAGCAGAAGGGCAAATTCGTCTCCGCGCAGGCGCGAAAGGGTGTCGGACTCTTGCACACGTGCGCGCAAGCGCTTTGACATTTCCACCACCACGCGGTCTCCGGCACCATGCCCAAGACTGTCATTAATCTTTTTAAAATTATCCAGCCCGATGGTCATAACTGCAAGGAGGCTTTGGTGTTCTTCACGTTCATGTTCTTGGTAGAGAAGAGCTTGCTTCAGGCGGTCGCGGAATAACACTTGATTTGGAAGTCCAGTTAGAAGGTCGGTCTGGGTCATCTGCAGCAGTTTTTCTTCCTGCGCCTTTTGGGTGCTCAGGTCGGTGAAAATTGCAACATAGCGTTGTGAGTGCTCCTGCTCTCCTTCGAGGCGGCGGATGGTAAGCCACTCTGGGTAGATTTTGCCAGTCTTGCTCCGGCTCCAGATCTCTCCCTGCCATACGCCATGTTCCAGCAGTTCTTCCCACATCTTTGTGTAAAAATCTGCACCATGCAACCCAGACTGCAGGATGCGTGCATTCTTGCCCAACACCTCTGTTTCGGTATAGCCACTAATCTTTGTGAAGGCGCGGTTTACTGCGAGGATATCTCCATCCGTATCTGTTACCAACACCCCCTCGGTGTTATTCTCCACCACCAACGAAAGGTGGCGCAAATGCCACTCTTTTTCGCGCCGCTGGGTGATGTCACGCACTGCGCTCAGCACCGCATTTTCACCCGCAAAAGTGATGCGCGTACTGTGGACTTCCACCGGCACCCTGTCTCCACTACGGGTGCGCTGCTCACACTCAAACACCAAAGCATTTCCGGCAAGGACGGTATCGAAGTTCTTGCAATTCGCCGTATCACACAGCAGTTCGAAGCGCGAGTTCAGCAAGTCGTCAAGGGAGTAGCCCAACATGTGCAGAAAGGGTTTATTCGCTAAGATAACCTTGCCGTCACAATCGCGCACCACAATGCCATCGGGACAGTTGTCAAATATACTCCGATATGAACGCTGCTGAAGTTCCATCTCTCCACTTAAAGGGTCGAGCCCCACGGAGCGTACCACCACCCACAGCAGCCGCCCAAACACAGCGACAAACACAAAGACCAATATAATGCCAACCCAGCCGTTGTTGCCCCACATCAGGGCAGAAGCAGCGGTGCTTTTCTTCAGCACCAGACTATGCGGCTTTTTATCTGTCCCCCCAATCTCAACTTCAGCTTCCCATGTGTATGTTTGCTTACCCTGCGGACGCACAGCGTGGAAAATTTCAAAGCCGTTGGGGGCACGCAAGATCAGCTCTTCATAGCCACTATGGCGCTCAAAAAAGCCTTTCAAGGCGGTGCGGATCTGGACATAGTCGGAGCGAAGCAGGGGTTCGGCAAGTAGAGTAGCGAGGAGATTCTGTTCCGTTTTAAAGGAGTGGCTCATGGAATCGTACAGGAGTTGCTCCCGTTCATGGCTGATAAACAACATGCCACACACTAAAAGCCCCAGCACAGCAAGAGCCATCACCGCCTGCACTTTTTTATAGGTACTCAAACGTGCGGAGTTGTCGCGTGCGCTACTTTTCACCGGCACTCCTCAGACATTCGTGGGCATGCTGAACGTAGGTGCGTAACTTGGCAAAGTCTGCATCGTGGCTTGGAGCGATTTTCACCATATCTGCACGCAATTTTGTTAATATTTTTTTGCCTTCTTCGTTATTATGCATCTCCTGTAAAACGGTCTGTATCCTCCCTACCATCCGCGCTTCGAGGCGAGGGGTGGCAACAAAGGGATGATCAACGACATCTGGGAGGCGAAGCAGAATGCGCAACCCCAGATTCTGCATCTCTTCGTACACTTCATACTTAACTGCGCCAGCATCAAAACGCCCTGCCAGGACTGCGTAGGCTACATTTTGGTGGTTTCCAACAAAGGAATAAGCGTCTAAATCTACTAGACATACCCCCTGCTGCATGAGCAAATATGCCGGCACCTGAAACCCCATAGTAGAGTCGGGCGCAGCAAAGGCAACGCGTTTGTGTTTCAACTCTGCAAGTTGTTGCAGCGGACTATCGGTGCGCACAATAATCACGCCTCTCAAGCCTGGAATTTCGCTTTCCGCAACCCCCAACAGCTGCAGATGCGGATTGCGTTGCCGCGCCTGTATATACGATGATGGCCCCATAAAAGCGAAATCAACCTCTGCGGCGACGCACTTCTCTACCAGCTCTGCATAACTGGAACTGATCTGAAGCTTAACAGGCCAACCAATGCGAGTCTGGACATATTTAAGCAAAGGATTAAAGCGCGCCTGTAGTTCCACCGCAGACAAAAACGGGTGCACCCCGAACGTGAGTTCGCGCGCTTCCAGCGGTGGAGCACTGAAGCACACCAACGTCACCACAATTGCGCTGACCCGTTTCAGCATATCCCCTCCCACCTTATGCGAAGCCTTCCCGTAGAGACCTACACCAATCTCAGAATATCATATACTAGCAGATAATCTTAGAGGTACAAAGGTAAGAATGAGGGTGAAACTTGTGAGAAAATTAATATTATCAAGAGCTTACACTGGCCGACACATCTGCAAAAGCTTGCATGAGAGATTTGAAAAACACCACACCAGCGCCTTCGTTACAACGCAGATGGCGCACACTTCTGTAGCAACGTGGGATTAACCCGGGTTGAGGCAAAACCCCGATATCAAGCCTAGCTACATGAACCGGCGCTCTTTTTCCGCACCGGCTCTGCGCTATTTCTCGCAATAAAAATTATTTTAGCTTTAGCTTGATCCCACAGTGGCGTAACAGCTGGCGCACAAAGCGGTAAGTCAGCCCCCACAGGGGTGGAGCATCGGGATCGATAAAAAAGGAGGGAACATCTGATTTATCCCCATGCCAACATATGGTACGCATGGCATGGTGGGACGGGCGCAAAAAGTGTGACAACGGCACCCAGAAGTGGCGCTGAACCTCGTAGTTGCCCTGTACCCACTTATAGCTGGAGGGGATATTAAACACAAATGCACTCACGCGCACCTGCACCCGCGCGGCATAAATATCGTCCAATTGCCCCAAGAAGTGCCCGGGGTTCAGTTTTATATCCACCTCTTCGCGGGTTTCGCGCACCGCCGCCGCGTAGGCATCACGGTCATCAGGATCAATTTTACCCCCCGGAAAACTCAGGTTCCCCGACCAAGGATCGTCGTGATAGTGAGCGCGCTGGATGATAAGCAGCTCTGGACTGTGCTCTCTCCCATATGCTGAATCTCTGAGAACCAGCGCCACAGCAGCATCGCGGTGCTTGGGTCCTGATTCGAGCATAACAGGGACACACCGCTGCAGGCCCTGTTCTACACGCGCCACGGTAAGGTGCTCAATGGTATCTTTACTTTGCTTCTCGATTGACTGAATCATTGTTGGGGTCTCATCAATTGCTGCGCCAGCGCTAAGGATCATCCGTGTAGAAAGCGCTGGACGTAAGGACGCTAATATTCTTATAATCCAAACATATACATATGTTTGGTAAAAAGTTTGGCAAAAATATTTTTCTTTGTCTGTACCCTGGCGCGTCTGCACTCAGTTGCGCTGTCATGCTATAGCGCCAGGATATGGCACCAACAAATATGGGGCACCAAATCTGGGGCACCAGAGGATTTCTATGCTTACCGTACCCGTAACCAATGGCGAATACCATACCCCGGCTCAGGCTGGAAACAAAATACTCTCCCTTTTACCTACCCCTGCATTTTACCTGCAGGTATTCTGGACTG
Organism: Desulfuromonadaceae bacterium; assembly: GCA_034007015.1. Taxonomy (GTDB): domain Bacteria; phylum Desulfobacterota; class Desulfuromonadia; order Desulfuromonadales; family Desulfuromonadaceae; genus JAIVHC01. The sequence continues at coordinate 27,241 of JAVERS010000014.1, forward strand.
TGTTACGCAGCACCAATATGGCACGCCAAGGGATGTACACCGATGGCGACTGGGCCAAAAGCAGCCTAGATGTGGTTAAAGCCCTAGAACGAGTAGGGTGCACGCTGGATATCCGCGGGATGGAACATATCGCCACCGACCCACAACCATGCGTATTTATTGCCAACCATATGAGCACCTTGGAGACTTTTGTCCTTCCCACCCTGATTGCACCCTATAAGCGCGTCACCTTCGTAGTGAAACAGAGCCTGGTGGAGTATCCTCTATTCAAACACGTAATGCGCTCGCGCAATCCGGTGCTAGTTAACCGCACCAACGCGCGCGAAGACCTCAAGGCGGTTCTCAGTCAGGGGGTGGAACGTTTGCACAGCGGAGTCTCCGTTGTGGTATTTCCTCAAACTACGCGCACCACTGAGTTCGACTCGCAGCAGTTCAACTCTATCGGTCTGAAGCTGGCGCAAAAAGCTGGAGTACCAGTAATTCCGCTAGCGCTAAAAACCGATGCATGGGGCAATGGGCAACGTCTCAAAGATTTCGGCCGGATTGAACCGCAGCGCACCATCCATTTCAACTTCGGTGCTCCCATCCCAGCAGTTGGGTTAGGCAAACACACCCTTACACAGATAATTGAATTCATTCAGCACCATCTAGAACGCTGGAAATAAGATGCGCTACAACTTCACCCAGCTTAAGTGGTGCTTTTCACTGCATACGTAAAAAAGGCGAACCCACCAAATAACGGGTTCGCCTTTTTTACTATCTAAGTTCGTGGAAGCTGCTTAAGGGGAGCAAAGCCTGAATGGCTTAGCTACCACACCCACCACAGCTCGAACCACATCCACCACCATCCTTGGAGGTGATGGTAAACCCGTCCTGAACAAAGTGGATCACTTGGTTGTCGGCAAAACGTACCACCTGAGGATCTAGGAGCACATCAATATCGTTAACCTTCTGCTGTGTATCGTCGTCACTTGACTCATCCAGAGTCAACCCCAAAGAGGGACCGCCTCAGCCAAAGCCGGCCATAACGACGCGCAGAGATTTACCAGGATTCTGCTCCAGAACATTCTGCAATTCGGCTTTCGCCTCGTCTGTAATTGTGAGCATATGTAGTAGCTCCTTTCATGGGTTGCACATTGGTTAACTGGCTCACTAAGGGATCAAAAACACGCACAGAGTAAAGCCGATTAAACACACTAAAAATATCCGGTCACCCAATATGCAGAGTTCTCTATAATTTTGCAACCGTTTAAACCTCAGAGCCTTTCTGTGCTTATCAACACAGAAGGGGATAACAGGGCACTAACTGCTTACTGACGCACGCGCATCATCCCTCCGGCACTGCGCACAAGACGCACCCTGTCTCCCACATAAAAAGGGACATCGGCGGCCTGTACCACTGCAACAATTTCACCATTATCCAGCTCTACCGTGAGTTCCAATCCATCAACCTTGGTAACCCCTTCTTCTACCGCAGTACCTATTAGGGCGCCGCCAATCGCTCCGGCTGCTGTTGCCAAAGCGCGACCATGCCCGCCACCGATGGTATTTGCCGCAATACCACCCATAACCCCGCCAGCTACGGTACCAGCTCCGCTCTGAGTTCCCTCAATTTTCACCGGCGACACCACCAGCACGGTGCCGTAATACACCGACATCTGACGCTGCGCCTGATCGCGCGAATACACCTGAGATGAGGTGCGACTCGCACACCCTGCTAGCAATATCACTAAGGAAACAACCACTATCGTATACAGATAACGCATATCAAACCTCCTCCTGCTTGGTTGTGAGCTTAAACACCCGCTAGAGCTGCAGAACTGCCCCGACAGAACCAAAGAAAAACTTCTGTCCCATCCGCTCGCGGATCTGAGCCGCTCGATTCTGTCCAGTGCAATGAGATACCCCGATATGCTGAATATCGAACTGCTCCAGATCCTGCATGGTGCTGTCAAATTGTTGTGGCGTAGCTGAGCCCAAATGGGTCCCCCCCAAGACCGCGCATATATTGTGTGTCGGAAAATGCTCCCGCACCTGAAGAAGGATATTGATCATCCCTGAGTGTGCACAGCCCAGAATTATCGCCAAGCCACTCTTACATTCTACCACAACTCCCATGTCGTCGCTAAAAGGGTCTGGAATAAAAGTGCCATCTGGCTGACGCACCACCAGCTCAGGAGCGCCTTGCTCATACGCGGTGCGGCGCTGCACCTGCCCAGTTACGTGGATTCCCGGCGCGATTTCGCAAAACTCCGGGGTCCAGAAAAATCTGGCACCGAGGGTTTCAAGAAGTTCACGCCGCTGTGGGATCCCAATAAAGCGCAGCGCATGCTGTGAGCGGGAGTAGCGCGGCACAAAAATATCCGGGTGAGCAAACACATCAATTGCTCCAGTGTAGGCAAGCACTTGATCCAGACCACCTACATGATCGTAGTGACCATGGCTCAACACCACCGCATCCAGAGAGTGCAGATCTTTGCCCAAAACCCGTGCATTGCGCTCAATGCCAAGACCCTGGCCACTATCCACCAGCACCTTGGTATCACCACGCTCTATTAGACACGCAAAGCCGTGTTCTCCCACCGCAGGGATAGAATGTCCGACACTGTTTTCACACACAATAGTGATGGCAGTCAACATGATATAGCCTCCCTACAGCAACACATCATCTCTCTTCCGCCAGCGACCCATTCGAGAACGACGCTGCCAGCGCCACAGAACCGCTACAGAACATATAAAACTTTAATCTATCAACAGGGGTAATACTAGCGTGCTTTTGGCCGCGCAGGCACAATCTCGCGCGCAAATTAAGAAAGAGCACTACGGATGGTTTTTTTTGTTTGACATCCCCCACAAGAAACATTTACTATCTATCCCTTAGTTTATCTGCGGGCCTATAGCTCAGTTGGTCAGAGCCACCGGCTCATAACCGGTCTGTCCCAGGTTCGAGTCCTGGTGGGCCCACCATTTTACACAGGCGTTATATGGTTCGAACGCAGCTAGACCCCCCTTTTTTTCTATGTGTGACTGCTAAAGCAGTCACACACATGCAGGACAGAAAATGTCAGAACCGAGAGTGCATCTTTTCAAGCTGCACTCTCTTTTTTTGTCCTGCTGAAGCATACAACACGGTGATTCAAGGATGAAAACCAACTCTGTGCACCTGCACAACTTTATCGGCCTTATGCATAAGCTCTACCCGCCTGACCTGGCAGAGGAGTGGGATAACGTAGGGCTCCAAGTGGGCGAACCATGCAGCACCATTGACCGCATCATGGTTGCCCTCGATCCAAGCTTCGCCAACCTGCAGCACGCACATGCACAAGAATGCCAACTTCTCCTTACCCACCATCCTCTGATATTCAAACCTCTTAAACAGATCACCACTTCCGACCCCACGGGCAACAGCATCGCCTACGCCTTGCGCCACAACATCAACATTATGTGTGCCCATACAAATCTCGACAGCTGCGCCAACGGCCTCAACGATTGGCTCGCCGCCACCCTCGAACTTCAACAGCCCCAAATTCTCCAACCCTCACAGCGCGAACAGTTTTTTAAGCTTGTGGTGTATGTGCCAACTTCTCATACCGCAGAAGTGATGGAAGCTCTGTTTCGTGGCGGGGCCGGACATATCGGTGAGTACGACAAGTGCGCCTTCAGCACCGAGGGGCGCGGCCAATTCCGTCCCCAGCAAGGGAGCAACCCTTTCATTGGCAGCACCGGAGAGGTGGAGCAGGTGGAGGAGACCCGAATTGAAACCATTGTGCCGCAGCGCCAGGTAAACAAGGTACTGAAACAGATGCGTAAAGCCCATCCGTACGAGGAGGTTGCTTACGATCTGTTTGAACTCCACAACCAGAGCGCCACTGCAGGGTTAGGGCGGATCGGCAAGCTTCCAGCCTCAACCACGCTGGAGAACTTTGCTCACACCTGCAAAGAGCGCCTCAGATGTAGCGGCTTGCGCATGGTGGGCGCTGGCGACGCCAAGGTGCATAAGGTTGCAGTATGCAGCGGCAGCGGTAGCAGCGCCATGTATGCGGCAAAGTTCAGCGGTGCCGACACCTTGGTAACCGGGGATCTTAAGTACCACGAAGCGCAAAGTGCGGCAGAGATGGGGCTCAACATAATCGATGCTGGACACTTTGCCACCGAGATCATTGTCACAACTGGACTTCAGCGTACCCTGACAGCTGAACTAGACAAGCACGGTTACACTACCGAAATAATTATGGCCCCTAACGAACGAGACCCATTTACTTTTATCTGAACAGCTTGAATTTATACCCCCAAACCATGCGACGGAGGAGACAACGTGAAGGAAGAAGTACAACAGCTGATAGACGTGCAGGAGCTCGACCAGAAAATTCTTGAAGCGCGCAAAAAGAGGTGCGAACTTATGGCGCGCAAGGAGAAACTTCTCGCGCAGGTGGAAAAACTAGAAGCAGTAGTGAACGCATTCCAAGAGCAGATTGACGAAGTACAGCAAGACGTCGCAAGCCTGAACCAAGACCTATCCCAGGAGCTGGACAACGTCACCAAGGCAGAAAACCGGCTGCCCGAGGTCAAAACCCAGAAAGAATACCTCGCGATCCTGAAAGAGGTAGACGCGGCGAAGAAAAACACGAAAGACATCGAAGACGCGCTGAAGCTTAAACTTGATTTGCGCACTGAACTTGAAGCAGACAGAGATGACAAACAGAGTGAACTAGATGAGCTCAACAAGGAGAGTGCAAGTCAGCTCAAGGATATCAAAACTCTGGTAGCAGAGATGGAGCAAATCGATACTAAAAACACCCCGAAGCGCGACAAACTCATTACCCAAGTTCCCGAAACTCTGGGTAAGCGCTACGAACTGGTTTTGAGCCGCCTCAACAGTGTAGCTCTGGTGGAAGCAAAAAACTATACTTGCACCGGGTGTCATATGCGCCTGCCGCCGCAGTTTTTCAATAACATGCTTAAAAGTAAAAGTATCTCCACTTGTCCACAGTGCAATCGCCTTTTGTACATCGAAGATGTATAACCAAGAGCGTAACTGTTTATCACAGCGGTGGAAAGGTTGATGCCACCATCGCTGATACAACCTTTTTAAATAGGGCTTGAATAGTTACCTATGTTTTATATGCTTGTCAGGGTCGAAGAAGCACAGGCGATCGCCGGTTTTATCCGCGGGATAAAACGGGAGGAAAGTCCGGGCTCCGCAGGACAGGATGGTTCCTAACGGGAACCGGGGGTGACCCCAGGGAAAGTGCCACAGAAAACAAACCGCCTGTATTCATATATGCAGGTAAGGGTGAAATGGTGAGGTAAGAGCTCACCAGTTCCGCCGGTGACGACGGAAGCTTGGTAAACCCCATCCGGAGCAAGGCCAAATAGAGAAGCGTTTGAGGGCGGTCCGTCCGAAGCTTCCGGGTTGGCTGCTTGAAGGCGTCGGCAACGGCGACTCTAGAGGAATGATCGCCACTGCTGCTCTAGTAACAGACAGCAGCACAGAACCCGGCTTACGGGCTTCTTCGACCCCCTTTTCCTCTGCGTTATTCTTGGCTGTTCTCCCCGCGCTCCCTAGTGGGAGTTTGTGGTACTCATGGAAAGGACAGCTGTCGCCATGGAAGGTGACAGTCGAACGGCTGGATAATTGCCGTGATTCTTTGCATACATTGGCTTGTTTAATGCTGGCTGACAATCGAAATACACGCTGGAACGAGGTGCTAAACCAACTGCGGCGCGAACTGCATAGCCTTGCACAAGAGGATCTCTTATGGCTACAGCAGCGCAGTGCCCTGATCCAAGCGGTGCAGGAGCAGATCCACACCCTGTTTCTAGCTGCAAACGGAAAAGCGCTCTGCCACGCCTGCTCCGGCTCCTGCTGTGAGCACGGGCACAACCACATCACCCTCATCAATGTGGTGGCAGCTCTACTCCAACGGAACCTCCCCAAGCCTGACTTTACCACGACGTGCCCGTTTCTAACCGCAACCGGATGCAGCCTTACGATCGCCGTGCGCCCCTTCAACTGTGTTACCTTCATCTGTGCTGCAATTGAAGATAATCTGCCGCTGGCGCACGTGACAGAATTTTACCGCCTGGAAAAACTCCTGCGCACCCACTATATTGCAGTGGATCAACGCTATTTTGGATCTAGCCTGCGCGGACTTTTTATCGGCACTAGCCGCCTTGGTGCACAGCGTCTACTGGAGCGGCGGCGCCCATGGTCCTGAAACCCGTGACCCTGAAACCCATAGCCCTGAACTCTAACCTTGAATTATGGATTACCCGCATGAATTTAACTTTTAAACGTGATAATGGCCCAATAGATAACAAAATCGATGAACTTCTCGCAGAGGTTGGGGTTCACCACCCTCGCATAATTCGCGCCATGATAATCAGCGCCCTTATGGCCGGAAGCTCCAACGACTACCTTGCAGATCTGAAGATTATGCGCACCACCATGGATGAAATGCGCGAAACCAGTAATGTTTTCAGCCCTTACCGCGACCGCCGCAAGGTCACCATCTTCGGCTCTGCACGCACTCAACCCGATGAACCCATATACCAGAAATGTGTTGAATTTGCGCGTCTGCTGGCACAAAACAACTACATGGTTATCACCGGTGGGGGTGGCGGTATCATGGAAGCTGGCAATGAAGGTGCAGGGTCAGAGAACTCCTTTGCGGTCAATATCCGCCTCCCGTTTGAACAGAGCACCAACAAGGTGATGGACGGAAGTGAACGCACCATCACGTATAAGTACTTCTTTAATCGCAAAGTGGCTTTTCTCAAGGAAGCCCACGCGGTAGTGCTGTTCCCTGGCGGTTTTGGCACCCTGGATGAGGCGATGGAGACTCTAACCCTGATCCAGACGGGGAAAAACCCCCCCGTGCCCCTGGTTCTGATTGACGATGAAGAAGGGACCTACTGGGAGGATCTATTCCAGTTCATGCGCAATGTGCTCCTGCCGCGCAACCTGATTTCGGGGGAAGATTTTGGTCTCTTTACCATCACCAACAGCATTCAGGAGGCGCTGGAGGTGATAAACAACTTCTACCGCGTCTATCATTCAAGCCGCTACGTGGGAGAAACTCTGGTGATCCGCCTGAACAAGAAGCTTACAGATGAGCAGATAGCGATTCTGCAGGAGGAGTTCAGCGAGCTTTTCAACAATGGGGGGAAAATCCACGCCTGTACCGCATTTGAACAGGAGTATGACGAGCCCGACCTGTGGAACCTGCCGCGTCTGGCGCTAGATTTCAACCGCCGTAATCACGGCTACATGATGGCCCTGATTCGTCGCATTAACTCGTTTTACGGCGCCTGACACAGGAGGGTTTTACGATGGGGTATAAAAATCTGCAGAGTTGTGTCTCGGATCTGGAGCAACACGGGCAACTGTGTCGCATTGATGTCGAACTCGATCCGCATCTGGAGATAGCCGCACTTCAGCGCCGCGTCTACGCCGCCGGGGGCCCAGCACTGCTGTTCACTAACGTGCGCGGGTGCCGCTTCCCCATGCTCGGGAATCTGTTCGGCACCCTTGAACGCACGCGCTTCATCTTTCGCGACACCCTGCCGACGATAAAGCGCCTGGTGGAGGCTAAAGTTAATCCCGGCGCGGCCTTTAAGCGTCCGTGGCAGTTTGCGCGTACCCCCATCGGTGCATTTCACCTCTTCCCGCGTAAAACCAGACAGGGACCAATCCTAGCGCGGGAGTGCAGCATTAGCGACCTCCCACAACAGGTGTCCTGGCCTGATGATGGCGGTCCGTTCATCACCCTGCCTCAGGTTTACACCGAAGATCCACGCCAACCCGGGATGAGACACTCTAATCTAGGAATGTATCGCGTCCAACTCGGAGGCAATGCTTATATCCAAGATCAGGAGGTGGGGCTCCACTATCAGATCCACCGCGGGATTGGGGTACATCATCAGGCTGCAGTTGAAAAAGGGGCAAGACTGCCGGTAAATGTATGTGTAGGCGGGGCGCCAAGCTTGAGCCTTGCGGCGGTGATGCCGCTACCGGAAGGGATGCCAGAATTGAGCTTTGCCGGCCTTTTGGGGGGACATCGGATCGCCATGATTACAAAAGGTGCGCAAGAGGTGGCGCTGCCGTTTCCTGCCGAGGCCGATTTTGTGATCTGTGGCTCAATCGATCCCACCCGCACCAAGCCGGAAGGGCCGTTTGGAGATCATCTGGGGTATTACAGCCTGACCCATGAATTCCCTGTGATGGATGTACACAAGGTGTATCACCGCGCTGATGCCATCTGGCCGTTCACCAGTGTCGGACGCCCCCCACAGGAAGACACTAGCTTTGGCACCTTTATTCATGAGCTCACCGGCGCTCTAATTCCTACGGTGCTGCCGGGGGTAAAAGCGGTACACGCTGTAGATGCCGCAGGGGTACATCCGCTCCTTCTCGCCCTCGGTTCGGAGCGCTATACTCCGTTCCAGGCGATAGAACGCCCACAAGAGCTGTTAACGCAGGCATCCGCTATTTTAGGGCAGGGGCAACTGTCGTTGGCTAAATATCTTTTTATCGCCGACAGCACAGATAACCCACACCTGGATATCCACGCCGTATCCACATTTTTGCAGCACTGTCTGCAACGGTGCGACTGGAAACGCGACCTGCACTTCCACACCCGCACCACCATCGATACCCTCGACTACACTGGGGATGGGCTGAACCAGGGCTCTAAGGTGGTTATTGCCGCGTGCGGTGAGCCCAGACGTGCCCTCCCGACGCAATATCCGGAGAATCTTGAGCTGCCAGAGGGGTTTGACAAACCTTGCGTGGCTATCCCCGGAGTACTTTTAGTAGAAGGGCCGCCATGCACCTCCCCCCAGAGCAGCCCAACCCACGAGCTAGAACGGTTCTGCACCAGCTTTACCCCACAGGCAAGCATCAATCAGTTCCCCCTCGTGGTGCTGTGCGACGATAGCGCCTTTGCCGCTGCAACCTTCAACAACTTTGTGTGGACTACCTTCACCCGTTCTGACCCAGCGCGCGATATTTTTGGGATTGGGGCATCCTGCGTCAATAAACACTGGGGCTGCGAAGGCGCCTTAGTAATAGATGCGCGCCGCAAAGCCCACCATGCGCCGCCGCTGATAGAAGATTCACAGGTGGAAGAAAAACTTGAGCGTCTAGCGTGCAAGGGTGGCCCTCTGCATGGTATTATCTGAACCCAGTAGTGTTAACTGTAACTATCCAGAAATGGCTTATGTAGGCATATGAACTCTCAAATTAAACTTTCCGACCTGCACATATCGCACGCCATCGGCAACACTCCGCTGGTGGAGTTGAAAAAACTCAATCCCAACCCCGAAGTACGCATCCTTGCCAAGCTGGAAGGGAGCAATCCGGGCGGTTCAGTCAAAGATCGGCCGGCGTGGTACATGATCAGGAACGCCCTTGCCAGTGGCGAACTCACGGCGGAGCACACCTTGCTTGAGCCCACCTCAGGTAATACCGGCATCGCTCTCGCGATGATCTGCGCCACCCTGGGGATCCGCATCAAACTGGTAATGCCCCCCTGCGTAAGTATGGAACGGCGCGCGGTACTTGAAGCCTACGGCGCCGAGGTGGTTTTATCCCGTCCGGGGGAGGCCACCGATGGCGCAATCCGCATGGCGCATGAACTGGTGCAACAGGACCCTAAACGCTACTACATGCCCAATCAGTACGCGAACCCGAGCAACCTCCAAGCGCATTACGAAACCACCGGACCAGAAATCTGGCACCAGTGTGACGGAAACATTGACGCGTTTGTCGCCGGGCTTGGCACCTCCGGTACCATTATGGGCACTGGACGCTATCTGAAAGAGAAAAACCCTTCCATCCAGATTGTTGCGGTGGAGCCCACCTTAGGGCACAAAGTACAGGGGTTAAAGAACATGAACGAATCAATCGTTCCCGCCCTGTATCATCCTGAAAACCTTGACGACAAGCTGATTGTCCAAGATAATGAAGCATTTAACTGTGCGCGCGATCTTGCCATCAATGAAGGGTTGTTTGTGGGGATGTCGAGCGGGGCAGCAGTTGCTGGAGCGCTGCGGGTTGCGGCCACGCTGGAGCACGGCACCATCGTTACCCTTCTGCCTGACCGAGGTGATCGATATTTGAGTACCACGCTCTTTCGCTCCACTTGCGCCAACTGTCCCCCCTAATGTGGAGCCAAGTTCCAAGACAGTATATTCCGCGCGCGAAAAGCGCCGCCTAAGAAAAAACACCACCTGAATATCCAAAGAGGAGAGTTATTATGCAGACCTGTCAGATTCTGGGCAGTGGACACGCAGTTCCACATCGGATTTTAACCAATGCCGATCTGGAGCAGATGGTAGATACCAACGACGAGTGGATTGTAGAACGCTCGGGTATCCGCCAGCGTCATATTGCAGAGCCGGGCAGTTCCCTCTCCGATCTTGCTGCGGATGCGGTAAATCAGGCATTAGAAAGTGCTCAAACCGCAGCGCAAGATATCGATCTTATTATTGTGGGCACCGTTAGCGCAGATATGAAATTCCCCGCCATGGCATGTTTACTCCAAGAGAAAATTGGAGCCGACAAAGCTGCAGCCTTCGATATCTCTGCCGCCTGTTCTGGGTTTTTGTATGGACTCCACCTGGCTAAAAGCTTGATGCAGACCTGTGCCTATCAGCGCGTTCTGGTTGTAGCGGCGGAGATGCTCTCTAGCATGATAAACTGGGAGGATCGCAATACCTGTGTGCTGTTTGGCGACGGTGCCGGCGCGGTAGTTCTCGGCCCCAGCACCGACGAGCGTGGCATCCTCAGCACCACTATCCACAGTGACGGTCGCCACAGCGACTTGCTGTACAACCCGGCAGGGAGTCAGCTTGTTCTGAGTGCAGAAGATCTTAAAAACAACGTTGCCACCATCCACATGCAGGGACGCGAAGTGTTCCGCCATGCGGTCTCATCCATGACCCGCGCCCTCAACGAAGCTCTTGAGCAGGCGGGGTTGAGCGCTGCGGATCTCGACTTTGTGATCCCGCATCAAGCCAATATCCGCATCATTGAAGCGATCGCAAAACGCTTCAAGGTTCCGACTGAGAAGATCATTATCAACGTAGATCGCTTCGGCAACACCTCTGCCGCTTCCATCCCCATCGCTCTGGATGAAGCTATCCGTAACGGCACCATCAAAAAAGGGGATGTAGTTGGTTTCACCACCTTCGGCGCCGGTCTAACCTGGGCCGCATCTGTCATCCGCATCTAGTTGCAATAAAAAGAGCAACAACTAGGCCAGTTCTCCACATTTACGCAAGCGCAGCCATTGGAGAGCAAGCATGGCAGTAGCGTTGAGAATGCGCCCTGAATCCATCAACACCACCACATCTTCCCAGGGTACAACCAACACGCGGATATCTTCCGATTCATCCTCGACCCCGCCAAGGGTTTCGTGCAGGCCAGCGCTGTTGATCTCAGCGTAAAACAGGTGAATTTGCTCGGTACTGCCGCCAGGGGTGAGGTAATAGCGCCCAATGTAACGTAGTTCGCGCGGTTCACACCCAGCCTCCTCAACACTTTCGCGCCGCGCCACATCAGTCAGAGTTTCGCCCTGCTCTACCACTCCGGCCACAACTTCAAGGAGCCATGCCGAGTCTGGGTCATTCACGGCGCCAATACGAAACTGTTCGATGAGAACCACAGCATCAGCGCCTGGATCGTAAAGGAGTACTGCCACCGCCTGCCCGCGCTCTAACAGTTCACGTGTAATAGGTGGCGACAGCGCGCCACTGTAGAGGCGATGGCACAGTTCTATTTTGCGAATGCTCAGAAAGCCTGAATACACCTCGGTGTTTTGCAGGATTTCAATCTTTTGCTGTTCTATCTCCATAGAGTACTTTCTCCCTTGGACCGATGTGCGCCCATTTTTGGACCTACAGCACCCCACGTAGATATGTGCCAGTGTAGGAGCGCGTCTCCTTCGCTACCTCCTCAGGGGTGCCACTGGCAACAATCTCCCCCCCGCCAGTGCCCCCTTCGGGACCAAGATCTATCACATGATCCGCGATTTTGATCACATCGAGGTTGTGCTCGATGATCAGCACCGTATTGCCGGTGTCCACCAAGCGTTGAATCACCTCCATCAGCTTGCGCACGTCATCGAAATGAAGCCCAGTGGTGGGCTCATCTAAGATGTAGATGGTGCGTCCGGTAGCGCGCTTGCCTAACTCGCGTGCAAGCTTTACCCGCTGCGCCTCCCCACCGGAGAGGGTGGTGGCGCTTTGCCCGAGCTTGATATACCCCAATCCCACATCTCGGACGGTTTGAAGTTTGTTATTGATGCGTGGGATATTCTCAAAAAAACGGCTTGCCTGATTTACCGTCATATTCAGTACATCGGCAATACTTTTCCCCTTGTAGAGCACCTGCAACGTCTCACGGTTGTAGCGGCTCCCGCCACACACCTCGCACTGCACATACACATCGGGGAGGAAGTGCATCTCAATCTTGATCACCCCATCGCCGCTACACGCCTCGCAGCGCCCCCCCTTGACGTTGAAGGAAAAACGTCCCGGTTTGTAGCCACGGATCTTCGCCTCGGGCAATTGGGCAAATAGATCGCGAATATCTCCAAACACTCCCGTGTAGGTAGCGGGGTTGGAGCGCGGGGTGCGCCCGATAGGGGACTGGTCGATATCCACCACTTTATCGAGTTGCTTACACCCTTCAAGGCGGCGGTAGATCCCCCCTTTCTCGCGACTTTTATTCAACTCATGCGCCAGTGCGCGATACAGGGTATCAATAACCAAGGTTGATTTGCCCGAACCCGACACCCCGGTGATGCAGGTCAAGACGCCGAGCGGAAATTTCACATCCAGATTCTGCAGATTGTTGCTACTCGCCCCCTGCAGTTCAATATAGCGCTCGCTCTGACGCCGCTGCGCCGGCACCGGAATTTCCAGCACGCCGTTGAGATATTTCCCCGTGAGTGATTTTGGATCTGCGAGTATCTGTTCCGGCGTCCCTTGAGACACCACTTCCCCTCCGTTTATCCCCGCCGCGGGGCCCATATCTATCACATGATCAGCTTCGAGGATGGTCTCCTCATCGTGCTCCACCACCAGGACGGTATTCCCCAGATCACGCAGATGCATAAGGGTGTCGAGCAGACGGCGGTTGTCACGCTGGTGCAAACCGATAGAGGGCTCGTCCAAAATATAGAGTACCCCCATCAGAGAAGAGCCAATCTGGGTCGCGAGACGGATCCGCTGTCCTTCACCGCCAGAGAGGGTTCCCGCCGCACGGTTTAAGGTGAGATAGTCAAGCCCCACTTGGTCGAGAAATCCCAAACGTTCGTTGATCTCCTTCAGAATCCGACGTCCAATTTCGGCATCCTTGGGGCTGAGTTCAAGGTTGGTGAAAAATGTCCGCGCCTGCTTAATGGACATGCGCGTAATATCGTCGATATTTTTATCTGTGATACGCACATGCAGCACCTCGGGGCGCAGACGCGCACCGTTACAGGTGGGGCAGGGCATAATATCCATGTAGCGTTCCATCTTTTCGCGCAGATTATCGCTGTCACTCTCACGGTAGCGCCGCTCCAAACTGGGAATCACCCCTTCAAAGGGTTTTTCATAGTAGTGACGGCGCTCGCCCTGGTCGTAATAAAAGCGGATCGACACCTTACCGGAACCGTACATGAGCATATCTCTGATCTCCTCCGGCAAATTCGCATATGGAGTCTCCACCGAAAAGCCATAGTGCTGCGCCAGCGCATCCAACAGTTGCTGGTAGTAATACGCACGCCGCGTCACCCAGGGTTCAATCGCCCCTTCGCGCAACGTCATATCAGAGCGGGGGACAATCTGCTCGGGGTCAAAATAGTTGCGCGTCCCGAGGCCAGAGCAGTCTGGGCACGCCCCTTGCGGATTATTGAAGGAAAACAGGCGCGGCTCGATCTCCATGTAGGAGAGACCACATTCGATACATGCATGTTTTTCGGAAAAGCGCAGACATTCCCCCTCCACCACCTGCACCAGTACCAACCCTTCCCCCAGACGCAAGGCGGTCTCCACAGAATCGGCCAGACGTCCTTCGAGCCCCTCTTTCATAATGAGGCGGTCAATAACCACTTCGATGGTGTGTTTTTTGTTTTTATCCAGCTCCGGCGCCTCTGCCAGCGCATAAATCTGCCCATCAATACGCGCGCGCACATAACCTTCCGCCTGCAGCTGTTTTAATTCCCGCTTATATTCCCCTTTGCGTGCCCGCACCAGCGGTGCCAGCACCAACAGACGCGTCCCTTCAGGCTGCTGCATCACCTGGTCTACAATCTGTTGCACACTCTGGGGTTCGATCTCGCGCCCGCAGCGATGGCAAAATATTTTTCCAATGCGCGCAAACAACAGGCGCAGATAGTCGTAGATCTCGGTTACAGTTCCAACGGTGGAACGGGGATTTTTCGAAGTTGTCTTCTGCTCAATGGAGATTGCCGGCGAGAGCCCGTCGATGCTGTCCACGTCGGGCTTTTCCATCTGCTCCAGAAACTGACGCGCATACGCGGACAAACTCTCCACGTAGCGGCGCTGCCCCTCGGCGTAGATGGTATCAAAGGCTAGAGTCGATTTACCCGAACCCGACACCCCGGTGATCACCACCAGTTTATCGCGCGGAATCTCCACGTCGATATTCTTCAGGTTGTGCTCACGCGCACCTTTGACAATAATTTTATCGATCATGCCTGAACCTTCCTGTCCTGTGCGGACATCTGCACCGCCATGTTGACGGCGGCAATCAAACTCTGGGCGCTTGCCCTCCCACTTCCTGCCAGATCATACGCAGTGCCGTGATCTACCGAAGTGCGAATTATAGGGAGCCCCAGGGTGACATTGACTCCGTCATCAAAGTGGAGCAACTTCAGCGGTATCAGCCCCTGATCGTGGTACATACACACCACGGCATCATATGCACCCTGCAGCGCGAAGTGGAACAGGGTGTCGGCGCTATGTGGGCCGCTGGCCTGAATCCCCAGCTTGCGCGCTTGCTCCAGCGCCGGAACGATTATGCGCTCCTCTTCATCCCCAAACATCCCCCCTTCTCCCGCATGGGGGTTTAGAGCCAGCACCGCGATGCGCGGTGCGCTGCTAGGGCAGAAATAGCGTTTCAGCGCCGCATGTGTAACCTTGAGGGTTGCCACAATCTCTGCGGTGGTCACCGCGGTGGGAACATCTTTAAGTGCCAGATGGGTGGTTACCAGGCACACCTTCAGGCGCGGCCCCGCCAGCATCATCACCACCTTCTCCACCCCGCAGCGCTGTGCCAACAGCTCCGTATGCCCGGGGAATTCGCACCCGGCAGCGTGGATCGCCTCTTTCTGAATCGGGGCGGTGATCATCCCTGCCGCCGCGCCGGCGCGGCACCGGCCACAGGCCCATTCGATATAATCGAGCATAGCGCGCCCGTTAGCAGCGCTTATGTGTCCAAACGGAGTGTGTGCGGGGCTAAGCTGCGACAACGGCATAACTCGCAGTCGATGGTGCGCAACCTCAAGCACCTTCTCTGCTCCAACGCCAGCGCCCACTACAGGCTTGTACCCAAAAATAGCAGCGGCACGGCATAAAACCGCAACGTCACCAGCGACAACAAAGGTGTTGGTGTTGGAATCGGCATCCAGTGTCCCAGTCAGCAACGCCTGGATAATTATTTCAGGCCCGATTCCGGCAGGGTCACCCATGGTGATAATGAACGGTTTATCCATTTACCCTCCGCAGTACGTGCAAATAACAGGAATAGTGAAAATAACTCCGAGCAAAAATGTAACTGAGTATGATAGCTGACTTAAGAGGTTGCGTATAGGAGAAAGATTCAGCAGCAAAAGTGAAACAGATAGGAGGGTCTTTATTCAACAGGTATCGGTAACGTCTAGAGGCACGCCACGCCAAAAGCGACAGTTTGCTTCTATACTCCCACCCACTTGCCAAGCAGCAGCTCTGAATAGACTCGAAGTGGCGCAAGATTGCAAATATGCTCCTAATATGCCTAGTATAGACGGGATAACGTATCAGTTGCGAGCAGTGCTACTGAACACACTATCCGCACAAAGATACCCATACAGACGCGCCAGTGGCGCAAAAGTATATATCTATCAACCTAAAGAGAGCTTTGCATATGAGTGACATGCCTAACTGCCCCAAATGTAACGGAACATACACCTATCAGGATAGGGATCTATACGTCTGCCCCGAATGTGCGCATGAGTGGCAAGATAGCCCCGCAGCTGCAGATACATCTTCCCCTCTCAACGTGCGAGATGCACATGGTAATCAGCTACAGGATGGCGACAGTATCAGTGTTATTAAAGACCTGAAAATTAAGGGTTCATCTGCCGTGGTTAAGGTTGGAACAAAAGTGAAGAATATCCGCTTGCTTGAAGGAGACCACAACATCGACTGCAAAATCGATGGGATCGGCGCAATGCAGCTCAAATCTGAATTTGTGAAGAAAATATAAAAAAACCCCCATGCCTGCATAACGCTGGCATGGGGCCTATCACACCAAAATTAGATTAAACAGCGCAGAACAACTTTGGTATGGGTGGGCAAAACAGTTCTGACGCGCATTGAGTTTACACGTATCTATCCCAGCGTGGGCATTGCGTGGGCGATCCTCTCGAGCAAACTCCGCTCTTGCTTGACGCTGGCCTCAACGGCTGCATGGAGCGCCAAACTGAGTTCTTGAATATCCTCTGCGGTCTTCGGTTCCAACGCGTGGTAGAAGATCCCCGCGCTTCTAGCTTTCCGCAGATAGGCAACCGAATCGGTGTCTGCGAGGAGGATAATCTTCACCCGCTTGTTTATCTGCTTAAACAAGCTGATCTGCTCCAGCGCATCCTTGTTATCGAACTCCTTGCTCAACAACATGATGGGATTAGTGTATTCGCGCAGGGCATGTACCGCCTGAGTGGTATCGGTTACGATGTCGCTGTTGATGCGGGCATCGCTCACGATACGCTGCAGGGTCGCGCTTTCGGTGCTGTTGCTGGCTATAATTGTGCTGACCATGATCTCCTCCTGCAGCTAAGTAGGTTTGGCACTAAAGGGTGCGATACCTCCATTTACAGGAGCGCTTTCCCCGCCCGTGGGCGCTCAGCTGACGCCGTCCAAGAGCCAGAGATTCTGGTAACGAATACCTGGTCTGTACCAACCTATCCTTTTATATTCGATTACTTCTTCACCGTTACTCTAGCGTGCTGTTTCTCACTTGCTGTGCTGGCGCTCTTTACTACTCCAAAAACAACCATCAGAGCAGGGAGAAGCTGGGCTACCACAATCAAGGCGCAGAAACCAAGAAATGTCCATACCAGAATGCCACTGTGGTCGGTACGCCCTGCAGTTGAGGCAGCAAAGCTAGTACCGTTGAGAAGCAGTAATGTGGTGAACGCTGTGATGATGTGTTTAAACATGGTAACTCTCTCCTGATTTATTGATTTGTGTAAATAATATGGGTTTTATTGTTACGCCTTGTCGGTCGCTTCCGCTTTGCTCCCTGCAACTCCCTTGACGATCCCGAGAGTCATCAGTACTGCAGGTACCAGCTGAGCTACTACTATCAGGGCGCAGAAGCCTAAGAATGTCCACACCAGGATGCCGCTGTGGTCGACGCGTCCAGCGGTGGAAGCAGCTGCGGCTGGAATGGTTGCGCTCAAAGTGATCAGAGTAGCCAAGACGATTTTAGTAAGTGTTTTCATAGTTTCCCCCTTTTGCTGTCCATTTTATGTAAGTTTTATTTGAAAGGCTTAAATTTATTTATGCGGCGTATGCTTCATTGTCCGAATCGCCGTGACCCAACTATGAAGCATTCGCCCCCATCTCTGGTTTAGTGCTCAGACGCTTCGTTGCTTTTGAGCCCTTTGCCGATCCCGATAAGGAGTAAAATGGCTGGAACCAGTTGGCTTGCTATGATCAGGCCACAAAGCCCTAAGAAAATCCAAGCAAGGATTCCAGAGTTAGAGGGCTGCGAAGTAGCTGCGTACACCGGAGAAGCCGCGAGCAGGGTAGCGATAGTAGTGGTGATAGTCTTTTTCATGATGTCCTCCTTTTTTATGTTGCTAAATCCGTAAGCGGATATGTTGGGTTGCGTTCTTGCCTCTCTAACATTGCTATTTGCGTGCCAAGATCAGCTTCCCACTCACATAACCTTCTGCGCATATCTCACAAGTAGTTGATTTACAAGGAGAATCTATGTTTACTGATTTTTATCGAGGTTAATTCCTGTCCGTCTTTTCCTCTGTTAAACAATAAAACATGCCTTAAGTGTATATTTTTACCATGCACTGAAAGGGAGGATAAAACAGGCACTCAGCCCACTTCCTCACATAACTATCTGTTTTTACTAGACATTTTCGCAGAGCCAGACTGTATGCTATTTATATACATGTGTATATGTTAACGAATGGATGCAGGTCGAAGGGATGCGGTGCGGGCGGATACAGGGCTAAAATGTGGAGTGCAGTTACAGAATAGAGCAACTAACGGGGGAGGGGGAGCGGAAACAAAACACCAGAACATTAATTATAACAAACATCTATCCCGCGCAGATGAATGGATAGTTCTGCGCGGGATAGATTGAAGCGTTAGTGGAAGTACTTGGCGTTAACCAACATGTGCGCTGCAATGCTGGCTGCGTACCCGAGGGCAATGATGGGGGTGAATACAAGGTGGCGCCCAAAGGTGTAAACTCCGCGCGCAGTCCCCATGAGGGCAACCCCTGCTGCGGAACCAATAGAGAGCATACTCCCCCCTACGCCGGCTGTCATAGTAACCAAGAGCCAATGCCCGTGGGACATATCCGGCTCCATACTCAGCACTGCAAACATAACTGGGATATTATCCACTATGGCTGAAAGGATGCCAATCAGTACGTTAGCATTGAACGCGCCTAGATCCTGATACATAAACTGGGACGCCATGGCGAGGTAACCAAACTGACCTAAACCGCCAACGCACATGATTACGCCGTAGAAAAACAGCAGCGTATCCCACTCTGCGGCAGCGATGCGACTAAACAGGTTAAAACCCTGGTTTGCCTCACCGTCGAACTCACTCGGATGTATTATATGCAAGGCAGGATCAGACATGTAGGCCGCATGTTCGCGCAGCTTGATATAGTAAGAAAATATTCCCAGATAGCCAAGACCAAGCATCATGCCGGCTGCGGGGGGAAGAGCAAGGAAATTATGAAACGACACCGCGGTAATTATAGTGAGTAGAAACAATATAATTATCCGCTTGGCGCCAAACTTCATTGTTGCTTTCTCTTCTAGCGCGGCAGGCTTCTCTTTGCTGATCATAAAGTTCATGATAGTAGCCGGAATGATCCAGTTAACTAAGGAAGGGATAAACAAGGCAAAAAACTCATGGAAGGCGACCATCCCTTTTTGCCATACCATCAGAGTGGTAATATCGCCGAAGGGGGAAAAAGCCCCACCTGCATTTGCCGCAACCACAATATTGATACACGCTATAACTACAAAGCGCTGATTGGAGCCCCCCACTGCCATCACTACTGCACCCATTAAAAGGGCAGTGGTGAGGTTATCCGCTATGGGAGAGATAAAGAATGCAAGCAAGCCGGTGAGCCAGAACACCGTGCGCAACGAAAATCCACGCGATACCAACCACGAACGCAGGGCCTGAAACACGTTGCGCTCTTCCATGGTGTTGATATAGGTCATAGCTACAAGCAAGAAGAGGAATAACTCGCCGTACTCCTGCAAATTGTGCAGGATGGCATAGTGGGCGGTATCGGGTTCTCCCAGTCCTTTCAAAGTAACCGCCACCAGTATCCAGATAATACCTGCGGCAACCAGAACAGGTTTGCTCTTCCGCAGGTGAATCTTCTCTTCTAGAATTACCAGAGAGTACGCTGCAACAAACAATATCAATGCGGTGATACCCGCAAATGAAGCAGTCAGGTTGTGGGTAACATTTCCCTCACTCGCAAACGCAGGCAACGCAGGGAAACATCCCAGAAACAATACCGATTTCAGCAATAGGTTCATCTTTTCCTCGTTTTTCTATGATTAAAAACAATTCTCTGGCACAGCAATATTTGTACGCACGCTACTGATGATACGCCTCATTATCAAAAGCTTAAGAACGGCCCGAACCTGGGCGAGGCAGTATATATGTGGATTTTTGCTTGGGAATAACTTTATTCAAACAGGAGGTGCGCGCGGACACAGCTGTGTGTGTTCCTGCAACGCGTAATGTACCGCGGTGTACTGAGAGGGGAAACGGAAGAGATCTGCACCTAAAAATTCGGACTGCAGAAATATGCCGAAGGAGTCGAATCCATGTTGTTCAGACTCAGATTGCTTGCCATGAATCTTTTGCGTAGTGGTAGCAGCGCCTTCACTATGCGGCGCTAGATTTTGCTGAATAGAGCAATCGGGGCCAAACTCTTTGCTTTGTACCGGTTGGGGGAAGGCGGACAAGAAGATGAGTACCGCTGCGAATAGGTACGTTGCAGCGCGAGCATAGATGTTCGCTGATCTTTTTTCAAACTTATGCCAAGGTATAGGTTTCAATTCTGCATATCTTTCGCACAAAATCCCCGAGGACACCTCAGGTCGTGGCCAGTTGGCAGTAGCGAAGTGCTAACACATGTGCAGGCATAGCTTTATTATGCCTGTCGCATCCTGATGTCAAGAAAGATATTTGGTATTAAATGGCATGTATCACATTTTTACCCTCACGGATCCCCAATTATGCACAACATTTCTCTTTGCGCCACAGCTCAAAGGAGATTCCACTCTCTGCCCGCAGTTGTTTAGCGATGCGAGTGTGATGCTTCTGATACAGATCTGCAAGGGCTTCACTGCGGTGCGAGCGTCCATATATTTTCCATAGCCGCTGTGACGCTACCGGCAACTCATTGTGCCCCATGAACGCGGCGACATCTTTAAGAGGATACCCAAGAAATACCCCGATTTCGTGTGGCACATCGGTGCCAACAAAACGCGCGCGCAATTGGTGCAAAATCTCATCTATTTCCTTTGTTATGGAATAACCAAGGGTACAAAGAAACGTTGTGGCACTGCGGCTGTGCAGACGGCGCTGCAATAAAACCGGAGCATACAACAGCAGCAGGGTAGAGGTAGGTGAGTTGTGCAGTGGCATCGCTTCAATGCGCGACTCCTGCATCAATGCAGCGCCATATTTGTGCCACAAATCGTACATGTTGCGACCACACCCAAAGGTGCGGTTGAAAATGTGCACCAGATTAGCGGGTCTGACCCCGCTCAGCACCTCGGCAGAACCGAATACCAAAAATGTGGCCACACACTCCCGTGAGTCGGGCACCTCAGTCGCCACACTCAGCCACGAAATTCTGCTGGAGCGGATTTGGCGTAACTCCAGCACACGCACTGCTATCTGTCTGCACCTGCACTCCCGCGTCAACTCACACCTGTCTTCGCACCATTATCCATTCCCCCTTGGCGAGAGGCCAATACTGACCTTATCGGTACTGAAAACGAGTTAAAGCAACCTCTCTTTTATCTCCGGTAAGCTTGTATCTTGTTTTTCGACTGCTATAGTTTCTCGAAACAGTTAACAAATTGGAGCGGTAAAAAGTCGCCACGACGCAATTGGGAAGTTTTGAGCTAAAAAAGGGGAAAAAGATGACTGAAAGACAGCTTTATATAGATAAGATGAAAGCAAAACTCGACGAGTGGAATGCCGACATAAATAAACTTCAGGCCAAGGCAGATGGTGCGAGCGCCGAACTGCAGCTGAAGTTCAAGCAGGAGATCAAGCACCTGAAGGAACAACGCAAACAAACCGCCGGAAAACTGCAGGCTTTACAGAACGCCAGCGATAGCGCATGGGATGATTTAAAGACCGGCCTTGAAAAATCCTGGCACTCTCTGGATAAAGCGATCTCTTCCGCATGGTCCAGGTTTAAATAAATGTGGTCCCGCCACACTCCATATGTGGTGGCATATTTCCCCTATAACCAAAACTTCGAAGGAGCAAATCATGAAAAAACCCTTAGTTCTGTTTTTAGCCCTAGGACTTTCACTGGCACTGACTGCGTGTGAAAAAGATGGCCCGATGGAAGAAGCCGGCGAAAAAGTTGACCGCGCCGTTGAAAAAACAAAGGACGCGCTCAACCCAAAAGGACCCGCTGAGAAAGCTGGGGAAAAAATCGACGCAGCGGCGGAAGAAATTAAGGAAGATGCGCAGCAGGCTAAAGAAAATATCGAAGATCGCATGAAATAAGTAACCCAGAACCACGCTCTGTCGAAAATAAGCCTCGCGAGGGTGCGGCGGAAGTGTGAAAAACCAATGGAAAAGGGGGACGTATGTACGTACAACTGGAACCTATAGTTTCGATATTGGCCGGAATTCTGATCCTTGTGATTCCCAGGTTTCTGAACTTGATTGTTGCGATATACCTGATTGTAATAGGCGTAGCCAGCCTGCTTAATTAGACTGCCATATCACAGCATGGGTGGCCATCTGCAGGAGAAAAACATGAAGCAAGGAGGGGGGGGGAAACCATGTTGAGATGGGCCGTTATATTTTTCGTGGTAGCAATAATCGCAGCCCTGTTCGGTTTCACCGGTATTGACGCAGCCGCAACTGACATCGAGCGGAAGGACTGGCGCAGTTGTCCTATATCCTAGAGGATGAAGGGCGTGCTGCCGTCATTGACCCACGGCAGGATTGTGGTATTTACCGTCAGATAGCGGATCGAGAAGGGTGCGGAATTACCCATATTTTTGAAACGCACCGCAACGAAGATTTTGTTATCGGCTCCTGTGAACTCATGGAGCAAAGCGGTGCTGCGGTCTATCACGGCGCTGACCTCCCCTTCAAATACGGTAATTCAGTTACTGAAGGGGAGATCTTTAAATTCGGCAGACTCTCCCTGCGAATTCTCGAACCCCCCGGACACACGAATGAAAGCATCTCGCTGCTGCTCTGCGACCTGGAATTCAGTGAACAACCGATGGCGGTTTTCTAATGGGGATATTTTTGGCTTTTTCCTGCACAAAGGGCAGGTTACGCGTTTCGATGTGCTCATGGGTCAGCTGTTGCTCACCGACTTTACCGTGGTCAAAGTGATCCTGGCTGCCATCTTGGTAGGGATGCTCGGCATCTATCCGCTGAAGCGGCGCGGACTGATAAGACTTCATCTCACGTCGGGCTCGCTCAGCGCTACCGGCATCGGCAGCCTGATCTTCGGGGTCTGATTCGCGCTGTTGGGTTATTGTCCCGGTACGGCGGTCGGAGCCATCGGCCAGGGCTCCCTTGACGCGCTGTTCGGGAGGATTCCGGGAATTATCGCAGGTGCGGGGATTTACAGCGTCATCTATCCCACGGTTCGGGATAAAATCCAGCCTCTGGGGGATTTTGGCGAACTTACCCTGCCGGAGCTTTTCAGAGCGGGGGGAAAGAAAGCAGTAATAGCCGTAACCATTTTGATCCTGTTGGTTTTTGGCGTGCTGGAAATAGCCGGTTACTGATTCTGCTGCGCATCTGCATGGCTCTGCTGCTCCACCCTGTAATATTTAGGAAGGGCAACTTTTTTACAGGCGCACCTCAATGTAGGCATTTTCTCTGAGATCTTCGCGCCATTTTTCGAGAGTGCCTTCCATCTTAGCAGAGCGCAAACGTTCAATAATCTCATCCTGCACCGCGTCGAAGGGCGCAACGCCCCCCGGCGTACTTTCCTCTACCCGGAGGATATGCAGCACATCGCCGCTCTGGAGGATATCTGTAACCTCCCCCCCTTCTAAGCCTCCTAGGGCCTCATTGAACATAGGGCTAAGCTCGTTGGGCCTGAAGTAACCCATATCTCCACCATCTATCTCCATGGAACCAGACCAGTCTGCGATTATCGCATCCGCATCACGCCCTGATTCCAACTCTTTGCGCATCTTTTCTGCTTCGGCATAGGTTTCCCTACCTTCTAGCGTTAACGGGATAGAGATGCGACTCAAACGGATTTGTTCTGGGCGGCTGAAATCGGCTTGGTGTTCTTCGTAGTATGTCTGCATTTCGCGTCGTGTTACATCGACCTTGCTCTTTACCTCGAAACCGGTGAGCTTGAAGCGTAGGATTTGATTGTGTAGCTGCTCGCGGTATTCACGCATGGACATCCCTTGAGCGACTAACGCCTGCGTCAGTTGCTCGGTAGTTATCTCATTTTGCTCCACCACATCATCAATCGCGCGGTCAATATCTTCTTCCGATACCCCGATGCCGATTTCAGCAGCGCGTTGCTCCATAAGAATATCGGTGATCATATTCTGCAGCACCTGATCTCTGGGCATGACAAGTTCACGCGGTTGCGCTTCCATGCGCTGTTCAAGCTGGCGGGACGTTATAATTTCATCGTTTACTATCGCAACAATACGTCCGATTGTTTCTGCCATAGCACTCGAGGCACTGCACAACAGCAACAGGCCAACTCCCATAGCTAGGGCTCGAGACTTAAATTTATTTACCTTTGACATAAGGATATCCCTTTATTTTTCAGAGAATTGCACTTGCGTATTTGTTACACACCTGGGTAATTTGCGCATGAAACTACCACGCTCAGCTGAACAGCTGCAATTGCTTTCTCGCTTCTTCTAGCATCTGCATATCTTCCAGGCGAGACATGCTGATACGCAGACGATAGTCGGGGGTGAGGCTATAGGTTTTGGGGTTTTCCTGAATCAGGCGCAACAGTTTATCCGGCTCTACCGGGGTAGTGGAGTGGAAACCAAACACCAGCGCACGCCCATCATATTCTGCAAGATCGATGCGCAGTTTTTTCAACTCCACCCGCAGTTTCATCATCTCCAGCAGCACCTGCCCTGGTTGCGGCAACCCACCATAGCGGTCCTGCAGTTCATCTACAATATCGTAGAGTTCTGTGTCATCGGCAACCGCAGCCATTTTTTTGTAGAACACCAAGCGCTGGTTGGGATCTGCCACGTAGTTATCTGGCAAAAATGCCTTCAGGCCGAGGCGAATTTCTGGGTCGATGCGCCCCTGTCGTTCTGCTCCTCTAAGCTCTTGGATCGTATCCTCCAAGAGTTCGGTATACATCTCAAACCCAATGGCAGCAATCTGTCCGGCTTGGCGCCCGCCTAAAAGGTCGCCAGCGCCGCGGATTTCGAGGTCGTGACTGGCGACGCGAAATCCGGCTCCGAGTTCGGTCTGATCTTGCAACACCTGCAGCCGTGCACGTGCATCACGGGTAAGAGTGGTCTCGCCGGGGATCAGCAGATACGCATAACCGCGCTCTTTGGAGCGTCCCACCCGTCCGCGCAACTGATATAACTGGGCGAGGCCGAAACAATCCGCCCGATTGATGATAATAGTATTTGCTCGCGGGATATCTAGGCCGTTTTCGATAATAGTACTGGTGACCAGCACCTGAGTTTCCCCTTCGATAAACGACATCAGCACCCGTTCCAGTTCGGTTTCTGCCATCTGCCCGTGCCCGACACCAACCTTTGCCTCCGGCACCAGATTCTGCACAAATTCAGCCATAGCGCTGATCGATTTCACCCGGTTATGTACAAAGTACACCTGCCCGCCACGCTGGAGTTCACGCAGAATAGCCTGGCGGATGAGGTCATCGTCGAAGCGGGTTACATAAGTACGGATAGAGAGTCTGTCCACAGGTGGGGTATCAATTACCGAGAGGTCGCGCAACCCCAGCATCCCCATATTCAGGGTGCGGGGGATGGGGGTGGCACTCAAAGTGAGCATCGCCACCTCGGCACGCATCTTTTTCAGGCGCTCTTTGTGTTTTACTCCAAAGCGTTGTTCTTCGTCGATAACCACCAGCCCCAACTCGGCAAAGTGCACATCGCGCTGCAACAGACGGTGGGTACCGATCACAATATCTACCGTACCCTCCTGCATCTCCTTCAAGGTTGCGCGATTCTGCGCCGGGGTGCAAAAACGTGACACCATCCGGATACTCACTGGGTATCCATCCAGACGTTCGCTGAAAGTGGCAAAGTGCTGGCGCGCGAGAATAGTAGTTGGCACCACCACTGCTACCTGGCGACTATCGAGCACCGCCTTGAATGCGGCACGAATAGCCACCTCGGTTTTTCCATACCCCACATCGCCACAGATAAGACGATCCATAGGCGTGTCGGACTGCATATCTGCAAGCACATCCTGAATCGCCGCCATCTGATCCGGGGTCTCTTCGTAAGGGAACGCCGCTTCAAAGGCTCGAAACATCTCGTCTGGCGGAGAAAAAGGCTGTGCCTTGCGCATTTTACGCCGCGCGTAGATATTCAACAGCTCGCGCGCCATCTCCTCCACCGCGGCGCGGGCGCGCTGGCACGTTTTCGCCCACCCTTGCCCCCCCATTTTATCCAGCTTTACATGCTGACCGCTGGCATCGGCGTATTTCTGTACCTTTTCAATGCGCTCCACCGGCAGATACAGCTTATCTCCACCAGCGTATTCGAGCTGGATAAAGTCCCCTTCAACCCCTTCGCTACGCACCTGTTCCAGCCCACGGTAAATTCCAATTCCATGATCGGCATGTACCACGTAGTCACCTTCGCGCAGCTGTGCCAACGATGAAAGTGATGCTTTTGCGCGCGCACTCTCTTTACCCCGCCGGCGCGCGCGCGCGCCGAAGATCTCCTCTTCAGTGATTATAGCTAGCTGTTCATCGGGAAGTTGAAATCCACGTGTCAGATCAGCAATCCGCAACACCGTGGTCTTAGCAGACGCGCCTGCCTGATGTTCTGAAGTAAGCTCAACCCCGTGCGGGCGCAGAAGGTCAGCTAGGCGCTGTGCTTGTCCCTCTTTGTGACACACTAGTTCGACGCGCCAGGATTCGCTGCGCCACGCTTTGAGCTGTTTGCTGAGAATATCCAGACGCTCCTCAGCTTTGGTCTGCGCAAATTTAACATTAGAGCGGCAGTTTACCCTGTACACCTGTTGAGTAGCATCGAGCTCGTATACTTGGAGAGAGCGGATATCGATACACCGAGGCACCGTTAGTGCCGCTTCAAGTTCCTGTACACTCAGGTAGAGCTGATGCGGCTCCACAAAAGGCTCGGAACCTGTGGTAACGCGCTGGATGCCAGCGGCTATCTGAACACTGAACTCATCAGCAGCACGATCGGTTTCGGGTGGATCGAGACGTACAATCGTGTGCGGATTGACGTAGTCAAACAGGGTATCGAGGTTTTCGTAGTTAAGTGGAAGGAGGAAATTGCGCCCCGGAGCCAACAGCCCTTCACGTACCTCTTCGAGTACGGCCTCACGCGTGGTACGGGGTAGTTCAAGCTCGTCGCAGCGCTGCTTGAGGCGCTGGCTGAATAGTTCCAGATAGTCTCCCGCCAGCACCATCTCATGGGCAGGGACAAGTTCCAGGCGTTCGGGGCCATCCTCGGCACTGCGCTGGGTTTCGGGATCGAAATAGCGCATACTTTCGATATAGTCGCCATAAAAATCGACCCGTATCGGTTTGGACTGTGTGGGCAGATACAAATCCAGAATATCCCCGCGCAGGGAAAAGGTCCCCATATCCTCCACCAGTGGCACATCGTGATATCCCAAATCGTACAAACTCCGGCGCAGGGCATCACGCTCATATTCCTCTTCTAGGATCAGTTCGGTGCTCAGCGCATCCAGCGCCGAACGGGGGATTACGCGCTGCATCGCAGCTGCCGGAGTAGTGATAACTGCTTCGGCACGCCCGCGGCTGATAGCGCGTAGGGTCTCAAGGCGTAGCGCCTCAATATCACGGTGGGGGGTGAGAGGGTCGTAGGGGGCAACTTCCCAGTTGGGGAACAGATAAACTCCCTCGGGTCTAGAGGCAAAAAACTGCAGCTCTTGATGCAGGCGGCGGGCCTGATTAAGATCGGGAGCAATAAAAATCAGCGCCGGTTGCCCCGCGCGAAGAAGCGGAGCGAGAAAGCGCCCTGCCGCGCTCCCACTTAAACCAAGCAGTGCAGCTGAGCCTCTAAAGCTATCCATCTCGGTGCAGAACGACTGCACCGTAGTGTGAAAGCGCTCCTGTATCGTGTCTTCTTCTTGGGTCACGGAATCTCCAACAGCAACGGGCGCCTGAGCGCCCGTTGCTGCATATAAATTTAACTGTATTACCGCACCAGAGAGAACCTTAGCACTTGGTTTAATCCCTTGGGATTGCGAGCATACGCGCCAGCGCACGGTGCGCATCGCGGCGGATATCCTCTGGGACGGTAATACGATGTTCAAATGTGTTTAAACAGCGCTCAACATCGTCGATGGTTACACGCTTCATATCTTCACAGACAAACTCGTAATCTGGAAAAACAAAGGTTTTAGTAGGGTTATCTTCGCGCAACTGGCACGCAATTCCGCGCTCAGTGGCAATGACAAAGGTAGAATGGGAGCTATTGCGTACAAACTCCAGCATCCCTCCGGTGGAAAGGACGTGATCAACCTGCTCCAGCACCTCAGGCGTACACTCAGGGTGTGCCATACTTATAGCATCTGGGTGAGCACTGAGACACTCACCCATTGTATCAGCATCAAGCTTAGCGTGAATAGGGCAGCATCCTTCCCACAGATGGCACACTTTATCCACCTTGGAGGCAATATAGCTACCCAAGTTGCGATCAGGCACAAGGATAACTTCATCTTCCCTCAGGGAATTCACCACCTTCACCGCATTTGCACTGGTGCAGCAGAGGTCACTGGCGGCCTTAGTTGCAGCAGTGGTATTGACATATGCCACCACTGGAGCACCTGGATACTTAGCCCGCATCTGTTGAATCCCTTCCGGGGTGACCATATCGGCCATAGGGCAACCCGCTTCCATATTGGGTAGAAGTACAATCTTATCCGGTGCAAGGATCGCAGCACTCTCGGCCATAAAATGAACCCCACAGAACAGGATTACACCCTTCTGCGTCTCCGCTGCCGCTATAGAAAGGGCGAGAGAATCGCCGGTGATGTCTGCCAATTCCTGAATTTCATCATTCAGGTAATTGTGCGCCAGAATTAGGACATCCTTTTCTTGCGCAAGTTTGCGAATACGTGCAATCTGTGCGGTATAGTCGGTAATGGACTGAGTCATGTAGGCACTCCTGTAAAAACTGCACATTGGATAGTAGTGCAAAAGCAGATTAACTGTCAAACGGACATGGATGCTAGCATATAATTTTTTACTGGGGAAAGAAAAACCACCCAAAAGCGTCGGGATTACTGTTTTAATCCGACGTTAAGCATAAACACTCCCTACACCTAGATCAAGGAGGCCTCTTATGAGGGGGAAAACTGCAGGATCCAAAAAAATAGTCCAGCATATGTGGATTTTCAGCGCCTTAATTATGCTGCTCGGCTGTCAGAGCACATACTACGCTGCCATGGAAAAGATAGGGATGCATAAACGCGATATCCTGGTTGATCGAGTGGAACAAGCGCGCACC
>JAVERS010000052.1:0-10432 GCA_034007015.1 Desulfuromonadaceae bacterium
TCTCCCGAGTCAGTCCTGTATCGAGCAGACGCTGCGTATGCGTCAGATCTTCAGGACGGTTGATATTGATAAATGCTGAATCAAATCCTGCAATATGGGTCAACTCTTCCGCCTCTATCTCTCTTATGCGCAAACACTCCTGCAGCTGGTGCAACAGAGTATGGATCCGATAGTTTCCCTGCTCTAATTGGCGTTGCATAGGGGCTAGACAACTTTTACCATAACACGCAAACAACGGCTCGTATCCAGATGCAGTTTTTACCACGCCAACGTCATATCCGTTAGATTTTCGTATCACGGCCTTGGCCACTTCCGAGTTAAAAAACGGCATATCACATGCTGTGACAAAGACCCTTGCGGTGCTGGCATGATACAGTCCTGTATATAGCCCGCCAAGGGAGCTCCCCGGATAGATATCCTTAAACACTTGCACTTTGTGGGACGCAAAGTAGGCTGGGTCATTGGCAATCACCAGCAGCTCCGCGCTCATGCTGCGCAGCGTGTCAATAAGACGTTCCAACAGCACCGTACCGCCAATAACCATATCCCGCTTATCGTAGCCCATCCGGCGACTGCGTCCCCCAGCTAGAAGTACAGCAGTTATCCCATCAGACTGCGTGCTCATCCACTGCCCCCATAGCTAAAACGGCGTAGAACCGCTCACATCGAGCGTATACGGCTCAAAATACATATTTACACTCTACTTGGGCAAAAACCCAGTCTGCTGCGCTATCATCTGCAACCTTTTTGACAAAATCTCCGGGCCAGAAATGGCTGTAGCCTGCCATGATGGCAATCCGCAATCCATGACTGAGCGCTGTAATGTCCGGATTCCATTGCAGCACCAAATCAACTTCGTCGCCAAGATGACGACCACTCTCACCTGACGAATCCCGGTAGGCATTGCTATTCAGCGACCACCCGTCTTTTTTTTCAGCGAGCCAAAATCTATGCGTTCCCACATAAACCTGTACCCGTTTTAAGGGTTTAAAATCAAGGTTTAGCTGAATATCGTGCAGGTTGCTCCAATCCATGAGGTTCATACGTCCGTACATTTTATCTCTGGCGCCAAATACCCCCTGAAAGGTCCCCACTCTTCCATCGTCTGGGTCAGAGTCGCCCGAAGCAAAGCTGCACTCGATACTAAGAGACGGCTTCCACATGAAGTGATCAAATTTTGTGCCCAGCAGCAGATGCGCTCCCCATGCTTCCAGACGTTGTTTTCCGTAATCTCCCCACTGATACACAAGGGTGAGATCAAAAAACAGCGGTGCAACCTCACCCGCAGCACGAAAGCCGCCACTGTGACACATCAGATCATCCTTATCGGTGCTCGAAATGGCTGTATAGCGCTCATGGCGATCATATTTAAGTAGGTAGAAGGGTTCCAATTCCATGTACTCAGACACTTGAAGATGGCTGTAAAAACCAGCACCATACTCTTTGTGTCGATGGCGCAAGCTGAACTGCTCCGGCTCATGAATGACCGTACCACCCCAGATAAAGTCGATGAAATGCTTTTTATGTTTTAACGACAGTTTCAGAGCATCCCACTGATAACGCCCGGAGTTGCCCCAACTGCCAGGACCAAAAATTCGGCTGTTTCCATAAACAAGGGTCTGCCTTCCGGCTTTGAACGCCCAGTGCTCGGCTGTTTCATCGGAGATTTCTAAGTACGTTTCATACAACTCCAGCTGATCTTCATAGGCGTTGTGTTTGTGGTCGAGATTTTTACTATAAAAAAGATCCGCGTCAAAATCACTTTCAAACACTCTGGCGTCCTGCACCCCCACCGCTACATGGATATTGGGTGCAACAGACCAACGTCCCCCCGCGCGCACCCGTTGCAACAAGAAACCATCGTTACCTTCACCTTTTGTAGGATTCTCTCCGTAGAACTTAATATTGAAATTATGTTGGTATTCATAGCGATAACGTATGTCCACGTAACCTTGGAACTGGTCATATCCCTCCTGTGCCATCCCAGTTACAGGATTCAGCAGAAGTAGACATAACCCTGTGAAAAACAGCTCTTTTATGTGTTTAAATTTCATCCTCCTTCCCTTTCAGCTTTTTAAATATTTTGCGGCTCAATGCTGGCCCCGATATCCGCCGGGGGCCCAAAATACACCGACGATAACACCAAAATATCCGCCCCGGTTCCAGCGTATGCCTCCACATTGCTGGGGTTAATTCCCCCCGCTGCTATCAGGATTATCTTTGCATCTATTGCGCGTACGGCTTGCACTAAATGGGTAAGTTCGTCTACTGGCATCTTGTCCAATTGCAAAGCATCCACACCCGCACGAGCCAACTGCATGGCGTGGGCGGCATTTTCCACTTCTATGGTGATTTTTTTCTCTCTGGCATGCTCACGCCAGATGCTCAGCATGCGGGGAAGATCCTCTTTCTCATCCAGAAAATTCAAGTGATTTTTGAACACCAGCAGTGTTTCTGACAGCCCTAAGCGATGGAGTTGCCCCCCTCCGGTCAGAACCGCTTTGGTAACCAAACGCTTGGTGCCGGGGAAAATCTTGCGCGTGGCCGCCAGTGTCGCCTTTGGGTTGACCGCATGGATTGCATCACACATCCGCCGGGTGCGGGTGGCAATGCCGCTAAGGTATTCGAGAATATTCCCTGCCATGCGCCAGGACTGGTGCAGAGCTGCAACGGGGCCTGTGGCCTCGAGCAGACACGCACCTGCATCGACTTTTTTCCCGCTGGGGATAAACATCTCCACCTGAGCCCCAGCCATCTGCATCAGACGTGCGGCTTCCTCTGTGCCGCAAACCGTCGCCGCATGGCGGATATGAAACTTCAAGCTGCCAGGTTGCTGTTTCAACCCCAGCACCTGGCAGGTTAAGTCGCCGTAAGGGGCGTCTTCGAGTAAAAAAGCTTCCAACTGACTGTCGGGTATAAACATTGACATTACCTGCTTTCTTTTCATGTTTACTGCTCCACCTATACTGGGGCGCAGTCCCGTGTGTCGCCCTGGATTTTAGCCACCGCATGGGGAATTGCGCCCCAGATAACTGCGAGATTTTCCACTGCAGCCTGCGGACTCCCGGGGAGGTTGAGAATAAGGGTTTCCCCTCGAATCCCAACCACTGCGCGCGACAATAGTGCCGCCGGATGTGTTTGTGCGCTACTCAGACGCATCGCCTCTGCCAACCCCGGCACCTGGCGCTCCACCACCTTTAAGGTGGCTTCAGGGGTTCGATCGCGCGGGGAGACTCCTGTCCCCCCACAGGTGATGATGAGGTCTGGACGGCTAACATCCGCCGTGCGCGTCAAAAATGCAGCGATCATCTCTTCTTCATCGGGGAGGATCTCACACGCATCCACCTCCACTTGTTGTTGCACTAACCAGGCACAAAGAGCGGGGCCACTGCGATCCTGGCGCGTCCCTGCGGCACCTTTATCGCTAAGAATCAAAAGCGTTGCGCGGATGTGCGCTTTCGCACTCAAAGATCCCACTACGTCCTCCTGCTTTATAGACCAACTGAACCTGCTCAACCACCATGCCCCGATCCTGCCCCTTGCACATGTCATACACCGCCAGTGCCGCTACAGATGCCGCAACCATCGCTTCCATCTCGACGCCGGTGCGCTCTAAAGCCCGCACCGTCGCCTGAATCCTCAGCACCGCAGTATTCGGACAGGGGTCAAACTCAACCGCAACATGGTGTAACGCCAGAGGGTGCGCCAGAGGAATAAGTTCTGGAGTTTTCTTGCTCGCACTGATCCCTGCCAGGCGTGCCACCGCCAGAACATCGCCCTTACGGGTTGTGCCTGCAAGCAGGGCGGCGAGGGTTTCTGCCTTCATCTTCAGTTGCGCCTGTGCCACCGCCGTGCGCAGCGTTGGTTGTTTGGCGCTTACGTCAACCATGACGGCGCGCCCCTGCTGATCAAAATGATTACTCGCCACCCTTTACCTCCTCGCCCGTATCTTCACCTGTGTCTTCGCTCATATCTTCGTCCGTATCTTCACCTGTGCCTTTACGTACTTCCTCTTTTTGCACCGCCTCTGCCTTGATGCGATCCAGCAATTCGGCGAGGACTGGCTTGACGTGTTCTCGGATATCCCCGGCGACAACGAGATAGAGCAGGTTGTCACCCGGGTACAGACAGCCTTCGCAGGCTTTGGCCGCAATTCTGTAGATGCCGGGGCGACGTTCAAATTCGCACCGCAGGGCCTCAATCCGCGCGTTATCCGGGGTGACGCGCACACATTCCACCGGTGCACCCCCCACCCGCGTGGTCCCGCGCACCAAGCCATGATGGCTCAGCACCATCCCGACATGCTTTACGAAATCCGGCCCTTGTTTCCATTCCTGTATCAATGCGTGCACATCCATATACGTTTCCCCTTTCGCAGCTTTTCAGCCCCCAATCGCAGACATGGCCACGGCGGTCTGAACCGCAGGCTGTTCACCCAGATCATGTTGTTGCGGTTTTTGCGCTACTAGCTTTATGAGTTCTGCGCTCAACGTTGCATGATTGCGCTGCTTGATGGCTGGTTTAAGGTCCATTTCACCCTGTGCAAACAGGCAACTGCGCCCTTTACCGGTGGCGCTGATCCTGATACGATTACAGTTATGGCAGAAAGGACAGGATATTGCCGCAATGAAGCCGACAGAGCCTTTGCCGCCGCCAAGCCGAAATTCCTGCGCCGGTCCCGCCTGCGCCTGGCGCAAAACAGGTTCAAGGGTATAGTGCTGACGCAACGACTCAAGGAGGGTCTGGGTTTCAATCCCTTGCAGGGTGGAATCTGGTCCCTGCAGGGTAGGCATATACTCGATAAAGCGTACCGACCAAGGGTTTTGGGCTGCTAAGGCGGTAAAATCATGAATTTCGTCGTCATTGATGCCGCGCATGACCACAACGTTAAGTTTAAGTCGCAAGCCCGCATGGTGCGCAGCTTCAATCCCACGCCACCAAGAAGCTAGATCTCCTCCACGGGTTATGTGCGCATAGCGCTGCGGTTGCAGGGAATCGACACTGACATTAAGACACCTTACCCCGGCATCCTTGAGGCTCTGGGCATACTCTTCGAGCAACAGACCATTGGTTGTAAGAACCAGATGCTGCATCCCCTTTAGTGCATGGAGCCGCTCCAAAAAGGAAATAATACCTCTGCGCACCAGCGGTTCACCGCCGGTGATCCGAATCTTCTCCACCCCAAGGCCGACAGCGGTCTGCGCCAGGAATAACAGATCTTCATAGATCAGAATCTGTGCATGCGCGGTTGCCTCCACCCCTTGTGCCGGCATACAGTAGCGGCAGCGCAGATTGCAGCGATCAGTAACTGAAAGGCGCAAATAATCAATTGTTCTGTGGTAGTTATCAACCAGTTTCATGCTCCCTCCCCGTGCAGAACTGACTGTAGAGATCTGTTGCGCGCCAGCACCAGCGGCGGAAGAAACTCTGCCAGGATAAATTCTGCGATACGCTCCGGTTCATTCAGGGGCAATACCGGCACCTTAAGCTGCGGGGAAGCTTCCAAGGGCGCGTCACATGCCAGCGCCACCACCCCCGGAAAGCGCTGCGGCTGCACACACATAAGTTCGTGCTGCAGACTGGGACGATACACCTCGATTTTAGGCACCTGTTGGGTTTTAAATCCCTCCACCAGCACTAGATCCATCTCTGTATCGAAGCGCTCCAACAGCGCCTCGAGCTCCAGAGGCTGCGCCAGTTGTTCAACTACTGCGAGTTTATGCGGTGCGCAGATCACGGTGCGGTCGGCACCAGCCGCAGTAAAGCGGTAACTGTCTTTGCCTTCGGTGTCGATACTGAAATCATGGGCATCGTGCTTGAGCGCCGCAACCCGCAGCCCCCTGCCCTTGAACAGGGCTATCAGGACCTCCATCAGCGTGGTCTTACCACTCCCGGACCACCCGACAATGGCAACCGCCGGAACTCTGGCTGAAAGCCTGCACTTCAGTGTATGCACCTCAGACATAGCATTCCCCTTTTTCAACAGAGTTCGTGCTTGAAAATCAATGCGTTGCCCACCGCGCCCTTAGGCAGGTTGTCGGTGACGGAATCCAGCAGGAGCAGGGCATCGCACGCGGCCATATTGAGATAATGTGATGTCATCTGACTAGGGAGTGGCTGCGCGCACAGCTGCCCTGCTTCTTGCGTCAGTTTCACCCGCACAAAATCGCAGCGCCCCTTGCGTCCGCGTGCAGGCGCGAGTAGGCGCACGGGATGCCATGTCGGTCCATAGATATGCCACCCCGCCATCTTTTTCAGTACCGGGAGCAGATACGCAAAGAGATTGGTCAGAAAGGCCGCCGGATAACCCGGCATCCCAAAAAACAACGTCTCTTCACGCTGCGAAACTATCAAAGGGCGCCCCGGCTTGATCCTGGTACGCTCCACCAGACAAGAAAACCCTTCGCGTTGTAGTAACGGCCGCACGTAATCATATTTACCCATAGAAACACCTCCGGAGCTCACCACCACATTGTTGCGGGTACCGAGGTGTGTAAGGGCCGCCTGGAGTGTGTCCAGATCATCTTCAACGGGGCCACACACTTCGCATTCCATCCCAAGGCGGGCCAAAACACTCTGCAACAGATAACTGTTGCTGTTGTAGGTTTTGCCCACCTGATGCTCCGCTCCGGGCTGGAGGAGTTCGGAGCCAGTGATGAGCAGGCCAATTTTCGGTTTTCGGTGCACGCAAAGCTGTTTCAAGCCTGCATAACACAGCACGCTGAAACCTATCTCTGTCACCAGGCGGCCGCGTTCCATAATCAAGGTCTCTGGCTGTGCCTCCTCACCTATGGTGTTGATATTACTTCCATGAGTGATCGGCGCCTTGATCTGTACCTGCTTCGCTTGCACCGCGGTATCCTCAACGCGCACCACTGCCTCACAGGGGTGCGGCACCGTGGCACCAGTCATAACCGCGCTTGCCTCATCAGGGTTAAGCTTAATCTGCGGTAATGCCCCCGCCGCCAGCGATTCTCTGACGGTGTAGCTTTGCCTGCCCAGTTGCCCTAGAGCATAGCCATCGACGGCGCTGCGAGGAGTGTCTGGAAATGGCCGCGGGGTAAAGATATCCGCCCCCAGAACACGACCACAAGCATCAGCTACCGGGACGGTGTGCGTTGGCAGGGGTAGCGCCGCCTGTAAGACACACTCAAGAGCTTCATGAAAAGCATGCATAAATACCACTCCTTAACGATTTAATCTTCCAGCTGTTCTGGTGCCGCAACCCGACCTTGGGTACGCCAGCGCAACAGCAGGAGCAGCGCCACAACTGTCAGTAATAACAAGGCGCAGGCTCCCATTCCGGCGCCAAAATCCCCTTCCGAAATGCTCAGGTATATAAATATAGGTATGTTTTCCGTTTTTCCTGGAATCCCGCCCCCAACCATGAGTGTCGCACCAAATTCACCCAGCGTGCGCATCCAAGTCACAAGAATGCCACTCATGATTCCGGGCCAAGCCAAGGGCCAGGTGGTATCGACAAACGCCCTGAATGGGGAAGAGCCCATGGTTGTGGCCAACTGTTCATACCGTTGCGGAACTAGACTAAAAGCGCTTTCAGCAGATTTTATCATCAGCGGTAGCGCCACAATAAACTGGGCCAGAAGAGCTCCCTTAAAAGTAAACACCAGATTAAACAGCTGCTGCGCCACTGCAGAGCCAGACACCTTAAGCAACAGCACCCCTATAAGTAGCGGTGGCACCACGAGAGGGACCTCAAGCAGTATTCCCCCCAAGCGCGCAAGCACATGTCTGCTTCTGCTCAGCCAGAACGCCGCCGGAACGCCCAGGACGAAAGCCCAGAAAGTTGCGCCACACGAAGTAAGCAGGCTGAAGAGTAGCGCTTTCACAAAACGTTCATTTTGTCCAAGTCTGACCAGGGTCTGGAGCTCCAGATCGGTAAAGCTGGCCGCGAGCAACACCAGCACAAAACCGCTGAGCAAAACCCCTATGCTGGTGGCTGCGTTTTTCATTGCACTACATCAAACCCATGTGCGCTAAAAATATCTGCATGTGCGCGGACGAATGCGGCGAATTCAGCTGTAGCAGCGGGATTCTTACTAGTTCTGAGTTCCACCAGATGCGCCTCCACCGCAGAGTTCCACGCCATGGGAATTTGTATATAACGCAAACCATGCGCCCTTGCGACACTGTCAAACAACAGGCCAGCGTCCACGGTCCCCTGATGTAGGTAACTTACCGTTTGCTGAATGTTGATTGAATTTATAATGGTATTGCGACACACACCTGCGGCCAGAGCGTCCGGCATTTTGGGTCTGATCTTCTTATAGGTCTCCCCTAAGGCCATGGTTCCGGGATTTCCCATGGCTATCCGCACGCCGTCAGCGCTTAAATCATAAACGTCTTCAATTTTCAGCTCACTTTTAGGGCTAAGGGCAAACACGG
The DNA here is from genome assembly GCA_034007015.1 of Desulfuromonadaceae bacterium. GTDB lineage: Bacteria > Desulfobacterota > Desulfuromonadia > Desulfuromonadales > Desulfuromonadaceae > JAIVHC01. The sequence continues at coordinate 8,407 of JAVERS010000052.1, forward strand.
GCCATAGGCGCAATAGCGGCTGACTTTTGTGCACTAGGTCATATCTCTGCGCCTGGTACAGATATTCGTGACTCGCTGGCAAATACAGGTCTGCTTGATTTGAGGCGCGGATTTTGCTGATCAACTGACCAGAACCACCCGTTATCAAAATGACGTTATGTTTATCTTGGGTGGAGTTATAGAGTTGGGCAATCTCGGTTGCAGGGCGCAACGAGCACGCGGCAGCATACCAGTAAATATCGGCACCTAAAGCTACACTTGGAACTAGTAGCAACAAGCAAAGCAAAAATTTTTTCATCACTCCTCCATTCTTGTCCCCCCTGATAGCGATCCCATTGTGGGTCTGCATGCAATCAGGGATTGAGTTTTCAACGAGATATTCACCTGCTGCCCCCTGTGTAACTCCATCACTTTAAACGCATGCTCTGGAATGTTTATACTCAGGGTCTGCGCGTCAGAGGTGGTAACTAGCAGTTTGTAGTGGCGCCCGCGGGGATAAACCTCAGCAAGAGTTACTGACAAGACGTTGTTACGCAGGGCATCGCGTACTGGTCTGTCGGGACGCAATATCATCACATCTTCAGGGCGGATACAGACATGGGAAGCCCCTACCGGCAGCTTGGTGGCACACGTCAGACGCCAGTTATTTGTTAAAACTACAGTGTCACCTTCTATTTTATCGATCTTCCACTGATTGTCGTACCCGAGCATCTGCGCGGACTCAATATATGCAGGGGCATGAAAAATCTGCTGCAGGGGACCGGTTTCTACAATTTGACCGGCGCGCATAACCACCATGTACTCTCCAAATACGTAGGCTTCTTCCCGATCGTGGGTAACAAGTAAAGTTGGAAGCCGCAGTTCATCAACTAAGGCAATAAGCAGATCGCGCAACTCTTCACGCACTGCGTTGTCAAGGGCACTGAACGGCTCATCGAGTAACAACAGCTTTGGGTTCGATGCAAACACCCGCGCTAAGGCAATCCGCTGTTGCTGCCCTCCCGAAAGCTGGGCTGGGTAACGTTGCATAAGATGCGCGATCCCCAGACGTTCGCCCCATGTTTCAAGTGCGGCCGAAACCGTTGCGCGTCCTTTGCGGCGCAAAGGGTACGCAATGTTCTGAGCTACATTCATATGGGGGAACAGACAACTTTGCTGGGGCAAATAACCAAACCCGCGTCGATGGGCTGGCACCACCAGGTTATCTTCCAACGCCACAACGGTTGTGCCGTTGCAGCGCAGAAACCCGACGTCTGGCACGGTAAGACCCGCGAGCATTTTTAGCAGGGTAGTTTTGCCACACCCCGACGGCCCGAACACCACGGTTTTCACTGCAGGGCTGCTAAACTCCAGCTCTATCGCGGTGGTCCCCAGCTGTTTTTGTACTCCCACCTCCAGCATATGTTTATACACCTCTGCCAAATGGGCAGATAGGATATACACACTTAGAACAAAAATGGCACAGTCCCCCATGCCCGCTGCGCGCTATTTCGTGCGCGGTTATGGGATCTGCAGCAACTATGCGCGGCAAAAAGATATCCAGTGCGGTGGCGGCAAAAAACAACGCGGCAGCGGGCACCGCACACACTGTAGTATCGCCGGCGTAACCGATAGTCATATTGTTGCCTGGCTGAATCGGGTTCCCCTGGAACGGAAATTCAACTCCAGCCTGCTGCATCGCCTGCACCGTCAAGTCGTCAGGATCGACGGAGGTTCCGCCGGTAACCAGAACCAACTCAGCAGCGGCAGTGGCTTGCTGCAGTGCGGTGCAAATGGTGTGCTGATGATCCGGCACAACCGCGGCACTAACCACCTCGACACCGAGGCGCTGCAGCTTAGTGCGCAAGCGCGGGGTGAAATCATCCTGAATGGTGCCGTTGTATACTTCACTCCCTGTTACCAAAATCGCAGCGCGCCGCAGCTGGTACGGTTTTACCTCGAACAATGGTGTCTCCAGCTCTGCCTTGACTTTATCCAACACCGCAGGCGCACAACTTAGTGGAATAATTCTGAACGCGGCTACCTG
>JAVERS010000015.1:0-56389 GCA_034007015.1 Desulfuromonadaceae bacterium
CCAAAATCGCAGCGCGCCGCAGCTGGTACGGTTTTACCTCGAACAATGGTGTCTCCAGCTCTGCCTTGACTTTATCCAACACCGCAGGCGCACAACTTAGTGGAATAATTCTGAACGCGGCTACCTGCTTGCCACCATCGACCGGGAAATTGTTGTGGATAGTAGGGACCGAAGGGATAGCAAGGGCATTTATCCGCTGCAGGCGTTCGGTATCAACCTTAAAGATTCCAGCAACGGTGGCATAAAAACTTATCTTACCCTCGTGCGGCTGTGCATCGTAGCGCACATGCGCTCCAGCGAGCAGCGGGGCGAGCATCCGTGCGGCATCGTCTTCATGCACTTCCTCTTCTGTCCCTTCCCACACATATATGTGCCCTTTGCCCAGCTGCCGCAGAGTTTTCAAGTCTTGCCGGGTGATAACATGTCCCCGCTTGAAGGCCACTCCCTTGCGCCCCTGTTGCAGGTTCACTTCGGTAATATCGTGACCGAGCACTTCCCCCACTGCATGTTCGAGAGCCACTTTTCTCATCGGATAAGCTTTCCTATTTCCGGACTACCCCTCTGCATTACCAGCAATGCCCGGAAGACAAAAGTTAGAGATTTAAATCCTTAGGCGCAAAAACTCTCGTTAGCCCAAGGTACCCGCGTCAGCACACTTTCGCAGCGTTGTACCCTCGAGGGTACAACGCTGGATATACTCCGCACTAAGTGACGGGGCAAAACCTGCGCTGTTATTGTTAACGCCGCAGATTTACAGTAACAACCCTGCGGTATGCTCTGCTAAAAACAGGTTGAACTGTGCCTCAATGTGGTGATACTGCGCGATGGCATGGTGTCCGTATGTGGTTAGCGCTGCGCCACCACCGCCACGCCCCCCTTGGTTTAAGGTTACCAGCGGAGTGGCTGCGCGCGCATTGATGGTGTGAATAAGACGCAGTGCGTTACGATACGACATCCCCATCCCGCGCGCGGCCTGGCGCACCGAGCCCGTTTGTTCCACCAGCTCCAGCAATTGCACTCTACCCCGGCCAAGAAAAGCCCGCTCACCACTGGCAATCCAAATACGTCCGCCAACGGTGCATGCGCAGGTATTTTCCTCTGCCGAAGCAGGGGGATCAGCAGGGGAATTATTTCTGTCCATACTGCTCTCCACTGCTCCATCCACGCCACCTGTAGCTTAGACTCTCTTGCGGACAGACATCGACACAGGTACCGCAATTCCAGCATTGACTGTACTCACCCTCACCTTGCTGCGGTTTTAGGCCGAGGGGACAGCTATTATCACATTTGTTACAGTGAATACAGCTGTTTGGATTGACAACCACACGCAACTTACGTCTGTGCCCAATAAGTGCGAGCAACCCCCCGAGTGGACACAAATAGCGGCAGTAAAAGCGGCGGGTGATCAGAGTCATCCCCACCACCCCAACAATGATAAATACTTCGAGGGCCAAGGCATGAAAAAACACCAGGCGCATCAGCTCACGCCCTACCAACCCCGGCGGCGACATAAACACAAAAATCGGTGCTCCGACTACGAGGCTCAAAAACAATTCCCCAATCAGGGCAACCCAGAGAATCTGCCGCGGCAGAAGCCAGCGATCTTTTGTGTGTTTGGAGCGCGTTATTGCCCCTGTTACCCGCTCCGTTAAATCTGACAGATAGTGGATGGGGCAGATCCAGCCGCAGAAAACTCGCCCACACAACAGCGCCAGAACTACTGGAATCAGCATCCCCACCAGTAACGGCCCATAGATAGAGCGCGTGATCAATATACGCTCAAGTCCTTCGAGGGGTGAGACAAACCACAGATCTCCGAAGCTAAGAGACTGATACCAGCCCTGAATAAAGTTAAAATTCAGATAAAAGTTCAGCAGTGGAATCGAAATCAAGAGTGCAAACGAAGCGCTTTGTACCGTAAGACGCCAGAAGCTCCAGCTGCGTTGACGCAAAACCTTCATACTGCGCCCCCAATTTGCTGCGCCTCTTCAGGCAGGGTAAATTCCCGTGCATAGATCGGTTCCACATTAACCGCCTTCCCCCCCTGCTGGCGTGGTACTGGGCAGGCGTGGGTACATATGCCACAGCCGGTGCAGTGGCGCTCATCTATAACCGGTTTAAACTCTTGGAGCCGAATCGCTTTATCCATAAACGGGCACACACTATAACAGGTGCGGCACAGAATCTTGTCTTTCCAGGAGACACAGGTATAGCGATCTACCACAGCTACTCCCATTCGGGTCTGCGCCTGGGGTATGCGCCGCAGCGCCCCTGTGGGGCACACCTCTACGCACTTCATGCATAGGTAACAGGGGATATTTTCTATCTCTATAATGGGGCTGCCAGCATTGACACCACTGCGAATATCCAGCGGCTTAATACACAAATACGGGCATATTTCTACGCAGCGCCCACAACGGATACAGGTCGCGGCGAAGTGCTCTTCTGTCACGGCGCCGGGCGGACGCAGAACATTGGTCGCTACCGGATAGGCATAACGCCGCCGGGCAGCCGCAGTTGCGGGAGCCAGCAACATTCCGAGCAAGGTACTACGCAGAAATGTCCTTCGCCCGGGTGAGAAACTCATGCCCACTCAGCCCTTTTGTTCTTATTTTTTTTAAATGGATGTGGTGGCACCAGTTCGCCCCGTTCTATTTTTTCCACTTCATCTTCGACATGCAAGTATGCGGCGCCGACACTGAGTACTTGCTCTAGCCCCTCTATCTCCTTAACACTCTCTTCCATGCTGTCAGAGGTGTGAGACTCGATCACCGCAATGATATTACCGCTCGGATCGGTCGCATGGATCTCCACCCCTGCCATCTGCTCAAGGACAGTAACGGTAGCAGCACAATCCTGTGGCAATGTGTTTATGATAAATCCACCTATAGGCATGTATCGTCTCCTGTTGTTAAGGCGGAGACAGACCGTTGTCTCCGCCTTTAGCTTTGGTTACACAGATTCAATTACTCATTGAGTTGCGTGATGTATGGCTTCAAGGCTTTCGGACCAGAAATTCTCCGGGCGCGACAGGCGCAAATCTTGAACTCAGGCTCTTTGGAGCCAGGATCATACGCATCATTAACCACCTTGTTAATCATCCGGTCTTCGTGCATATCATGCCAGTAGGCAAACAGCATCCCTTCCATAGGACCTTCCATAACCTTGGCCGGCATCTCTACCTTACCTCGACGTGTTTCAATCTCAATCATGTCGTTGGGACGCACCCCCATGCGCGCTGCATCTTTAGGGTTTATCTCAACATATGAGTACGGGTTTGCGCGCAGCAACTCCGGGATGCGCCCGGTCATAGTAGTGGTATGCCAGTGGTCGACAATCCGCCCGGTTGACAGATAGAGGGGATAGTCGGCATCCGGCTCTTCCCCCGCACCCACATAGGGGCGACTCCATATCCACAATTTTCTATCGGCATGGGCCGGGCCATAGAACTGGTATGGCTTGTCGTCTTTGGCTTCCGTTTCTGCCATGGGGTCGCTACCGCGCACAAATTTCATAACCGTGCCCCCAGTCAAGGCAAATTCTTTGGTGGGAGCAGGCCACTGTACCCCATCATCCATAGATTCTAAGACTTCATAGGTCGCCCCGCGCAGATCGTTGTCGCGCCCCTTGGTCAACTTCTGCGTATATTCGTCCCAAATGGCCTTGGGCAGCTCGTAGTCCGGCTCTTTATCCATAAACGGAGCCACACATTGTTTAATCACTGGGTCATTAAGTTCTTTGGCAAGACGCAAGGCCCACTCACGGACTATCCAGACCTCAGGCATCGCTTCACCAGGTGCATCAACCGCTTTGGGGGTGATCTGTGAGCGCCGTTCAGTACAACCATACACGCCGGTTTTTTCGAAGTGAAACGCCGTGGGGAGAATCAGGTTAGCGCACTCTGTAGTCTTGGTTGGGAAGATATCCGAACACACAAGAAACACATCATCGGACTGCATCCCGTTACGGTACGGAGTCACATTAGGAAGACTTTGTGCCGGGCTGGTGCAGTTAATCCAGATCGCACGCACCTTCTTCGCATTCACCGCCTCGAACATGGCCATGGTGTGATAGCCGGGCTTCGGCGGGATGCGTCCGTGCGGAATTCCCCACGCATCTTCACACTGATTGCGCTGTTCTTCGTTTGCCACCACGCGGTGCCCCGGGAGGATATGGCACAAGCCTCCCCCTTCACGCACGCCCCCACAGGCATTGGGCTGGCCGGTAAGCGAGAGACTATCTGCCCCAGGCTTGCACAACTGGCCGGTGAGGATGTGGAGATTATGGATCAGATTGTTGGCCCACACCCCCTGCTTACGCTGGTTAATCCCCATGCACCACATACTCAAGGTGCCTTGAGAGGTGGCAAACCAGCGTGCGGCGGTACGGATATCTTCTGCGGTGATATTCCCACCACAAAGCTTGGCCGCCTTTTCTGGAGAATACTTATCGAGATCAGCCTTGTAAGACGCCAAATCAACCTGCTTGGCATCCTTGCCGACACGAAACACGGCGTAATCATCGATAAATTTTTGGTCGTACAGATTTTCATCGATTATGACATAGGCCATTGCGTTCATCAGCGCCAAGTCAGTACCGGGGCGAAACTGCATATGCATATCCGCAATACGCGAGGTTTCCGAGATGCGCGGATCGGCATTGATGATTTTCACCGTGTCCGGGTTATCCAGTTTATGGCGCATTACGCGTCGGAAAAATACTGGATGCGCTTCAGCCATATTGCTACCAATTATAAACATGCAATAGCTGCGCTCAATATTGGCATACCCGCCAATGGGCTCATCAGCGCCCAACGAGGTGAGATACCCCCCCACGGCACTGGCCATACATAGGCGCGGGTTGCCATCGACATTGTTGGTCTTCAGCCCGCCGCGCATAACTTTTTGGAACAGGTAGGTTTCCTCGGTCAGACACTGCCCGGAGCCGTAGTAAGCGGTGGAATCATTACCGTATTTGCGCACCGCATTGGCAAATTCTTTTGCCGCGATATCTAAAGCTTCATCCCAGCTGATCTCTTTGAAGGGCTGGTCTTTACGCGCACGATACAGTGGTACCTTCAAACGCTCCGGATGTTGCATGATTTTATAGAACAACATCCCCTTCATACACAGGTAGCCATAGTTGGTACGTGCCTTTGGCACTCCACGCAGCGCTACAGGGCGACCATTTCGCACCCCCAGCTCAAGGCGACAACCAACACCGCACAGCCTGCAGGTTCCCCTTACCCAGTGGTCTGCATCCGCAGCTTGCGCCGCGTTACGTTGTGCAAAAGGCAGATTGATTCCGACATAGGAAGCCGCAGTCATCGCTGCCGAGCGCTTAATAAAATCCCGTCTGGTTAAACTCATTTCGCCCTCCTTCTAATGACCTTTAAATGTATGCTTCAAATGACAGTCCCAGCACGGTTGCGCGGAAGGATTGCTCATTGTTTCACCAGCGTGACATATGGCGCACTGACTCACAGGCGGAACCTTGTACATCTCTTCATAGGTGCCATGACATTGATAACACTTTACTTGGCCAATACCGTGCCTTGAGTCATACCACTGGGTATAGATTTCAGGGGTGACATCCCTATGACACTCAAAACATGGGAGCAGCTTGTCCTGCTCCGACACAGGTGGATGTTGCGCTTTAACTGGTCCGGCGCTATTGACCGCAGGGACAGACGAAACACAGTCATTTTTACTTCCCGTTATGGCGCTGCTACACGCAAACAGCAGAAACATAGAACCGACAGCCAGTATTGCTGCACAAATTTTCTTCACTGTTGTTCTCCTCTCTAACCGATAACTGATACACACAGCTGAACCTCTACGTTGAGTGGGCTGCTAGGAGTCAGTTCAGCTTGAACCATTCCAGTTGGGGGGATCAATATTTAAACCGCAGGCGCACAGAAAGAATTTCAGTGTCACGTGTGGGGTTGACATAGCCGTTGGAGCTGGAATCGTCCTGCATGAAATTGGCATACTTAACGATGAAGTTGAGGTTATCTGCCAAAGGTTTGATCAGCAGCGCGTTAAATTCGTCGCCATAGGTGCCATCAAAAAAGTCGTCTTCGGTCGTATCGAAGTAGTGATAGGCGAGAACAAGTTTTGCCCCAAACGCCTGAGTGGTAGCCTGCACATAGTAGTCATGCAGACCATCGCGCAAATTGCCGCCGTTGGTTCCCAGAAACTGATCGGCAAAACCGTTGAATTTGTGTGCCGTGCTGAAAAGGGTGTCGAAAGGACGATCGGATCCGTCCTGCCCAGAAATATAGGAATACCCTGCACCAAGGGTAAACATATCGTTTATCTTGCCTGCCACATAGAGATTAAGCATATTGGCGGAGTGGTCTTTTCCGTCGGCGAAATCACTTTGATGGCTGTAATCTAAATAGTAATTGAAGGGGGCTGTGTTGCCCGCGATTCGAAAACCGTAGGTTGCGCTGTCACGTGCGCTGTCCGCAGTACTCTCGGTATCCAGCAGGTAGGTATGCAAAGAGATAGTATGGTTCTTGATCCCGGAATAAGCTGCATTGAACAAATAAAACCCGTCTAAATCCAGCGAATCAAGGAAAATAGTATTCACCTTCTGCACATAGGCGGCATAAAGCGTTATGTCCTGAAGTGATGTGTTGGTTATAGACACTGCATCAAAGGACTGTCCATTCAAGCGCCAATCAATATCACCCATCAAGCGAGCGTCATCAAGAATAATATCCTGCCGTCCAATGCGAATCAGGGTATCCGGAACCCACGTGAAATCAAGATAGGCCTGTTGGAAGCGACTCCCATCTGGGTCAGCAATCACATCTCGTCCCAGGTTGCCATATGTTTTGCCATTGCGGGTAAAGCTATACTGCTCCATGACGTTGCTGACATTATGCAGCTGAACATAGGCTGCTGTATTGAACAGGGTATCAGTTCGATATCCCACCCGCGTTCTGACACTGAACTGCTGCCCTGGACTTGTGTTATCGTCGCGATGTTTATATTCAAATCCGGTGATCACATCTACATCGGGGATGCCGTTTTTCATGGCAGCAACAAAATCATCCAGGGGGGCAGCTACAACACAGCTACTCCAGAACAACAGTAACAATAGAACAGACAACCCTCTCGAATATAAACTCATCCCTACTCTCCCTTCACATTGCGGCACAACCACCTTAGTGGGCATACCAAGCTATTAAGTATAAAGACATCCTAGCGCCGACCCTGTACATATCAAGCCCAGAACGTCCTTATGCGCAGATGGCTACTGCGCTTCTGCACACAGTCTTGTGCATAACATGTGCCATCAACACATCTTTATACCTAACCACCTAAAACAAAAGGGTATTCTTTATAGGAATACCCTTTTGATATATCAAATATACGTAGTAGCTCTTGATAAGCGTTACCTGTTGCCCCCACTAAAAACAACAGACGTTTACTTTAGGTAACACGATCAAGCATCTACCACCAAGTCGTGTTTTTGGATTTTCTGCCACAAACTCTTACGCGATATCCCCAATGTCTGCGCGGTCTGACCCTTACGGTTTTGGTGGCGCCTTAACGCTGCTGCAATAAACTCAGCCTCAAATTGCTCGACAGCCTCCTTTAAACTCTCTTCAGGGTGATTTTTACCACAGGAATGCGGAGATGTTTTGCGTTTGATATTTCTTATCTCTTCAGGCAGATCATCCACCAGAATCAATTCGCCACTGCTAAGGGCAACAGCACGTTCCATCGCGTGCTCCAACTGCCGCACATTGCCCGGCCAATGGTACTGAAGCAAAAGCTGGAGGGCTTCATCGGAAAGAAAGCGTAGCGGACGCTGCATTTTTTCTGAAAAACGCTGGAGAAACGTATTCGCAAGCGGTTCAATATCATCTACGCGCTCGCGCAAAGGGGGAACCTCTATGTTAACAACATTGAGGCGATAGTAGAGATCTTCACGAAAACGTTTGGCGGCTACCTCGTCTGCCAAGACATGGTTTGTTGCGGCTACAATACGCACATCCACTAGAACTCCACTTCGTCCCCCCAAGGGATGAACCACGCGTTCTTGCAACACTCTCAGCAACTTAGACTGCGCCATTAAAGGCATTTCCGCAATCTCATCGAGAAATAGAATTCCCCCGTCGGCAAGCTCAAACTTTCCCTTTCTATTTTCAGTTGCTCCAGTAAAAGCCCCTTTAGTGTAGCCAAACAGCTCTGATTCGATAAGGTTTTCAGGCAATGCCGCACAATTTACCTTTATTAACGGAGCAGTGCTGCGGCTGCTTTCACGATGCAACATATCTACCACGCACTCTTTTCCTACGCCGCTTTCTCCGGTCACCAACACCGTAGAATCCACTGCGGCTAAGGCCCGTGTCATCTCACTTATTTTCTGTGCAGCACTACTGCGCGCTACCACACAGCAACGCACCCCCGGACTAGCCCCTTTGCGCAGGTTTTCGTTTTCTCTGCGCAAACGTTGCTCTTCGGTAACATCATGACTTAATAGCAAGGTGCCAAGATACGCTCCATCAGGAGCACGTATCGCTGAATAAGAATTAGCAATATGGCGCCTCTTGACTACTATGTTTCGAGTAGCCCAATCAGTTTCACCCGACCTTAGACTGCGCAACAATTGTGTAATCCGTTCGTGCATCTTTTTGGGGTGGATAGTGTATATTTTTTTGCCGATAATTTTGTCAGCCCGCACTGTACGGATTCGCTCCGCAGCCTTATTGCAGATAACAATAGTATCGTCAGCATCAATGAAGACCACCCCTTCTGACATATTTTCAACAATAGGGCGGTAAATATTCTTACCCTCATCTAGTTGCAGCACAATTCCTCCACACACACGTCTGAAGTGTTTACAAATGGTAACATCAATATAAACAGTATCTGCACTGCACGTCAATTAATTTGCTTTTCTACCGATGGGAGCTCATGAATGGCTCTGTTTGGAATTAAGGAAGGGATTTTCTAACAAAAAGGATGTGACCCTAACTTTGGGCAGATACTCAAAGTCGATCTGCCACAAAAAAAGGCACCCTCAAGAAAGAGGGTGCCTGATGAAACGTTAAGCAATACAGCGTGCTTAAATTACTTCTTGATACCTGCTGCTTCTTCGAGCATTGCGGTAGTAACAGACTTCGGACGCTCGATAGCATAACCAAGAGCGCGGTCCCAAGTTACGTTGGCAAGGCAACCAAGCGCACGGCCCACACCAAACAGGACAGTGTAGAAGTCGTACTCAGTTACGCCATAGTACCACTGGATAACACCAGACTGGGCGTCAACGTTCGGCCAAGGGTTCTTAGCTTTACCCTGCTCTTCCAGAATCGGCGGAGTTACTTCGTAGATCATGCTTACAAGCTTGAACAGAGGGTAGTCTTTCAGCCCCGGAGTGTTGAGGCAGAACTCGCGTTGTGAAGTATAGCGCGGGTCGGTCTTACGCAGAACTGCGTGACCATAACCTGGGATAACCTGTCCACTGTTCAGGGTGTCCCACAGAGCCTTTTTAAGCTCTTCTTTAGTAGGCAACTTGCCACCAAGCTTCTCCATGAAGTTCTGAGTCCAGCCAAGAACTTCTTGGTTGGCCAGACCGTGCAACGGCCCTGCAAGCCCGTTAATACCGGCTGAGTAAGCATAGTAGATGTCAGACAGTGCTGAAGCTACCAAGTGAGTGGTATGTGCGGATACGTTACCAGACTCATGGTCAGAGTGGAGGATGAAGTACATACGTGCAACATCTTTGTAGTCTTCGCTCTGGCCGAGCATATGGGCAAAGTTACCCCCCATATCCAACTCAGGATCGGCAGCGATATGGGTATCGCCTTTGTACTTCATGCGGTAGATATATGCAGCGATGGGACCAAGCTTAGCCATCAGGTTGGTGCTGTCCTCGAACATATCCTCCCAGCAGGTCATTTTGTTGAATTTACCAGCGGTGTAGTTGCTGGCAAATATTGAATCGCGCTGCATGGCTACAATAGCCGCTGAGAACATTGCCATCGGATGCGAATCACGCGGCAGTGCGCGCAACACGTCTATTACGTACTGAGGAACCTGAGAGCGCTGTTTCCAGTCCTCAACAACTTCAAGGGTCTGCTCCATGGTTGGAACATCACCTGTCATGAGCAGATACCAGAAACCTTCAACATAGGGATAGTCGCTGCCTGGAACCTTAGGCAGAGCCTCAAATGTCTCGGGGATAGTCATGCCACGGAAGCGGATACCTTCCATGGGATCAAGGTAGGAGATGTCTGTTACTAAACATTTTACGCCACGTGCACCACCGATAGCCTGGGCAATGGTTACATCCCCCAGTTTTACATCGCCGTGCTCTTTGACGAGTTTGGCGGTACGCGGACGATGCTCATCGATTTTTTTCTTCAGAACTTCTTTTAGCGTTTTTGACATACTACTCTCCTTATAATGGAATTAAAACAGGCGGCTCTAACCACCCTCCGACAACATAGGCTCAATCGTTTAATGTCCCCCGACATCGCGCCGATCCAAGCCTCAACCTACAGTTTCACAATAAAACAAAAAAACCTGCGTTAAACAAGTGCAATCCACATATTGTGAGTAAATACCCTTCTGTCTTCTTGCCTGACTACCTCAAACTGTTCAAGAGTTGTGACCAACATGTCACACATTCAGACGCTTAAACAGGATAGACATCAATGCTACTTAGTAATGTCTCTTGTTGCCAACACCGTATCGATATGGCACTATCGCGCGGCAGTAAACATAAGCTCTAGGAGACTGCTATCTATCCAACTTGCAGTTTTGTAAAAACACACGCGCACAGCAAAATACAACTAATACACTCGCATAAACATAAAATGTCACTAATGTTTTCGGTATAGTTAAGATTGAGCAAACTAAACGTGTTGTATGCTTATATCAAAGAGATTCAGAAAGCGTCAAGGTAATTTTTGTATACAGTATCCAATTTTCAGCTGCTGCTGCCCCCCCATGTTTCTAGCTTCGACGCCGAAGAAGTCAAACTTGTGCGGATACATCTTTCACACTTCAACATACTGTTAATTCATGATAAAATGGAACTTTAATATGCACACCAGCTCGACTCCAAACCGCCTGCAAATAGGCTCCCTCATACTAGAAAATAATGTAGTATTGGCCCCGATGGCAGGGATAGCCAACTCTAGTTACCGACAAATCCACAAGCGTGCGGGCGCTGGGCTGGTTTTTTCCGAAATGATCAGCGCCAATGGAGTAATCCGTGACGGCAGACACACTCTTGAGCTAGCGAAGCACCATGAGAGTGAGCGCCCTTTCGCTCTGCAACTGTTTGGCGATGACCCAGAAGTGATGGCACGAGCGGCACAGCTTTGCAGTTCAATGGCGGATATGCTCGATATCAACATGGGGTGTCCAGTTAAAAAGGTCACCCGCTCTGGCGCAGGAAGCTCTTTGATGCGCGACCCCAAGCAAGCCGGTGCAATTATAGCCGCAGTACGCAAAGCTAGCAAACTTCCCCTTAGCGTAAAAATTCGGTCGGGATGGGATCAAGAACAACGAAACTTTATTGAACTAGGCCATATTGCAGAACAGGAAGGTGTAGAAGCTATCACGTTGCACCCGCGTACACGCACGCAAGGATTCGGCGGCACTGCGCTTTGGGATGATATAGCCACCCTCAAACAGACATTAAAAATCCCCGTTGTAGGTAGTGGTGATATCTACACCCCTGCAGATGCGATAAAAATGCTGCAACAAACAGGATGTGATGGTGTAATGATAGGCAGGGGTGGCTATGGGAATCCATGGCTGATCCAGAACATTCTCGCCCTGCTGCGCGGAGAATCGGCGCATACTCCTTCACGTATAGAGCGCGGATCTGTAGCACTAAAACATTTGGAACTTCAACGCCTACACATGGATGACGCACGCGCGGTGCTAGAAATGCGTAAGCACCTGTGCTGGTATGCGCGCGGACTGAGCGGTGCAGCTGAGTTCAGACGCCAGGTCAACAACACTTACACCATTGAACCTTTACACGACCTGATAAAACAATTTTTTGAGCTGAAGAACCAGAAGAGCGTCACTTTTCAGCCTGCGGAGCATGCAGTATGAATGAAAAACCAAAAACCACACCTGAAAACCAGTCCCTTGAATCACTCATTGAAGCCAAACTCCGGGCAGCACTGATGCAGGAAGATATCATCGAGATCAACGATCTTTACAATATGGTTCTGTACCAAATGGAACGCCCCTTGTTGCGCATAATCCTAGAGAAAACTGGGGGCAACCAACTCCAAGCCGCCAAAGTCCTAGGTATAAATCGCAACACCCTACGGAAGAAAATGACCACCTTGGGGATCACCGCACCACGGACGTGCAACACCCAACGTTAATCAATCCCTCGCCTCGGACACTAAGGCCGCTCTCTTACATCTCCATACGCTTGGATTGATTCTCGAAGCGAGTAAATTCACCCTTAAATGTCAGATGAACCGTACCAATAGGTCCATTGCGTTGCTTACCCACCACGATTTCGGCATCATTGGCGTGGTTTTTATCGCAGGTCCCATCTCTTTTCCTGCACGCTTCGCAGTAAACTGCCTCGCGGTACACAAACATAATTACGTCTGCGTCCTGCTCGATGGCACCTGACTCGCGCAAATCTGCCATCATTGGACGTTTATCTGTACGACTTTCAAGGGATCTGTTTAACTGAGACAAGGCAATAATAGGAACGCTGAGTTCTTTCGCTAGCGCCTTAAGGGAGCGGGAAATCTCAGAGATCTCCTGTTGTCTGCTCTCGGAGTTCGTCCCCTGCATCAACTGCAGATAGTCCACAACAATAAGGCCTAAGTCGTATTCGGCCTTAAGGCGACGCGCTTTGGCGCGTAGCTCAAGCACAGAAATAGCAGGTGTATCATCAATAAATATCTGCGCCTCAGACAGAAGACCAGCACCATTGGTTAACTTGGGCCAGTCAGAGTCTCCTAGATGACCTGTACGCAAACGAGATGCGTCAACACGAGACACCGAACACAACATCCTCTGCACCAACTGTTCTTTGCTCATCTCTAGCGAAAAAATCAACGCCGAAACCTTCTCTTTGGCGTGCATGGTTGCATGTTCAATTATGTTGAGACCAAATGCAGTTTTTCCCATGGAAGGGCGACCGGCAACAATCAAAAGGTCCCCTTTCTGAAAACCGGCAGTCATGGTGTCGAGATCGACATATCCAGTAGGGACCCCTGTGACTAGCTCCTTGCGCTCATACAACTCCTCAATGGCTTTGAAGGTATCTTGCATGATCTCACGCGTAGAGTAATAGGAAGGGCGACTGCGCATTCCCGCGATATCAAATATCGATTTTTCCGCCCAATCCAGGGTTTTCTCAATCTCCTGCCCATCATACCCGCGTTTTACGATCTCGGTGGCAACATTAATCATATGCCGTGCAACCGATTTCTCCTTCACCATTTTAGCGTAATACGCCATATTTGCGGCAGTAGGTACATAGTCAACCAGAGTAGCCAGATAAGAACTGCCACCAATATTTTCTAGTTGACTATTTTTTTTCAGCTCTGCGGTTAGAGTGACTAGATCTGCCGGTTCACTTCTATCGCTTAAGGCGATAAGTGCCTTGAATATCTGCCGGTGGCTGTCGCGATAAAAATCATCAGGCACAAGAATTTCCAGTGCTCGGTTCAGGGCTTCATTTTCCAATAAAACCCCACCCAGAACTGACATCTCTGCTTCAAGATTTTGCGGCGGTAGGCGGTGCGATCCAATTTCAGGCATAACAAAATTCACTTAAACGCAAAACCCCCGGCGCTAATAGAGCTAACCGGGGGCAGTGATACGATATAACGTAAGTATTACTCAGCTGCTACTACATTTACCACAGCTGTGGCAACTACATTTCCGGGAAGCTTGATCTCGACGTTTTGCTCGCCCAAAACCTTAATGGGCTCACCCAACTGAATCTTCTTACGGTCAATAACGATGTCAGACTCTGCATACTTGTCGGCAATATCAGCTGAAGTCACGGACCCGAAAAGCTTACCTTCCTCACTGGCACGCAGGACAAATTCACACTTTTGTGCCTCAATCTTCTTCTTCAGGGATTCAGAGTCTTTCGCAATCGCAAGTGCTTTATACTCTAACTGACGCTTATGATGCTCGAACTCTTTTATATTGCTGCTATTCGCCACAACAGCAAGGCGCCGGGGCAGCAGGTAGTTACGCGCATATCCGGGCTTTACCTTGACATGGGTTCCAATTTCACCCAACTTGTCAACACTTTCAGTCAATATAATTTCCATTATCTCCTCCACAAAGGAACTAAGTCGTTTTTACACGGGGTTTGCGGAAATCAAACCAGAGGTCGAAAACCCCCAGTGCCGTAACCATCAAAGGCAGCGGGTTAATCACCAGCATAACGGTATATGCAAAAACCCGTGCTAAAAGCGAAAACGCTTTTTTTCTTAAATAATACGCTACAATTGCAACACCCTGTATGAAATACAAAGGGAGTAGCACCGTTAACACATTTAGAGCTATGTTCTGTATCGCCAATACTGGGATAAGCAGGGAAAAACCAGCTGTAATTAAGACCCAAATTACAGGTTCCCTTATTTTAAAATAATGAAAGTCAACCCCCGGAAGGGTGTATTTTCCTCGTCCAAAAACATATAGCACCATTATAGTAACTAAATATACCAGTCCGAGGGCAGCTACAGTAACCCCAGCGTAGGTACGCTTAAGTAAATCAGCAGTATTTTCAACTACCGCGACTAACTCAGTTAATTGTGCATCTGCAACTCCGGCATCTGCATAAACAGTATAAACTTGCTCCATTTCAGCATCAATATAATCAGATACCAGCACCGAGATACTGCTGTCAGCACTGTATGCTGCGTATACAGCCAGAGCAATCAACAGCCCTGAACCTACTACTAGGGCACGCATCACCGCACGAGGCCACCCTACGTCGCTGCGTAAGGCATGTACTAGAACCAGCCCAGGAATCCCAAACTGCAACACATAGAGCATCAGTGCAACATAACCTGCGGCGGCAAGCTGAACCATGCCTGAGGCAAGCACCACAATTAGTGCCGCCATAATCCCTGCAGTAAAACCGGCTAGCGCTACTGGAACCGCAAGAAAGACATGCAAAAAAGCGCCAAGAGGTCCAGCATTAGCAGCAGCAAGCAACATCACTGCACTTAATGCTGCACTGACTAAAGTAATCCCCCACGGGGACTGTTTATGCTTTAGGTGCATCTGCATAGCGTGATTTGACATCAAGTTGAGAGACGAACTCTCTATTCAATGGTGCGTTTTGATGTAAAAGACATCAGAGCAATATTGCGGGCCCGCTTGATCGCTTCGGTGATTTTACGCTGGTGAATGGCGCAGTTACCTGAAATGCGTCGTGGAACAATCTTGCCGCGCTCTGATACAAAATATTTCAAGGTACGGACATCTTTATAATCAATTTTCAGATCGCTATCCGCACAAAAACGACATCCTTTGCGCCGCCCAAAACGACGACGTGCTACACTTTTTTTATCAAAAGCCATGGTATAAATCCCTCCTATTTAGGGGCTTAAGCTAAATCTATTCCTGCTCTTCGTCCTCATCGCTGTCTTCGTCGTCCGAATCGTCTTCATCTGCATCAGTGCTTTCAGTTGAAGCGCTGAGATCCAGACCATGTTCGAGCAGAACGGTCTGGAACTGAAGAATGGCATCATCAAGACGTAGTCGCCGCTCAAATTCTTTGACTACTGTATTCGCAGCGACAAAATTAATCAGGACAAAAATCCCCTGATCCTGCTTCTTAACCAAGTTGGGTAGACGCTTAGTTCCCCACTCTTGGCATCTGAGAATTTCAGCTTGCTGATCTGCAAGAATCTGCTTGAACTTCCCTAGCAGAGCAGTGTACTCATCTCCGACAATCTGTGGTCGGATGATGAAAATAGTTTCATACGTACGCATATCTTATATCCTCCTTCTGGATTATAGCCCCGGTTTCCCCCGGAGCAAGGAGCGGGCAGCGCAACCTACTTACCTTGCCCGACTTGCAATCGCTCTAAGTAACATACTGAGCCTACCGTGTCCATGTTTTTCAACACGCAAGCACAATTCCGACGTTTACAATCACTTGCATCAGACATTGAAGCGAAAATGCATTACATCGCCATCTTTCACAATGTAATCTTTCCCCTCAATACGCAACAGACCTTTATCCCGCGCCCCTGCCTCTCCATTGCAAGCAATGAAATCATCATATGCAGTAACTTCGGCACGGATGAATCCACGCTCAAAGTCAGTATGGATAACGCCAGCAGCCTGAGGAGCTCTGCTGTTTAGCGGTACTGTCCATGCGCGTACCTCTTTAACACCAGCAGTAAAATAGGTAATAAGGTTTAGGAGTTCATAACCAGCGCGAATCATGCGGGCTAAACCCGACTCCTTTAAACCTAGCTCAGACAGAAACTCTTGTTTTTCGTCTCCATCCAACTCAGCAATTTCAGCTTCTATTTTGCCGCAGATAACTACGAGCTCAGCACCGTGGGAACTCGCATATTGGCGCACAAGTTCAACATATTCATGCTCACCAGCAAGGTCATCTTCACTAACGTTTGCAACGTACATTACCGGCTTCATGGTGATTAAGTTTAGAGACGCCACCAGCGATGCACCATCTTTGCCGAGATCAACCATCCGCGCTGGCTGACCATCATTTAACCTGGCATTAAGTTTTTCCAGCACTTCAAGTTCAGCCTTTGCCCCCTTGTCTCCGCTGGCAGCCAGTTTGCGTATCCGTATGATACGGCGCTCTACAGCTTCAAGGTCAGCCAAATTAAGTTCGGTTTGGATAACATCAATATCGCGCAGCGGATCTACACTTCCATCAACATGCACCACATTATCGTCATCAAAACAGCGCACAATGTTTGCAACTGCATCAACCTGCCGAATATGCCCTAGAAACTGGTTTCCCAGCCCCTCCCCCTTGCTCGCGCCCTTTACCAACCCAGCAATATCCACAAATTCCATGGTAGTAGGAAGTGCTTGCTGGGGCTTTACTATTGCAGACAGGGCATCTAAGCGTGGATCAGGTACTGCGACCACACCTACATTGGGCTCAATGGTGCAGAAGGGGTAATTCGCTGATTCCGCTCCAGCTGAAGTAATGGCATTGAATATGGTGGACTTACCCACATTCGGAAGCCCGACGATACCGCATTTAAATCCCATTTTTAATTGTCTCCAAACAACGATAGCCGAGACGGCTGTCTCGGCTATCGGAATACGTATGTTTAACTTATCATACCAATAGAGGTGCGAGGACCAAAGACACAACACTCATAAGTTTTATAAGAATGTTCATAGCTGGGCCAGAGGTATCCTTAAATGGATCACCTACTGTATCGCCTACGACTGCAGCTTTATGCGCCTCGCCACCCTTCTCTTCGCCGGCCAGTTCTCCGCCTTCGATATACTTTTTGGCATTATCCCATGCACCACCGCCATTGGACATCATTAGTGCCAGCAGAACACCTGCAAGAGTGGCACCAGCAAGCATGCCGCCCAAGGCTTCTTTGCCAAGAAGAAAGCCAATAACTACCGGGGCAGACACAGCTACTACACCAGGAAGAATCATCTCTTTAAGAGCCGCCTTCGCAGAGATATCTACGCATTTTTCAGGCTCAGGCTTAACCCCTTCCTTCCCTTCGAGAAGACCAGGAATTTCGCGAAACTGACGCCGGATCTCATCAACCATTAGAGCTGCCGCGCGCCCAACGCTGTTCATGGTGAGTGAACCGATAAAGAAAGGGATAGCACCACCAATAAAAAGACCAACAACAACCTTAGGCTGAACCAAGTCGATAGACTTAAGACCTACGGTAGTGGCATACGCTGAGAACAGTGCTAGCGCAGTGAGGGCTGCGGAACCAATTGCAAACCCCTTGCCTACTGCTGCAGTTGTATTACCGATTGCATCAAGGCCGTCCGTAATCTTACGCACTTCAGGACCGAGACCGCCCATTTCTGAGATGCCGCCAGCATTGTCCGCAATGGGACCATATGCGTCAACGGTCATGGTTACACCAACGGTGGCTAACATCCCTACCGCCGCAATTCCAATGCCATACAAGCCTGCAAAAAAGTTCGCAACAAGAATTCCTGCACAAATAATAAGAATCGGAGCTACGGTACTTTCCAAACCAACAGCCAAACCACTGATAATGTTGGTAGCAGGACCTGTCTTACTCGCCTCTGCAATCCGGCGCACAGGAGCGTCGGCGGTGTAGTACTCAGTAACAAGACCAATGGCAATGCCCGCAAGTGAACCAGACGCGAGCGCCATGAAGATCCCGAAACTAAGCCCCATAATAGGAATAATTAACAGCGATGCTGCAATAAATAGACCTGCAGCAACAAAAGTTGTAAGGCGCAATGCCGTGGCAGGATCTTTGTCCTGGAAGCGCTTCATGGCGTAAATCCCGGCGAAGGAAAATATCAAACCAAAGGTTACCAGAACCAGAGGGAGCAACATTGCAGCGGAACGAGTTGCTTCGCTATCGGAACCAATCTTCGCCAGAAGCTCAGGGCTCGCTGCGGCAGCTATTGCGACTGTAGCGATAATTGAACCTACATAGGATTCAAAAATGTCTGCACCCATCCCTGCGGTGTCACCAACACAGTCACCAACGTTATCTGCGATAACGCCTGGGTTACGTGGATCGTCCTCGGGGATACCTGCCTCAACCTTACCTACCAAGTCAGCACCAACGTCAGCGGCTTTAGTGTAAATACCTCCACCTACACGGGCAAACAGCGCGATAGAAGAAGCCCCCATGGCAAAGCCATTGATGTAGGTTGATGTTGCAGGATCGCCACCAAAAAAGATGTAGGCAATACCAACACCTACCAGACCCAGGGAAGCAACGGAAAGGCCCATTACTGCACCACCGTTGTAAGACACTTCAAGAGCGCGGGCCTGACCATGCTGGCGTGCCGCTTCTGTTGTTCTTACGTTGGCGCGCGTAGCGGCTTTCATGCCGATAAAGCCACAAGACATAGAGCAGATTGCGCCACCCAAAAAGGCCAGCGCCGTTTGAATCCCCATGCCAATGACGATGAGAACAAAAACTACCGCTACGAAAATCGCCAGCGCACGATACTCACGATTCAAAAAGGCCATTGCCCCTGCATGGATAGCTTCTGATATTTCTGCCAGTTTCTCGCTACCTACCGGCTCTGCTTTAACCTTATTGTACAGTGTGATAGCCATGGCAAACCCAGCTATCCCGATAATCACGGCAAAATAAGCCATTTGAACCCTCTCCCCTGTTTCAGATCACTAATCGTTCAACACATCTTGTCCGTTAAATTCGCACATAGCTTGCTGTGCTCCCGCTCTCAATACTGCCTCAACAGCATTAACTGCGTGGACAAGGACCTTAGTTAAATTCTTTTTTTCATATGCCGAGAACGCACGCAATACAAATGCAGCAGTATCACCACCAGCTGGAGGACGATCAACTCCAACGCGCACGCGGATAAAATCGTTACCCATAAGCTGGATAATATGGCGCAGACCGTTGTGGCCGCCATGTCCACCCCCAACCTTGACGCGTACCACCCCGAAGGGCAAATCGACATCATCGTGGATCACTACAACATCAGAAATAGCAGTTCCACTGGTTTTGCAGGCAGATGCAACACTTGCCCCACTCAGATTCATATAGGTCAGTGGTTGCACCAACATGATCTCCTCGCCAGCAAGGCGCCCAATTGCATATTGCGCCTGATGTCCCTTCTTCTTTAGAGGCATCTGTGCAGTTTGCGCCAATGTATTGACAACCATAAACCCGACGTTGTGACGCGTATCAGCGTATTTTGTGCCTGGATTACCCAGCCCTACGATTATCTTCAAACCTATTCCGTAGTTTCATCTTCTACTTCTGCGCCTACGCTCGCTTCAACTTCTTCACTCTCTTCGTCCATATCGAGATCGGACTCTTTGAACCCAACCACGGTTACAACAGTGAAGTTGACATCGTGAACCAGTTCAACATCAGCTGGAGGGGTAATATCTTCAACGTGAATACTATCACCGATTTCAAGACTAGTAACATCGATTTCGATGGAACTTGGCACCAGTGCTGGTAGACAGTAAACTTCGAGCTCATTTCGGATGAGCTGCACGTTTCCGCCTTCTTTTTCACCAGCAGCCTCACCTACAGTAAATACTGGCACCATAAAGTTACTCTTTTTCTTCACATCGATCACTTTAAAATCAATATGTTCACGGATGCGCTTAATCGGGTGGACTTGCAGATCTTCAACAACCACCTGCATGCCGTCAAAAGGCTGCCCGCCGCTACGTAGCGTAATTACGGTATTGATCCCTGCATCCGTATCCAAAGCAACATCCAAGTCTTTGGGACTAACCACAACAGGACAGGATTCAATATCAGGTCCGTATACTACTCCGGGGATTAAGCCCTCACGGCGTGCCGACCGCGCCCCACCTTTGCCTACTCGCTCACGCTTAGACACATTTAATTCTTGTTGTTGCATAACTTCTATACCTCCATTTTCATTAATACGCTAAAGTCTAAAGCGTTTGTATTCTGGATCAAGAAAAAAACAACCTGTCGCAAAACAGCAACTGTTGTCTCCAGAAACTTTTAGACTATCTCAAATTCAATAACTACACAAACAGAGAGCTTACCGACTCATCCGACTGTATCCGCCGAATTGCCTCTGCTAACAATGAGGACACCGACAACTGCCGCAACTTCGTGCACTTCTTAAGCTTGGCATTACAACAAATACTGTCAGTAACCACAACTTCTTCAAGACAGCTCTCTTCAATCCGTTCCAGTGCAGGCCCAGATAGTACCGCATGTGTAGCATATGCGAACACCCGCTTTGCTCCAGCATCTTTAAGCGCCTGTGCCCCATTACACAAAGTACCCGCGGTATCGATCATGTCATCCACAATGACACAGTTGCGACCGGACACATCGCCAACGATGTGCATAACCTCAGATACATTAGCACTGCTACGGCGCTTATCTATAATAGCCAAACCAGACTCAAGACGCTTTGCAAACGCACGTGCGCGCTCGGTGCCTCCAGCATCTGGGGAAACTACTACTAATGGATCGGTATAGTTAATGCGGATATCTTCAAGGAGAACTGGGGCGGCATAGATGTGATCGACAGGGATATCGAAGAAACCCTGAATCTGACCAGCGTGCAGGTCCATACATACAACGCGATCCACTCCAGCAGTTGTAAGTAGATTCGCCACCAACTTACTTGTTATTGGGGTCCGTGGAGCGACTTTGCGATCTTGGCGCGCATAGCCAAAATAGGGAATAACTGCGGTTATGCTTGCAGCAGATGCTCGGGATAGCGCATCCACCATAATCAGCAATTCCATGAGCATTTCATTACTCGGGGCGCTGGTGGACTGAACAACATATGCATCACGCCCGCGAACATTTTCGCCTATTTCAACCATAGTTTCTCCATCGGAGAAACTATGCACCCTGGCTTGGGCCAAGGGGACGTTTAGATCTTCACAGATTCTACTCGCGAGTATGCTGTTTGAATTGCCTGCAAAAACTTTAAAATTTTTCACACTTGATCCTGGAATTGGAATGGGGCCAAATCGATAACTTCTGAAAAGTTTGGAAGGGAGGCAGGAAATAAAAAAAACCTCTCCAGGCGAGTCGACACACGACATTAAGCCATCGCAAGAGGTTTTATGGCTGGGGCGCCAGGATTCGAACCTGGGAATGCCGGAATCAAAATCCGGTGCCTTACCGCTTGGCGACGCCCCATCAATATATATGTTGACTTTAATATCGACTTTTCACACCCTGCCACCGACGCCGATGGAAGGCGTTATACAACAAACAATGGCGGAGTGTAAACAAAAAAAATGTATATTTCCCGTATTACCCTTAACGACGCACAAAATGGGAGGTGTCAGGCAACTTCTGTGACAACTTTCGCCCACCAGCCAAAACTTTGCTCAAGATGCTGCGCGGCAGCATGTGCCTCTGCATCGCCCTCAAACAGTCCGAATACCGTTGCTCCACTTCCAGACATCAGGGCCCCTTTGGCGCCACTCTTAAGTAAAGAGCTCTTGATCGGTTCTATCTCTGGTGCCAGCAAGAGCGCTGGGGACTCTAGATCATTGTGCAAAACAGAAACCAGCTCTTCAATAGTGTTGATGGGCTTATCCCTGCCTGGACAACGGGAATATTGCTGTACGTTGCGATATACCTGTGCAGTAGAGACCGTAGCCCCTGAATTTGCCAAAACATAGTAGCATTTTGGCAAGCTGTGAGACAAGGGGGCCAACTTCTCCCCCACTCCTTCTGCCCACGCGGGTGATGATCCGAGGAAAAATGGAACATCAGCGCCTAACTTCAACGCCAGCTGCGCCAAATCAGACTGCTCCACGTTAAGAGCAAGAAGGTGGTTCAGCGCCATGAGTACAGTCGCGGCATCTGACGAGCCTCCGCCAAGTCCAGCTGCGACGGGGATATGCTTTACAATACGTATGTCTACCCCGGGAGAAAAAGGATCATGAACATACGACAGGAGCACCTCTGCGGCACGCAAGGCAATGTTCTCTTCTCCCCCCTGCAGGCTGACACCAGCGCACTCGACCCGCACTCCGGGATCATCACGCAAGCCTATCCATACCTCATCATAGAGATTCACTTTTTGCATAAGCATGCATAGGTCATGATAGCCGCTACTACGGCGCCCCAGCACATGCAAACATAGATTTATCTTGGCCGGAGCCATAAAGCACTGCATATACATCTTCGAACTAAGTTCCCATATTATCCAGCACTGTACGTGCCCACTCAAGCGCCTCAATATAGGCATCCATTATCTGTTTTTGTCCATAGCC
Organism: Desulfuromonadaceae bacterium; assembly: GCA_034007015.1. Lineage (GTDB taxonomy): Bacteria > Desulfobacterota > Desulfuromonadia > Desulfuromonadales > Desulfuromonadaceae > JAIVHC01. Next base: position 22,936 of record JAVERS010000015.1, read on the forward strand.
GCCCCGCTCTACACTGTCCCATTCCCCTTTTTCATGTGCCTCAACATTGGCCAACACACGACCGAAGTTTCCCTCTCGATGCAACAATGCAGCCTTAACCTCACTGTCAAGGGGCATATTCTCTAGCACTTTTTCCATAGGGGAATCAAAAATAGTATCCAACATAGAGAACAATCCCACTGTAAAAAACTCCGAGCTCAGTTCATCATCTTGGGCGCCCCCAAGCAACTCGCACATCTTGGCGCGCACCAAAGACATGGTCACAACTTCCTGTGGTTTATCGTCAATGGAACCCAGCGCTACGACACAAGCCCAGTTGCGGATATGGTTAACACCCAGATACACGATAGCCTGCCGCACCGACTTCACCTCGGACAGCAAGCTATAAAAACATGAATTAATTTGACGCAGCAATTTAACACACAGATTTACATCTGTTTCAATAATCTGCTGCAACACATCTATATCTATTTCAGGACGTTGCAGTTCAGTCATGAGGCGCAACATGGCGAGCCGACTCGGAGCTATTTTACGCCCGTACATCACCTGCGGCTTACTAAAGAAAAACCCCTGAAAGTAATCAAAACCCAGTTTTTGACAGTACTGAAAATCGTCGTGAGTCTCCACTTTTTCCGCCAACAACTTCAGCTCTTTAAGCTTCCGCAGGCGAAATACTTGACTGGCAACTTGGGCCCGACTCTGTGCCAAAACATCAATCTTAACAATATCCGCATACTCAACCAGCTCCTGAGTTTCACTCGAGAGGACAAAATCATCTAGGGCGATCTGGTGCCCGGCTGCGGCCAACTGCTTCAGCGCGGCTAAAATCTCCGGTTCTGGACGTACATTTTCCAACACTTCCACCACCAACTGCTCAGGAGCAAGGCTGATCCCTGCCCCTCTAATGAGAAATCCACGGGTGAAGTTACAATAGGCTTTTGCATGCCCCACCAGCCGGTCAAGGCCAATATCTATCAGGGAATTGACTACAACCTCAGAGCTTGCGGCATCAAAGTCGCTAATGATAGCTCGATCAACGTCGGCGTGGCGATACAACAGTTCATAGGCGATAACCCTCATCTTGCGGTCAAAGATTGGTTGTCTACCTATAAATATATTTGCCATGACACCACCTGGTTAAATCAGGACACCGCATATCAGAAAAGAGTTGAGACACTAAACGAACCTTATCTGGCAGTTATACTGCGAGGCAAGCATAGCAAATACCTCCAGCATCGACCATTACTTAAACCTAAAGAAAAAAACCAACATCTATAAAAGAGCCTAAAGGGATAGTATTTGGAGGCAGTGGAGTGGCAAAGCTAATAACCGCAGGCCAATGCAAACAGATTAAAGACAACTGATTAGGAGTTGGGAGACAAGAGAGGATTTAATTGAAATCGGCGATCTGCACCTTGGTGCGCAAAGCACGCCGTTGCTCTGCAAGGCAGAAAGAGATTAGAACATCGCGCATTTCTGGTTCAATGGAGAAATAATGCAGTGCTACTTCATAGCCACCGCGTAATTTCTTATGCAATCGTACCACCCGAGCTGTGCACTTTTGCGGCATATGTGCTGGAAGATAGAAGGTTAAGTCGCACAGCTGATCCATATCTAATGGCTGCGCGCAGCTTAGCAATACTCCGCTGCCACTGATGTTAATACTTTCAACCTCAACAGGCTCCGGTTTGTTAGCGCTTCCAGGACGCAAGGGCTGACATAGTACCCTTACCCGCACATTAACACGAAAATATTCGCGCTGCTGTGCAAACAAAAAGTTGTCCATCGCGAGGACACGCAACACCCGTGCGCTGGTAACATCATCCACGTGCGCATACATGGATACAGTGCCCACACGTGTGTCTAGCGAAAGCAGGAGTTTACTCCCTGGCCGTACAACGCCAGGGGGCAATTCATCTGGGCGAAATTTAAGCTCCAGATATGGCTCTGCAATAATTCGCGCAACAGCTTCGAAGCGCTCCTTGGAGCCATCACCCTGGACAAGATACACTCGTAACATGTTTGGCTTTTCAAGATGTCTAAATAATGCAAAATCAGCCATATAGAATATACCTTGTGCAGTGACTAACTAAGGGCTGGTGGGCTATGCGGTATAGTGAAGCTTGGAGGTGGAGCCTTTCCCCAGAACACGATATCCGCTTATGGCGTTTCTGCCCCCCCTTAACTCACCAATTTCGTGGGAAATGAGCGACATAATGCCACTTATCTTCGGCAAAAGCAACTCATTCATCTGTTTCACCTTACCCATGAGTTCGATCCGTTGTTCAAGTAATTCAAGCGTTGTCAACTCTCCTGGATGTGCTTGAGAAAACACCTCAAGCTCGTGATTTAGAAGCATATCTTGTTCCTCTAGATGCTGCTGTTGATCCTGCAACTTCACAACCAGCACATTTACGCTTCCATCATTTTCAGAAACAGCTGCTGATATTTTCTCTAACAGCAACAGCATCGCACGATAATTCTCGTTCGAACTTTGCAACATACGTTCGAGTGCGGCACGCTTAGCTGTATAAGTTATATTATCAGCCATCATTCTTCCCCTCGCACTAATACCATCCCAGTTTCTTTCAAGCCACCCAACACTATATGCATTAGCCATATAAAACAATACACTAGCTAGCCCTAACAATAGACCCCCTCCATGCATATCAGCATGAAGGAGGCCCGAGACCTTCATCTGCCAGCACCAGGTTTAGCCAGATGCCGAAAGAGGACGATATTTATCCGGTGTTGCCTGAGACGCATATGCGTTGCCACCTTGGTTCTGCACCGCAGGAGCTGACTCACTGCGTTTGATCTCGATAGCTTCAATCCAGGTAGTACGTAGACCTACCAGAAGGTCTTCCACCACACGGTAGCGCACAATATCATTATTAAGGTTAGCCTGGGTGAGCTCACGCGTCATAAAAGCGTACAGGGCGTCAAGGTTTTCTGCAATCTCTCCACCCACCTTATGGTCTAGGGTGTTGGCAAACTCACTTACAATTGCCATGGCACGCCTAGTACCTTCGAGTTTTTTAAGTCTATCCTCCTCTTCCACCCCGGCAATAGCCTGGCGTGTAAAGCGGATAGCCCCATCGTAGAGCATAATTAAAATTTGCTCGGGGGTGGCTGACAAGATCTGGTTCTGCTGATACTGCTGAGTATAGGCATTCATTTATTTTTTCCCCGTCATCATGTTGGACAACATATCCATCTGTTGGGTCATAAAGCTACTTTGTGCATTCATCTCAGATACGAGCAGTTCAAGTGCGCTAAATTGGGCGCGCATGGTCTGCTCCCGCTTGGTTGCGAGCATCTCCATACGGTCAATTTGACTATCGATACTCTTGAGGATACCTTCATAACTACCTTTCTTGTCGGCATATATACCAGAGCTGACTCCGGTCATATCCACAAGCGCAGTATTAAAGGACTTCATTATCCCGGGCTCTGAGCCTTCTCCCACAAGCAAACTTACAACATCGTCAAATTTAGTCGTAACTGCCTCATTCAGCTTCGCTTCATCAATAGCGAGGGAGCCATCCCGCTGCGTGGAGATCCCCAACTGAGATAGCACAGAGAACTTTCCGCTGGTGTTTACTTGGGTAGAGAGCAGGTTTTGGAGTTGGCGTTTAACTCCGTTTATGGTGCTATCACCTCGAACCAGATCGCTCAGAATATCTTCCTCACCAGCTTCAACCTCAGCAGTTGAGGGGCGGCTGGCACCGAACTCATCATAGCCCGCAGATATCCAGTTCATAATCGCGTTATAGCTATCTACGAAATCCTGCACCTTGCCTTTCAGTGCCGTGGTATCTTGCTTCACCCCCATAAGGGAGGTTTGATACTCAGCAGGCTCAACCCCATCAGCAGAAACCACTGTGCTGACCGCATTCAAGTGCAGGTCAATTCCAGGGATAACTCCGCTCAACGTATTGCTATCACTGAAAACCTCTATTCCATCAATCTCTACCACTGCTTGTTGTGCCGAACGCATCTCTTGGAACGCTAGAGATTCGCCTCCGGCCAGATCCACAGTAGGAGAAAAGGTGGTGTTCGCATCCTGTCCCGTAAGGACCAAATGGTATGCAGTAGCACTGCCACTGCCGTCATTCAGAATAGAAGCCTTAACTCCTGTCTCACCAGCAACGGCGTTTATTGCTTCCTGTAAGCCTAAAAGAGAATTATTACTTCCATCGACCTCGATGATGGTGGAACCGATGGTTATAGTTCCGGTGCCCAAAACTCCTGCAGAAGCAGAAGACACACCGTCGGCAACGCTCTTTTGTACCTGCGCAAGCTGTTTAACCGCGACATCGTAGCTGCCGCTTCCTGCTCCAGTACTGGTTGCGGTGAAAGGTGCTGTAGAACTGAGCTCAATTTTACTTTCGCGCACCTCACTGGTAATATTCATGGAACCGACAGCTTTACGCAAATCATTGAGGCGCTCATCGAACTGCTTAAATGCTTGAAGGCGCGACGCTTCTGCACTTTTCTGTTTTTCGAGACGCTCAATGGGACGACGTTCGAGCTCCATCAGCTGTTTGACGATGGAATCTGTGTCCATCCCAGTGGCCAAACCACTAAATGTTATATCAGCCATGATCCACTCCTTTAGATCTTAATCCGGCGCTTCCTTGCGCCCTATCTGCTGTTAAGTCTCTTCGGCACCTTCAAGCTCAATATTTAGAGAAAAGCGAAATCTTTTTGCTCCAGTTCACATCACCTCGGCGGAACTACATCTTCCAAGGCGAAACCCGCGACTTCTCGTCTGATATTAGTTTTATTTTGGATCTAAGACATTATACATTTGACTGGCGTTATCTTGGGTGAGGCGTCCCGCCTTGAGAGCAACTTCTAGGGTCTGCTGGGCAAGGATACGGTACAGAGGAAGTAGATCGGGCTTTGAATGTGCTATCTCCCGCAGATGTGCGTTGATTGTGCCGCTATCTCCGCGCACAATGGGCCCAGTAAGAGCTTGCTGCGTTCCAACATCAATGCTGTTGCGTACCGCAGCTTCGAGTAACGGCTTAAATGCCGCTGGAAAAATCTTTTCGGCGCTCGGAATATCCGCACATAGTTCGGAAGCTGCATCAATGAGGGTGGTAACGTAGTTGGACACCACACAAGCCGCGGCATGGTAGAGAACCTTGTGCGCAGCATCGATGACAAATCCGCTACAACCTAGAGCGGCAACGATGTTGCGTCCACGCTCAATAGCAATATGGTCACCCTGCAACGAACAATAGCTCCCCGGCAAAGCGGCAGAGCCGGCAGCAGGCGAGGCGAAGGTCTGCAGCGGATGGAGGGAGAGGGTGTAAAGTTTGCGCATCGCTGGCTGAATGGGGGCAAACACCTGGGTGGTGTGGAGTCCGCTGCAGTGCACCAGCAGAGTGCCGGGACGCAGATCAACCTGTGCCAGAGTGCCAATTACAGGGCTAAGCGCGTCATCAGGCACAGTGAGAAAGACAATCTCCGCAGCGCAACAGCGCTCAATATGCGTAGTTGCCATCAACTCCGCCCCGATAAAGTTTGCCCCGATCTGCGTAGATTTAAGCTCGCGTCCAATAACTGCGGCAACTGGATACCCAGCAGCGCACAGCGCCCTCCCAACACTTTGCCCTACCCGCCCTGGCCCGACAATGGCGACACGAGGCTTCACTTTATCCCTACCTCGATGGAGCCCACCTCGCTTATCCATGCACGCATTCGATCGCCGGGAACTACCGGTCCCACTCCAGCTGGAGTACCGGTAAGAACAATATCACCAGGCTCTAAGGTAAAAGCACAGCTGATAAACGCGAGGATTTCAGGAATACGCTGGATCATGCAGTTGGTGTTGCCATCTTGGCGCAATACGCCATTCACCTCCAAACATATCTGAAGTTGATGTGGATCTACCACCGTCGCAGCGGGGACAAATTCAGACAGGGGGCAGGAGGTGTCAAACCCTTTTGCCAGATCCCATGGATACCCTTTATCCTTGAGTTGGGTCTGGGTATCGCGTAGCGTCATATCAATAGCAACGCCATACCCGAGGATCAGAGACATAGCTTCCCTTGGTAGAACATTTTTTCCTACAGCGCCGATCAGCACCGCAAGTTCCGCTTCATGGTGACAATCGCGCGAAAATGGGGGGATAATGACATCTGCCCCCTCTTTTATGATACTGCTGGCAGGCTTGCTGAACAGCACTGGATCTGCAGGGACCTCATTGCCCAACTCCTGCGCATGCGCCGCGTAATTACGTGCCAGACACAGGATTTTCCCTACTCGGATAGGATCGCACTCTCCCTGCAATGTCACACTATGCATCTACTTCTCTCCCGTTTTCACCCCCTGCAGTGCAGGTCAATCACTTAAATTATCTTGCTCGTTCTCCGCAGTTTTGTTAGCACGAGGAAGAGCCCAGTTGTGCCGAATCGCCAGGAGACGCAGCACAATAACCAGGGTTGCAGCGGCCAGGGCAGATGCTGCGGGGTTAAGTTCCAGCGCATATCCCGCACACATCAACGCACCTCCTGCGATACATGCTGAAGCGTAGATCTCCTTGCGCAAAATAAGCGGTACCTGACTTGAGAGCATATCGCGAATCACCCCGCCGGCAGTAGCGGTCATCACCCCCATAGTTACTGCAACGAGATAACTGGTACCAAAGGAGATCGCCTTTTGGGTTCCAATAACTACAAAGGTACCAAGTCCAACAGCATCCAGATACAACAAGGGGTGAGCGATATGGTCCAGGTAGCGGTGCGCCACAAAAACTACCAATGCTACTCCGATTGAAAGGTAGAGATAAGTGTCGTTCTGAAGGCAAAATGGCGGAGTATCACCGAGGAGAATATCGCGCAGCGTACCACCACCAATGGCGGTAACCAGCCCAAGAACCAACACCCCAAGCAGATCCATGTGGCGCCGGATCCCAGCCCAAGCTCCTGATGCGGCGAACGCCGCGGTACCTAGCAGGTCAAAAGCATATAGAAGATTCACGCCCAATCCTTTATATTCTTATGCATATACTTTTAATTATCGATCTGGCCCCCACGGGCACACGCCCGGAAAGGAATACAGCATAGATGTTTTTTCCATTTGCCGATACCCCCAATCCTCCAGGCTACAGCCCAGCTACGCGCGGACTTATCATCCTGAATGTTGCCGTATTCATTCTTTTCACGCTACCTCTGAGCATGACTGCACCAGATTTGTCTGATCCATGGCTGGTGGAATACCTAAAGAGCATCGGGATTAACAACTCGACACAACTACGCCAAGTATGGGATCACCTGAGCGCCTATCAGGCGTTCGTGTATCAGTATGGTTTCCGCCCTGCCGACCCTTCAGTGTTAACCCTGTTTACCTCTATGTTTCTCCATGGCAACCTTCTACATTTGGGCGGCAATATGCTATTTCTGTGGATATTCGGTGACAATGTTGAATACCGCCTCGGCAGTATTCGCTTTCTCATTGCCTACTTAAGTTGCGGCGTTTTAGCCACCCTGTTTTTTACCCTGTTTGCATCCGACGCAAACATCCCCCTTGTGGGTGCGTCCGGAGCCATCTCAGGAGTTCTTGGTGCCTACTTTGTCTGGTTTCCGTATAATAGGGTTAAAACGTTTGTGTTCTTGTTCCCCATCTTGATGGACTCTATCTATCTTCCAGCGCGCTTGGTCTTAGGCTTCTATATTCTAGTTGATAACATTCTCCCGTTTCTGTTTGCATCATCTGGCGCAGGCGGGATTGCCCACGGCGCACATATCGGCGGATTTATCGGCGGCGTTGCGCTGGCGTTGTGGAAATACACGCCACAAACTCCCCCGAGAACGCGCTCTTAATTTTAACCTGAAAGTATAAAATCGCTAAATTGAGGCCCAAAGATGTTTAACTATTTTACCTATGTACCTCCAGTTTTCAGACCTCCATCTGAGGCTAATTCTCTGATTATCCAAGCCACCGTGGGCTGTAGTCAAAACCAGTGCACCTTCTGCGGGATGTACAAAAGCAAACGTTTTCACGTTCGCCCTCTAGCTGACATTTTACTCGAGTTGGACAGAATTCCAGAAGTGGAGCGTAGTTTAATTCGGCGTGTGTTTATCGGGGATGGAGACGGGCTGGTTTATCCACAGGAAAGCCTGGTCCCTCTCCTGGATGCGTTGGCTCAGGTGTTCCCTAATCTAAATCGCGTGGGTGCTTATGCGTCCCCCAGGAGCTTAAGCCTCAAAAGTGAAGCCGAACTAGAAGCATTGCGCACCCGGAAACTGAGGATTATCTACTTCGGGCTGGAAAGCGGAGATGATCTGACCTTGGAGGTGGCAAACAAAGGGTATAGCGCCAACACCATGCTCAAACTTTGTCGCAAGGCCCAAAATGCTGGGATGAAAATCTCAGTTACTGCGATCCTTGGTCTCGCGGGGAGAACCCGCTCTACAGAACATGCACACGCAACTGCGGCTTGGATTAACGCGCTTTCGCCAGCGTATTTCTCGCTTTTAACTTTGTTTCGGCGCCACAACGAAAAAATCTTTGCCCTGATAGAACCTCTGCGCAATGGAGAGGTTCTTGAAGAAGCATGCACAGTTGTGGAGCATCTGCAGCCACACAAAACCATTCTGCGCTCCAACCATGTTTCCAACATTCTCAATCTGGCTGGAACGTACCCCAAGGACCGCATGCGCCTAATAGCTGATTGTCACGCGGCACTAGAACAGGCACGCCTTCACCCTGAATGGTTTGACAGCGTACCCGGCTACTGCGAAGAGCATTATTGACCATGGATCCTTAAACACGAGAGTTTGGCGGGCTCAAGACTGGTCATCATCAAACCGAGTAAACTTATTATAGCGGATGAGTGCGGACAGCTCCTCCCCATAAGCGTGCTTCCGCTCTGAGTAGCGATGCAGTTTTTCTACTAGGGCGTACGGGTCAGAACTGTGCATACGAAGTTTGCGAAAGTTCTTAAACGCGTGACTGCGCCCAAGAAGACGGTAATAGTCGCGCACAGAATCTTCCAAACAATCGTATTTGCGTACCCAAATGGTTTTATTGCCACGCTGCTCTCCTGCGGCAATCCGTGGTTCATTAGCGTTAAACGACCACACCCCAAAGACGTTGTTGGCCTCGGTAAAAAAACGGGAAGTCCCCCAAGCGCTTTCCATCGCGGCCTGCGCCAATGCTACACTAGGAGGGTGAGGCTTAAGAGCCTGAAGCAGTTCTATATCAGAATTCGCCTTGTATTCGCGCTTCAGCTCGGCAACAAGACCACCCTTGACCCCCTCTTCAAGCAAAGCTTCCACCTTATGATAACGCTTGCTAAGATCGGCATATACCTGGGTTACAACCGGCACTACCTGTTCTAGAAAACGTTGTTTTTTAGCAGAAACACTTAAAACTTCTTCTACAAGTTCTTCTGTTTCCTCTGGCAACGGTTCCGGTTCTGGACTTTCCACTTCTTTATTCAACACAAACAACAGTACTAACGCGATGGCTACCAATGCGTATAAAACAGCGTAACTACGTTTGCTATCCACCATTACTTAGTTCCTTTCGTTACTACGTTTTCAGCGCCACATAATAAAAAACCTGTAAGCGGGATACAAAAAAGGGAATATTATATTTTATGCTCGGCGACTGTCAACGCTCTGACTTTTGTTCTTGAATAAAACAGGGCATTGTGTCGAATTTCACACCGGCACCCCTTACGTCAGATATTTCAATATTATATTCCCAAGACGATAATCCGCCATCTTTCAGGTAAAGATAGCGGGAAACCATGCGCGATCAGGAGCTCTTTATTGCGGCCCATGCATTTTGGAGTAGATCAGGAGCAAGTTCGTGCAGGTCTGTATTCAAAACACACATGAGTTTCAACTCAATGGCGCGCAGGACAACTCCCGTATATGAGATTGCCGCAACATATATGTCTTGGTTTCGGATCTCTCCTGCCTCTATCCCTTCGGCGACAACTTGGCGTACCATTTTGAAGGGTTCAGTAAAACAGATAGGAACAGCATCGCTCATAAACTCGGAATGCTTCATATACAGCATATATTCCATCATTACCGGATCTGATTCGGTGATATCAAAACAAAGATTTCCGAACGCTTCAAGTTTTTCCCGTACTGTAGCTGCATCGTCGAAGCGTTCTTGCAACATAGCCTCAAAAGCATTCATGGTATTTTCATGGATGCGGTGCGCCAGAGTTTCTTTGTTGGTAAAATAGCTGTAAATGGCCCCAGTACTTACACCAGACGCTTTTACAATCGTAGGGATTGTTACGTTGTGATACCCTTTTTCTACAAACAACTCCCGCGCAACCCGCAGCACACGACCCATTTTCTCTTCGGGGTTAATGTTACGCTTTTTGGTTTTGGACATGAGCACAGCCTCCTCACTATGTAATCAAAAGCACCTACCACATGACTGCCTTAATTAGTGCTCTGCACAATATAAACACGCTGCATTGTAGCATGCATCATTCAAGGGAGGGGTAGCATTTACACAAAACAATCCCGGCTTTCTTTTGTCCTACATATAGGCACCTGCAATAGCAGCACAAAAGCTCACACCTTCGCAGCGACTTAGCCCCGTTTGATCAACTGAGCTAGCACCATCCCGGGGCGTGCCATTTCCGTTATTGCTGCATAGCCTCCCTCAAGGACTCGGACACCCGTGTACCCTTGCGCGCATAAGTAGGTATAGGCCATTGCTGCACGTACACCGTGGGGGCAGAAGATTCCCACTACAGCATGTGGATCGATCTCCTCTCGGCGCACAGGCAACTCGCTAAGAGGGATATGCACACTCTTAACCTGGCCGGGAAACAACAACGGCAAACAGGCCTGCTCTTCTGGAGTTCGGATATCCAGCAATGACGCTTGAGAAGCAGAAAACAATTTTTCCACTGTTATTTTATGCTTGCCCTGGCCGACAAAATCAATATCCATCTGCTCCAGCACCTGATCCAATGCTTGAAAATCCCCCGCCACTGGCTCCTCCTTTCTCGTTAACCTATGCTGCTCTTTCCACTCCACCCCTCAGCTTTGTGCCAGCCATATGCGCCAACAGTGGTGAATTGATGGACTGCGCTCAAAATCGGGCGGGATGGTGGATGGGGTAATATCTTCAAACTCCAGACCGAGCTTATGCAACCCATCTTCATCCAACTTGAAACGGCGCAAATTGGTGGAAAAGATCAACACCCCTGTGGGCGTCAACAGGCGGCTTGACAGGTCGATGAGATGCATGTGATCGCGCTGAACATCAAGGGTATCCTGCATCCGCTTAGAGTTGGAAAAGCTGGGAGGATCTAAAAAAATAAGTCCATACTTTGCGCTCTGATGTTTAAGCCACTGCAGACAGTCGGCCTGAATATATGTGTGTTGCGCTGGCGTAAAACCATTCAAACGCATATTAGAGCGCGCCCACTCCAGATAGGTTGCCGACATATCCACTGTGGTCGTTGAGGCTGCGCCCCCCGCCGCAGCAGCGACACTGGCACTACCGGTATATGCAAATAGATTTAAGAAATCTTTTCCGTCAGCTTCGTTGCGCAACAGTTTGCGGATTGGGCGATGGTCGAGAAACAAGCCTGTGTCGAGATAGTCACTTAAGTTGACACGATACTTCAGACCATACTCGTCAACCTCGAAATATTCACCCGAAGTGTCATGTTTTTCGTACTGTGCGGTACCGCGCTGGCGTTTGCGCACCTTAACGTGCACTGCCTTCTCGTCTACTCCAAGAATTTCAGGCAGTACGGTGATTATCTCGCGCAGGCGGCGGCGTGCTACGCGCGCATCGATCTGTGCAGGTGCCTGATATTCCTGCACATGCGCCTTGTTTGCGTACACATCTATGGCAACAGCATAATCAGGCAAATCTGCATCGTAAATGCGGTAACACTCAAGCCCTTCCCGCTTCGCCCAGCGCCGTCGCTGCTTAAGATTTTTCTTCAACCGGTTGGCAAACATCTGCGCCGCGTCCGAGATCTCCTCCACCGGAGCAAGACCATGTGCCGCCTTAATCGGAGGACGGAAATAATTTTGCGCTTCAATCTCGAAATGGAGAAGCTCACACGCCAATGCGCCATTGAAAAAATGGTGTTTACGCAATGCGCGTAGTCCAATCTCTGGGCCGAGCGCAGGGGTACCAGTGAAAATTGCAGCTTTCCATCCAGTGAATTCAGCGCGTAGACGTTCGCCCAAGAGCTGGTAGAGGGAACGCAACGCCTCTACCTCCCCCATGCGCTCGCCATAGGGTGGATTGGTAACAACCAAACCTGCAATTTTTGTCAAAGGTGCAAAAAGCTCCCCAGCACCGAACTGATCCAGACCTTGCTGCCGAAACACCACCACCTTCCCCAACCCCGCCCGTGCGGCATTGGCTTCGGCGGCCGCAATAGCGCGCCTATCCTGGTCATACCCGCACAGCGGCGGAAGCTGCTCCATTCCAACACTGCACCGCGCGCGCGCCTGCTGGCGCAAATCATGCCACAGCTCAGGATTGTGCTGCGTCCAAGTCAGGAAGCCAAAATGCTCGCGCATCAAACCTGGAGCACAATCTGCCGCCATCAGGGCCGCTTCGAGCACCAGGGTACCAGAACCACACATGGGGTCCAGCAGAGCTCCACCCTGCGCAGCAATCTCGGGCCAGCCTGCACGCTGCAACAGCGCTGCTGCCAGATTTTCCTTCAGCGGTGCTTTTCCACCTTCGATGCGATACCCGCGCTTGTGCAAGCTGGTTCCGGAGAGATCCAGGCTCACAATCAACTGATCGCGATACAGATGGAGATTTAAACGCCAGTCGGGAGTCTCGGTATCCACATCGGGGCGCTCCCCGTACAGATCGCGGTAGCGATCTACCACCCCATCTTTGGCCTTCAGGGCGATAAACTGGGTGTGGGTAAGTTGCGATTGCTGTGCATTGCAGTCAACGGCAAAGGTAGAGCTGCAGGGGAAGTGTTCCTCCCACGCAATGCCACGCACTAGGGTATAGAGTTGGTGTTCGTCCGTTATATGTTCCTGCGCTAGAGGCAACAGGACCCGCCCTCCAAAACGTGACCACAGGCAGATACGGTACATCAACTCTAGGGAGGTGCTACAGATTACTCCGCCGCGGGTCTGGCGTGCATCAGCACTGCCGAGGTCGAGTATCTCTGCATGTAATAACTGCTCCAACCCTTTGGGTGCCGTAACAAAGAGTTGGAGCAGAGAATCAGAAGTTTGATTGTTCACGTTGGTCAGTTCACCTCTACCACTTCGAGGACAAAGTTGAGAACCTTGCCTGCGAAGGGATGATTGGCATCCAGAGTAACTTTATCTTCAGCGACATTGGTCACCTGAACAATGACGGGCTCTCCGGACTGTGTTTCCACCTGCAGTTGGACTCCCTCAGCGAGCTCCAGCTCTTCGGGCAACATGGAGCGCTCAACTACAACTTGTTGTTGCTCATCATACTCACCGTAACCTTTGTCCGGCTCTACACGGAAGCTCTTCTTCTCTCCGACACTCATCCCTGCAACAGCCTCTTCAAACCCAGGAATTACCTGATTCTCGCCACAGGTGAACTCCAGCGGTGGCTTCCCTTCGGAGCTGTCAAACTCGGTGCCATCATCAAACGTACCTGTGTAATGAACCTTTACCTGAGTTCCCGGTTTTACCTGTGTCATAAAAACTACCTTTGCTTATCTTGGGTTTGTAATAATGCTTGCAACTGCGTATAGCAACTGCGCGGAATATCTCCACAGGCACGCACGCGGCCGAATTCAGCCCCACCTTCTTCCAAACCATGAAAATCGGATCCCCCCGTGGCTATAAGTCCACGGCTGCGAGTTTGGGCCAAATACCAATCCACATCCGCCTTAGTGGCGCCATTGTTGTAAACCTCAATCCCTTGGAGCCCCATGTCGGTAAGAGCGTCGAGGAGAGCCTCCATTTCGGCTCGCGCTGACGTTATATAAGGGGGGTGAGCAAGCACTGCAACGCCCCCGGCAGCATGTAACATATCGATCGCTTCCTGAACTGGGAAAAAGTGTTTCTCTACATTACATGGCACTAAATAGCGCTTGAACGCATGCTCCACATCTGTCGCATAGCCCTGCGCTATCAGCTCCAGGGCAATATGGGGGCGGCCAATGCTCCCTCCAGAGCGCTCATGGACTGCGGCATAATCAAGTCCGGCGCGGCCCTGGCGCTGCAACATCTTATTGACATTCTCAACTATCTGTTCATTACGTACCGCCCTGGACGCCTGGAACTCGCGCAAAGCGCCCTGCAGCGTAGCATCTTCAGGTGAAAAACCGTACCCAAGCACGTGAATATCGGTATAAGATCGTTCCATATCTTTCCACACGCAGGAAAACTCCACTCCCGCAATCAGGGTAACACCATGCTCCTCTCCAGCCACGCGTGCGGGAAGGACTCCATCGATGTTATCGTGATCGCATAGAGCAAGCACATCCACACCGCAGGCGGCCGCCATGGAGACCACCTGCGCAGGGGGATACTTCCCATCGGAACAGGAACTGTGGACATGTAAATCAACTCTGTTGGACATCAATTTCTCCGCAAAAAATCAAACTAGCCTCTCACCTTAACACAGGGTAACGCTGTGACAAAACGTGATTATTGCGAAACTTTTTCATCAGCACCAGGACACCAGCTTCCTGCACCCAGCCTCGCATGGACATTCCGCGTAGAATTATCGCTCAACGTAGACTTCCACTGTGTATTTAATTATACTCCAAGAGTGTTTTCACCCTTAGCATCCTGAAACGGAGCTCCTTTCATGCAACAAGCATCTCGCTCCACTACCAACATAGTACTTACTATCATGCTCTATGCAGGTGTCTTTATCCTCGGTGCTGTCACCCTGTGTTTTTTTTCTTATGTACAAAAAATGATGGCCGGCTATCCCCAACGCTCAGCTGGCTATATTATTCCAGCCTTAGCCGGCGGCGGTATTGGTTTGTACATTCGCATCTTAGTCGTGCGTCTAAAGCAGGCAGAGCAGCAAGGCAATGCCCCTGCCGGCACAGAGGGAGTATTGCGTAAATTTATATTTTTTACTGTTTGCCTTCTTACAGGCAGTATAGCGCTGTGCACCTTTTCACTGACACAAAAGGTCTTGGCTGGATACCAACTCAAACTTACTGGGTTTATCATCCCCCTCCTGTTTGGTGGCGCAACTGGACTGATCCTGGGAATATACCTGCATCGTAACCGGCAGTTGGTATCTCATCAAAAACAGATCAACGCGCGCCTGGAGCAAGAGCGCAACCGCATGCACGATATCTTGTCTTCAATCAATGATGGCCTGGTGGTTACAGATAAAAACCTCGATGTTGAGCTGGTCAACAACGCCGCGGCTACATTGCTGGAGCTCCCGGCAGACAAAATGTGTGGCAAACCCCTAGCTAAAGTGTTCAACAATTGCACCAGCGACAACACTGAAAGCTTTTTCAGCACCGGCGCAGAAGGGAGCGCGGGTCAAACGTTTCGCCTGCTGACAGCCGATGGCTCAGAGCGCGTGGTTAAAGCCAAAATAAGCCCCATCCATAATCATAACATCCGCACCGGCGCAGTGATTATGATCCTGCATGACACCACTGAAGAACATAAGCTTGAACAGCTAAAGTCGGAATTTATGTCCACCGCAACCCACAACCTTAAAACTCCCATAACTGCTATCTCAGGGTATGCCGAACTCCTGCTGGCACAAGAAGGTTTGCCCGAAGAGCAGCGACATGAATTCCTTACCCACATCTACGATAAAGCCTGGAGCTTAGACCACATGATTGACAACCTGTTAACATTGCGCCAGGTTGAAGATGGGCGCGAGCTGCGCCTGCATAAACAACCCTGCAGGGCGGAGGAGATCATCGAAGCAGTGCACAAGCTGTGTGGCGAACTAACACCCAAAATCAATTTCAAGTTTGAGGTGCAAAAAGTAGATACAGTTTTGAATGTCGATGCAAAAAAAATCTATCAAGCGCTAGAAAACATTATCGACAACGCAGTAAAGTTTTCTCCCGCAGGGGGGATTGTGAAAATAAGTGCCTCCCGCATACGCAATCAATATCAATTTATGGTTCAGGATGAAGGGGTCGGCATGAACGAAGATGAGCTCCAACATATTTTCGAGCGCTTCTATCGTGCCGAGACCAGGGAGCAAAGCATCTCTGGCATCGGACTTGGGATGAGCCTTGTCAAGCAGATCATTGATGCCCATGGGGGAGAGATCGAAGTTCACAGCAAACCCCATCAGGGCACTACCGTTACTTTCTCTCTGCCTCTAAGCGCAACTGGAGCCTAGATTTATACCCCATGCATACTGACTTTTCCATCCATACGTCCCCCCATCCAGCTGCACTTATGCAGGTAACCAACTTGAGCACATTCTTTTTCACCCCCCAGGGGATAATAAAGGCAGTGCGTGATCTAAGCCTGACACTGTATCCCAGCCAAACCACCGCACTGGTGGGAGAATCGGGATGTGGCAAATCGATCACGGCATTGTCAATTCTGGGGCTGGTACCGGAGCCGGGGCGCATTGTGGATGGGCAGGTCCTTTTTGAACAGCGCGACCTCACCTTGCTCAACCAGGATCAACTGCGGCGGATCCGCGGCAATCAGATCGCCATGGTGTTTCAAGACCCCATGACCGCCCTCAACCCGGTTTTCAGTATAGGCGCACAGATCGAAGAGGTCTTACTTCTCCACCGCGGATTAAATCGAAAAGAAGCTAGAGCCAAAGCCGCGGAGCTGCTCCATCAGGTTGGCATCCCCAACCCTTCGGAGCGCCTCGACTCGTTCCCGCACCAACTCTCAGGCGGGATGCGTCAACGTGCCATGATTGCT
Source organism: Desulfuromonadaceae bacterium (assembly GCA_034007015.1). Classification (GTDB taxonomy): domain Bacteria; phylum Desulfobacterota; class Desulfuromonadia; order Desulfuromonadales; family Desulfuromonadaceae; genus JAIVHC01. Next base: position 39,792 of record JAVERS010000015.1, read on the forward strand.
ATGGCTCTGGCGTGCGACCCCCAGATCCTGATTGCAGATGAACCCACCACCGCCCTGGATGTAACCATTCAAGCACAGATAATGCATCTGTTGCGCACCCAGCAGCAACAACGCAATATGGGAGTGCTCCTAATCAGCCACGATCTAGGTATAGTAGCGCAACACGCCGACCATATCGCATTAATGTATGCTGGCATGGTGGTGGAACAAGGAGATACTTACAGCATTTTTGAACAGCCACAACATCCTTACACACGCCACCTGCTTAGCTGCGTGCAAGGTGGACAAGACGCGGGAGAGGCAACACCAGTGCCCCACACGCCAGCGCTCTGGGCGGAGCGTTACCGCCCCCGCACCAGTGGGATCCCGCCGATGCAGGTTTTTAATAAGCACCACAGTGTGCGCTCCTGGGAGGTGCCTGCATGAGTGAACTCCTCAGCCTGAATCAGGTAAACAAATCATTCCACTTACACGGCCGCGCTCCTGGGCATAAACGCACAACCATATTTGCGGTAAACAACCTCAGCCTTTCGGTTCATCGAGGTGATGTGCTGGGGCTTGTGGGTGAATCTGGATGTGGCAAGTCAACCCTGGGGAAACTTGCCACCGGATTGATCCCGGCAGATAGTGGCACTATCGTATTTAACGGTACCGATATTACCCGAATTTCATCGCGAAAAATGCGCCCGTTACGGCGCGGAATGCAGATGGTATTTCAGGATCCGTTTTCATCGCTGAACCCACGCATGCGCGTACGCGACATCCTTGCAGAACCGTTTCTTATCCATAACCTCCCCCCTGAAAATATGCGCACGCAAATTGAGCAGAATCTCCTGGCAGTGGGGCTTGAGCCTACAGATGCGCAGCGCTATCCGCACGAGTTTTCCGGCGGGCAACGGCAGCGGATAGGGATCGCTCGCGCTCTGACTCTTCGTCCTGAGCTAATCATTGCCGATGAGCCGGTTTCTGCCCTGGATCTATCGGTGCAGGCACAGATTGTGGCATTGCTACAGCGATTAAAACTGGAGTTTTCCCTTACTTATGTATTTATCTCCCACGATCTTTCCGTGGTGCGCCATATCTGCACCCGAGTTGCAGTAATGTACCTGGGGCGCATTATTGAGGTAGGGCCAACCGCACAGATATTCAGCACACCACTTCACCCATACACCGAGATGCTACTCCAAGCCCTTCCGGTTGCCGATCCGCGCCAGCGCAAAAAGTACACTCCAAGTGGTGACATCCCCTCACCCTCGGCAATCCCGCCAGGATGCCCCTTCCATCCACGCTGCCCCTATGCGCACCAAGGCTGCAAAACTCAAACTCCTGAATTAACCGAGGTTACCGCTACACGCCAGGTGGCGTGTCTGCGCCATGCAGAGCTCAAACTGGATGGCATTTAAGCGCACCCGCGTAAAAGCCAAACGTCCAAGTGCAGGAAAAGGGAAAGCTTTATCCATTGACATGAATGTGCCACGCATGGCACATTCATGCAATAAGACAATCGCTATACCAACCTCCACTTCTGGATCGATACTGAGATCACTTAAATCCTTGCCTAACCATTTTCAAACTCCGGAGCTACAGATCGATGGGACCAATTAAAACCGTAAAAGAACGTTGTCGTAAATGTTACGCCTGCGTGCGCAACTGTCCGGTCAAGGCTATCCGAGTGCGCCCCACCCATGTTGAAGTAATTCACTCCCGCTGCATTGGCTGCGGTAAATGCATCTCGGTCTGTACCCAGAAAGCCAAAATGGTGGCAGACAGCTGCCAACAAGCGGCGCAAATCCTGACCCAAAAACAACGAAAGATTGCGGTTCTTGGATGTTCGTACCCAGCTTTCTTTAAAGATATCTCCCCCAATCAGCTTGTTACCGGACTCCGGCGCCTGGGGTTTGACGAGGTACATCAGGGAGGGTACGGCGCAGAGTTGATAAGCAACGAATACCATAAATACTTAAAGACCCGAGCGTCCGCTCCCCTTATCACCTCACACTGCCCCACCATTGTGGATTTAATCGAACGCCACTACCCGCAGATCATCAAAAGCCTGATGCCGATAGTTTCCCCCATGATTGCCATGGGACGGATGCTCAAACACCGCCATGGTAATGACACCAGGGTGGTGTATATCAGCTCATGTATCGCAGGAAAGTTTGAGATATACGCCGATGCAGTAGCCGATTCCATTGATATTGTGCTCACCTATCAGGAACTCAGCCAACTGTTTGCGCAACACAAACTTGACCTGGCACGCCTGGGCTCTACTCCGTTCAATGGGCATAAGCCCCACAAAGGGAGTCTGTTCCCTATCAGTGGTGGCCCCTTTCAAGTGTTGGGAATCCAGCCTGACTTTGCCAACCCAGCATATATCTCCAGCGAAGGGGAACAAAATTCACTTGAAATCATTCGCGACCTGGCGGCAGGACGCATCAACGCCAAATTAGTAGATATCCGCTTTTGTAACGGTGGCTGCATTGGAGGCCCGGGACGCAACAACCGCCTCACCACCTACTCCAAACAAAGCCTTATTCAGCGCCACTATCTACGCAGTGATATCTCTTATGCTGCAGAAGGGATCGACCAAGACCATCCAAAAATGCAAGTGCCGGAAAGTAGCCTTACACGTCAGTTTTACAACAAATATAAACGCTTGGAATTGCCCAGCAGTGATAGCGTACGCAAGATTCTGCAACAGACCAACAAACGCACTCCGGCCGACGAACTGAATTGTGGCGGTTGTGGCTATACCACCTGCCGCGACCATGCCATTGCAGTGCATCAGGGACTGGCGGAGATCGAAATGTGCCCCCCCTTCGCCCTGAAACGTCTGGAGGAAGACCGCCTTATTCTGTCGCAGAAATACGAACTCGCAAAGCACGCCCTGGCGCAGGAATTCGGTCAGGTATCCATCGTAGGCAATGACGTGCATACCGCAGAAGTACTCAACCTGATCCATCAAGTTGGCCCCACCCCCACCACTGTTCTCATTCGGGGTGAAAGCGGCACAGGTAAAGAACTGACCGCGCGCGCCATCCACGAAATGAGCCCACGCGCAGAGCGCCACCTGGTGACCCTTAACTGCACCACCCTTAACGACAGCCTCCTAGAAAGTGAATTGTTCGGTCACTGCAAGGGATCCTTTACCGGCGCGGTAAGTGATAAAAAAGGGCTGTTCGAGGCCGCAAATGAGGGGACTATTTTCCTGGACGAAATTGGAGATATCACCCCCAAACTACAGGCCGAACTCCTCCGCGTTCTTGACAGTGGCGAAATCCGTCCGCTAGGAAGCACTAAAAGCAAAAAAGTCAACGTGCGCTTAATAGCAGCGACCAACAAGAACCTCGAACAGGGCATGCAAGAGGGGTGGTTTAGAGAAGACCTGTTTTACAGGCTAAACGTTTTTTCCATAACTATGCCCCCGTTGCGTAACCGGCTCAATGCGCTGGAAGAGCTAGTGGAGCATTTTCTGCGCCACGCAAGCAAACGGGTAAACAAAAATATCGACAGTATAGATCGCAACGCCATAGATGCGATGCGCCTGTATCACTGGCCCGGCAATATACGCGAGCTACAGAACATCATTGAACGTGCTGCAGTTCTAACCCACGATAACTGTATCCACCTTGCGAACCTCCCCGTGATTTTTACCGAACTTATCGGAGGAAAAAGTGCCAACTCTGGCACAGGAGCTACAACACTGCGCGAACAGATGGAACATCAGGCCAATCTAATTGAAAAGGGGCTGATCAAAACGTATCTGCGCAAAAGCAAAGGCAATGTAGCCAAGGCCGCGCGAGAAGCGCAGATACCGCGGCGCAGTTTTTATCGCCTTCTAGAGAAACATGGGATCAATGGTGCCGACTTCAAAGCTGCCAAGTGAGCCTATCTCGACACACTCTTAAGAGGCGCTGTGCCCAAAACGACACACTTTAACACAACACTTCTCTCTCCGTCGAAGAACCACTCACGCCTAACACATCGCACTAGAAAATATTTTATAAACATTTCGACCACATAGGACGAAAGGAGGGGCAGTAACACATTTACCACAACATCTTGGCACACTCAGTGCTAATACATACCGCCATCGAATGACAAGGGAGCAACATATTTCGTATCCCCCAAGTAGCAACACTTAAGAAATAACTCCCTTATATTTACGCCACCGGATTCTCTCCTTCCGGTGGCGTTTTTTTATGAAGTTGAGCCCTCCAACTCTACATGCTAATATAGGCAGATTTTACTCAGAGAGTCTGGCTTGGGTGGGATTTCACCCTCCTGACAAGGCTGCGTCCCGTAAATATTCTGGCGCCAACTGCCAAAGCACAGACTGCTCATATTCTGAATCCAGCACATATGTTGAACGGTACCTCAAGGAGAAAAATTATATGGCAGGACATAGTAAATGGGCCAACATAAAGCACCGCAAAGGAGCACAGGACGCCAAGCGGGGCAAAATCTTCACCAAACTTATTAAAGAGATCACCGTTGCATCCAAAATTGGTGGTGGCGATGTTGATACCAACCCGCGCTTACGCACGGCTGTCGAAAAAGCTAAGGGGAGCAACATGCCCAAAGACACCATTGAGCGCGCCATCAAAAAAGGGTGTGGTGATCTCGATGGAGTGAATTACGAAGAAGGAACCTTTGAAGGATATGGCCCCGGCGGGGTTGCGGTTCTGGTTGAGTTTCTTACCGACAACCGCACCCGCACTGTAGCCGATGTGCGCCATAGCTTCTCCAAACATAACGGAAGTCTCGGGGTTGACGGCTCCGTAGCGTTTCAATTCGACCGCAAGGGGCTGATAACTCTGAGCGGCGATACCGATTACGATGCTCTATTTGAGGCGGCACTGGAAAGTGGAGCCGAGGACGTTAAAGAAGAGGATGGTACTTACGAAATCCTCACCGAACCCACCGATTTCAGTTCAGTACGTGACGGCTTGAAAGAACATGGAATGGAGCTCCAGACCGCTGAAATCACCATGATTCCTCAATCTACGGTATCTCTGGATGAAAAAAACGCCGAACAGATGCTCAAGCTCATTGATATGCTTGAAGATAATGATGATGTACAGGAAGTGTATCATAATGCCGACATCGACAATGAAATCCTTGAAAGGCTTATGAGTTAAAGAATATGCGCATTCTGGGGATAGATCCGGGAACGCGCATTACCGGCTATGGTCTGATTGACCAGCGCGGTAACCGTCTGATCCATGTGGACAACGGCGCGATTTACACCCGCAGCAGCGATGAACTTCCGTTGCGTCTGAGTGAGATCTATACCGGACTAATGCAGGCAATTGAAACATACCAACCCGACGCCATGGCAATCGAAAAAGTGTTTGTAGCCAAAAACGCCGGTTCGGCGCTGAAGCTCGGGCAGGCGCGCGGTACAGCCATAGTTGCCGGAGTAAATGCAGGTTTGCCCGTGTTTGAATACAGCGCCCTGCAGGTTAAAAGTGCAGTTGTTGGCTACGGCAAGGCGAGCAAAATCCAAGTTCAGCAGATGGTTAAAGCTCTTCTTACGTTACCAGAGATAGCGCAGGAAGATGCGTCAGATGCATTGGCCATTTCAATCTGCCATGCCAACAGTCATGCCCACATTAGCCGGATAAAAGCTGGAGGTATCACCCCGCGGGGATATAGATAAATATACAAATTCATTGTAACTTCTTGCTTCAGGTTGTTGCTTCCTCCGCCTATTTTTCACAGGAGTCTCACACATGATTGCCCTGCTAAACGGCACCATGCGGCACAAAACCCCGGGACATGTGATCATTGTAACCCACGGAGTGGGCTACAGTGTCGAGATCCCTCTTTCCAGCTATTACAGCCTCCCCGAGGAGGGTGACGCCACTCTGCACATCTATACCCACGTGCGCGAGGACACCCTTAAGCTGTTTGGCTTTCTCACCCTGGCAGAAAAAGAGTCTTTCATTCTGCTCATGGGGATAAACGGTATAGGTCCTAAGGTCGCACTGAATATTCTATCGCACATGTCCTGTTCAGATCTATACCAAGCACTCTTAAACGAAGATGTTGCATGTCTAACCACCCTACCTGGAATTGGGAAAAAGACCGCTGAGCGGATGATCCTTGAGCTACGCGAAAAAGTACGAAAACTAGCATCCCCAGAGAACATTAAGGAGCAAAGCCCCAATATCGCTGGGGGCTCAGACTCAAGCGATGACGTGCTTTCGGCCCTTATCAGTCTAGGATATAAAGAGAAACAAGCACGCAACGTTCTGACAAAAATGGATATACACGCAGAAGCCACCACGCAGGAGATCCTCAAGCAGGCGCTGCAACATCTTACCCGTTAGGCAAACATCACTATGAGCGAACGCCTTATCGACCCAGAACATATTGAGGATGACGAGCATTTTGAGAACCCTCTTCGCCCCCGCACTCTGGCAGAGTACATCGGCCAGGAACAGGCAAAGAGAAATCTTGAGGTGTTTATCATGGCGGCACGCAAGCGTGCCGAAGCCCTAGATCACGTGCTGTTTTACGGTCCACCCGGATTGGGCAAAACCACCCTTGCGAACATTATTGCGAGCGAAATGGGCGTAAACATAAAGAGTACTTCTGGGCCTGTTATTGAAAAAGCCGGAGATCTAGCCGCCATTCTTACCAATCTGGAAGAGGGAGATATCCTGTTTATTGACGAGATCCACCGCATGTCTGCAGTGGTGGAGGAGATCCTCTACCCAGCGATGGAAGATTACCAGATCGACATCATGATCGGCCAGGGGCCGTCCGCACGCACCATCAAACTCGACCTGCCGCGCTTCACCCTGGTGGGAGCTACCACCAGAGCGGGGCTACTTTCATCTCCACTACGTGACCGTTTTGGGGTTATCAGTCGGCTGCAGTTTTACACCGATGCCGAACTTGCGGTAATCGTGCGGCGCAGTGCAGGAATTCTGCAGATCCCCATCAGTGATGATGGCGGGATGGAGATTGCCAGGCGCAGTCGTGGCACCCCTCGCATTGCCAATCGCCTATTGCGCCGCGTGCGTGATTTTGCACAGGTGGAGGGGGATGGCACCATATCGCGTAGCGCTGCAGATCAGGCCCTCCTGCGCCTAGAAGTGGATCGACTGGGTTTCGATCACATGGATAGCACCCTGCTCAAAACTATAATAGATAAGTTCGGCGGTGGCCCTGTAGGTCTCGACACTCTAGCCGCAGCGATCGGAGAGGAAAAAGACACTATTGAAGAGGTTATTGAACCTTTCTTGTTACAGCAGGGATATCTGAGCCGCACCCCTCGTGGACGCATCGCTACCGAGCTAGCGTACAAACATTTTCAGCGTCACAAAAACCTTAGCTCAAACAATCTTTTTGATTCTTCTGACGTATGAGCCCTGACACACTATCTCGCGCAGAGCAATTTCGTATCCAGGCCCGCAGCATTATAACCCAAGGGCGCTACCCGTTTCGCAAGGTCACCACTGACTCTTACCTGCTGACCTCCGAAGGGCATATCGCTCCAGATCTTATCTTCTGGATCAATCGCGACAGCTGCATTGCCGGTGGATGTGTGTTCTTTTGCACCCAAGAAGAAATTCCACCACTTCTGCTCAAACAGGGGCAAGCATGTGCCGATGCGTTAGCATTAAATCAGTTTGCCACTTGGAGTCAGTCAGAAATAGTGATCTGGCAGGCAGACTCTCTCGAAAAACGCTTCACCATGAAACCCCATTCAGACCTCGATGGTTTAACCGAACTGTTGGACCAATTTAAGATCTTGGCAGTGATTGAAGCTAAAAACAACAGTGAGTTGACAAGCTGGCATCTGAGCAACCTGTGCCTTCAGAGCGTAAAGCAGGGGATACCCAACTTAAGTGCATTTCTACGCCGTAAAAATCTCAGTGACAGCGAAAACGCCACACATCAAGCTCGCGCCAAACTAACCCTTTGTGTCGCACGCATGCTGACCGCCCTACATGCTGACACCATACCAACCCAGACCAAGCCAGAACAACTTGACGCGACGCTATGGAAACTTGTCCACGCAGAACATAAGCCCACTGCGGTGTTTCCTGAACCTGAACTGGACAAGAAAAGTAGTATTTTGCTCCACAACCTTTTGCGCCGACTTAGTCAAATTCGCCTGTTTCAGGGCAACCCCCAACGCGCATGTGACATGCTGGATCAGATTCTTACGAGCACCATTCCAAAGGGGTGCTCTATGTTACCCCCAAGCTTTGAACTTCCCCAGGCACAGGTTTCGATATTCACCCCTGAAGTTGAGCCAGGCTCACTGAATATTGAAATAGACACAGGCGCACGTCTGCTCCTCAAAAACCTATCCCGGAGTATGCACAACATAGGTACTGGAGCTACAACTCAATATGAGCAGGTTTTTTCTGTCCCTGCGCCATTGGCACAATCTCACACCAATGCCTGTTTTTCCTCCATGGCTAAAACGGATGCAGCTGGGTTCGAGGCTCTCAATACCCATATGCGCCTGGCTTGGCCGGGACGACGCATAAACCTGACGAAATCAACCCCTTTGGGACTGTGGCAATTTACGTATATTCTTGGGATAGCCGAGGAAGGGTCAAGCATCTATGCACGGTTCAACCCAGATCTGTTTCATGCCAGTGGCAGCGATAAAGTTTTAGAACTAATCCACACCAGCACGACTCTAGTCAGTGCTGCATATCTCCCTGAAGCTCAAAGCGCCGAACTATTAATGCACAAAAACCACCCCCTAGACAGCCACACAACGTTTATCGGAACCAACACCACCGATATCAACTGGCACCATCCTGACGATCTGAGCTATGACTGGAATGCTGTTTTTTACACTGCGCTAAACTTGAATGTCCAACAGAATACAAAAACCAGCACGACACGGCACAGCAGGGGAAATAAACAGCAAAACCTGCGCCAGCAGCTAGCACACGAACTTGATTCTCAAGGTTTACCCGAATTTCCTGCCAGTTATATTTACCATATCTCGGCAGATGAGCTGGATGAGTTCACCTTGGAGCATCCCCCGTGGCACATATGTCAAGGTTTTATGGGATCGTACTCTGTGTGTGACAGCCTTGACCAACCAACATGCGAAGTTACTGGGGCTAGAGCACATGCGCTGGTACTCGCTTCCTATCTGCACAAAAAGATCGTTTTGCCTAAAAGCGAAGAGCTGTGCAATACTATTGTGCGCCACTACTTGGAAGACCTACGCCTCGTATACATGCATATCCTCGAAGAAGCGCACGTACATCTAAAAACCTCGGCAGCTGCAAAACGCTTTGGAAACAAATTCTGGAGAGAGCTGCCGCTGCCACCATGGAAAAAATGCCAAGAAGTCGCGACCTATCTTGGAGTTGAGTTGTAGGCCAATGGAGAAAACAAATATCAGTGCTATACAAGTTGTACCTGGATGTTAGAATAGCTTAGACAGCTCAACCTGAGATCAACACACAATGGAGGTAATAGCCATGCTTGAAATAGTTGAAAAGACCCTGTTAACCGCTATCGGTGCAGCATCTATGACCCAACAGAAAGCTGAAGAGATGGTAGCCGATCTTAAGGAGCGCTTTAATCTTACCGAAGAAGAAGGGCGTCGTCTGAAAGATAAAGTCAAGAATGCTGCCTCTGAGCGACGCAAACAGATGCAAGAAGAAGCTGCTAAAGAAGTGCGCGACGCAGCAGAACGGATGGGTCTAGTAACCAAAACAGAAATGAAAAAACTCGAAGATCGAATCGCTGCGCTAGAACAGTGCTGCAAAAAAGACGCCTAGGACTTTACTTTAACCGATGCTTTCTCTGCTCAGAGTAAACCGCAATCTCCGGTCGTTGGGACGCTATCGGGAAATTCTTTCCATCCTGGTTGGGCACGGCTTCGGGCATATTATCGAGCATCTCAACATAGACTACTATCTCGAACTTGGCCGCCGTGTCATATCCAGAGATGCCAAGAAAAAAGCTCTTGAACGCCTGCCAGATGAAGTGCGCCTGCGCATGGCGTTCGAGGAGCTGGGTCCAACATTTATTAAGTTAGGGCAACTCCTATCTACTCGTGGCGATATCATCCCAGCCAATTACATTCTAGAGCTCAACAACCTGCAGGACAAAGTAAGCACGGTAGAATGGAGCCAGATTCGCCTGCAAATAGAAAAAGAGCTTGGGGCCACAGTCGGGGAGATGTTCAGCCACATCGACACAACCCCGTTGGCTGCAGCTTCTATGGCCCAAGTACATAGGGCACGCTTACACGATGGTGCTTGGGTAGCATTAAAGGTGCGCCGACCCGGAATTGAAAAAACCATTGCTACCGACCTAGATATTCTGGAGAATCTCGCCAACCTAATAGATTCTCATGGCAATATGGGCAATTTATTCTCAGCTGAGGAGATCGTCAAAGAGTTCCGGCGTACCATCTACCGCGAACTCGACTTCTATAAAGAGGGGCACAACCTGTGCCGCTTTAAAAGCAACTTCTCCTCCAACGATCGTGTGCACATACCTAAGGTTTACTGGGATTACACTACCGAGGCTCTGTTGGCTATGGAGCTCATTGAGGGGGTTAAAATCTCAGACATTAGTGCCCTCGAACAACAAGGGATTGACCTGAAAACCCTAGCGCACGATGGGGCTCAGGCGTTTATGGCGCAGATCATTGAATACGGCTTATTCCATGCGGATCCTCATCCAGGCAACCTGCTTGTTCTCCCTGATGGTCGCTTGTGCTTCCTTGACCTAGGCATGGTTGGACTTATTGATGACGAACTGAAGCAACAATTAGGCACACTGGTCTTAAGCATCTTCAACAAAGACAGTGAAGAACTTGCCTCTCTCCTAGTCGCTTCTCGCCCAGGTGCGCGTGACATTGACAAACCTGCGCTAAAACGCGATCTGACAACCTTTATCGAAGACTATTATTACCTGCCCTTGAAGCAGATAGACTCGTATCGATTTATCACCGAGTTTCTGACTATTATACGTTCGCATAAAATAAAGTTTCCCTCCGATCTGATTCTGCTCGCCAAGGCACTGATAACAGTTGAAGGGATTGGGCGCGAACTTGACCCTGACTTCAACCTCATAGAGGAAATACGCCCCGGAGTTGAGAAGTTAATTCGCAAGCGTCACTCCACTGAAAACCTTAGACGCGAGTCTAAACAGGTTCTACGCGATTACTACGAGATAACCAAAGCGCTTCCTGGCAACCTCAAAGTGCTGTTGTCCCACATCACCAATAACAACTTCAAAATAGACCTGGAGCATCGGGGCCTAGAACGCCTGATCCGCACCCTAGATCAGTCGAGCAACAGAATCTCCTTCAGCTTCCTCATTGGCTCTTTAATCATAGGCTCATCTCTTATTGTACAAACTGGGGCAGGACCCCAACTCTTTGGCATGCCAGCTCTAGGCCTCTTAGGTTACTCCATCGCTGCCTTTCTAGGGTTGTGGCTTGCAATTGCCATCATTGGGTCCGGACGTCTATAGACTGAGCTTGGCTCAGGCTCTACAAGTGTGACTCTTGCGCCACACTAAAACTAGCAACTGATGCACAGATACCACATTCACGTTTAATTCTTATCTCCACTCCAGTGGCGTGTCCAGTAAAAACAATAACTTACAGGCACCAACCTCCTTGGCATGCATATTGCTCATATATAACGGCAAAGCTAAAACCTCCAACCAAGGATTATACATATGTTGCATCAATGCACTATCGCAGCTCCGCTGCACATTTCCGGCACAGGCCTTCATACCGGCGATACTATTAACATGGTTCTGCGCCCGGCTAAGGCTGACAGCGGCATCATATTTGAGCATAAAGAGGGGAAGAATACCCCTACACGTATTAAGGCCTGCGCAAAAAACGTAGTTGATACCCGCATGGCTACTGTCATTGGTAAGGGCAACGTACGCATATCTACCATAGAACATTTGATGGCGGCACTCGTTGCATGCCACATTGACAACTTGGTCATTCAGATAGACGGGCCCGAAGTTCCCATTATGGACGGCAGCGCTACTCCATTTATAGACAAGATTCTTTCTGTTGGCGTCACACGCCTAGAACAAAGCCGCAAACTGATATCTATCACAAAGCCGATTCACCTGCAGGAAGGGGATAAACGGATTAGCATTATACCTTCACGCTTTTTCCGCATAAGCTTTGAGTTGGATTTCAACCACCCTTGTATTAAGCGCCAGAACCGTTCAGTTAAAATGTCTACGCAAAGTTTTTATCAGGAGATCGCTTCGGCACGGACATTTGGATTTCATGAAGAGGTGGAACACCTCAAAGCGCTGGGACTCGCCAAAGGTGGCTCTCTGGAAAATGCTGTCGTAATTGGCAAAGATAAAATTCTCAACCCAGAAGGGCTGAGATTTTCGGATGAATTTGTCCGCCACAAGATCCTCGACACCGTTGGAGACTTTAGCCTTCTGGGACACCCTATCTTGGGACACATCAAATCTCATAAAGGTGGGCACGATATGAACCATAAGATGGTTGAGAAGATCCTGGCATCGCCTGAATGCTGGCGCTTTATTGAGTTCAACCAAGAGGCGATCCAAGAAGAGATGGGCTTACCCGTACTTCAACCAGAGGTTGCAATGGCCGAGGCCTGATCTATTTTAAAAGACAGAGATTTGAAAGGCAGCTCATATGAGCTGCCTTTTTATATGGTACAGCCAGCTTGCGTACCAATCATAGGCATGAGATTATACAGTCATATTGCTTAGAAAGAGACTCAAGCTGCGGTATCACTCTGGAGAAAATTACCTCTTATGTTGAACCATAAAACCGGTACAGAACAACGCAAGCGTCGGCGCGAATGGCTGCTCATAGTGCTAAGTGTTGTCCTGATCGGCACCTTTCCATTTTTAAAACGTCTATTATTTGAACAGGCAGCACAGATCCAGATATCCAACAATATTCTGGTTTTTGTCCTTATTAATATCAACATTCTGCTGATCATTTTATTTTTCTTTTTGATCTTCAGAAATATTGTCAAACTAGTTCTTGAACGTAGACGCAATATTCCCGGGGCAAAGTTACGCACCAGACTGGTTGCAACCTTTGTCTCGCTCTCGCTAATTCCCACCTTACTTCTTTTTTTCGCTTCCGCAGCATTCATCACCAGCTCCATTGAAAGCTGGTTCAGCTACGAGGTCGAGAAGTCGCTGACAGAATCGCTTTCGGTGGCTCAAACCTACTATAAAAACTCTGCCACCAACGCTCTTTTCTATGGTGATCAACTTGCGCGTCAAATAAAGGAACAAAAACTTCTCAACGAGAGCAACCTAGACAACCTGCGCGCCCTGATTCATCAAAAACAGCAAGAATACAACCTAGGGGTAGTGGAGGTATTTTCATCTACTCACGAAGAGTTAGTGCGCGCATCAAATCCCGACATCCCCATAGCTGACTTTACCGACCCTGGCTCCTCAACCATTGCTGAAGCACTCAAAGGGGAACGCTTTACCCGGATAACCCCAACAGGGAAGGCTGATCTTATCCGCGGAATCGTACCTGTATATTCAAACTGGAACACGGAAGATGTAGTGGGTGTTGTAGTTATAAACTACTATGTCCCCTACTCTTTAGTTAATAAAATGGAGGAAATCTCCACCACATATCAGCAATATAAAGAGTCACAGCAACTTAAAGGGAAGGTTAAACAAGGCTATATCGCGGTTCTGCTCCTGATCGCACTCATCATCATATTCCTCGCCACTTGGTTCGGGTTACGTATTGCGCGCTCAATCACTGTGCCGATTCAAGAGCTGGTAACTGCCACTAATCAAATAAGCAATGATAACCTAGAAGTCCAACTTCCTCCAGCAGGCGATGATGAAATCGGGCAATTGATCGATTCATTTGGTAAAATGACCACAGAGCTCCGCCGAGAGCGGGCGCGGATTCAGCATGCGCATAATGAGCTAAAAAGTTCGAATATTGAGCTTGAACAGCGACGGCGCTATATGGAAATCCTGCTGCGAAATGTTACTGCTGGAGTTATATCTATCGATAGAAATGGCTACCTGACCACTATAAACAAATCTGCCGAACGACTGCTTAAGATAGAAGGAGATGATGTGCTGGGGCGCAAATATGCGGACATAGTAAACCAACAGCAATTGAAAATAGTAAAAAGCTTCCTTGCAGAGCTGATAAAGTCAGGCAAAGAAACAGTCAAGCGGCAAATCTCTCTTAGTATCCAGGGGCAACAAATCACTTTACTGCTCAACGCTACGCGTCTACACGATGAGCGTGGTAGCATTATGGGTACAGTTATTGTCTTTGATGACCTAACTCAACTGCAAAAGGCACAACGCATGGCAGCATGGAGGGAGGTAGCTCGACGCATAGCGCATGAAATTAAGAATCCCCTGACCCCTATTCAATTATCTGCACAACGATTACGCAGACGCTATCTAGAGCGTTTTAGTGCTGAAGATAATGTCTTTGATGAGTGCACCCAAACCATAATAAACCAAGTTGACGATCTTAAGAATTTAGTTAATGAGTTTTCCAATTTTGCCCGTATGCCTGCTAGCAATCCAGCACCTGAAAACATCAATAGTATCATCAGTGATACTATGGTGTTGTTTCAGCAAGGACACAAAGAGATAGACTTCAGCTTTTCTGCTGACCCTAGCCTGCCCAAGATCAATGTTGACAAAGAGCAACTCAAACGCGTGATTATTAACCTGTTAGACAATGCAGTGCACGCAGTAATCGAAGCAGATCCTCCAAGGAACATAGACCTGAAAACTGAGTTGAATCCTGCCCTTAATATGGCTACGCTGTCAGTCTGTGATACAGGATGCGGGATCCAGGAACATGACAAGCCACGCCTGTTTGAACCATATTTTTCCACCAAGCAAGCTGGGACCGGCTTAGGCCTTGCTATAGTAGCAACCATAATTTCAGACCATGGCGGCTACATCAGGATCAAAAACCATCTCCCTCGTGGAACTAAAATAATTATCGAATTGCCCCTATCTTAAGTAAAGACAACAAAGAGGCTATTTCTATGCAGCATATTTTGATTGTAGATGACGAAAAGAGTATACAAACAAGCCTTGCCGGAATCCTTCAGGATGAAGGTTATCAAACTAGCAGTGCAAGCGATGGCGAAACAGCTCTAAAATTAATAGAAGAAGAAGCACCAGACCTTGTTTTGCTCGACATCTGGATGCCCGGCATGGATGGAATAAGTGTACTAAAAAAAATCCGCTCTCCTGGCGACAGCATACAGGTCATCATGATGAGTGGGCACGCTACGATAGAAACGGCAGTAACCGCAACCAAACTTGGAGCACACGACTTTATAGAAAAACCCATTTCTGTAGATAAGTTGCTGGTGTGCATCCAGAATGCATTCAAGGTTAACCAGCTGGTTGAAGAAAATAAAAAACTGCGCGCAAGATATGCAAAAGACTATGAGATTGTAGGTAACAGCCCCCCTATAGAAGAATTAAAACAACAGATCAGGATTGCCGCACCCACTTCGGGATGGGTTTTGATAACTGGAGAAAATGGTACAGGTAAAGAACTGGTTGCACGCGCCATACATCGCCAGTCGCGTAGAGTCAATAAGCCGTTTATCGAAGTTAACTGTGCCGCTATCCCGGAAGACCTCATCGAATCTGAATTATTCGGGCATGAAAAAGGTGCTTTTACTGGCGCAACCTCGAAACGCAAGGGTAAATTTGACCAGGCACATGAAGGCACACTGTTCCTAGATGAGATAGGAGATATGAGCCTGAAAACTCAAGCTAAAGTGTTACGTATTTTGCAAGAACGCAAGTTTGAACGTGTTGGCGGGGAAAAGACCATTGAGGTAGATGTACGTGTAGTAGCTGCTACCAATAAAAACTTGGAGCAAGAGATGAAGGAAGGCAACTTCCGTGAGGATCTTTACTACCGCCTTAACGTGCTTCCGTTCCACGTCCCTCCTTTGCGTGAGCGCCATCAGGACATCCCTATGCTCGCTAAACACTTTCTCAGTTCATACTGTCACAAGGAATGCGCTGAGGAGAAAACACTTACTGATGAAGTTCTAAAAGCTCTCAGTGCATACGCGTGGCCGGGGAATGTAAGGGAGTTAAAAAACATAATTGAACGGCTAGCAATCATGACCCAAGACAACTTGATTGACGTAAGCGCATTGCCTGCAGAGATCCGCGCAGCCATCGACAGCAAAGAGTCAGAGCCGACAGGACAAAATATCTCTTTGGACTATTCTGACTTCAAAGAAGCCCGAGAATGCTTTGAACGTGAATTTATTCGCGCTAAGCTGCATGAAAACGACTGGAACGTGTCTAAGACAGCAGAAGAGATAGGTCTGGAACGCTCTAACTTGCATCGCAAGATCAAGAGCTACGCAATAGAGATGGATAAGGACTAGAAAAGGCACCAGTATAGCTACTGATAAGAGTATAAAAGAATTCGAAAACTTTAAAATTATGAAAAAAAAAGGACCCACTTATGTGGGTCCTTTCAGAGAAAAATTCGGCGGCGACCTACTTTCCCACACAGTTACCCGTGCAGTATCATCGGCGCTACAGAGCTTAACTTCTGTGTTCGGGATGGGAACAGG
>JAVERS010000053.1:0-10327 GCA_034007015.1 Desulfuromonadaceae bacterium
CCCCACTTTCAACAAGGTTCGCGGCATCTTTTCCAGCACTAGCACTTCAGCACCAGCTGCGGCTGCAGTTCCCGCGGCTAGAATCCCTGCCGCTCCGCCCCCTATCACAATTATTCTGTTGTGCGTACTATTTTTCAAAATTCCACCCTCTACCAATATGCGGATGCGCCCCAGATGCGCAGCGTACAAAGTTATGTGTAGTTATGTGTGCGCGCAAATATTTGACAAAATATACCTTAATAACCTAGTATGACGCGTCATTTTATAAACTATGCTATTACAATTAGAATGACGCAAAAACATGGCGTCACGCTATCTAAACAGAGAAAATGCAGAGTCAACCTGCTGTATCTGGCAGGGGCGCAAACAGTGCGGAGTATACGTAGCTGCCCCGTACATGTACAGGCGCGATAAGGCAAAAGACAGAATTTGTTGTTCGAGCTCACTTAAAGTAAATCCCCAGCTGCGCAAAGACACGTGGCTGGAGACGCTTCTACAACATCCACCTCCTGACAGAATCGATGCTTATGTCTAGAAAACTACATGTGATCATTTCGGGCGACGAGGGGCGTAGCCGCGCGGTGTCTCTCAAAGTGTCCCGCTTGCGCTTTGGTGCTGTTGTTGGAACTGTGTTAGTGGCATTTTTATGTGTGTGCGCAGGCCTTGGGATGCACAGCTTAATACAAGGCAAAGATCTGAACGAACACTTGAGCTTCACACAACTCGAACTTGCTACAGTGCAAGAACGGGAACGCCTCATGCGCCATGAACTCGAAACTCTGCGGCGTGAAAAAGTCGAGCTCTTTCGCCAAGAAGTGGCAGAACTACGCCAACGCAGTGAACAGATTCAGGAGATTCTCACCCAGGTTGGAGTCGAAGTCCCTACCACTGCGGATACAGCAATCACCGCAACAGCGCAAAGGGGGAATCAAGGGGGGCCATACTATCCCATCCCTCTGGACGAACCGGAACCGCTGCTGGACTACGCCAACGATATAATCAAGCTTGCAAACAGCATCCCTCTAGGGGAGCCAACCAGCGGCTGGATTTCATCCGGCTATGGCTCCCGCACCGATCCTTTCAACGGCAGGCGGGCTTTTCACTACGGCATCGATATCTCCAACATGATAGGCACCCCTGTCCTCGCCACTGCCGCAGGTACAGTTGTGTTCGCTGGGGCCAATGGTGGATATGGCAATATGGTTAAGATAGAGCACGCGGGAAACTACCTGAGCATTTACGCACACCTACATCGAGTTAAGGTAAAAGTAGGCGATACAGTGGCGCGGGGAGATCGCCTTGGCACCATGGGTAACACTGGGCGTTCGAGCGGTTCACACCTGCACTACGAGGTGCGCCATCAGGACAAACCGATCAACCCTTACCCGCTGATATATCTGAGTGAAAAGTAATGGGAGTGAAAACAATGGCGCTTAGCTACGTGCCGTTTGTGCTTTTTGCCTACCATTTCACCTAAAACAAACCTGCGGAGTACCTAGTCTATGTTTAGAAAAAAAGCGAAGTCACCTAGCTCCCACGGCGGCGCACCCATCTCAACCATTTTGGGGGAGAAGACCCGCATGCAGGGTGAATTAGAATTCAGCGGTAGCATGCGGATCGATGGCTCCTTCGATGGCACCCTAACTGGAGAGCACCTGATTGTGGGCAATTCGGGGACGGTGCAAGGGGATGTGCGCTGCAGCAGTTGTATCTGCCATGGACAGATGCGCGGACAGCTAGCGTGCGACAACATACAGCTTAAGCACGGGAGTTATTTTGAAGGTACTCTCCTGACGCGCGAGTTGAGCGTTGAACCTGGCTCCACCCTCAATGGCGATATTCGCCAGCATGAAGATGAAATCCATCTGATTGATGGGGAAACAATTGAAAAAATTGGTCCTATAGAAGATTAGGGAAGACTAGATAGTGCAGGAAAGACTAACAAATTCATTTGTCCATACTGGCGTTCTGACTTAAAAGAAGCGCTATCTGATCTGCGGGTAGCGGAGGCGAAAACCAGAATCCCTGCCCGTATTTACAGTTTGTGTCGCGCAAGAAATCGCGCTGCTCTTCAGTTTCTATCCCTTCGGCAATAACTTCCAGCTTCATATTCCGCGCTAGGTCTGCAATCGCCGTAGCTATGGCGGCATCGTCACGATTATGGGTAACATCGCGAACAAAGGAGCGATCTATTTTTAGATACGTTATGGGGAATTTTTTGAGATACGCCAGCGATGAGTAACCCGTTCCAAAGTCATCTATGGAGAGTTGTATCCCCAACTGAGTTATCTGCTCCATGACACTGATAGAGTCCTCAATGTCATCCATAAGGATGCTTTCGGTCAATTCCAAATCAAGATGACTGTGTTCCAAACCCGTGTGTTGCGGGATCTTTTTAAGGGTCTCAACAAGCCCAGCCTGATGAAACTGGCGCCCGGAGATATTCACCGACAGCCGCACCTGCGGCAATCTAGCAGCATGCCAAGCGCGAACCTGCTTACACGCTTCATTGAGCACCCATTCTCCGATAGAGACAATCAACCCAGTCTCTTCCGCCATCGGGATAAACTCCGCCGGAGACATCAGACCAAGGTGAGGATGTTGCCAGCGCAGAAGCGCCTCCACTCCAAACACCTTACCGCTGTGCAGGTCAAATTGTGGCTGGTAGTAAAGGAGCAATTCATCTTTTTCAATAGCTTGGCGTAACGCCCCCTCAAGTCTGAGGAGTTCGCCAGCGCGTTCATTGAGGCCAGGAGTATAGAAACGGTAGCAGGCACGCCCGAGGTATTTAGCCTGATACATAGCTGCATCGGCCGCCTTGAGGAGCGATTCGCCATCTTTTGCATCCTGCGGGTACATACTTATCCCCACACTTGCAGTGACAAAAAGCTTGTAGTCCTCAATCTCAATAACCTCTGCCAGAGTGCGATTAATCGCTTGGGCAAACCGCACCACCTCTTCTGAGCTTGTCACCCGATCGATTAATATTGCAAACTCATCTCCGCTGATACGTGCCACCGTATCCCCAGAGCGGGCAATGTTTTGGAGCCGCTCAGAAATACACTGCAACACAACATCCCCTACTTCATGCCCTAAAGAGTCGTTGATTTTTTTAAAGTGGTCGAGGTCAAGAAACAGAATCCCCACCTGCTGACGGGTACGGCGTGCACGTGACAGGGCATGCTGGACATGGTCACGAAATAGTTTGCGGTTCGGTAAGTGGGTGAGTTGGTCATGATACACGAGGAAATCAAGGTGGTCGCGGTTTTCTCGTAGCTCCCTATCTGACTGTTGGCGCTCAATTTCTGCCCCAACTCTAGCCGCCATGATGGCCATTACATCTTCGGCGCGTTGCAAGTTGTCAATGCGGGTGCGGGAAAGGACACTTAAAACCCCAATAATTTTGCCATCGCGACCATAGACGGGGGTGCCGGCATAGCCTTGCGCCTGCAGCTTCACCACCATCGGCGTATGGGGGAAACGCTGCAGAAGCCCTTCCCTTGAGATAAACATCCCTGAATTGATAACCAACTGACACGGGGTGTTGGTGGGGTCGAAGTCATACTCTTCGTGATTTACTCCGTCTTGAAACGACGCCAAGGCGCGGATACGTCCGTTGCTCAGACACTGCCCCACAATGCAGCACGAAGCACCAAACCAGTCACACAACTGTTGTGCAACACGGCGGTAGCATGCGGTACCAGCATATCCGAGTGTCCCCTCCACCAGAGACTGAATCGCGGATTCTATCTGCTTAATGGTGGTTATATCCTGAATGGTGGCCACCAGCCCTGCAACCCGCCCACTGCTGTCGAAAAATGGTGCCTTGTTGAACAGTACGTGCTTGAGCTCCCCCGAAGCACATTTTAAGCTGGTTTCATAGGTATGTGCCTGCTCCTCGGTAAACACTTTGGCGTCGGTGCGTGCCCCAAGCTCTGCGCGTTCGCCCGAATACACCTGCTCGATACTGCTGTTAATCAGGGTTTGGCGTGAACTGTTGGCAATGTACTCATAGCTTTTGTTACACCCAAGATAGTAACCGGCGCGGTTTTTGTAGAAAATTGGATTAGGGATAGCGTCCAACAGGCTCTGGAGGAAGAAAACTTCTTCTTCAAGACGGCTCTCCACCTTGGAACGTTCCAGCTCTGCCGCCGCTCGGATCGCGAACATGTGCATCACGGTCTCGAGCTCATCAATGTTACTCATCTGGGTACGGCTAAATACCGCCATCGGTCCTAGAACTTCACCTTTGGAATTGACCAGGGGGATCCCAATATAGCTGTCAACATCAAGGCTAATGGCGAGGTGGTCAAGGGGGAACTCTTTGATTAGATCGTGAGAATAGTACGTAATACCTTCGTTAAGAACGATATGGCAGGGGGTGTTTTTAAGGGGAAATTCAAAATTTTCCGCAATTTTACCGTCAGCATATACCACCTTGGTTAGGATATTACTTTTATCCGCCCCAGAAAACTCACCGATAAACGCGTAGTCAGCATCAGCGAAAACCGCCAGCTCAGTCATCAGGTGGGCGAAAAACTCCTGCCCTACAAAGCTAGTTATCCGCTGGTATAAGTCTGCCAGCCTTGGCCGAGCCAACCCCGATTGAATTCGCGCATCATTCACAAAAATATCCTGCCACAACTAAAACTACAAATTGTTTTTATCTGCGCGTATCCCGTACGCATAGAACTGCGTTATACGTATCTCTACTTAACGGCGCAGCTTGGTTATTAAAAACAGAAACCGCCCAATAGCGCAAGAGCGAATCGTGATATGGCGTAGAACTCCAGCATGTTGCCATTCGACTACTTAACGGCACACCCTCTGTTTGCGCGGATAACCTAGACGCTAAAGCGGATAACTCACAATCGGTGGGAAGACGCCAGTCGCTATGCCCTTTTAAAACTAAGTTATCACAATACCATTGCGCTTCATCATGCTGATACACCTCTTTTTGCAGCAGAAAGCTGCTCAAAGCGTCAATGCTACATTCCCACTCCAGCGTCGCGTCACAGGTGTGCTCTTTTTCACATCCATAGCTGCCCAGCAGGACGCCTGCGCTCAGAAACAGCAGGAGTATAATCCGCAGTACAGGCTGTAAGCAAACTTTAGCATATTTATTTTTTTCTGACTGTGGCATTAAAGATTCTTCCCTGATTTATCTGTTTTTATATATATTTTAACCTTGCGCCTCTTCTTGACCTCTTCCTTAATCTCCAGGTTGCGGCAACGGTGAATCTATCGTCTTGAAGCGTAATGTGTTAGAGTGGCGCCTGACCAAACAGCTGAAACAATTAACGCAGTAGTGACGTCAAGATCAATACCTTTACCGTGAGCGCAGGTGCGAACATGCAACAAACACACCATCGAGGGAGGGAACAGCTATCAACTCCTGTGCTTGAGCTGTTCCATGCGGGGATACGAGCCTCGGAGGCCGTTTCTCTGGAGGCTGTTTCACCAGCGCTCCCCTTTTATCCACGCGAAAGCATTAAACATGCATGATAAACAACAGCAGTTAAAAAACCTCCCCGCAGTAGACAAAGTTCTAGCTTGTCCGCAGCTTTCAACCTCTACCGCCCCCCACTCTCTGGTGCTTGAAGCCGCCCGCGAAGCGGTCATGCATGCGCGCGCGGCAATTCTTGCGGCGGATACAGACTTCGACACAGAGCTGGAATCGATCCGTGCAGATGCCGGATCGCGCCTGCAAAGAAAGCTTATCCCGTCTCTGCGTGAAGTGATCAACGCCACTGGCACCCTGCTGCATACCAACCTAGGACGCGCGCCCCTGTGTGGCGCGGCGCTAGAAGATATCACCAGCATTGCACGGGGCTATTCAAATCTGGAACTTGACTTGGAAAGTGGGAAGCGCGGGCATCGTTACACCCATGTGGATCAACTCCTGTGCCGCCTCACCGGTGCTGAAGCAGCGGCGGTGGTTAATAACAATGCGGGTGCAGTTCTTCTTGCTCTTACTGCCCTCGCGCGCGGGCGGGAAGCTGTCGTTTCTCGCGGGGAGCTGGTGGAGATCGGGGGTGCGTTCCGGGTTCCAGATGTAATGGAAGCTGGCGGGGTACACCTGCGTGAAGTGGGGACAACAAACAAAACCCATCTAAGTGACTACAGTGCGGCGCTCAATCCTGAGACAGGATTACTCCTCAAGGTGCATACGAGCAACTACCGTATTGTCGGCTTCACTCAGAGCGTCGATGCGGATGAGCTGGTAAGCTTGGGGCGTCAGCACGATATCCCCGTGATGGAGGATCTCGGGAGCGGGATGCTCTTTGACCTCTCGGCCTTCGGTCTCCCACGTGAACCCACAGTAGCAGAACAGGTGAAAGCTGGCATAGACGTTATCACCTTTAGTGGAGATAAACTCCTAGGGGGGCCTCAGGCAGGGATCATCGTGGGTAAAAAGTGGGCGATTGATATTATCCGCCACCATCCTCTTGCGCGTGCACTGCGCATGGACAAGCTTACCCTTGCTGCGCTT
The DNA here is from genome assembly GCA_034007015.1 of Desulfuromonadaceae bacterium. GTDB lineage: Bacteria > Desulfobacterota > Desulfuromonadia > Desulfuromonadales > Desulfuromonadaceae > JAIVHC01. The sequence goes on from JAVERS010000053.1 coordinate 6,494, forward strand.
GAGACCACTCTGCGCCAGTATCTGGATCATGAGCAAGCGCTTGAAAATATCCCCGTCCTGCAGATGCTGAATATGACTGCGGCCACTCTGCACGAACGGAGCAGTATGTTTGCGCAACAGCTGGACAAACACTTGCGTGGCTCTGCTGGGAGCGCCTGCCACATCGAAATTGTGGAGGAGAGCAGCTGTGTTGGGGGCGGAGCTCTCCCCACGACCGCTCTGCCCGGGAGCGCAGTCGCCTTGCGCTGCCCTCGGCTGAGCCTGGAGGCGTTGGCCCTGCAGCTGCGCCGCCAGCAACCTGCGATTATAGGGCGGATTCAGGATGATGCCCTGATCCTCAATCTACGTACTGTTTTTGCGTTCCAACTTGAGACACTGGCGCAGGGGGTGGCCGCAGGAGTACACGCCCTGAATCAAGATAAGGACAAAGGCTTGTAGAGATGTCTTCTTCGCATAACAAACATATTATTGTGGGTACCGCCGGTCACGTGGACCACGGCAAAACAGAACTGATCGCGGCATTGAGCGGAATCAAAACCGACCGCTTAAAAGAGGAGCAGCAGCGCGGCATCTCCATCGATCTCGGCTTTGCCGCATTCAAGCTCGACAGTGGAGAGCAGATCGGGGTTATCGATGTCCCCGGACATGAACGGTTTATCAGCAATATGCTTGCGGGTATTGGCGGAATTGACATGGTGCTCTTGGTGATAGATGCCAATGAAGGGGTTATGCCCCAGACCGTGGAGCATCTGCAGATCCTCAATCTCCTCAATATTGCGCGCGGAATCATTGTAATGACCAAGATCGACCTGGTGGAAGAGGATTGGGCCGATCTTGTAGAAGAGGAGATCCGCGATGCGATGCAGGGGAGTTTTTTGGCTGATGCCCCGGTGGCCAGGGTCTCATCCATTACCGGCGCAGGGATCAAGGAGCTCACTGCGCTAATTGCAGCACAGGCAGTTCACATCCCCGAGCGCGACGCGGATGGCCCCATGCGCCTACCTATCGATCGCCACTTTAGTGTCGCAGGGTTCGGTACCGTGGTGACCGGCACCCTTTTAACCGGAACCGCAACCATCGGGGACACTGTGGAGATTTTGCCTCTGGGCGAGCAGGTGCGTATTCGCGATATTCAGGTGCATAACAAAAAATGCTCTGAAGCACGCTGCGGTCAGCGCGTGGCCCTGAATCTGGCAGGACTTCAGCGCGAAAATCTTCAGCGTGGCTGTGTCGTGACCACCCCGGGAATTTTTGCGCAGACCAGTCGCTTCGATGCACGCCTAACCCTGCTGGAGGATGCAGAGCGTCCGCTAAAATTCCGCGACCCAGTACATCTGTATCTGGGCACCAGCCGTGTTGTGGGGGTGGTGGCCCTTCTCGATCGGGAACAGTTGGAACCGGGGGAAAGTGCGTTGGTGCAAATCCACCTCGATAAGCCGCTAGTTGCGCATCGAGAAGATCGCTTCATTATCCGCTCCTACTCCCCTATGCACACCATCGGTGGCGGTACCGTCATCGACCCGAGCGCAAAAAAGCATAAACGTTTTCGTCCTGAGATACAGCAGGCGCTCACAGAGTTAGAATCTGGCGAAGGCTCTTTTATTCTGCAAAAGCTCAGTGAGTTGCAATGCGCACGGGTGAAAGATCTGGAGCAGATCTCCGCCTTAAGCCGTGAGCGCATCAGCACCAACCTTGAGCACCTGCAAAACAGCGGCCAGGTTATTGCCCTTGGCGATCAGTGGGTCGATGCCAGCAGCATGAAACTGTGGCTCCACCGCGTAAAAGAGGCGGTTAACGCGCACCATGCAGCCAGCCCTCTCCTGCCGGGGATGGGGCATGCTACCCTGAAAGCCTTGCTACCCAAACACCTGAGTAACAAAGCGTTTGAGGATCTACTCCAAAAAGCTGAACTGGAACGGGTGGGAGAGTGGATCAAAGAGACACAATTCACTCCGTATCCCAATGCAACGCAGGAACAAATAATTGCCGCCATCTGCGCTGAATACGCACACGCAGGGGTGCAGGTAAAGGGACGCATTGAAATGCTTGGACGGATCGATTTCGGCGCTGAAAATCCTGAGGATCTGCTCGGCTACATCTTTTTTACACAAAAACTCCTTAAACTCACGGATGATATTTTTATCCATCCAGATGCATATACTCAGGCGCTGAATGCTCTTATTCAACACTTCGCCTCCCATTCAAGCCTAACCTTAGCAGAATACCGCGACCTCATCGGCAGTGCACGCAAGCCGGTGCAGGCACTGTTGGAACATTTCGATACGCAAAAATACACCCTGCGCAAGGGTGATGCACGTGAGGGCTGGAAGCTGCCTGCACCGGCATAACCCCTTAGTAGTGGTGGTCTGTGATTAGTGAAAGCAACTGTTCAACATCCGGTACAGGTGGAGACTCGTGACACCCATTGCAAAGTATCCCTTGGAATGGGTGTCACAAGCCCCTACAATAGAGAATCGATAAGCAGTTAAAAACTTAAAAGGGATATATCTTTATGGATAGCAAGAAAATAGCTCTGAGTCAGATGGCGCGCAGCGCCGGGTGAGCGGCCAAACTGGGTCCCGAGACCCTGGCTCAGGTTCTGAGCCAACTGCCACCCAACACCAACCCAAATCTTCTCTCCGAAGATATTCCGTTTGCGGATGCAAGTATCTATCGTATCAGCGATACACTATATCTGCTGCAGTCAGTGGATTTTTTTACCCCGGTAGTGGATGATCCCTACACTTTCGGCGCTATTGCGGCGGCCAATGCACTGTCTGATGTTTTCGCCATGGGGGGGCAACCCATCACTGCCATGAACATTGTAGCGTTTCCACGCTGTCTGGATATGGATATTCTGACGCAAATTCTGCGGGGTGGAAGCGACAAGGTACACGAAGCTGGAGCGGTACTGGCGGGGGGGCACTCCATCGAGGATGATGAGCCAAAATACGGCATGGCAATTACCGGCACGGTACATCCGGACCAACTCATTACTACCCGCACGTGTCAGCCTGGAGACAAGCTGATCATGACCAAGGCGCTGGGGAGCGGCATTCTCACAACAGCGCTGAAAGCAGAGATTGTAACAGAGAAAGAGATAGACGCTGTAATTGCTGGAATGATGCGCCTCAACAAATATGCAGCCGCGGTGATGCTTAAAGAGAGTGTACACGCATGCACCGACATAACTGGGTTCGGGTTGTTGGGGCACTGCAGTGAAATGGCGCAGGCAAGTAAGGTGGAGATCAGGATCGACTCCGCAACCCTCCCTGCATATCCAGGAGTTGCCGAGATGGCAGAGGTGGGGCTGATTCCCGAAGGAAGTTACCGCAACCGCCAACACTACGGAAAAAACCTGCGCGATCTAGATACGCTCGACCCCCTGGCCCTCGACCTGCTGTGCGATCCCCAAACCTCAGGGGGGCTTCTGATGACGGTGCCAGCGCCAGCGGCGCACAGGTTGCTCGAACGTCTGCGTGCAGCAGGAGAAGTTGCCACCCTGATCGGGGAAGTAATGCGTTATTGCGATGCAGAAGGACAGGTGGTTGTAGTCTGACACTCACCAGATCCCCTTACCGTGGAGAGCGTAACCCGGCTCAAGTATCTGCTCCTCTTCAAAGACAAAGAGGAGCAGATCCACCTGTGTATTGCATGAAAACTAGAACTCATCGTCAACCCACATGTGGGGTTCAAAGCGCACCACTTTGTTGCGCCCCCCTTCCTTAGCCTGATACAGTGCCACATCAGCATACTTGATCGCCTGCCAGAACGCCTTGGTATCGTGCGGGAATTCACTCACCCCGACACTGATGGTCTTCTTGATTTTCTCAC
>JAVERS010000054.1:0-10131 GCA_034007015.1 Desulfuromonadaceae bacterium
CCAATCTCTTCAAGTTTGTTTATTTTAATAATTGTATCAAAAATACCGCCATCAAAGGAATATTTTAAATTTGTTATACCATTTATAACACCTTTTCCTAGCCCGCCCTTGAATGAATAAGAGAGGTTTCCTATACTTTCTACCTCTAATAAAGGATAAGGTTTGGTTGTTAAAGTAACGCCTTGCGGTCTAGCAACTTCAAAAACATACTGCGGTATCATTCCTGCCAAATCGGTTAAATCCTCATTTGTGACTACCATATAAGCTAAGCCTCTAAAGGCTGGCACATTTCCAACTCCAAGCATGCCTTCTAAAGTAGCATCTGGCATCTGTAAATAACTACCACTATACAGTTTACAATATTTCAAAAAAGGACTATTGTTAAAGTTAGGCGTTATAGCATCATAAACTAATTTTCCATTTCTCCAAATTCTACGATATGCTATACCATCTCCCCTACAAACCCTAATGGCATAATACCTATACACATGTTCAACATCTTGGTACTGCGTTTTAGATTTTCCTCCGCCTTTGCCTTTGCTTGTACCAACCTTTTCTTTTACAATTCTAATTATAGGTTTAGATTGGTATATAACATTACCACCAACAGGGCGTGCAATTCCATAAACTATTGGTTGCGGTTCGCCTTCTTTACTTGTTTGCTCGCTTAAACTTCCTAATCTTCTTGTTTCAGCCCTAACCTTAGGCTTAAATAACATTTGTGATACAACGCCTAGGCCAACACCTACCGCTACTCCTACTGCAATGATTGCCATTTTTGATACCTATAAATATGTGATATTCGATTGTACCAAACATCATCTATAAAATGCTCAACTGTATTTTGCATACTATAAGAATGTATCAAACTTAAGCCACCATAAGGGTGTTTTGCTATTATTCCAATATGAGAGGGGGCTGGCATATCATCAAACCAAATAACCGCTACATCACCCTCTCTCATTTCTTTTTTATCTAGCTTTTTACCAAAATTCTTTTCGAGCTCTTCATCTAAGCCATCTTTCCAAGGCTCTCTTCCATAGTGCTTTCTATCTATTATCTCAACCCCTGCGGCTGCAAAAGAATAAACAATTATTCCAACACAATCAATAGAGTGTTTCGAGCGTCCTTTGTGCCTCCATTTTGTGCCAACCAAACTTCTAGCAGTTTCTACTACTTTTTTAATCATCTATCCCGCCTATAAAACCGCCAGTAGTTTGTCCAAAAGGTAAGCTAGCAGCTACTGCATCTTGGGAGGGTATAAAAGGCTCTCCCTTGTAATTTATAAAATTATTATATTCCTTGCATGTAGAAGGGATTTTATCACAATCAGGGCGGATTTTAAAAGTATCTCCAATCTTTATTGGATATGGAGTTGCCTCCATTAGCAAAATTGAGCCACTTGTACCACTAAAAGCCTCAACTTGATATAAAAAATCACTTGCGTTATTTCCAGTTAAAAATTGAACTCTCGCTGCTCTTTGAATTTTGGCTGTATCTAAAACTATGTTTTTATCTGCAAACAAGACATCAGGCTCACTATCATCAACCCCAGTTACTTCTCCATTTGTCCACATGCTAGACGCATCTACTCCACAACCAAACATACTGTTTGCCTCTGTCCCAAAAATAGCCCTACATCTCTTAGAGTCAACACACCCAAAAGGGACAGTTAAGGCATTAGACAAAGAAAGCAACTCAATATTCATAATTTCTTTTTGTACTACCTCAACAACCCCAACCATTCCTTTATCTAATAAAATATAATCTAAAGTTTCATAATCTACTTCGTATAGCTCCCATGTTGCATTGTCTAGTATTCCACTTTTCAAAGATTTATAAGTTAGTCCACTAAGCCTAATTATGCTTACAGTTTCAGCGTTTGCAATTGTAAATTCGTTATCGTCCATAATCGTGCTAACATCATTTCCAGCACACTTATAAACCAAGCCTTTAAATTCAAAATCTACATCTAAAGAGGTTATGCCATATTCTTTTCCATCAATCGTTTTAAATTTTAACAATCTACAAAGCGTTAAAGATTGCTTTTCACCATAATTTTTTGGCAAAATTCTCATAAAATTACCTCAACTAAATCCGCACCCGTGTTCATTATAAACCTATCATTACCCCTAGTTACTAAAGGGTCGCTCATTATTTTATCTTCTACAAACCTAACAGGCACATCAAATTCAAAGCTTGCTTTTATTTCTTTACCGCTTGCTACATTTATCTCAATTTTTCCTTTATCTAAAAAAGCAAAAGGAATTATTGCATCATCAGCTTTTATTTCTAAAGTTTCTAAAATAGGCAAATAAATTAATCTATCTTTGTAGTAATTTCCAAAAGAATATCTTTTAAAAAGCTGTATTTCCTGTGTTTCACCACTACCAAAACCTATAAATTGGTCTTTTACTATAAAATCGCTCCAATCTTTAAATCTAAAAGCTCTATGAGCCCCATTAGCTACAACCCACGCATCTCTTATAGCTATGTATTCATCAGGCGTTACTGCGTTGTAGTCAATGGAATATCTACCTTTTGGGTATTTCCATTCAGCATTTCTGCTCTCCACACCGCTACGCATAGTTGTTATGTTTGTTTTATATTCTAGCCCAAAAGAAGAGCCATACCTAACGCAATCAAGCAATCTCTCATCTATAAACATTAGCCAAGCCTTCTATTTGTTTTATTAAACATTCTATTAGTTTCTATCGCAATTTGATTGGCCGTTCTATTGTCTAATTTACCGTTTATATTTATGTTTTGAGTATAGTTTGAATTATTGTTATTAACTCTATCTAGCGTTTTATCTAGTTTCGCACTTGTATTGCTTGTTATTACACGCTCACCCTTTTCTAGTAGCCATGTGCCTGTTTTAGGCACGCTATCTAAACCATCGTGAGCCATCCCCGCTAAAGCGGTAGCTCCAATAGTTCCTGCAAAAGGCAAAGTAATCCCTAAGGCGGCAGCCATAGCGGCGGGTGCTAAAGCTGGTCCTGTTACAGGAATTGCCGCAGTAGATGCAAAAGCATTTAATCCTGCCATTTGTGCCATGGCCAATGCGTTTGCTTGTAGTCTTGTAGCTTCGGTTGCCTGCGTTTGTTTTCCAACAATTAGTTGTACTGCTTCATAAGCCATCCATTGTGCTATCATTTGCCCTATTGCGTTTATTACAGAAGAAGCAAGCCCGCTCATCATATCTCTAAAGCCATCTTTTAAACTACTAGCGCCTGTCAATACTTTTTCAAAAGCGTTTCCAAAACCGCTAGTAAAATTATCAACAACGGTTTTTCCTAATTCATCGAAATTTTCTAAAGCATTTTGAGCGCCTTCTAGCCACTGCTCCCAGTATGTTTTAGAGGTTTCTAAACTTTCATTTAATCTCTCAAGTGCTAAAGCTTGTAAGTAGATTTTCTCTTCATTTGTCGCAGCACTACTGCTAATTTCTTCTAAAGCTCGATTGTATTCATTAAGAGCTGCTTGATTTTTATCGTAATTTCCTAAAAGCTCATCAAAGGTTTTTTTCTTAGGCTCTAAATTTTTTAAAGCCTCTTCATATCTTTGCGTTGCCAAAGCCATTAATTCTAATTTTTCAGCATGCGTGCTCGCACTATCGTTTATTTCTTCAATAGTTTTTACAAAATCATTTGCAAGGGCTTGTTCTTTATCGAATTCACCTAAAATATCTAAATAGCCTTTTTTCTCGTTTAATTTTTCTAATTCATCGTTATATTTTTGCGTTGCAAGCGCGATTAATTCTGTTTTTTGTGCTGCGGTCGCTGTGCTTTTTTCTATGTTTTTTAACTCTTCTTTAAAGCTGTTTTGTAAAGCTTGCGTTCTACTGTAAACCCCTAATAGTTCTTCATAGCTCTTAACTGCTTCTTTTGCGGTGTTGTCCGTTCCTTTTATCTCTATACTAGAAGCGATTTTGGACTCTCCTAGCCCTTCAAAAGTTTTATTTAAGTTTTCTTTATATTTTTTTCTAAACTCTTCACCTAGAAGGTTCCTTTCAAAGATTTCATTCATGTTTTTTGTAGAAACTTCTACCATAGATTCAGCCAAAATAAGCTGCTCTTTAAAGTAGTTTTCTATATCTTTACTTCCAACTAGCCCACCAAAAGCTTCCCCTAATGGGGCTAATAGCCTTGTAGCGTTACCTGCTAGCCACTTAATAGAGTCAATCAAAGCACCTATTGTCCTATAAGCAATATCTGCACCATCTGCTATGTAGCTAAAAGCCTCTATGGCTACTTTGCCTAGATTACTAAAATATTTGCTTAATCCGCCAGTTGCCTCCAACATATCTTCCATAACCTCTGTTATAGCAACAATAGCGGGAGCGAAAGTTAAAGCTAGTTGCTGTGTAGCGCCCTTAGTAGCATCTCCAAAAAATCCCATAGCATTATGTGCCTCTTCAATTCTCTTAGCGTCCACATCACTTAAGGCTAAACCTAGTTTTTCAACTCTTTTGCTATACTCTCTTATTGCATCCCCACCTTGAAGGAAGAAGTTTACAGCTTCTTTCTGCTCAAAACCTAAGTCTTGTGCAAATCTAGCAGCCATTTCACTACTTGTAGAAACTTCTTTAATCCTATCTGCAATAATTGCTAAACGCTCATCTGCTTCAACAGTGCTAAGTTCTTTTAAGTTTAAATTTAGCTCCTCAACCGCTTTTAATGCTGCTCCTCTTCCTAATTCAGCAGCACCTAGCCTACGGTTAAGTCTATTCATAGAACTTTCAAAATCATCAATACCTTTATCGGCAAAAGCTAAATTTAAGCTTGTTAAAGAGTCATAACTCGTATGTAGTGCTTCAGCTAGCCTTGTTTGACTTGCAACGGCTTGCGTGGATTTTAGTGCGATAGTTGCTAATGCTGTTGTATATCCTACTATTGCAACAGTAGCGCCTGCAAACCCCTTAGCAATGTTAGTCATAGCGCTATCAATGTTTTTTTTGCTATTTTTCTTAAAGTTATAGGTAGAACGCTCGGCTTTACTCATGCCTTTTTCAAAATTGCCTGTTTTGGCAATCATATCAATTGTAAGAGTGCCTAAACTTTTACTGGCCATTACAACAACCTCATCATATCTTCAAAAGTTGGCTCACTTGGGAGTTTTTGTTTGTTTAATTCAAGCAAAGTAGGCATAAAATCCATAGGTTTAACTCCTTTAGTACCGTTTACCTTAGCTAGAGTATAGCATATTTGTCCGCTAGCTACCTCTAGCCTAATATTGGGATTAATAGTTCCATACTTGTTTATATATCTTACCCAAGATAAAAACTCACTTGCGGTAATATTCTCTTTGGCTTCGGCGATTGTGCAACCGCCTATGCCATTAAGGACTAATTCGTGCCAAATGTCCTCTACTTCTTCGCTGTTTTTTTTTGTAAAAACTCATCACACACTTTAAGAAGTTTCATAAAAACAGAAGATTCAAGATTTTCTAACTCTTCATTTGTAAAAATTTTATTCCCACTTTCATCTCTAACCATCTCTCTAACCATAATTATATTGCTTTCTTTTGCGCTAGTTTTGCCTAGCTTTAATATCTCAAAAGATGCTCCATAACTTAAGTCTCTAAGATATACATCCGCAGTAGTCCCTTCATCAAGTGCGATGGTTTTCTTTTCTAGTTTTACGGCTGTTAATGCCTCTTTCAAATTAGCCATTGTTGCTCCAATTGCTCAATAAGTTACTTTGCTCTGTGCTTAAAGTAAAAATAGTTCCTTTTCTCCAAAGCCCACTAAAAGAAGAGCGCTTAATAGACAAAGATACCTCAACTTTAGAATTTCCACTAAAAGTTAATGTAAAATCCTTAACATACCCATCAACCACAAACCAACTTCTAGTTAGTTTTCCATTAGTATCTTCAGGAAGCTGAAAAATACCACTCGTATCAAATTCAGGCTCAATATTTTTTCCATCTCTTAAGCCAATTAAAATCCAATACTTAGACTCTTCTATGTCGTCACTAACCGATAATTCGTAAAGCCTTTGGTGGCTTTCGTCATTTGGGTCGTAAGAAATAGTCCCACTTAAATCACCTGGAGTTCTAAGCCCTTTAATATACGCCCTTGCATCTGCCTCTAAGCATGCAACCTCAATATCATCCGCAGGGTTTCCACCCGTATCTAGCCCGTCTATACAACCTATCTTAATAATCGCATCAGATGGATTTGTTTTCCATTTTTTTGGGTCGATTATATAAGCTTGTGTTCCTTGTGTCTTAATAGCCATTTCTAACTCCTTGTGTTGTAAAATTCTGCATCAAAACTAGCTCTCCATAAGCCAGTATTAACATCTAGTTCATCAATATTATATCCAACTATGTGTGCGTCCTCTTCAATCGCATATTCTACTGCGTCTATTATTTCTGTTACTTTTTCTTGCGTTGTAGCATAAGCATCAACTTGTATTAATCTGTTTTCCATGTCTGGGCGCTCACCTAAGTAATTAATCGGAACTCCCCCTATGTTTTGCCAAACAACATACGGCGGTTTTGTGTCTTGCGGGGCGCTTCCAAATTTAAATACTTTTAAAATATTTCCTTCTTTTAGCAAGCTTGTTACCGTTGCATCTAAACTACATAATTCAAAAAGAGGTGAGGTAGTCATAGTTTTTTAAACTCCTCTTTAGCTTTTTCAACTGTTTTATCAAAAGCTTGCTTTTGGGACGACATCATGGCATTTCGCATGAAAGGTTTAGCAGGCATTTTTGAAGTTCCAAATTCTAAAAATCTCCAATAGAAAGTATCTCCTCCAGCGTTTCCTTTGCCAGCGCCTTTAAGTTCTCCATATTTGCCCATTTGCCTAGCCCCACCTAAAATCCCAACACTCATTTTAATTTCACTTTTATCTATTGTCCTTCTAGCTCTAGTTACTATGTTTTTGCTAATATTTTCAGGTGTTTTTGGGTCGTCAAGCGCTTTTGCATTTTTTTTAGCAGTTTTTCTTATCTCTCCAGCACCAGCCCTAGTAGCTTTTCTCATTATCTTTTTCATTTCTTTATTGTTTATTTTTTGTAAATTTTTGATTATTTCCTCTAATCCTTTAATTTTTACATCAGCCATTTTTGCCCCACGGTTTTATATTTCCACAATAAATCTCTATAAGCTCATTTGTTTTAGGTTTTTTGTCAAACAAGAATGAATGAAAATATTTATTGTCAAAAAATTCAAACTTATCCAAACAGTCCTCTATAAATTTTTGGTCTCCCCATTTTTTATTAGTTGCATATTCGCGCATAATTTCAAGCTTGTTTTGGATAAAAATATCGTATATGAAGCGATAATTTCCCCTAACTCGCATAATGGAACTATTTAACTCGCCTTTTTTCAAGGCGTCCTCATAGGCTATAAAGCTACCTTGCGTTTCTATTAACTCATTAATATTTCTTAAAATAGTAATATCTAAATCCAAATATAAAAAATCTTCAAAGTGCTTAAATATTTCTATTTTACTCCACCACCCTTTTAAGTTATCTGTTAAAGGAATTACCTCAACGCCTTCAATTTCTACATCAGACAAGCAATAAAACCTAAAAGGCACTGTTACATTTTCCTCAACTTGTTTTTTAAGCCTTAAAACATGCTCTGGCTTGTAGGTAGCGTTTATGTATCCTTGTTTAAAGTTACCGCTTTTATAAACGCATATAATATTAACCATCTGAGTACTCCAACCACTCTTCAAGGCTCATTTGTTTTACGCTATTAACCAACCCAAGACTTGTAATATCTATCATTTCTGGGTCTATACTTCCTATCAATTCGTTCAAATGCTTGTAGTTTTTACCCACGCCATCTATTCCAACCAAAGCCACATACTTATATCCCAAATGGTATGCTAAGTTTATAGCCCCATACCCACTATTACCATTGCTAATTCCTTCTTTTTGCAATCCCTTAGTAGCTCCATCTTTCCAAATTAGCCACTCTACACTATTTTTATCTAAAGGTTGGTTACCTCTTCTCATTTTTCCAACCCTTTTCCATTTTTCCACCCAAGACGGTAAAGAAAAAGTGCCATCACTTGCAATATGGTATTTAACATCTTTTTTAGGGCTTACATAATACTTCAATGCACCCCTAGGGTCTAAAGTAAAGAAATGTGTAGCTTTAACTTTATTAATAGCTCCATTCACTGCGATTATATCAACCCCCTCTGGCTGGATAAAGCCTTTAGCGCTTGCGCCCGTTCCTACGATAATACATCTACTCATTTATCGCGCCTTTTTTAGCGGTTATGGTTAAGTGTTCATTTTTGCTTTTTGGGTCGTCTAAAGTGCCAACTATTGTATAAATAGTGTTTTTATGTACTATTCTCATAGTAGGTTTAATAATTCTCGGTCTTATTGTTATTCGTGTTGTAATTTCGCTTTGCAAAGATTGCGAACTAATGTAGTCTCTAACACTCAAATCTGCAATTTCAGCAGAAATTTTCTTGATAGTGCTCCAGCTTTCAGTTATTTCACCTTTAGAATTTTGTGTAATTATTTTTTCTTGCAACTCAACACGGTGTCTTAATCTTCCTGCTTTCATACGCCTAATCCTACTCTGTGGAAGTGTAACATTTTTTCAACTAAATCATCTCTATAATATCCTCTATTGGGCGCTAAGCCCTCGCGGTTATCATACAAATCACCTAGAATTAGTAAAATAGCATTTCTTATAGAGGGAGTCATGTTGGTTTCACTTATCTTAAATCCTACGAATTTCTCACAGTACTCAACCGCCGCATCAAGCATGTTTATTAATTCTGGGTCTGTGTCGGTACAAGGCTCATCATCTAGCCTAAGATGAAGCTTAATTTCGTTTAAATCTATAAGCATTTTTCTAACTCCCTTTTCTCAAAAAGCTCTAATGCTGTTTCGCGTGTACAATTTACAACCTCAATATTTTTAAACTCTTTAAAAATCAGTTCAAAATGTCTATGCCAACTACTCATAGTTTCAGCATTACCTAATCTTTTATCGTGGTTGCCGTGCCAATGCTTTTTGCCATTTGTAATTTTTAAATCATAACCTAAGAGATAAATCTTCTCAGCTCCTAGATACTTTGCTAAAAGCAAGGCAGTAGCTCCACTATTCCCCGCATGGTGGAATGGTAGCTTTTTTACATCTTGCAAGCTACTCACTCCACTATACTTTAACCCATTAAAATTAGGGCTCATAACCTCCCACCAAGCTCTATCAACTGCTAAAAGCACATCAGCATCTTTAAAAAGCTGATAGGTGTTGTTTACTACTATTATCCCTCTTTTTTTTGGGTTTTTGGCTTTCCACGCTTCGACTTTTTCGCAGTCTCTTTCATGGAGGCTGGCTCCGCTTGCGACACAAAACCATTCTCTTTTTTTTTATCAACTTCTTTTATAGGTTTAATAGGCTCAATTTTTTTAACCAAATTAAGCTTAATAAGCTCGCTAGCAACTCTTTCACCTACTGTTATTTGTTGGTTAGGGTGGTGTAACTTACCACCCCTAAAAAAAGTCTCTAAGACTATTAATTTAACCTGCAACTAAAGCTCCTTTCACGAATGCCTCTGGTCTAAATACTGTTAAACCTAAGCGCTCCTCACAAAGGATAGTAACCATATTTTTCACAAAATTATCTCTATCCTCGGTTGAAACTCTTACATTTACTTGCTCTCTATCCCAACCCATAGCACCGCTAGCAAAAGCTCCTACTAGGTAGTTGTTAGCAGTCATAGTTTTTGTAGAAACTACGCTTTTACCCCAAAGTCCTCTAGGATTTAATACATGCGGATTTGCGTATAGATAATTACCATTACTATCTTTAAGCAGTTCAATTTTTGTCCAATCAATTGGATTTAAAACAATCGCATCTGCATCATGCTCCGCTAATTCTGCTTGTAGCAATGCGACTCTAAGAACATCTATAATAGTAGAGTTTGTGTCCAGCAACTCCCCAAGATTAGTAGTATTAAAAGAACTTGCTTGTACATTAATACCCTTAATAGTAACTCCATCACCCGTCCCGTACAATAAAGCCTGCTCTTCCTTGTATTTTAAGCCTTCAATTAGCCTAGTTCCAAGATAAGACGACAACATAGCAACATCATCTAAAACTTGTTTTGGAGCTGGTATCCAGTGTGCTAAAGTTTCAACGCTAG